>JAFRCC010000004.1 GCA_017404545.1 Clostridia bacterium
GAAAAACAGTTTTAGTTGCAGTTCCTCAGTTAAGCCAAGGGATTTCACAACTAAATTAATTTCCCGTCTACGCACCCTGTACACCCAATAAATCCGGATAACGCTAGCTCCCTACGTATTACCGCGGCTGCTGGCACGTAGTTAGCCGGAGCTTCCTCCTTAGGTACTGTCTTTTATCTTCCCTAACGACAATAGTTTACAATCCGAAAACCTTCATCCTATACGCGGCGTCACTGCGTCAGAGTTTCCTCCATTGCGCAATATTCCCGACTGCTGCCTCCCGAAGGAGTCTGGGCCGTATCTCAGTCCCAATGTGGCCGTTCAACCTCTCAGTCCGGCTACTGATCGTCACCTTGGTAGGCCGTTACCCCACCAACAAGTTAATCAGACGCAAGCTCATCTATCAGCGGATTTCTCCTTTCCCAATTGTATCATGCGATACTCATGGCATATGCGGTATTAGCAATGATTTCTCACTGTTATTCCCCTCTGATAGGCAGATTGCTTACGCGTTACTCACCAGTCCGCCACTAAAGCCATTGTTATAAAATCTTCATCATTCCGGATAAATCTTTCATTCAGAATCAAATATAACGACTTCCGTTCGACTTGCATGTCTTATGTGCGCCGCCAGCGTTTATCCTGAGCCAGGATCAAACTCTCTTGTTATTGTATTTTAAAATTCTTTCGAATTACTAAAATCTAAATAAACAGAGTTTTAAGCTCTAAAAAAATTGTTTTTGTTTTAAGGTAGTACAATTCAACTACCGCTTCGATTGGTTTCTCAAAGGTTTATTGTTTACTTTTCAATGTACTTTTTTTGTTCTTAGCTCTTCGCTGTGAACAGTTTGTATTGTACTACTTTTTGTTCTTGATGTCAACATATTTTTTAAAATATTTTTTAATTATTTTTTAAGCCATTTTTGCACAAAAAAATATAAATTAGCATGCGTAGTTTCATGATGTTTAATTACTAATTTACATATTAAATATTGCTTATATTTATATGTTTTCATCTCTTGCTGAGTACTTGTTTATGATACCATCTTCAAAGCTCTTTGTCAACATTTTTTTCAACTTTTTTTATAATTAACAATTCAACCTCACTCTATCCACTGGTTAAAACTTATTAACTATATCTCTGTGTTTCAGCTCCTCTACTTGGTACCTGATTATATTATCATAAAGGAATTTCAAAGTCAACACATTTTTCGACTTTTTTTGATTTTTATGTTACAGTTTAACACTTTTTATTTAATAAGGTCAGAGAAAGGGTCTTTGTCTGCATTTTTGAAAGTCCCGAGCAGCGACCAACCGAAGCATATGCGTAGGACGATTGGAGTAATCAAGAATACTCCAGCAAGGGCGTCAAAAATACATACAACAACCCATTCTAGGATTTTATTATTATCATAACTATTAAATAGTACCATTTTTATACTTATAAATCTATATTTCTACTAATATAATATCCTCTCCTATGCATTTAATTTTTTCCCACTCTATAACAATATCATCTTCCTTCGAAAACATACTCATCATTCGTCTACTTCCAGGAACAATTATTGAGGTTATTCTCCCGCTTTCTAAATCTGCACATACATCTTGCACATATCCCAATCTTCTAGCATCTTTTATATTTATCACTTCTTTATGTCTAAAATCCATTCCCGCTTCTTTAAGCATAACAAAACCTCCATATTATATAATATGAAGATTTTGTTTTATAATTACCTATTTATATATTCTTTTTATATGCTCTATTGCATTTTTTTCTATTCGAGAAACCTGTGCTTGTGATATTCCAATTTCATCAGCCACTTCCATTTGAGTTCTTCCTTCAAAAAAACGCTTATGCATTATATTTTTTTCTTTAGCATTCAAGCGTTTTAATGCTTCAGCCATTGTTATATTTTCTGTCCAATAATCTTCATTGTTTTTCTTATCCCTTACCTGATCCATTAAATATATACTTTCTGTTCCTTCACCATACACCGGTTCCTGTAACGACATTGGTGTCTGTATCGCATCAAGACACATAATTACATCATCAACTTCTACGTTAAGAATTTTCGCCACTTCATCTATGCTAAGCTCTTTTTCCTGCTCTTTGTTATATTTATCTTTAACAGCAAGAACCTTATATGCTAAATCCTTTATCGATCTACTAACTCGAATAGAATTGTTATCTCTTAAGTATCTTCTTAATTCTCCAATTATCATAGGAACAGCATACGTACTAAATTGAACATTCTGTGATAAATCAAAATTATCTATCGCTTTTATTAAGCCTATACACCCTACTTGAAATAAATCATCAGGGTTCTCTCCTCTATTTGAAAATCTTTGAATAACGCTTAAAACTAATCTTAAATTCCCATTTATAAACTCTTGTCTTGCATCTATATTACCTTCCTTTATTTTTACTAATAGTTCATTTTTTTCTTCATTTGAAAGTACCGGTAGTTTACTTGTGTTTACACCACAAATCTCAACCTTTCTGTTCAAATAAAAAAACCTCCTTTTGGAATAATTTGTACTTAAATTATTTCCAAAATACGAGGTTTTATACCTTAATAAAATAATTACGTACTTATCCAGTTTTGCTTTTTATTTCTCTTCGCATTTTTGAAATAATCTTTTTTTCTAACCTAGATATATAACTTTGAGATATTCCAAGCATGTCTGCTACCTCTTTTTGTGTCTTTTCTTCATCATCTTTAAAACCAAACCTAAGCTCCATTATATATTTTTCTCTTGGACTCAGTTTAATAATTGACTCTTTTAACAATTTTTTATCAACTTCATCCTCTATATGTCTTGATGTTATATCTTCATCTGTTCCTAATATATCTGAAAGTAGTAGTTCATTACCATCTCCATCTTGATTAAGTGGTTCGTCAATTGATATTTCCCCCTTTATCTTGTTGCTCTTTCTTAAAAACATTAATATTTCATTTTCTATGCATCTTGATGCATATGTCGCAAGTTTTATATTTTTATCTATATTAAAAGTATTAATTGCTTTCATTAAACCTATAGTTCCTATAGATATTAAATCCTCAATTCCCACCCCTGTATTTTCAAATTTTTTTGCAATATAGACAACCAGTCGTAAGTTCCTTTCGACCAACACTTTTTTTATTTCCTCATTACCAGATGACAACTTTTTTAAAGCTTCTTCTTCTTCGCTTTCGTCAAGTGGCGGAGGAAGCGTTTGACTTCCCGCAATATAGTATATTGGCAGTTCTTCTATTTTATTGTTATTAATATATTTAGCATACACTATATTTACTTTTGCTTTTAACATTCGAAATATGTTCATTATTGATTTTACTCCCTTCCAAAATTTGTAGTCCAATCAAAGCAGAATATTTATCGTTTTTACTAAGAGCTTCATTATATAAACCAATAAGTACATCGTTTATTTCGTTTACTTCATCTTGATATTCAACTTTTATCTTATCAACTTTGCATGCAATCATAACCCCATTGATATTTCCTACAGAAGTATATGGAATTATTCTTATACATTTATCATTAAGAATAATATTATTAAATCCATCACCTCCTATCATTGAATCAATTTGATCTAAATTGCTATTATTAAATAAAGCCTTTACTTTTTCTTTATAAACAATTACCACAGGTGCACTCGTTATTGGATCCTTTAGTAAATTGCCTGTATCAAGTAGAGCTTTTAATTTTATGCTCCTTTTTCTAAAAAAAATTTCAATATTGCAAATCATGTTCTTTCTACTAAAATGTTGTTTTAATTTTATTAAATTTATAGAAGTCTTTATTATAAAAAAACTTATTATAGCAGATATTCCTACAGTCTCAAAAATATATTCCCCTCCAATTATCATTCCATTTACAATATATACAACTTTAGGTTTTATAATGTGTAAAAAACCTAAAGCACATCCTGCATATACAAAGGATGTAAAAAAATATACCATTGTATCTTTTATAATACTTCTTACATTTTTACTTCTAAAGCATATTTTTACGAGCATAATTCCTGTTACTAGTTTTGAAATATTTAGTACAAAGTTTGTTAATCTTAAACATAGAGAAAATACATACATTGTTCCAATTATACTTGTAAAAAAAATTCTTCGTATATATATTTTCTTGTTCAATAATTTGCCTGTTGTATATAATATAATTGAGTTCATAAGAAAATTTTCTAAAATTATTAAGTCAATATATGCCACCATAAGTTACCTCCCATACAAATTATTTTAGGAAATTTTACAATGTTTTATTTGAAAAACCTGTCATTTCTTGACCACAAAAAAAAGAAATAATCTACATACATAGATTATTTCTTTTATATTTTTTTTATTTATTTTTAATTCTGACAATATTTTATTGTTTATTACCATTTTTCTTTCTTAAGAATGATGGTATATCTAAATCATTTGGATTTACTGCTTCTGGTTTTGATGGAATTGAAGCAGTTTTTTGTTCCCATGGTTTTGTTGTTGAAATATTATTGTTTATATTATTTACTACTGATGATACAGGAGTAGGCCCACCAAATGTTGGTTTGGTATCCATTTCAAATCCTGTTGCAATAACAGTGATAATAATATCCTCATCAATGCTCTCATCTATAACAGCACCAAATATAATATTAGCTTCTGGATCTGCACTACGTTGTACAATTTCTGCCGCAGTATTTACTTCATGTAATCCTAAATTAGATCCACCAGTAATGTTTATGATAACACCTTTTGCCCCTTCGATTGAACTCTCAAGTAATGGATTTGATATGGCTTGTTTAGCTGCATCTTCTGCTCTTGATTCTCCGGATGCTCTACCAATACCCATATGTGCTATACCTGTATTTAGCATTATTGTTTTAACATCTGCAAAGTCTAAGTTTACAAGTCCTGGAACAGCAATTAAGTCTGATATACCCTGTACACCTTGTCTCAAAACATCATCCGCCATTTTAAATGCCTCTACAATAGATGTTTTTCTATCAATAATTTGAAGTAATTTATCGTTTGGTATAACAACTAATGTATCAACTTTTCCTTTTAGGCTTTCAATTCCTCTTTCCGCTTGAGATAATCTCTTCTTTCCCTCAAATGTAAATGGTTTTGTAACAACGCCTATCGTTAATATTCCCATTTCCTTCGCACATTGTGCAACTATTGGAGCTGCACCAGTTCCTGTTCCTCCACCCATTCCGGCGGTAACGAACACCATATCTGCACCTCTTAATGCTTCTGTTATTTCTGATTTACTTTCTTCTGCTGCTTGTGCTCCTATATCTGGGTTAGCACCTGCACCCAATCCTCTTGTTATTTTTTCACCAATTTGTATCTTTGATGCTGCTTTTGATAATATTAAAGCTTGTCTATCTGTATTTACCGCTACGAATTCTACTCCTCTAATTCCAGAATCAACCATTCTGTTTACAGCGTTAGTTCCGCCTCCACCTACACCAATAACTTTGATTGTGGCTGTTCCGTCTATCATTATTCCACTTTCCTCTGCGCTATCCATTATCATATTGTCTTCCTCCCTATTTATAAATTAAAATTAAAAACATCCTTTTTGAGCTTTAAGCCCTTTTTTACGAGTAGAAAAAATCCTTAATTTTCTCTAGTACTGCTTTGACAATTCCTTTATCTTTATCATTTGTATCTATACTACTTGAAACATTTTTGGCGTACTGTCTTGATGCTACATATCTAACAAGTGCATACGCTGTTCTAAATCCTGGTTTAACTGTGCTTACCATTCTGCCTGTAGAAATTTTAACTGGAATATTTAATATAACTTTTCCTGCGATATCGCTTTTACTAATATTAACTATTCCTTGTCCTGTTAAAATTACGTTATTTATTCTTGATTTTACCCCTTGAGTGGTTATGTCATCATTTATTAATTTAAACATTTCCTCAACTCTAGCTTCAATTATTTCAATTAACTCAGAGCTTTTTATTACTTTATTTCCGTTCTCATCTTTGCACGTATTAAGAGTTATATCATTATCGTTATCTATGTATGATTTCATTGCTAGTCCATATTGACGTTTAAGTTTATCAGCTTCATCTGGATTTATATTTAAAACAAGTGCTATATCATTTGTAATGTTATCTCCACCAAGTGGTATTGTATTAGTATATATGAATTCAGATCCTTCAAATACACCTATTTCTGTATTTCCTGCTCCAATATCAAGGATCATAACGCTATCATTTAATTCATTCGTATCTAACACAACATTCTTTTCTGCCAATGTTATTGGTACTATACCATCAATCTCTAAATCTGATTTTCTAAAAATATTATGTATCTGTCTTATAAATTCTTTATTAGCTAAGACAATCTGTGCCTTTAATGTAAATGACGAGCAAAAGCTTCCTATAGGATCAGAGGTTGTCTTGCCATCATCTAAAACAAATTTTTCAGCAACAATGTCGATTATTGTTTTTCCCTCTGGAACATCAATATCTTTGGCCTGCATTATGGCTGATGAAACATCTTTTGCAGAAATTCCAGAATATCTATCTTTTACCTCTTTAGTGATGCTGTTCTGAACTATTGTTACATCTTTTCCATAAATAGTTATGTATGCAGAATTAATCTTTAGATTCGATTCTGATTCAGCATCTTCTAAAGTTTTAATTACTGTCTTTATCACTTCTTCTTCATTTATTATTTTTCCTTTTTTTATCCCGTTGCATATGTTACTTACACTACAAAGCGTCTCTATCTGTCCAAAATTGTTTACTTCACCTACAACGAGACTAACTTTTGAAGTGCCGATATCCATACCAACAATTATATCTCCAACAGCCAAGGTTAACTCCTCCATCTACAACTCTTATTTATACGCACTATACATGCACAAGAATATTATATTTTTAAAAAAATGTCAATACTAATCGTTATATTTTCGTAACATTGTTGTAACATATTTGTAATAATGCTCAAAAAGTTATTTTTCTGTATTTTTTTGTGTTTTTTTGTTATTTTTTTCCTTCCTTATTTTTAAGAAACTTGTAAATTTTTCAATGTAATATCTACGTATTACACCTAAATTATAAAAAATCCTTCCTACAAAAACAAATATTGCGGCTAAATATATATCTACATTCAATCTAGATCCTAAATATGCAAGCAATATAGATAATATGGCATTACCTAGAAACCCTGAAATAAATACACCCATGTTAAAATTCTTATTAATTGACGCAACAATTCCACCAAATATTGTATCTAGAGCTGCAACAATTGCAATTGCTAAATACTCTGAATACGTATATGAAATCATCGGTGCAAAATTTCCTATAAACGCACCTATAATACAACCCAAAATAATTGCTATATATACCAATTTAATCCTCTCCTTTTTCGATATACTCAAAATTTATCTCTTTATTATACTTGTTTATTGTTATATTGTTGCTGCCTTCTATTTCTACACTATATCCAGCATCCTTATATAAATCAATATATCCTTCATCTTTCAGGTTGAAAACTTCTAATATTTTATCTTTATCACCAATTGCTTTTATGATGTATGGTGAAGATATTCTTTGATCAGTATTCAATAAAATATATTTTTTAGAAATTTCAACTATTTCTGTAGTAGAAATTATTCTGTAGTCATTTATGGAAATGGCAGTTGCTCCAGCATATCTTAATTCATTAACGTAATCGACCAAATTGCTATAGCTATATGATTGATCAGATGTGTCGGTTAATGTTATTATTACTCCAGCCCCAGTCACATCTGTTAAACCAATCTTCTCTTCGTATTCCTTAAGTTCATTATTTAGTAGTTCTTCTGCCTTTTGGCTATTATCAAGGGTCTCATTATACTCCTTTATTTTTTCTTCATTGTCTATAATTTTTGCTTGCAATTCGTCATTTTTTTCTTTTAAAGCCAAAATTTCACTTCTTAATTCATCTTCCTGCATGGTCTCTAGTGCCGTAATGTCTGTTTTTTTTATTGTTTTTATTTGAACGCCCATTAAACTTACAAGAAAGATTGAAATTATTCCTAAAACTATTGAGATTTTTATTTTTTCCCTATTCATCATAACCTCATTTCTTCATAAAAATTTATAGAGCAATTCTGCACTCTAGATAAGATACTATAAATTTTTTGAAATTTCAATATTATCGTTCTTTTTTATTTCAGTTATTACACCATATCTTTTTAGTTTATATATTATTCCACCATTTTTTGTTATTTCTCCATATAATAAGTCCTTATTACCTATTGCTTTTATAGTAAATGGGCTACCAACTTTTTCTCCATTTACTTGAATAACATTGCCCGCACATGTAATTGCAGTTGTATCGGTAATTCTTTTATCATTAATTGAAATTGCCTCTGCTCCAGCTGCTTTTAATTCATTTACAATTGCAACAAGATTTCCATCATGAACCAAATAATTTGAAGCATTTATGCTCGCAAATGAATTTTGATTATTGTAACCATCATTATCTGATACTGTAACAATTATCCCTTCACCACTTACGTCGGTCATGCCAAGTATTATTTCATATTTATCTATTTTTTCCTTAAGTTCTTCATCAATATGAAACTCCGCTACTTTCTTTTTCAATTCTTCTAATTCTTCGTCAGTATCTTTAAGCTTTTTCGTAGACTCTTGATATTTCTCATTCCACTGAAGTACTGATTTTTTTAGGTTTCTATCCGTAAGTTGAATTGTGCCATCTAGATTTGCAGCTCTTATAGTTTTGAACTGCATCATTGTTCCAGCAGTAAATAACATCGTTAGAATACCTAATGAAATTGCAACTTTTTTATTATGCATTTCTTTCACGTATAATCCACCTCTTTTATTCTATATTTTCCGATCTAGATATCTTTACTTCTTTTGCAATTACAAGCTCTATTTTTGCCCTATCATTTTTTATTAATTCAATTGTCCCCCCCGGTCTAATTAGACTGCTATTCATTGTTTCAGGATTTCCTATTGCCTTTACAATATATGGTCTTGAAATACGCACTCCATCCACAACAATATTATTTTTTTCCATTTCAATTGATGAGGTACCTGTTATTCTAATTTCATTTACAGCTATAGCTTCAGCACCAGCATTCTTAAGCTCATTAACAATATCTACCAAATCTTTGGTAATATCTGCATTACCAAAATTTTCCCCATTTTGTCTTATTTCGCTTGGATAATATCTAACAATAATTCCCTGTCCTTTTACATCCGTATTACCTTGTATTATAGTATATTTTTTTATCAAATCACTTTTTTCTGTATTTGAAGTATCATTCTCTGCTGCCTTGGTTCTAATTTCTTCCAAATCTTTCTGCGTAATTTCAATTTTTTTGTTAAGCTTTTCATTATTGTCATTCAACTCAAAAATCTTATCTTTAAGCTCAGTTACTATTTTCTCTTGCGTAACTTCAGATTCTTCAGAGCTGGTAATTCTTAGTTGTACTGTAATTGCAAACGAAAGTAAAAAAAATGCTACACTCAAAATTACATACTTACTACTTATTTTCATACAAACTCCTTATACTTTTTCTCTAAAATATGGATATTTCCCATTATTTAAATCTACATTTACGAATATTTCTCCTTCAACTTCACTCTCTACTTTTAATATTTTAGCAATTCTTGTCATTTTATCATTTACAGATGTTGTGTTACCTATGTGTGCAACTTTTCCAAGATTATCAAAATAAACTAAATAGTCATCATGATTCGATATATCAATTTTTGTTATGTCTTCAACAATTTCGTTATTTTCTGCTTCTTGTATTATTTTTATAACATCTGAAAGTCCATTTAAGTCTTCATCGTTTAGTTTATTGCCTATAATTATATCATCAGTTTTTTGTCCTACAATAATAATGCAATCTTTTTTATCCTTTTTTTCATCAATAACTATACCTTGATTATCTACATATATGTAGCCATTTTCGGATTCAAGCTGAAATTTTACAATACGTTCCACAACTTCTATTGTAACTTTATCTGGAATATTTCTTTTTATTTTGACATTCTCGACATATGCATTAGTTTTTATACTATCTATTGCTTTCTTCTTATTAACGGAGAACATATTTTGTCCTACAGCAATATTTGAAAGCTCTTTTATTTCAGACATTGTTAGTGCTGAATTATTATCTACTTTTACTACAATTTCTTTTATATTAAAAATAGATGATTTTAAGAAAGCAAATACAAAAAGAAATATTACTATAGCTACTATGCTCGTTTTTAATAAAATAAAGATTTTACCATTGTTTTTTTCCTTTGGTATTTTGTATTGCATACTATTCTTTTTTTGGGGTTTGAATTTATTTTTTTGAGGAGATTTTTTCAAGGACACTTTTTTTCTGTTAGTATTCTTTTCTGCTTGTTTCTTAGTTTTTCTATTTTCTTCATTATTTCTTGCTCTTGCCTTTATATTTTTATCTTGACTACTTTTATTGCTATTAAATCCAATAATAACCTCATCACTCAAATTTATTTGTTCATCTTTTATTTTATTTTTTTCTTCTGCCAATTTTTTGTTTGCTTTAACATTTGAATAAATAATGGCTCTCTTTTTTGTATTTTTCGGCATAAAATTTTTCACTCCTCCTATGTGTACTTACTTTCTATAAAATATACTTATTCCTCTACAACCTTTATTTGAGCACCAATGCTTCGTAACTTAACGTCGAAATTCTCATATCCTCTTAATATATGCTCTATTTTGTGTATTTTTGAAGTTCCTTTGGCCATCAACGCAGCCAATACAATCGCAGCACCACCTCTTAAATCTGTACATGACACTTCTGCAGATTGTAATTTTCTTTTTCCTGTTATAATTGACACACGACCATCTTGAACAATTTTTGGGCTCATCTTTCTAAGTTCTGAAATATACTTATATCTATTTTCAAAAATATTTTCAACGATAATAGAAGTTCCCGACGCTTTAAGAAGCATCGCGGAAAATATTTGTTGCAAGTCTGTAGGGAACCCTGGATAAACTGTTGTTTTTATTTCTATCTGTTTTAATTTTTTTGGTGCTATAAGATAAATTAAATTTTTTTTACATTCAATAACACAACCACATTCTTCTAATTTATTCAATACAGCATCTAAATCGTGAGAGTTTACATTTTTAAGTATTATTTCTCCTCCCGTTCCTGCTGCAACACAAAGAAATGTTCCTGCTTCAATTCTATCCGGCATTATATTATGGCTAGTTCCATTAAGTTTTTCTACTCCATTTATTGTAATTTTATTTGTTCCTCCGCCTTCTATCTTTGCTCCCATTTTATTCAGAAAACTTATTAAATCGACAATTTCTGGCTCCATCGCTGCATTATTAATTGTTGTTATTCCATCTGCCATACTAGCAGCCAAAATTATATTTTCTGTTGCTCCTACACTTGGAAAGTCTAAATTTATATTATTCCCTATAATTTTTTCAGCATTGCAAATAATATATCCCTGCTCTTCTTTTACTTCTACACCAAGTTTTTTAAATGCGCTTATATGTATATCTATCGGCCTTGTTCCTATATCACAACCCCCTGATTGCGAATCTTGCTAGATAATTTCTATGTAACCATATAAGTAGAACATCTTATATGGAGGAATAGTCTTTCCTATTTGGTAAATAAGCTCTAACACTAATTTTTCATGGTCTATTATACATCAAAACCAATGGATTACACAATACTTTTTGATGTTTTTAATTTTTGGCACACCTCATTAAATAAGTCTTTTGAAATAATTGATTCATGATGATTTGTGATAATTATCCATTCATTTTCATCTTTCATCCTAATTTTATTCGACTTAAAACTTACTTTTTCTGTTTTCCCCCCGACGTAATCTCCAGTATATCTCCTATCTTTAAGGATTCTAGTAATATGTTGCCTATTCCATTTTAACGCTTTTCTACAATTTGGATATTGTCTTGATTCAGATGGAGTTGGTATGTTATTTTTATTTAAATACTCTATCAAATCATAAAATGTTAATCCTTTGTTATATAAATAAAAAATTTTTTTTACAATTGGAGCTGTATTCGGATTTATTACAACTTCTCCATCTACCTTATCATATCCGTATATGGGCTTTATGGTTAATTTTCCTTCCTCTATTTTATGCCTTAAATTTCGCTTTATATTCTTACTATCATCCCTTGCTCTTCTCTCATTAAACCAAGCATATAGTCCAAAGAGTTCTTCATCATATAATTCATCTTCAAATACAATTTCTATCTGGCAGTTTTCAAGATATTGTACTAAATTAAGAGCTTCCCTTTGATTTCTTCCCATTCTTGCAGAATTTTTAAAAACAATTACATCAAACTCACCATTTTTTGCTTTATTTTTTATCTGATTGAATCTATTAAAATTTGTTCCGCTCTTGTTGTCATCCATTATAATTTCTATAATATTATTTAAACCTTTATTCTCGCAAAATTTAACAAGTAAATCTCTCTGGGTCTCTATACGCTCATAATTTTCACCATAATCGTCTCTGCTCTCTCTACAATAAATCACTACCCTTTTCTCTTCATTTTTTAAATACTTCAAAAAGAACACCTCCACTACGAAGGTATTCTTCTTGTATTTTTTTATTCCAAACAAATATCATAACCTCCTGGATACGAAAATTTAACTTTCTTAAATTTTCCCAACATTGCACCAGCTAGTATCACAGAAGATCTCATTTTAGACATTAAATCCGTTGGAATCTCTGTTTTATTTATGTACTGAGAATTAACTTCAATTTTCCCATTATTTTTTTTAATTTTACATCCTATTATTTTCAATATATTGATTGTATTCTCTATATCACTTATATTTGGGACATTATAAAGCTTTGAAGTACCATTTCCCAGTATTGTTGCCGCCAAAATTGGCAATGATGCATTTTTTGAACCACTTATTTTTATAGTTCCATTTAATTTTTTTCCACCTTCAATTACATATGATTTCATAAAACACTCCTTTCTTGTAATTATTTATATTTTATGTAATTCATAATTTTATGTTCAGTATATATCTTATATAAAAATTTATTATTTTTTAACAAATCACTTTAAATTCACAATTTGGACAAAATTAATTGATATATTATAGGCAAGTTAGTAACAACAATAAATTACTCCAGTTACTAACAACATCCCCTTTTATTTTCAAGAAAAGCACAATAAGTGCTTTTCTTTTTAAAAAAAATGAAAGCAAATTACTTAATAGAAATTTGCTTTCGTTTTTTTAATTGGTTTATTCTGCATATTAAGATAAATCACACTATTTACCCTTTGAACTCAATCTGTGTTTTTTTCTTTTATGACCTTTCCCCTCATCAGTATTATATTTTTCTAATATTTTCTCTAATTCTTTAGAGCTTTTATTAAAATTATCTAAATTGTTTAGATAATCTTGAGAATTATATTTTTTATGTAATAATTTTATCGATTCAAAAATATCTTCAAAATTTTTTTCCATATTATAACCCTACACCTTCAACATACTATACATCATTAATTACAGCTCTCAGTTTTTTAACTTCTTCCTCTGTTAATGTAATTCCTTTTCCCATTCTCGTATGATCTTCATTCCAATCTCTTAAATCGTACTTTGGTGCATAATCATTCCATTTTACAAGATTTAACTCTTTTTTCCATCCTTTCTCTGATTCTGATAAAACTCCAATATTTTTAATAATTTCAAATTTTAATTCTGCCATACCCTTTTCCTCCAGTTTTTTTTATTATATTATTAAATAAAAATTTTGTCTATAAAAAATATTCAAACTTTATTTTTTATCAACTTTAAGGCCCTATCTGCTAATTTTTCATACCTTAATCTTTTATCCTTTATCTTTTCGTCAAGGGCAGGAATTATACCAAAATTTGCATTCATCGGTTGAAATCTTTCATTTTCAGTAGAAATATATTTTGCCAAAGCTCCAATCATTGTGCTCTCATTAAATTCATTTTTTTCAGTATCTCCTTTAAATTTTCTTACTGCATTTAATCCAGCAACTAGTCCAGAGGAAATAGATTCTACATATCCTTCAACACCTGTTATCTGACCTGCAAAAAATAAATTTTTATTTTTATTAAAGTTATACGTAGCATCTAATAATTTTGTTGAATTAATATATGTATTTCTATGCATAACTCCATATTTTTGAAAATCTGCATTTTCAAGTCCAGGAATCAAACTAAAAACCCTCTTTTGTTCTCCAAATTTTAAGTTTGTTTGAAATCCTACTATGTTATATATTGTCCCATCTGTATTGTCCTGCCTTAACTGTACAAGTGCATATGGTCTATATCCAGTTCTTGGATCCGTAAAACCAACAGGTTTCAATGGTCCGTATCTTAAAGTATCTATACCTCTTTTTGCCATTACTTCAACTGGCATACACCCCTCAAAAATTTCCCTTTTTTCAAATTTGTGAAGCTCAACAACATCTGCATTTACGAGTGCATTCCAAAAATTCTCATACTCCTCTTTACTCATTGGTAAATTTATATAATCGGATTTTTCTATTCCTTTTACACGATTTTTCCATAATTCAACATCTTCATCTTTCGCTCTTTCCTGGTTATATCTATCACCCCAAAAAGCAATATTCATATCAATTGATTCTTTAGTAACAATTGGTGCAGCAGCATCATAGAAGTGTAAATCATTATCTCCAATTAATTCCATAATTTCTTTTGATAATAAATCTGAAGTTAATGGTCCAGTTGCAACAATAACAATCCCATCATCGATAAGTTCATTTAGATGTATATTATCTCCAACTTCCTCATTTATTACTTCTATGTATTCCATTTTTTTTATATATTGCGTTACTTTGTTCGAAAACATTTCTCTATCCACTGCAAGAGCTTGCCCTGCTGGTACTGCAGATTCATCAGCAACTTTTATAAGAAGAGAATCTAAAATCCTAAGCTCTTCCTTTAGTAGTCCACACGCATTTGTATGTAAATTGGATTTAAACGAATTACTACAAACAATTTCAGCCATATTTTTGCTACTATGAGCAGGAGAATATTTCCTTGGTTTCATTTCGTATAGTTTAACTTTTATATTTTCTTTTGCAATTTGATATGCCGCTTCGCATCCAGCAAGCCCAGCACCAATAACTGTGATATAATCTTTCATCTTAAATCCTTTCAAAACATGCTACAGATATATATTCTGTAGCATGCTAATATTATTTTTCTCCCTTTACTAAAGCCTGAAATCTATCTCCTTTTTCTTCAAAATTTTTAAAGAAGCCATAACTTGCCGCTGCCGGAGAAATTAAACAACTTTTTCCCTTTTTTGTAACTTTTTTTGAAGTTTCAACCGCTTCTTCGAGCGTTTCAACACAAATTACATTCGGGTTATTAAGCTTTTTAGAAATATCGTGTCCCGTTTTTGGCATACATATAATGTTTCCAATATTACTATTATTTAAATAATTTATAAAATACGAATAATCAATTCCTCGATCCATTCCGCCAATAATTAGAGTATCTACATTTGCTAGTGCCTTTATTACTTCAATAGTAGCCTCAGGTGTTGTTCCAATACAATTGTCATAATATAAAACGTCATCATATATGCCAACAAATTCAAGTCGATGTGGCAAAGTTTTAAATGAACAAATACTATCTATACTTTTTTCAATATTTAGATTTAATATTTCTGAAACTCCCAACACAAACATAATATTGTTTAGGTTATAATCGCCAATTAAATTTCTTTGAACACTATTGTCATATATTTTCTTTCCGTTAATGTATACAAACCCGTTTTCAAAATAAATATTGGCACCGCTATTGTTACCTAAACTAACTTTTATAGTCTTAGAATTTGTTTTCTTCACATTTTTTTGAAGCATTTCATTATCAATATTATAAAGAAAATAATCTTCCTCATTTTGAAAATTGTATATGTTACATTTAGCATCTATATACTTTTGATATGACTCATAGTGATCTAGATGCTCTTCAAATATATTTAGTAAAATAGAAATATTAGGAGATTTCTTTACAAACTCCAGCTGATGAGAAGAAAGCTCCAAAATTATTATCATTCCTGGCTCTATTTTATTTACCATATCAAACGCAGGAATTCCAATATTTCCCATAAACATGCAATTAATATTTTGCTCACTAAGAACTTTGTAAATCAATGAACTCGTTGTACTTTTTCCTTTTGTTCCTGTAACACCAATAAATTTTGCATCAAAAAATTCAAACAATAATTCTATCTGAGATTTAATTTTATTCTCTATTTTTGAGGTATCTAAACCTACAAAAGAAATCCCCGGTGACTTCATAATGATGTCATAATCTTCCAGTCCTTGTAAATATTTCTCTCCGTCAATAAAATCTACGTTTTCGTCATTTTTTAGAAAGTCATATTCATCATAAAAATTTTCTTGTCTATCAGCTATATATAACTTTTGATTCTTCAAATGTTCTCTTATTAACTTATATGTAGAAATTCCCTCTCTACCAAACCCTAATATAATTATTTTCTTGTCTTTAAAATAGTTTATTAACTCACCTAACAACTATAAAACCTCTTTTCTTAACATGTTGTTTTGTTCATCTGTTAAATTATTCTGATCATTATATTCTCTTGTAATATCATTATTTATATCTACCAATTTAAAATTCTCTAGATAATATTTTAATAGGAATGGTAGATTTTCGTTTTTTTGCTCCAAATTTATGATAGTTTTTGAAATTGCATAATTAACCTCTTCAAACGTTCCAACACAATCAAATGGTTTTATATTACCATTTCCTGTTAAGTCTATAAAAGTTTGAAGTAATGCTTCTTTATCAAATAAATCCTCTCCAAAAATATCTACCAATTTCTCTTTGTATAAAAATGGACTTAAAATCGTATACGCAAATAAACATTTTGCACAATTACAGCACCACTTCCATTCAGTTCCTTTGCTTCCTACATTACAACTTTTAAAAACTTTGTGGTATTTTTCGTGTTTAGAAAAAATCTTTGCTATTTGTAATTCATTCAAAGGTCTTAAAAAACTAAAGTACTTTACTGGAGCTTTTAAGAATTTTTCAGCATAACTGTCAAAATCACATTCAAATTCAAAACTTTTCGAATATTGATGATTTACTTTCTCACCCACAACATTTGATTCATTTGCACTATTTTCATTAGATAATGCAACATATTTCTTTGATAGTAAATATGCTGTAAAATATGAAACAAATGCGAGCATTGCAGAAAATGGAGTGTGTCCGTTTATAAAGCCTTTTTCATTCAAATCTAATAAGCGTTTATCAATTGTTCTGTAAATTTCTATAATATGATCTGGATCTAATCCAGCAATTTCTGCACATTTTAAAGTTACTGGTTTTGGGTTAATAATAAGTGCGAAATCTAAAGATTTATCAATCTTTAATGTCTCTAATGTTACAACAGAATCCTTTCCACCTCCTATTGGAACAATATAGCCACTTGATTTTTCTGAAATTGCATTATATTTAAATAACTCTTCATCTTGAGAACTTTCTATCTCTACAAATTCTTCTATTGTTGTCTTAATATTATTTGTAAAAAATAATTCTCCTAATCCAAAAAAATAAATTTTCTTCCAAAATTTTATTTGCTCATCAGTTAAATGTCCACATTTAATCACAATTTTAGGGGAACATACCGATTTCCAATAGCTAATAAGCTCTATCATACCAATATTAAAAGCCATATTTTGGGCCTGAGCAGTATATACTGACTTAAACTTCATATTTTTCTTCAATATTTTAATTTTCGGCGTAAATTTCGTAAGACCTGGTATCTCAAAATCATATTCCAAATATATAGCTCTTGAATCTTCACTTAAAGAAAAGCTATTATAATAAAAAAATTTATATTCATCTCTGTATTGTGTAAATTGAACAGATTTATCCATAAAATATAAATCCCCTCTCTATATTTAAATTTATTGTATTCCTAATTTAATAAATTGTACTATATTTTTACAATTCATTTTTATTTATAGCATAAACACAAAATAAAAACAAGTAAAAGCCATTAATATCACAATTGTCTCGTTACTATTTAATAGTTATGATGATAATAAAACCATAGAAGTGGTTGTTGTCTCACATTATTTATTCACAATAAAAAATACAGCTTGAAGAAAATCAAACTGTATTTCAACTATTTAAATAAGTCCATAATTTCATCTTTTGACAATCTACTAATAAATGTTTCATTCGTTGATAACATATTATCTACAAGTTTTGCCTTTCTCTGCTGAAGTTCGTATATCTTTTCTTCAATAGAATTCTTTGTTATAAGCTTATATACTTGAACATTACGTTTTTGGCCGATTCTATATGTTCTATCCGTTGCTTGGTTTTCTGCGGAAATATTCCACCATGGATCATAGTGTATTACCATATCTGCTCCAATTAGGTTAAGACCTGTGCCACCTGCCTTTAATGAAATTAAAAATACTTTTACATCTTGATTTTCATTAAACTCATCAACAAGTTTTATTCTATCACCGACCTTGGTTTGGCCTGTTAATTTAAAGTATTTAATATTTTCTTTTTCAAGCTCATTTTCAAGAATATCAAACATTGATGTGTACCCAGAAAATAGGAGTATTTTATGATTTCCCTGAACTGCATCTTTTATAATTTCCATGCAGAGATTTAATTTGCCACTTCCGCTCTCATAGTTATCCACAAACAAGCTTGGATGACAACAAATCTGCCTTAGTCTCATAAGTAAAGCTAGAATCTTCATTTGATTCTTTTCAAAATCTTTACCAATAAGTTCATTAGCCACCTCTTCTCTTGCTTCTGCCATGTAAGACATATAGATTTTTTTCTGTTCCTCTTCCATTTCGCTATTAAGAACTGTGACTGTTTTATCCGGTAACTCAGTCAAAACTTCTTCTTTTATTCTTCTCAAAATAAATGGCTCTATAAGGTTTTTTAATTTTTTGATTTTGTACCCATCTTCATCTCTTATAATTGGAGTTTCAAATATTTCTTTAAATTGTTTATAACTATATAAATATCCTGGCATTGTAAAATCAAAAATTGACCATAATTCTGCTAAAGAATTCTCTATTGGCGTACCTGTTAAGGCATATCTAGTTTGTGCCTTTATTTGTTTTATTGCTTTGAAATTTTGGGTATTATTATTCTTAATGTATTGCGCTTCGTCTGCAACAATATACTTGAATTCATAATTCTGTTTATTATACAATTCAACATCACGTTTTAATAAATCATATGAAGTAATAATTACATCAAAATTATCTATTTTTTCTATTATTTTTTCTCGCTCTGATGCATTCCCAGAAATAACACAAACACTTAAATCTGGTGCAAATTTTTCAAGCTCACTTGCCCAGTTTAAAGCCAATGAACTTGGACATACAACCATGCTTGATTTTCTTTCTTCGCTCTTATTATTATAATCCAACAATAATGTGATAACCTGAAGAGTTTTTCCAAGCCCCATATCGTCCGCCAAAATTCCACCAAGGCCATAGTTATCCAAAGTCTTCAACCATTTAAAACCGACTTCTTGATATCTTCTCATTTCAGCTTTTAAATTTTTAGGAATCTCAATAATATCGTCATCATTGCTCATTATATCGTCAATAAAATCTTTGTACTCTTTATTTTTCTTAACTTTAATACTTGTATTTTTTAATATTTTATCCAGATATAATGTTCTATATACAGGTAGTTCAAACTCACCACTTACTAATTGTTCATATTGTAAATCACCATCGATATTAAGTTTGTCTAAAAACTCTAATGTTTCATTCGATTCAAGATTTATAAAACTTCCATCAGCTAACCTATAGAATTTTTTATTTAACTTATATCTTTCCATTATCTCCGCAAGATCCTCAGCTGAAAAATTATAATCTGTTAAGTCTATTTTTAGTAAATTATTTTCAATCTTAATTCCAATATTAGATATTTTGGGATGTTTTATTCCTCTCTTTTTAAATGCTTCTGTTACTAATACCTCATAATTTTTCATATAATAAAATACTTCTTCAGAAATGAAATTATATATTTTTTCGTCATCTGTGAGTATTAGTCTAGCATTTTGTTGATCTAACATAAAACCTGTTTTTATGAATGTTTCTAATGCATTTGTCTCTTTAACTACATCTCTTGGTATTTTTACGTTTTTATCGTCTACCAAAGGATTAAATTCTATATCTTTATATCCGAATTTAATATCTGCTGTAATGTAATTTTTATCAGTAGCATCTAAGAATACTTTTACGTACAATTCCTGAGGAATATATTTTTCCATTTCTTCTGATTTTATATTGGTTATTTCAAAATAGTCCTTAATGCTAGGAACAACCAATGAAAATAATTTAGGTAGGTCTTGTTTTTTAAAAATAACTTCTTTCGTGAAATTATTTTTAAATAAATCTAATAATTTTAATACTGTATTTTTGTATGATTTTGGACATCTATACATAACATCATCAATAAGCATATATAAGTATTCTTTCCCTGTTAATACTTCATAATTATATATATCCACATTAGGATATAATTTGTAATTTTCGTCATCCGCTTCTTCTAATGTAAATTTAATTTCTGGCTCTTCATCCAAAAATAACATCTTATCATTTGTATAGTCTTTTTTTACCTTTACGTAATTACCTTCCAAAACATCAAATAATTCATCAAGGCACGTATTAGATATTGTTATTTCTCCCTCTTTCATAACTTTACCTAAATATCTCTGTTGTCCCAATGATTCGTTTGTGTATTTCATTATCTCTGAATACTTAAGCATAAAGTCTAAGATTTTTTGATCCTCTGGTTTTATTATTTCCCTTGTGTGCTTAAATTCTATTTTAGGGCCATACTTGTGCACTCCTCCATCAAGAAAATTATCGTAAAATTCCATTAAATTTCTTATTTTAAAATATGATTTTCCATCAATAATTTTAAACTCTACACTCATTTCCTTATCTGCTGTATTGTATATTATTTTTAATTTTAATCCAATTAAATCTGTTGATGTTTTTTTGTTTGTTTTTTCTTCTTTCTCACGCAAATCCTCATAAAATGTACTTATAATTTGGTTAAATATTTTATATTGATTTGCTTTATTGTATAACCTATTATCGTCGTTCTTCTCGTTACTATTTAGTCCAAATATGTTTGTATATTCTTTACTATTATTAAATTTTTCGATGCTTGCTATTATGTGAGGGCATATCTCATTACTATTTTTGCCTTCATTGCACGTACACGTTGTTTTTACTATCTGGTCCTTCTGAATTTTTGCATATATATCATGAGTTTCTGACTGATCTTTTGCTTTAGCATATATCTCAAAATCACTACTATCATCATATGTAGCTTTTATAATTTTTACCATATCATCATTTAAAAATTCTTTCACTTTTTTTAATTTATCTTCATCAGTATTGTGATATGTTTCTTCAATTATTTTTTTACTAACTAACATGATATACACTCCTTTCACAAGATTACATATATTTCAAAATTGTAACACAAGAATCAACATTTATCAAGTTTTTTTACTTATTATGTTGATTTTCAGTTTGTGCTAAAATCTAGGCAAAAATGAGAAGCAATATGTATGTGATTTATACATATAACTTCTCATATAATTTTTATGAGCTCTATTTTCTTAATTCATCAATAAACATCTTATTTAGCATTTGTGGATTTGCTTGTCCTTTTGTTGCTTTCATTGCCTGTCCTACTAAAAATCCTAATGCTTTATCTTTTCCTGCTTTATAGTCTGCAATCGATTGAGGATTTGCCTCGAGAACTTGCATAACAACCGCCTTTATAGCTCCCTCATCAGAAATTTGAATCCAACCTTTTGCTTTAACAATTCCTTCTGGATCAATTGGATTTTCAAACAATTCTGTTAGTACTTTTTTTCCAATTGCACTACTTATTGTTCCATTTTCGATTAACTGAATCATTTTTCCTAATTGCACTGCAGTAAATGGTATTTGGTCTGGCTCCATTTCCTTTTCGTTTAATATTCTTGATATATCAGATAAAATCCAATTTGCAGATAATTTAGCATTACCACATACATTTTTTGTCCCCTCAAATAAATCTGAAAGGTATTTTGATGCTGTTATTAAATTTGCATCTTTCTCTGATAATTTATATTCAGACATATATCTTTCTTTTCTACTTTCTGGTAATTCTGGTAAATTATCTTTGATATTTTGAATGTATTCTTCAGATAATCTTATTGCAACCAAATCTGGATCTGGGAAATATCTATAATCTTGAGCATCTTCTTTACTTCTCATTGAGAAAGTTCTTCCAGAAACATCATCCCATCTTAGAGATTCTTGTTCGATAATTCCACCTTCTTCTAGTACATCAATTTGTCTATTTGATTCATATTCTATAGCTCTAACTATTGATCTAAATGAATTCATATTTTTCATTTCCGTACGAGTACCAAAAGGCTCTCCCTTCTTATGTACCGAAACATTAACATCTGCACGAAGTGATCCTTCTTGCATTTTACAATCTGATACTTCTATATACTCAAATATAGATTTCAATTTTCTTAAATATCTTTCAGCCTCTCCTGCAGAACGAAGATCTGGTTCAGATACAGATTCAATTAATGGAACTCCTGCTCTATTTAGGTCTACTAAACTTCCTCCTCCAAATTCATCGTGATTTAGCTTTCCTGCATCTTCTTCTATATGGATACGAAGTAACCTAACTTTTTTAAGATTACCTTCGTCATCTTCTATTTCAACATATCCATGTTCGCAAAGTGGTTTATCAAACTGAGAAATTTGATATGATTTTGGAAGATCTGGATAAAAGTAATTTTTTCTATCATTTTTACTATCTCTTGAAATTTCACAATTTGTGGCTAATCCTGCTTTTACAGCATATTCTACAACTCTTTCATTCAATACAGGAAGAGTTCCTGGCATAGCCATACAAATTGGACAACAATGTGTATTTGGCTCACCGCCAAAATCTGTAGGACAACTACAGAATATTTTAGTTTTAGTTGAAAGTTCTGCATGGACTTCAAGTCCAATTACAACTTCATAATCGCTTCTTGCCATTTATATTCTCCTCCCTATTATTTCTTAAATTCTGGCTTATAATTTGCCCTAAAGTTTGTAGCTTGCTCATATGTATAGGCAACATTCAATATAGTTTCTTCTTGGAATTTATTTCCAATTAACTGCATTCCTATTGGCATACCTTTTCCATCAACACCACATGGTATTGAAATTCCTGGAAGTCCAGCTACATTTACAGAAACAGTACAAATATCTGCTAAATACATTTCGAGAGGACTAGATTTTGAATTAAATTCAAATGCTGTAGTTGGCGATGTTGGTGTTAGTATAACATCGTGATTTTTAAATACTTCTTCAAATTTGTTTGCAATTAGTGTACGAACTTTTTGAGCTTTCTTATAATATGCATCATAATATCCTGAACTTAATACATATGTTCCCAGTATAATTCTCCTTTTTACTTCTGGTCCAAAGCCTTCACTTCTTGAATTAAAATATATATCTCTAAGTGTTTCTCCTTTTTCTGATCTATGTCCATATCTAATTCCATCAAATCTTCCAAGATTTGAACTTGCTTCTGCACATGCAATTATATAATATGCTGCTAGAGCATGCTCTGCTATGTCTAATGAAACTTCTTCAACCTCAGCTCCAAGCTCCTTATATTTTGCAATAGCCTCTTCTAATTTTGCCTTCACCTCTTTATTTATTCCCTCTCCAAAAAATTCCTTTGGTACGGCAATTTTTAAGCCTTTAACATCGTTCTTTAATGCCTCTACATAATCTACTTTTGGTCTATCTATTGATGTAGTATCCTTCTCATCACGGCCAGCTAATACATTCAAAAGCATTGCACAATCTCTTACGTCTTTTGTAATTGGACCGATTTGATCAAGCGATGAAGCATATGCTACTAGCCCATATCTTGAAACTAGACCGTATGTTGGCTTTAATCCAACAACGCCACAAAATGATGATGGTTGACGAATAGATCCACCTGTGTCACTACCTAAAGCCCATGGAACTAAATTTGCCGCAACAGCTGCAGCCGATCCACCTGATGAACCTCCTGGAACAGTATTTAGATTCCATGGATTTTTTGTTTTCTTTATTGCTGAATTTTCTGTTGAACTTCCCATTGCGAATTCATCCATATTTAGTTTTCCTAAGTTGATCATACCTTCTTTATTTAATCGTTCAACTATTGTTGCATCATATGGAGCGATAAAATTTTCTAGCATTTTAGATCCACATGTTGTCTTTATACCTTTTGTACACATATTATCTTTTATTCCAATAGGAATACCTGCAAAACTTGACTTTAATTCTCCATTATTTATTTTTTCTTCAATTTTCCTTGACTTTACTATAGCTTCATCTGCTAAAATCGTAACAAATGCATCAACATCTGATTCTTTTTCTTTTATTCTGTCTGAATAAGCTTTTGTTATTTCAGAAATAGTTATTTCTTTATTTTTCAATTTATCTTGAAGCTCATGAACAGTAAGCTCTGTAATATCCATTATATTTCCTCCCTTTTATGCTCAGTCTATTGAATAACTTTAGGAATCTTAAACATTCCTCGCTCTTGTGAATATGCATTTTGAAGCAATGCTTCTTTATCTTCAAAAGGTATAACTTCATCTTTTCTAAATACATTATAGTTATCATTTGCACCTATTGTCTCATCTACCCCATCTGTAGGTGCATTATTTACTTTCTCTGCAAATGTTAAGATTTCTTGTAAATTTTCTAAATAATTATCTATTTCATCATCCTTTAAATTTAAACGTGATAAATTTGCTATGTGTAAAAGTTGCTCTCTACTTACTTGCATTATATCATCTCCTCAATTTTAATTTGTTCTTCATTATATAGCAGTTATAGTAAAAAAACAACCCCCAAAATTATCGTAATCACAATAAAAGTTACAGTTTAACACTTTTTATTTAATAATGTCAGAGAAGGGGTTGTTATTATCACAACTATTGAATAGTAACCAATAAAAATTTAATTTTTTTTCAAAACTATTTTAAATATTTTATACTTATGATAAAATGACACTAATAAAAATTTTATGGAGGGATGCAAACTATGAATTTTAATAAATGCGCACGTTGCGGATGTTTTTATATAACTGATGGAGCTGTTTGTCCTTCATGTACTCCAAAAGATAAGAATGATATTTCAAAATTAAAAACATTTTTTGATGATAATACAGCACAAGTAACAGTTAATGAACTGTCTGCAGCTACCGGAATATCACAAAAAAATCTCTCAAGATACATTTCTGAGAAAGGTTTTGAATATAAAAAACAAATTAAATTATAAAATTCAAGGGACTCAAAGATGAGGCCCTTGAATTTTATATTGTATTATTCTTCATAATTTCATTTATAGTGCTTTCTAAATTTGAAAGACTTGTTACAAAATAATATATTCCATATATTATTCCTATAGTACCTATAATCATTCCTAATATTCCGTATATTTTTCCCACTCCATTTTTCTTTGACGATTGCGAAAATCCAACTGCTGATAAAATAAAACCAACTAGTCCCATAATACCTGCCATTTGAATAAATATAGAAATCATTGAAACAATTAATCCTGCAGTTGCAATTCCGTTCGTGGGTTGCATTTGCTCAACTTTATTTATATTTTGATCCATTTAACCACCTCTATACACATTCAATATAGCATACAAAAAATAAAAAATCTATAAATATTTTATTTTTTTCTTGACTCATAAAAATATCTATATTATAATACAGAAAGTTTCAACACGGAGGATTACCCAAGTGGTTGAAGGGGACAGTTTGCTAAACTGTTAGGGTTCGTAAGGGCCGCGAGGGTTCAAATCCCTCATCTTCCGCCAGAAAACGTACAAATATTAAATTTGTACGTTTTTATTTTTTATTTAAAACTTTATTCAATTAGTACCAAGAAGTATGCGACCACATGCTTCTTTTTTTGCTCTTTGGTCAAAAAGAAAAGACAGGCGACCACCTGTCTCAAAGATTACTCTTTGTCTGTGTTTTGGTTTTCATTTTAATTCTAGTCTTGTTAATATAACATCTGTCTCTCTTTTTATTCTATCTTCAATATATTTCATATTCTCATCGTTGCACATATTCCATTTTAGTAAGTAATGATACATTCTTGTATAAATTGTAACCATATCTTCCATATTGCTAGCAAGTTTATATTTATTATTTGATTTGGTTGTGCTCTTTTCATTGAAAATGTAATTATATAGTACATCCTTTAAAAATAGTACATTATTTATTTCTGAAAACATTCTTAAATTAGCTAGTAAATCTTCTCCAAACCTAACCTCTGAGCCTTCATTTCCTATATTACTTACTACAGATTTTTTAACACAATCCATTCCTAATGCATTTAATCTGTAGCTATTCAAAAACATTGGATAAACAAGCTCTTTAAAGTCTTTCTTTTCAATATATTTTTCTTGCTCTTCAAAATATGCATCTTGAAGTTTTCTTTCTGGCAAAATCTGATATCTAAATCTTATTAAATCTGGATGATTATATTTTTCTATTGCCTCCATAACTCTAGCCACCGTATTTTCATTATAGCTATCATCAGAATCTAAAAACATAATATATTCTCCTGATGCATGGCTAATAGCATTATATCTAGCTGCATTTTGTCCTTGATTCTCTTGAGTAAAAACCTTGATATTACTATTTTTTGCTTCATATTCCCTGCATATCTCTAAAGTATTATCTGTAGAGCCATCATTAACAACTATAATCTCTACTGAATCATTATTAATTGATTCTAAACTTCTTCTTATATTTTCTTCCTCATTATACACTGGTATAACAATACTTATTAATTTGTTTTCACTCATATACACATCCCTCCTTTTATAAACTTTGCCCCATATCTAAAACAATATTTTGTCCCACTATAGCTTTCATTCTGTATACTAATGAGTATATTGCATCTGCTACATCAGTTGGTTTTACAAACTCTTTAAGTGGCAACTTACCTCTCTTAGACTCAAAGTATTCATTTCCATCAATTACATCCGTGCTATGTGGTACTGTTCCCAAAGAAATAGTATTTATTCTAATTCCCTGGCTTCCAAGCTCTCCCGTAATCGCCTTCATAAAGCCATATAATCCTGCTTTGGCTCCGCTATATGCTGGAAGCCCATAATTCGATATAGCATTTATTGATGATATCATAACAATATTTTTTACTACTTCCTCTTTTCTTAATAAACCTAAGAAGATTTTTATTAAATATATATGAGAATTTAAATTTAACTTAATTGATTTATCAATATCTTCAATTGTTATTGTTTCCATTCCTCCAATTTCGCTTTTCATATTTACGCCAGCCATACTTATTAAATTATCAATTTTCTTGTACTTCTTCTCTATCTTCTTCTTAGCTGTCATTATATCTTCTGGATTTGTTATATCCGCTTTTATAAATGAATAATTATGCTCTTCAACAATACTCTCATCCGTTATTTTGTTTATGTCTATAACAATAACCCTATCACCTTTTCTTAAAAATTTTCTTACTACACTTCTTCCTATTCCGCCGCTGCCTCCAGCAATTACTGTAATATTTTCCTTCATCTAAAATCTCCTTATACACAATTTTATTTACACTCTGCATAAAGCTTTAACTATGGTACATCTCTTACTTCATAACTACTAATCTAGCACTATACAAGATGGTGCTTTCATATTACTTTTACTATAAAATTTTATTTTTCCAGTGTATTTATTTCTCTTATATACACATACTTCGTTTGATGAAGCATTTGCAATAAGTACATATTTTTCCTTACTATCTAATGAAATATCCCACGGCAGCTCACCACTACTACTTACATTCTGCACTAATTTTAGTATTCCATTTGTATTTTTAAAAACACTTATACTATTATGCTCTCTAATTGTCGTATAAATATACTTCCCATCCCTTGAAATTTTAACAGCACATCCCGTATAATTTTTTTCTGTTTTTATACAATCTGGGAGAAGATCTTTATAACCCATAATACTTATTTTTTTTTCTTCTAATTTTAGAGAATATATTCTGCAACTTTTTTCGGTAACTGCAAATAAATAATCTCCAAAAAAACATAAATGTCTCGGCTCAATTTTATCCCCAAAATTCACTCTATCTACCAGCTTAACACCATATTCCAAGTTATACATGTCGAGACACCCTGTTCCTAAGTCAACCGAATACAAATATTTCTTATATATTTTCATAAAATGCGCGTGCGATATTTTGGTATCTTGAACATCACGAAAAATTCGCTCTCCTATAGTTCCATCAAGCTTAATTTTAAATATCTGCTTCAAACCATCCGTATAGTTTGAAACGCATAAATAATTTCTATCATCACTAACCGATATATGACAAGGACCATTCCCTTCAACCTGAACTTTGTTAATAGTATTATTATCTGTATTATATGAGAAAATCTGCCCTTCTGGTTGCTCTATCACGCCATAAATTATATTTCTACTTTTGCACAAATACGTACATTTCTCAACACCATCAAAGCCATTAAAGGAAATTAAAGAGCCTTGAACAAGCTTATAGTGATATACTCCATTACAAGAACTATTTCCAATATAAACATTTTGGCTCTTCATATCAACTCCTCCTATCATCAAACAATCGCTTAGCATTCTAACATATTTTCATATGCTTTTCAATATATTTAAAGTTTGTATATGTCTCCTAATAGAACAATAGCAGACATTATGATAATTGTAAAAGATAAAATTTAATGCAAATGTCCGCGCAATTGTTCGTGCGCGAAAATTTCGCAGAAATTTTCTGTGCAATGTTAGCGAAGCCTTTGTATTATAGGCATTCCGGAGGAATTTCCTATAATACAAAAAAGAATCATGCTTAATGCACAATTCTTTCATCCTTAATGAGATTACTCATTATTACCATTATTAGCATTCTCTGTATTCTTTGAGAACAATTTTGAAAAATAGCTTATAAGATTGCTAAATGTTTTTTTAAATAACTCTCCCCATGATGGTGTTTTATACACTGCCAATGGTGCATCCTCTGCTTGTTTTTCAATTTCGATATTATCTTCTTCAAATTCTTGCTTTTCTATCTTAAACTGATAATTCTGTCCACTATTATTGTCCCATTCTCCATTTTCATTTTTAAAACAGAAATTCAGCTTTGAATCTTCAATTACATTTACACTAGCTTGATAACCTAGCTCCGTTTTCTCCATAACTATATCTTGAGCATTTTCCCAATTATCTCCGTATCCAATGTGAATTGTTACCTCATTAGATTTATTTTGAAATAAGTATCCAGCATATGTTATTTTAATCTCTGTATTTTCTACAATTTTATCAGTATTAAAAAAAATATTTTTTACCAATTCCATACAAATCTCCCCTTATTTTATCTTTTGCTATGAAAATTATATATTTAAAAATTTTAATTTTCAAGTATTTTTATTTTTTTTTTATAATTACTTACAATTTAACATTTTTTGTTTAATACACTCCACGAAAAAGCTAATATTTCGAGCATAAACATTAAACTATAACAATAATAAAAATTATTTAAATTACTCTAATTCAACGTTAATAAGAATCTCTTTGTTATTTCTTTCTACTTTTAAAATTACATTATCACCTATGTTTCTTTCTAGTATTGATTTTTTAAAACCTAGGACTGTATTAATTTCATTAGTATCTATATATTTTATCACGTCACCAACTCGTAATCCGGCTTTCTCCGCGTTTGAATTTTCTTCTATTTTTGCTACCATCACTCCACTATCAAATTTCTTTGTGCTATTAGATTCATCAATATAAAATTTATCATAGCACCATATTTTAAGTCTTGCCTCCTCAAAATTTTTATTTTGCTCTAATTTATCAATAACCGGAATAACAACATCTATTGGTATTGCAAATCCCATAAGCGTTGCATCAGTGATCTTTATAGTATTTACTCCAATCAAATTTCCATTTTCATCAACTAATGCACCACCACTACTGCCATAATTAATGGCAGCATCTGTTTGTATTAAATTATTCATATAGAATTTTTCTCCTTGTTCATCAAATTCCAAATTTCTGTTAAGTCCGCTTATTATTCCTTTTGATACTGTTTTTTGAAAATTTATATTAATCGGATTACCTATTCCATATACCTCTTGCCCAACTTTTATTTGATTATCTTCTTTTATACTTATGCAATCTGCAAATTCTAAATCGAGCTTTACAATAGATAAATCTAATATCTCATTACTCCAAACTACTTTTCCTTCATAATAATTTTTAGAATCAAACACCACATAACAAATAGAGTCTTTAGTACCTCCTACATGAGAATTTGTTAAAATAAGTCCTTGTTTTGATACAATAATTCCACTTCCCCAAACTGAGGTTTCTCCTGTTGCTATTATATTGTCTTTTGATACACCAACTATAAATCTGCTTGTATTTTCAATCATATTCACTGCGTTGATTCCTTCATTCAAATCTTCGCTTATAGTTTTCTTTCCATACACTACTACCACAAAAATTATAATTGCAAGTACTATCACAATACTCATGAAATTTTTTAATGGTGTACTCTTTTTTTTATAGCTTCTAAAATAATTCATTTTTCTCTCCAATTCAAAAATATAATATCCAAAATTCTACTTTTTTATTAATATAATTGAAAAAAAATACATTTTGTGATACTTTATATACGAATTTATATAAAGGAGAGGCATTATGAGAAATAAAAAACCATTCAATATAAAAAAATATTTTTACATCTTATTGCTAATATTTTTTATCATCTTAGTTGCATCAAATTTTACTAAAATACCATCTAATATAGGATTTAGCAAGAAAGAAGAAAGTCAAACAAGCACTAAAGAAGAAGTTGTTGTTCAACCAGATATAACAATTAATATGGCAGTTATCGGTGATATAATGTGTCACGGACCAAATTACCAAGATGCCTATGATTCATCAACAGGGACATATGATTTTACTCACTTCTTCACTGAAATAAAATCATACATTTCAGATGCAGACATTGCTATTGGAAATTTAGAAACAACATTTGCAGGCGGAACAAAAGCTTATAGTGGATACCCAACTTTTAATTCTCCTCCAGAGCTCGCAGAAGCTGTAAAAGAAATGGGAATTGATGTATTGACAACGTCTAATAATCATAGTATGGATACAGGATATAATGGATTAATTAATACTATAGACAAATTAGATGAAATCGGCTTTGACCACACAGGAACATTTAAATCACAAGAAGAAAAAGATACAATTTTATTAAAAGATGTTAACGGAATTAAAATAGCATTTTTATCATACACCTATGGTACTAATGGAATTCCAATTCCAAATGGAAAAGAATATTGCATTAATTTAATTGATAAAGATCTAATAAAAGAGCATTTAGAAAAGGCAAAAGAATTAAATCCAGATGTTATCTGTGTGAGTATGCACTGGGGTATTGAATACAAAATTAAGCCAAATTCAGACCAAAAGGATTTAGCAGACTTCTTATTTGAAAATGGCGCAGATATTATCTTGGGTAGTCATCCACATGTTTTAGAGCCGATGGAAAAAAGAACTATTGAACTTGAAGATGGTACAACTAAAGACGGATTTGTAATATATTCACTTGGAAATTTCTGCTCAGCTCAGAAAGACAAATATACAAAAGATTCTATTATACTTAATCTCCAATTAACCAAACATCCGGATGGAACAATCAATATCAATTCGTACGATTATACACCTATTTACATGCAAGATAATGGCGCCGGAGCAAAAGATAGATATCAAATTATTGATTTAACAAAAAGAATTAAAGATTATGAAGATGGTAATTCAGATGTATCAAAAACGTGGTACAATACATATATAAATGAATTAAAAAATATAACTAGTATCATGGGTGAGCCTGAAACTACAGATTCAAATAATACAGAGGACAAGAAAGTGTCCTCTATTTTTTTATAAACCAAAGCTTACTCCAAGAGCATTGTTTATTTTATTCATTATGTTATCATCATCAACATGCCCTATTTTTTCCTTAAGTCTGCATTTATCAATAGTTCTAATTTGCTCTGCAAGTACTACAGAATCAGATTTTAAACCATTACCTTCAGAATTAATTTCAATATGCGTTGGCAATTTACTTTTTCCTCTTTGTGATGTAATAGCAGCTGCAATCACTGTTGGACTGTGCATATTTCCTATATCATTTTGTATTATAAGTACCGGCCTAACTCCACCTTGCTCAGATCCCACTACAGGGCTTAAATCTGCATAAAACATATCTCCTCTTTTAATTACCATATAACTCACTCCCGTTGTTTTCATTAAAAGTGCCCGTATATTCTAGAGAAAATTATTCATTTATAATAATCTCATTATATATTATGTATATTTCATTTTTTTTGTCATCACTATGTGCCACCATTTTTTTGGGTAATCCTGTATGTTTATCTAAGTACAATTTTCTTGACTTAAAATACTTATTATTTTTATCATCAATCTCCATAACAATATATTCTTTATCTTCATATATATCTGATTTTACTTCGGCATTTTTGTACTTATCTATAAATGAGTCTAGCCACAATATATTTTCTGAAATATGTGGATACTCATTATAAATTTCGCTTAAGTTTAACCTAGAATTATTTATTGCTATATCTCCATTTTTACTTATTATCTCTACCCCCTCAATATTCTGTGGGTTTATAATGGTTTGTCTGCTCGTATTTTCTTTTATATTACTCTCTTGTGACATTAAATATTTATTACTATTTTTGTTGCTATTAACGGTTACTTCAACAGTTGCTTTATATGAATTAATATTCAAAATATACGCTTCTATATCTTTAACACTTTTATTACTTTCATTATTTCCAAATTTAATTTTTTTATAATTATTTTTTATAAAAATTATAAAAATAATTCCAACAAAAAAAATCAAAAAAATAGTAAATATTCTTTTTTTCATCTATCAAAAGTCCTTTCAAAAAAAATAAGAAAGAATAGAAAAATCTATTCTTTCTTATTTATATTCATATAGAACTCAAGTATTCTGTTAATGTTTCTATTAACTCATCCTTATTTGTAATTTGATTTATATATTCTCTCACTTTACTTGCATCCTTAGAATTTTTTATATACCAACTTATATGTTTTCTCATTTCAACAACAGCAACCCTCTCTGGTTTATCTTCTAGCATATAATTCAAGTGCTCTAGTATCAGCCCTAATTTTTCTTGATTAGTTATAGAAAAGGTGCTTTCATTCGCCTCTAATTCAATTTGCTTAAAAATCCATGGATTTCCAAGAGCTCCTCTACCGATCATTATTCCATCTACTCCAGTATTTTCAAACATTTTTTTTGCATCCGCTGTACATCTAACATCACCATTTCCTATAACTGGAATATTTACGCTCTCTTTTACCTTTTTTATTATATTCCAGTCTGCTTCGCCGGCATAAAACTCTGAACGAGTTCTTCCATGTATTGTGATTGCCGATGCACCTGCTTGCTCTGCAATTTTTGCTATATCAATAGCAACTATATTATTTAAATCCCAACCTTTTCTGAATTTTACGGTTACTGGTACAATAGATTTCTTAACAACCTCTTCTATAATAGCCCTTGCTTTTTCCAAGTCTAGCAGCAACTTACTTCCATCGCCGTTTTTTACTACTTTAGGTGCTGGACACCCCATATTAATATCAACGATATCTGCATATTTTGAAACATATTCCGCAGCAAATCCCATAGCATTTACATCACTTCCAAATATTTGTACAGCTATTGGTCTTTTTTCATCTTTCATATTTAATAATTGGCTAGTTTTGTTATCATTATAATATAATCCTTTAGCACTTATCATTTCTGTACAAACAAGTCCTGGATTAAATTTTTCACATATCAATCTAAAAGCTCTATCTGTTATTCCCGCCATTGGTGCTAACAATATATTATTATTTAATTCTACATTTCCTATTTTTATTTTTTTTAAATACATCTTTTTCTCCATCAATTTGCTACTCACCAAACATTATTTTATTTCGTCTTCCACTTATATTTAATAAAAGTCCAATTAATATACAATTTGTTAGTAATGAACTTCCTCCGTAACTTACAAATGGTAATGGAACTCCAGTAATTGGTAGCATTCCCATAGTCATACCAATATTTTCAACCATGTGAAAAATAAATATTCCAGCAATTCCAGCAGCTATATATGCTCCTAAATTATCTTTTGAAGTTTTAGCTATCTTTAAAGATTTTGTAATTAGTACCACATATAAAATAATTACAGTTACAGCAACAACAAATCCAAGTTCTTCGCCTATTGCAGAATAAATAAAATCTGTTGTTTGAGGATATAAATATCCAAGTTGTGTTTGACTACCATTTTTTATTCCCATTCCCCAAAACTTTCCAGATCCAATTGCCAATTTTGACTGTAATACATTATATCCAGATCCTCTTGGATCCAAATCAGGATTTAAAAATACATCAATTCTTGTTTTTGCATGCACAGGTAAAATAAAAAAATATAATAGTGGCAAGGCAATAGCAGCAATCAATATAGCAGCTATTATATATCTTTTATCTATACCAGAAACTATGAGCATTATTACGCTTGCCAAACAAAATGCAATTGCAGTTCCATAGTCGGGTTGTAAAATTATAAGTAATACTGGAATAGCAAAAACAATAATAACTTTTAGCAAATTTAATGGTCTATTTATTTGCTCTTTTCCATTTTTTTGTATTCTAACTATTGTAGCTGATAAGCTAAGTATTACACATATTTTTGCAAATTCCGATGGTTGAAATGATATTGCTCCAATATTGTACCAACTTGTTGCTCCATTTATTGGTTTGGTAAACATTACACCTACTAATAACAAAATCATAATTACATATAGAACCTTTGAAGCATTCACAATTACACCATAATCTATACTTACAATTATACATACAATCGGAATGCTTATTGCAAACCATATAAGCTGTTTTACAAGCTCATTATAATTAGATGAGCCTGTTACCGAAAAAAGCTCTATACATCCAATAGTAATAAGCATAAGAACACAAATAACAACTGACCAATCAATATTTTTTAAGATTCTATTCTTCATACTAATTATCCTTACTATTTTTATTCAGAAACACTTTGTTTTTTTTCTGAACTTCTTCTTGTTCGTGTTGTCTGTTTATCTTTATTTTCCTCTTCGTTATCATTTTTATCCGCTTTTTTTTCTGAACTTTTTGTTGAGCTGGTCGTAATGCGTTTTTTAGCGGATTCCATTTTTATTTTGTTTTCATTTTCTTGTTTTAAAACTTCACTTACTTCATTTTCTTCTTGATGAGTCAAATTATTACTATTTATAGATTTATTCTTTTCACTTTTTAATGCAACAATTGGAATATTAGCATATAAAGCAGGAGCACCATTTGATCCATCTTCGTTTACTTGATTTGTTAGTCTTACGTCCATTTCTTTTTCATCTATGTCTATGTATTTTTTTATAACATCTAAAATTTCTTGTTTCATCATATCCATAAAGTCAACGGATACGTTTGCTCTATCCTGCATTAAAACAAGGTGTAATCTTTCTTTGGCTGCATCACTAGATGATGGTAGAAGCTCTGCTTCGTCTTCCTTTTTATTCATTTTTTTAAAAAAATTAATTAAGTTATCTAACATATTTATCCCTCACTTTTGTGTAAACATTTACTAACTTATTTTTTCCTAATTGCATCAATTATTTTAGAAAAAATATTCCCATTTCTTCCTGGTATAGTAATTTCAATATTTTCACCCATAATTCTTTGTGCAATTTCTAAGTATCCTCTACCAGATGGGGATTTTTTGTTTGATACAGCAGGCTCTCCTTTATTAGTCTGCGTAATTATATATTCGTCATCTGGAATTACACCAATTAAATCTATTGATAATAGCTCAACGATATCTTCTATATCCATCATCTCGCCTTTTCTAATCATATTTGGCCTAATTCTATTAATTATAAGTTCAGGATTTTTTATTGCAGAAGAGTCTAGCAAACCAATAATTCGATCGGCATCTCTTATTGCAGAGATTTCTGCTGTAGTTACAACTAATGCTCTATCTGCACCAGCTATAGCATTCTTAAAGCCTTGCTCAATTCCCGCAGGACAATCTATTAATACATAATCAAATTCTGTTTTTAATCGTTTTGTTAAATCTATCATTTGCTCTTCATTTATGGCACTTTTATCTCGCGTTTGTGCAGCAGGTAGTAAAAATAATTCGTTGAATCTCTTATCTTTTATAAGTGCTTGTCTTAATTTGCATCTTTCCTCAACTACATCCACGATGTCGTAAACAATTCTATTTTCTAAACCCATTACAACATCTAAATTTCTTAATCCTATATCTGTATCTACTAATGCTACTTTTTTTCCAGATAAAGCTAAAGCAGACCCTAAATTTGCAGTTGTTGTTGTTTTACCTACTCCACCTTTTCCTGATGTTATAACTATAACTTCTCCCATATAATTCTCCTCCAATGCTATTTTTATAGCTAATACATTTGTAGATTTTTTTGCTATTTTGCCTTTCATATTCTAATAAAAAATATAGCAAAATACTGCAAGTATCATACCCCATTTTGCCCGAAAAGTCAATGTGTTTTGCAATCTATATTCAATCAAAAAAAGACAAATTCATTTAAATGAACTTGCCCTTTTTTATTATTAATAATCTTCAACTTTATTTTGTAATTTAATATACATGTTTTTAATTGTTCCATCAAAATATCTTATTGGATTTCCATCCTTATCATGAGAGGCACCAAATGTTACTGGAGTATAAAATCTAAAATCAATTACACTATAGTCCTGAATTTCTATTTTTTCTTGTCCGTCAATAGAAATATATAAGGTACCACCTATTCTAGATATCACTACTTTACTTATAGATCCCCATCTCCAGATAAATCCATCAGTTGCATCCTTTCTAACATTTCCAGCCCTAGACGAAATCTCATAGTTGCTTGTATCTCTATATCTTCTAAAAGCAAATCCTGGATAATTCTTATCTCCATTCTCATACTTTGCATTCATTATAGTTTGTTGATATACTGAATTGTCATTCATATTTACTATTTCGAAACCGATTTCAAAATCTCTATCATAATTACGCTCATTAAACAATTCAACACCTGTATTTATATATTTATTACCAGCTGAATTTTCCACATCATCAACAGTATATGCTTGATCTTCTCCTCCGAAAAAAGTTACTGTTCCGTCAAGTGAATATACTGTACTCATTCTATCAACCCATCTAGCATAATAAGTTGCATCATCTTCAGGCTTTGTACTTGCTGAAATTTTTGTAGTATAGTTTTTATTTGTGTACCATCCTACAAATAAGTAATCACCTTCTTTTTGTGGGGTTGGAAGTTCGCCTAACTCATCACCTTTATTAACATTTCTTGATGTTTCTGCAACTGTTCCAGTATCTGAATCAAATGTAATACTAAATCTTGTTTTTTCCCAATTTGCAACATAAGATCTTTTTCCTGTTGAGCCCTTAGGAATTTTAACGCTCTTAGAAACTCCATCTATACCTGTACCTGACCAACCTAAAAATGTATATGCTGAGTTTGCTCCAGGATTTGGATTATTAAGTGTTATTTCATCACTTTCAACCGTATATGAATCAGGGTTTGATACCGTGGCAGGTACATCACCTAAATTATAAGTTATTTCATAATTTATAATTTCAGTATTTGCAATAATCTTCGTATCATTCTTTATTTCAGTATTCATATCAAATGGAGTACCATCTTCTAATTTCCATCCATTAAATTTGTATCCTGTAATTTCTGGATTTGCTAAATTTTCTATCTTTTCTCCATATGGAACGATTATACTACTTGAAGTTCCATTTACAACATATATTACTTCTAATTTACTTTCCAATGAAACTTTACTGTTTATTACAACAACTAAATCTTTAACAGTTGTAGCCTTTGAAGCAGTAGGTAATATAAGAACTGCAATAATAAACATACTAAAGAATCTTGGTCCTTTTTTGTTCATTTTTCCATGTTTTCCATTATTTGCCCCAGTAGCTACAGTTGATTTTTTAGTTACAACTACAAATAGCAGAGCAAGTGACACAATTGAAACAGCAATATATGTTATCACATTATCTCCTGTTTTTACGCTAACAATCTTATTTTTATTTGTTGCTTTTATTACTTCTTCTGGTTCCAATACTTCTTCACTGATTACATTTGAATCCTCAGGAACAGTTTCATTAGGTGAGTTATTATCTTCTGGAATTATATCATCAATAATTTCTTCTTCTTCCTCTAATTCAAATTGAAGATTTACATCAAAACCTTGTTGACGGTAAGCTATTTCTTCGATTTCATTTTGATATGTTTCTACCATTTCAAAAGTAAGTATATCATTAGCCTTAAATTGTTTTCCCGCACAATCTTCAAATGTAACTTTGACATATTCATTATCTTGCTCACAACTTATTGATTTAACCTTATAATTTTTGTTACTTTTGTTTTTTACTGATATTCTAAATCTTACACTATCTCCGACTCTGTGAAATGTAACATTACTTGCTATTCTACACTTTTCAAATCGGAAATCGTTTATGGCCACATCCTCACTTTTCGCAATTACCTCTGCCTCAGTTATTGCATATTTTTCATCATCAGCCAGAGAAATTCCGGTTTTAATTATTGAAAAAACAAACGTTAACAATAATATTACTATCAGCAATTTTTTATTTTTTGGTTTCTTTTGTGTTTTTTTCATTCTTTTGCACCCTCCCAATGATTCCATTTTATTTTTCTTATTATATGGAAAATTAAGTATTTTATCAATCCAAGATAATTTGCTCTTTTTATATTGATGTGGCTAAAAGAATTGCTGTTACTGCAATGCAGCCTCTTTTTTTGAAAATATTACAATTTTATTACATTTTTATTACTTTTTTTACAAATATCGTATATAACAATATTTAAAACTCTACAATTATAACAGGCTTTTGTTGTCTTTTTGTCTTGACTTTCACATTTTCAAATAATATACTTAGTCTGTATATCAAATTAAGGAGGTAAACGTTTATGAACGATTTAATCGAAATTAGATGGCATGGACGTGGTGGTCAAGGTGCAAAAACTGCTTGTCTACTATTAGCAGACGCTGCATTCAACACAGGAAAATACATCCAAGGATTCCCTGAGTATGGTCCTGAAAGAATGGGTGCACCAATCACAGCTTATAATCGTATTGGAAATAATCCGATTACAATTCACAGCAACATCTACGAACCAAATTATGTAGTAGTTGTTGATGACACACTTTTAGATTGTGTCGACGTTACTGCTGGTCTAAAAACTGACGGAGCAATAGTTATTAATACAACAAAAGACTTAGATGCAATCAAACCTAAATTAAAAAATTATGAAGGAAGTATTTATACAATAGATGCAAGATCAATTTCTATCGAAGCGTTAGGAAAATATTTCCCTAACACACCAATGCTAGCTGCAATTGTAAAAGTTAGTGGAATTATGTCTGATGAAGCATTCCTTGCTGATATGGAAGGATCTTTTAAACATAAATTTGCTAAGAAACCTGAAGTTATTGAAGGTAATATGAAAGCTTTAGAGCTTACTTTAGCTCAAATCAAAAAATTACAATAAGAAAGGAATGATAAATATGGCAATAGATAATAATACTCCAGCAAGTGAATTAACAATTGGTGGAAATATTTATACAGCCGGAAATGCAAGAGAATTCAAAACAGGTGACTGGCGCTCTTGTAAACCTATCTTTGATAGTGAAAAGTGCAAACAATGTGGCCTATGCTTCCCTGTTTGTCCAGATGATGCTATTCCTCTAAACAGTGATGGAACAAGAAAAGAATTTGACTACGATTACTGTAAAGGATGCGGAGTTTGTGCTAAGGTTTGTCCTTTTGGAGCAATTACTATGAAAGAGGAGGGTGAATAAAATGTCTATAAGAGAACGTTTAAGTGGTAATGAAGCAGTTGCTACTGCAATGAAACAAATTAATCCAGATGTTGTTGCTGCATTCCCTATCACACCATCTACAGAAATACCACAATACTTTTCAACATTTGTAAACAATGGTCAAGTTGATACTGAATTCGTTGCTGTTGAAAGTGAGCACAGTGCAATGAGTGCATGTATTGGCGCTGAAGCAGCAGGCTCAAGAGCTATGACTGCAACATCTGCAAATGGTTTATCTTTGATGTGGGAAATGATTTATATAGCATCAAGTTTGCGTTTACCTATAGTAATGTCACTAGTAAATCGTGCCGTATCTGGGCCTTTAAACATTCATAATGATCATTCAGATGCTATGGGTGTTAGAGATGCAGGATGGATTATGTTATTTAGCGAGAATAACCAAGAAGCTTATGATAATATTTTAATGGCACATAGAATAGCTGAACATAAGGATGTTCTTTTACCCCTTATGGTTTGCCAAGATGGATTCATTACTTCACATTCAATTGAAAATATAGAATTATTAGAAGATGATAAAGTTAAGGAATTCGTTGGAAAATATAAACCAGAGCATTACTTATTAAATAGAAATGAACCAATGGCAGTTGGTCCATTAGACTTACAAGGGTTCTTATTTGAACATAAATATCAACAAGCTGAAGCAATGAGAAATGCTAAGAAAGTTATTGAAGAAGTTTCTGTTGAATTTGAAAAAATAACAGGAAGAAAATATAACTTCTTCGAAGAATATAAAATGGAAGATGCAGAATATGTAGTTGTTTGTATGAACTCTACTGCAGGAACAGCCAAATATACTGTTGATCAATTAAGAGAAAAAGGTATAAAAGCAGGTCTACTAAAAGTTCGTATGTTTAGACCATTCCCTGCTGAAGAAATTGCTGAAGCACTTTCAAAATCATCAATCAAATCAGTTGCTGTTTTAGATAAATCAGATTCTCTAAACGCTGCTGGTGGTGCTTTATATGAAGATATTACTTCTGCAATGTATGTAAATAAAAAATCAGTTCCAGTCGTTAGTTATGTATATGGAATTGGTGGTAGAGATACTACATCGGACCAAATAGAATCTGTATTTGAAGATCTACAAAAAATAAACAAAGATGATAAAGTTATAGACCCATATAGATATCTAGGACTTAGAAAATAATAATTTTTAGAAGAAAGGACTGAAAAAAATGGCATATAATTTAAAAGAAGTTATGACTACAAAACCTTCAAGATTTACAGCTGGACATAGAATGTGCGCAGGATGTGGAGCACCTGCTAGTGCAAGAATGGTTTTAAGAGCTTTAAAACCTGAAGATCATGCAGTTGTATGTTGTGCTACTGGTTGTATGGAAGTATCTACTTTCATGTATCCATACACATCATGGACAGATTCATTTATTCATACAGCATTTGAATGTGCTGGTGCTACAGAGTCTGGTGTTGAAGCAGCTTACAAATCTTTAAAAAGACAAGGAAAATTACCAGAAGATCAAGTAACAAAATTTATTAGTTTCGGTGGAGATGGCGGAACTTATGATATAGGTCTTCAAAGTTTATCTGGTGCAATGGAAAGAGGTCATGATATGACTTATGTTTGCTACGATAACGGAGCATATATGAATACCGGAATTCAACGTTCATCTGCTACTCCTAAGTTTGCAGATACAACAACAACTCCTGCTGGAAAAGTTGTTCCAGGGAAAATGCAATCTAGAAAAGATTTAACAAAAGTAATGGTTGGACATCACTTACCTTATGTTGCTCAAACAGTTGCATTAAATAATTTTAAGGACCTTTATGAGAAAGCTGAAAAAGCAATTTATACAGAAGGACCAACGTTCCTAAATATTATGGCTCCATGTCCACGTGGATGGGGATATAATACAGAAGATTTAATGCAAATAAATAAGCTTGCAGTTGAAACGTGTTACTGGCCTCTTTACGAAGTAATTGATGGAAAATATGTAATCAACTACAAACCAAAAAATAAACTTCCAATCGAAGAATTCTTAAGACCACAAAAGAGATTTAAGCATATGTTTAAACCAGGGAATGAGTGGATGATTAAAGAATTCCAAGATGAAGTTGATAAGAGATGGCAAGAATTATTAGATTTAGAAGAAATGACTAATAAAACTGCTGAGCAATAAAAAACCAAAAATGAAACTTCAAATATATTGAAGTTTCATTTTTTTATTACATTATAAAAATTTGATTTATAACATGACTTACAGCATCTACCATAAATGTAATTTTAAGACCTCCATCTGCATATACCATACAAGTTATCCTTCCTGCTGAGTCCATATTTGCATATGCATATCTGCCATTTACAAAATTATTTTCATAGTCCTCTTCTCCATATAAAATTATTGTCGTATCATATTTCGTGCTTTCATTTGAAACAATAAAAACTTTATTGCTATAATATTTTTTAATAACATCTTCAATTTTTACTTGTTTATCATTTATATTTGAAAAATATTTTTCTCCTACTAAATTTGGATACATAATTGTGTATTCCATAGTTATTTCTGCATCTGTAAAATCATCCTCTATATCTAATTTTTTTTGCAGCAATTTCAAGATTGTCGCTATCTAGTATATATCTATTTTGTTCATATTTATACACAATATTGTTATCATTAATAATATCATATGTGTTGCCATTTTTTGTAGTAACAATATATTTCTTTAAAAATACTTTTGATTCAACATCAATTCCATTAAAATCTTTTGAAGAAATATCAAAATTATTTAAATAACTCTCTTCATTTTTATTTTTCATATCAAATTCAAAAGTAACATAGCTAGCGAAATCTGTATTTACTATATTTTTTATCTTCATTTCACACTTTTCAGATTCAAATTTTTGCTCTTCATATCGACTCTCATTTTCATTATTTATTGAAAATTCCATTACATATGCATTGTTTGTATCAGTAACAGGAAATGCGTATTTATTATAATTTAATGACATAACCTCAATTGTCGCATTTATTTTTTTATCCGTAACACCAGTTAAATCCACAATCTCAAAAAATTTATATTCATTTTCTGTCTCTTCAATTTTTGTTGAGTAGTATGTGTATCCCTGCATATATTTTCCATTAATATATATAGTAGAAACAAGCCCTAAATCCTCACATTTTCCACCTTGACTATAGTTATACTCAATATCAGATATATAATTTTCATCTTTTTTATTAATAATATCTATAGCTTCATCTTTAATTGTTACATTGTATTCCATAATAAAAAATGTTTGGTCACATGCAATTTTTTTCATTTCTATTTTTGTATAGTTATTTTCAATAATAGTATTATACTCAGAAGAAATATCCACGCTCTTTTCCTCGTAATTTTCACTTGCCTTTTGTAATCCAATTAATGATAAGATTGAATTTCCTGTAATTGCTGTATACGCAGCCACACTTCCTACAGTTAATGTTATTGCTGTTGCAATTCCAGCAACAGTTTTTTTAAATAATTCGATTTATTTAATTTCTTATATTGTTCCATTTGGTTAATATTACTAATTGTTTTCTTTATTAATTCTTCTGGAGCTTTTATATTTTTCATTTGCTCTACATATTCATCTTTTTTCATTTAAAACTCCTCCTTCAAATTTTCTTTTAATATTTCTCGAGCCCTTACCAATTGTGATTTAATCGTTGACTCGTTCGTTTCCAAAATTTTAGACAGCTCTGAAATTTTATACCCCTCAAAATAAAATAAATAGATAACTACTCTATATTTCTCTGGCAATTTCATTACTTCGTCTAATACATAATTATTAGACTTACCATCTTCATCATTAGCAATATTTTCATCCAATTCAGCTTTGTTTTTGTTTTCACTTTTTTTGAAAAAATCTAGACATTTATTTTTCGTTACTCTAATTATCCACGCTTTCTTATGCTCTTCACTAATAAATGTTACATTCTCTGAACATAATTTTATAAAAACATCTTGAAAAATGTCTTGAGCATCTTCTTCATTTTTTCCCCTTTCACCTATAATACGATTTAAATGAAAAAAAAGTTGATTTTTTTTAATATATCAAAAAAATTTTATTTATTCTACACAGTTTTTTATATTATTTCTTTTGAAATGTTACTATTTAAAACAATTCTTTCCAATGAACTTATTTTTAATACCTTTAAATAGTAACTAAAAAAATCAGGTCCCTGCATTTAATATGCAGGGATCTGATTTTTTACGGATGAATTTTAACATAGTATGTTTTTGTAAGAGACTGAATCTTATAGCAACCATCCCAGAGCTTTTCCGGCATCTGAAATTCAGAGATTGTGTCAGGGAAAAAGCCGTCTTCAGCACAACTGCGAACGCACACGTGAAGTCGTTTAGCGTTTTCCGGATTATTAGTAAAACACAACCCCCAGAAAACATTTTCAGGTTCATCCTTGGCCTCAAATGCATGCGCAAACACAGTATCAACTTCACCGTCAACGTTTACCTGAAGCACACTGTACGTGCCGCCAATTTGTACAACCTGGTCAATAACCCGTCCATCTGGCAACAAGTTTCCAATTGCCTCTACTTTTACTTCCATGCTATATCCTTTCATTATATATCTCCTTCCGCATGGTTGGTTGTTATTCGGATTTTCATGATTTTGAACAACCGGGCAAAATCACATAACAGATCCATTTGCACGCAGAGTTGGGTTAATCGCCCTTCCCTTTGCAAATTGCTGCTTACACTAATGCAGCATATTATATAACTGATTTTGATTTATGTCAAATAAAAAGAAGATTACTTTATAAGTAATCTCCTAAATATATTCTACTATTGATCTTCTGGTGCCCCTACTGGACATACACCAGCACATGTTCCACATGAGATACAAGCATTTTCATCAATCTCATATTTACCATTACCTTCAGCAATACATTCCATTGGACATTGTGCAGCACATGCTCCACAAGAAATACATTTATCTGAAATTTTATAAGCCATAAATTTCACCCCTTTCAAATAATATATATTAATCTCAAATTATTATCTAAAAAATATAAAACTATTATATCATAAAAAAAATAAAAATCTACCAAAAATTAAATATCATCATTTTTTTTATTTTTAGAATCCATTTTCTCTAATTTTTCAAGTTCTTGGAGCTCTTTTAAATTTTCTTTTTCTTCTTTATTAACGGCATCATTTTTTGAATCCTTTATTACTTTTATATCCTTTGCCTCAAATTTCTTGTAACTAAAATCGTCTCCATTTTTTATCTTTACATTAACAAGCTCTTTTAGTATTTCAACACCCTCAACAGTCCCCTCTCCTGATGGAGTTTTAACTATAGCGCCAACCTTTGGAAGTCTTGTACCTTTCTCAGAATACACATCCTGTTCATATTTTAAACAGCACATTAAACGACCACAATTTCCTGAAATTTTAGATGGATTTAATGCTATCCCCTGTTCCTTTGCCATTTTAATTGAAACTGTTTCAAAGTTATCTAAAAAAGAACAACAACAAAGCTCTCTACCACAAACACCATTTCCGCCTATTCTTTTAACTTCATCTCTAACGCCGATTTGTCTAAGTTCAATTCTTGTTTTAAATACACTTGCTAAATCCTTAACTAAATCTCTAAAGTCAATTCTTCCATCAGCGATAAAATAAAATAATATTTTGCTACCATCAAATCTATACTCTACATCTGTTAGATTCATATCAAGATTATACTTTTTAATTTTTTCTTTACAAATTTTTAATGCTTCTGGCTCTTTTTCTTTGAACTTTTTCTGAGATTCAAGATCCTCTTTTGTAGCTTTTCTGATTACTTTTTTTAAAGGTGTTGCCATCTTTGTTTCATCGATTTCTCTGTTTACAACAACAACTTTTCCAATTTCATCTCCCATTGCAGTTTCAACAATAACATCGTCATTTTTCTCTATTTCAATCCCTTGTGGATCAAAAAAATATATCTTGCCAGGTTTTTTAAATCTAACACCTATTATTTTTTTCATTAATTTCCTCCCAAATATTTATTAACATATTATCAATCGTCATATCAAAATTATTACTATTTTGCAATTTTATTTTAGTTTTCTCAACCGTTTTCATAGACTTTATATATACATCACTTTTTTTATTATTTTTCATTACCTCTTGAAATAACAATATGTAGATATATTCTAATAATAAATCAATCTCCACTTTATTGTCATATATAAGTTGATTATTTTGAATAAAATGAAGTTTATTACATTTATCAACTTCATTTATAATTTTTTTAACCTGATTAAGCATATCAATTTTACTTATAATATAATCTGCTTTTGAGATGCTTCCACTGCATAATCTTATTAAGTCGTTCTCTATTCCAACCTCATCATACTTATTGCCAACATATTTAAATATCTCATTATCATCAATCTCTTTAAAAAATATTTTTGTACATCTCGACTTTACCGTTGACAAAATATTATTTTCATTTGCTGCAATTAATATAATCACTATGTATTCTTGAGGTTCCTCCAAGGTCTTTAACATACAATTCTGCGCTTCTTTCGTCATTAAATGGCAATTATCAATAATATACACTTTCTTTGTGCTTTCTATCGGCTTTTCCATTACAGATTTTTGCATCTGTCTTATTTGGTCAATTTTTATTGAATTCCCATCCGGCTCTATAATGAAAAAATCTGGATTATTATCTGAATTAAATTCAATACATGATTTACATTTATTGCAAGGTTTTTTATCATCTTTTTCATTACATAAAATCATCTTTGCAAATTCCTTTGCAAAGATTTTTTTACCTATTCCATCAGCTCCATAAAATAAATAACTATGGACAATATTTTTATTTATTATTGAATTACAAAGTAATCTTTTATTTTCATCATTTCCAATAATATTTTCAAAAGACAATTTTTCTTCCCCCAACTATACTGTTCCTCTATTATTTGCGGGCCACCATCTAGCAATAACTTTTCCTTCAATTTTACCAATAGGTATACATCCAAATTTTCTTGAGTCTATTGATGCAGATCTATTATCTCCAAGAACATAAACACATCCATCCGGTACAATAATATTGCTACATACTCCCCCAGATGCCATATCTGTTTTGACATCATTTTCAAGATATTCTTCGTTGTATTCACTTCCATTTATGTACACATGATCATTCTTTATTTCAATATGATCTCCTGGTAAACCTATTACCCTTTTTATATAACTAGAATTTGAGATTCCTAAACTATAGTATAAAATTTTTTCTCCTATTGTTCTCGAATTACTAGTATATATTGCCGTGCAATCAGTAGAATCAATTAAAGATTCTACACTTGGTGCTTCAAAAGTTATTATTGTACCACGTGATGGTACAGTGTTAAAATTTATATCCCACGTACTTAAAAATAATTTATCATTTGGATGTAACGTTGTAGCCATAGAAGTTCCTTTAACTGTAGTAGGCATCCCTACAAACGTTTTTAAAACAAACACAATAATCAAAGCAATAATAAAGCTGGCAAACCAACCCATAATGCTTCTTTTTAATCGCTCCTTCATTTGTATTTCTCCTATATCCTTCGTTTACAGATGTATTATATTATATATTTTCGTTATTTTCAATAATTTCTCTTGTTTTTACAGGTATTCTAACAACTACCTCAGTTCCTTTACCAAATTCGCTTTTTATATCTATACTTCCTCTATTCTGTTCTATTATTTCTTTGGCAATTGCAAGCCCTAATCCTGTACCACCAAGCTCTCTAGCTCTAGCTTTATCAACTCTGTAAAACCTTTCAAAAATTCTTGGTAAGTCCTCTTCAGGAATTCCAATTCCATTATCAATAACTTTTATATATGCATCATTATATACAAAACCAACATATATCTTAATATTCCCATTTTCTGGTGTATACTTTATACTATTTGTTAATATATTTAATATTACTCTTTCTATTCCGTATTTATCAGCCTTTACTAATGGTACATCTGCTGTTACAAAACATTCAATCTTATGCTTTTTCTTTTCAATTTCAATATTAAGCTTTTCTAAGCATTTTTTTGTCATGTCACCCAAATCTATCTCAATAATTTCAGATTTATTTTTATTATTGTCATAACGTGAAAGAGTTAATAAATCGCTAACCAACTTAGACATTCTGTTTGATTCTGATAAAATAACATTTAGAAACTTTGACTGCATTTCCTTATCGTATTCACTATCTAAAAGAGTGTCTGCACAACCCATAATTGATGTAATTGGTGTCTTTAGCTCATGTGAAACATCTGCAACAAACTCTTTTCTCATATTATCGAGTTTTACATGCTCTGTTATGTCTTGAAGTAAAATTATTATTCCATTTGGTCTATTTTTATTATCCTTAATTGGAGCAAAAAATACATTAATATATCTTTCTTCTACAGAGACAATTTGTTCAAAAGATGTAACATCATCTAAATAAACAATTTTTTCTAAATTAACATCTAGCTCCACTTTCTTGAAAATTTTTTCAAAAGAATCATCGTTTTTTTCAAGCTTAAATAAATCGATTGCAGCTGGATTTATATATGTTATATTTCCATGAAAATCAAATGCAATAATTCCGTCTTTTATGTGTAATAAAATTGCCTCAACTTGGCTTTTTTGCTTATTTGCTGTTTTCAAACTAAGTCTCAATTCCTCTGTCATTGTGTTAATAGTTTTTGAAAATTTATCTTCACTACTCTTCTTACCATCGTCAAGATACTTAATCTCATCCTCGTTATCATCATTATATGTACCTGCTTTATCTACAATACTTGAAAATGGTTTTGTAACTATTTTCAAGATATAATTCACTGCAAATACCGAACATATTGAAAAAATTACAATTGTACCTATCCAAGTAGCAATAAACCACAAAAATTCCGAGTTTTGAACATTGTAATTTCTCAAATTAATAATATTGTTTACTGAAATTAATAATGCACCAATAAAAATTATGATTGATGTTGTTTTTAATTGTAAGTTTTTCATAAGCTCTCCCTTCCTACAAAAAATGGAGAAACATTTTTCAATAATTAATGTTCCTCCATCAATTGCTTAATTAGAAGCTATATAGTAACCAACGCTTCTCTTCGTTATCAATATCTGTGGACTTGATGTATCAAGCTCTATTTTTTCTCTAATTCTTCTCACAGTAACATCAACTGTTCTTATATCACCATAATATTCGTATCCCCATACTTTTTCAAGTAAAGTTTCTCTAGTTACCACCTGGCCTGGTTGTTGAGCAAGGTATTTTAAAACTTCGAACTCTCTTAAAGTTAAGTCTATTACTTTTCCTCTAACTTTAACCTCAAATTTATCTGTATCTAAATATAAATCTCCAACTATGATTCGATTTTCTTGCATTTTATCTTTTTCTTCATCTAATAATTTATTATAATCACTATCATTCTTCCTTAAATTAGCTTTTACTCTTGCTATAAGCTCTCTTACACTAAATGGTTTTGTAATATAATCATCTGCACCAAGCTCTAATCCCAATATTTTATCTATTTCTTCATCCTTAGCTGAAATCATTATAATTGGAATATTGTAATTATGTCTTATTTTTTTGCAGACAGTTAATCCATCCATTTTTGGAAGCATAATATCAAGTAATACTAAATCTGGTTTATTATTTATAACCATATTTATGGCTTCTTCTCCATCAGTTGCCTCTATGGTATTGTAGCCCTCTTTCTTTAAATTATACACAAGAATATCAATAATTGGTTTTTCATCATCAACTACTAATACAGTTTTTTGGCTTTTTTCTTTCATAATTTTTTCTTTAATTAATTCACTATTATTGTTTTCCTCATTAATATCCAAAGAAAGACCTCCTTACTTATAGACCTCATAACTACTAATAGTTATATCATAAGAAAATACTTAATACAAGTTTTTTAATAATTTTATTTTTAATCAGTTACTACTTAATAGTATTGAAAATAAGTCGTCAGAACAAGACCATAGCTACATAGTAACATCTATTTCATTAACACTTCCATTATCGTCCAATTTTATTGTCTTTCCTTCAACTTCGTTTCCATTAAGAAGTACCTTCTGTATTGAGTTGCCATTTCCACTTATATTGTTAAATTTTATATTATAAACACTATTACCATATTTATAAATAATACTATATTTCTTCCAATATGCAGGAGTATGTGGCTTAAAGCTTAATGCTCTGTCTTTTATCTGTATTCCTAAAATATATTTAATTAAACAAATATAATACCAACTTGCAGATCCTGTATACCAAGACCATCCACCTTGCCCAAGCATATCATCATTTGAATATATATCCGCAGCAATAACATACGGCTCTAACATATATTGGTCAGCCATAGCTTTATTTAATGAATGTTGTATAGGATTAATCATTTTAAAATATTCTGTGGCATTTTTTCCATTATTTAGCATCGCTTCAGCAATAATTGCCCATATTGCTCCATGTGTGTATTGTCCACCATTTTCCCTAGTTCCAGGTAAATACGATTTTATATATCCTGGATTTATATCCCCCGATTCAAATGGTGGATATAATAATTTAACTATTCCTACTTCCTTATCAACTAAATAATCACGTAAACTTTTCATTGCAATATTTCCTTTTTGATTATCAGCTACATTTGAAATAATTGCCCAACTTTGACTTATTCCATCTATTTTACATTCTTTATTTTGAATACTACCAATTACCGCCCCATTATCATAAAAAGCTCTATTATACCATTTTCCGTCCCAACAATTTTTGTTTAATGATTCTTTTAATTTAATACAAATTTTTTCATAATTATTTTTTCTTTCTTCATCTTTTTTATATTCGCATATATTTATGAATTTTTTTAATATATCATATAAGAAAAATCCAAGCCATACGCTTTCTCCTTTTCCCTTATTTCCTATTAAATTAAAACCATCGTTCCAGTCTCCTGATCCAATCTTTGGTATTCCATGTACTCCATAATTTAGTGTCTTTTCTATTGCCCTAACACAATGTAAATACACATTTTCTGATACTTCCGATTCTCCATAAAAATCATATTTTTCATCTGAATTTATTTCCAGAATTTCCCCAGCTAAATATGGAATTTTGATATCCAAAATATCATAGTCGCCTGAAAACTCTATATAATCACATACTGTATAGGCAAGCCATAGTAAATCGTCAGAGAATTTTGTTCTAACACCTCTTCCAGTTTCCTCATGCCACCAATGCAAAACATCACCTTCAATAAACTGATGTTTACAATGCCTAATTATTTGATTCTTTTGAATATTTAAATCAAAATATTTCATACACATTGAGTCTTGTAATTGGTCTCTAAATCCCCAGGCTCCTCCTGATTGGTAATATCCGCTCTTAGCTAGCATCCTACAGCAATAAGCTTGATAAATAATCCAACCATTGCATATATAATTTATTGAATCTTCTGGAGTTTTTATCGAAATTTTTTCTGTAAGATTATTCCAATATTTTTTTGTATCTTCAAGTTCTTTCCTACAACAATTTAAGTTCTGATATTTTTCCACGAATACTCTGCAATTGTTTTCAATGTCATCACACCCGAAAAACAAAGAAAGATTTTTTTCTTCTAATGCTGCAATTTCAACCTCTAAATCAATTTTTAATATATTCTTTGCTAAATTTGAATTAATTATCTTTTCACTTGATGACAAATACATCCAATAATCAAAATCTTCGTTTGCTAAGTTTTTTAATAAAATATAATTATCGTTGTTATTTTTTTCACTATATATATAATTACTACTGAAAATTTCATCTTCATCAAGAGCAAGTTTTAAACAAAATTCGATTTTAATTTTTCTTTTCTGAGGTAAAAGATTTTTTAAGGAAATAATACTAATTTTTATAGCATCATTTCGTGGAACAAAAACATTAATTTTTTGCTCTATTGAATCTGTAGAGTGTATATAATCGGCATAGCCCATACCATAATTTATATAGTACTCCTCTTCATTTTTTATTGGTCCCAAAGATGCATTCCAACTACAGTCATTATCAGAATCTGTAAAATATATTAGCTCGGATTGAAAATCGCTGATGGGGTCATTATTCCATGCAGTAATTCTATTAAGTCTTGCATTCTTATACCATGTGTATCCCCCCATATTTTCCGTTATAACCGTACCAAATTTTTCATTTGCTAAAACATTTGACCACGCCACCGGCGTTGTTTTATTTTTATTGATATTAATAACATATTCTTTCTGTTTAAATCCTCCATATTCATTAAAGAATTTTAAAGCATTTGTATCAAATTTATAATTGTAATTGTAATTATTATTTATATTTTTTTTGCAATTGTACATTTTTATTTTATTTACTTTTTTATTTTCAAGCTCTTCTAGTAAAAATTCAATTTTCCCATAACTCCCTGGAATAATAATATCTGCCCTATGTCTTATAATTTCTTTATCCTCATCTGAAATATTTTTTAGTGTAAAAATTCCATTGTTATAAGCATCTATATTGCTCCAAATAATTTCATTTATAGCATCTTGTAAATAATTCTCGTATGACCCTGGTTCATTATTTAAAATAATAAAATCAACTTCCATACCTTGAATTTTAAGAAATTCATAACATTTTACAATATTTTTTACTATATCAATTTCAGATATTTCATTTATTTCAAGTAACAATATTGGTTTATTTCCAGATATACCATATCTCCATAATTTACTTGGATATAATTTTAAATTACGATCCGCTTTTGTATATACTGTTCCACATTTATTTAACATGTAAGATAAGATTCGTTCATATAGATTTACATCTTTCCCTGTAATTCCTAAATACTGAACTTTTGCTTCAGTTTGTGCCCTAGATAATTTCATCGCTCTAGTTACATTTTCTGGATTACAATATTTCTTTACATTTTCAACCACCTTTTCTTTACTATCTGAAACGCCTATTAATAAAAATATATTTTTTTCATCACCATTATTAATTTCAATATTCTTTTTTAATGCAATAGCTTGATTTACATTAGATTTAGTGCTATTTTCCATAGATTTTGATGATTTTACTACTTCAGGAATACCATAATTATTTCGTCCAAATATACTCAATTTATCAGTATCAAATTGAATATTTTGATCATCTTCAGATACAAATGTTACTGCCATATAAATATCTTTTTCATTAGAAGCCCTCGCTCTTCTTTTAATTATAAGAATATTATCTTCTATTTCGAATGATAAAAATAATTTATTAAAAGCCTTATGTGCATAATCCTGTTTTGCTTCAGATAATACAGGCTCAAATATTGAATATATTTCAAAATTAATATTATATTCATTTGAATTTTTTATGTTTAGCTTTCTAATTTCGACTGCATCTTCGGCTGCTATAAAAATAGAAAGTTTTGATTTAATTTTATTGTGTTCATTTATAAACTCGCTCTTATCCGGATAAAATACAATTTTATTTTTGCTCTCATTTAATGGATTCCAAATATCGTTATTTTTCAGGTCTTTCATAAAAAAATCTATGCCACCATTTATTTCATCTGTTGGTTTGAATCTATTAATAATATAATTTTTATATTTACTATATCCGTTTCCGTTGTTATCTATTAAAACAGAATAATTATTATTACATATTAAATTGTACATATTTATATTTTCGGTGTTATTTTCATATTTTCTTTCAGTATAGTAATCGTAATTATAATATTTTATTTTTTCAATATGTTCCTTTTTCTCTTTAGTAATTATAATATTATCGGGCATTTTTTCTTGTAATAATATATCTACACTTTCTATTTCTGGATTACAAGAAAATCTTTTTTGTAATATATTATCATTTATTAAATTGTTTATTGACAAAAGTATAAGCCCCTGGTGATGTGCCATATACGTTTTAACTACAGAATAATTGTTATTTCCAGCCCTACTTGGAGTATAATCCACAGATTCAAAAAAACCATACTTATCATACATTCCAATATTTTCAAGTTGCTTCAGGTTATTTATTACTTTTTTAGGAATATCATTTATTGCTAAAATTGTACCATATGATGAAACAACAATTTCGTCAGCTAAACCCCTTTTTAATCCAAGCCATGGTATTCCGAATGCTTTATATTGATAATTTCCATTAAAATCTTTTAAATTAAATGCTGCCTCAGAAATTCCCCATGTAACTCCTAATCTTTTTGAATATTCAATTTGACTCATAATCATAAATTTGCATGACTCATCTAATAAACTGCCTGGGTATCTCTTTATATTAATTGTAGGCATTAGGTATTCAAAAGCAGTACCCGACCATGAAATTAAACCTTTATATCTATTTAATGTTGTAAGTGATCTGCTTAAATTTTTCCAATGTTTTGGAGAAATATCTTTTTTTGCTATTGCAACTATACTTGTTTGTCTAGCTTCAGACGCAAGTAAATCATAGTAAGAATCTGTCATTTTGTTTTCTTCACAATTAAATCCTATAGAAAATAATCCCGTTTTAGAATCAAATAATTTGGAAAAATCTGTGTTATCTATCAGTTTGTCTATCGTTTTAACTATAGCATTTATTTTTTCACTACCATTACTTTCTTTTATTAAAAATTGTTTTAATACATATAAATAACCAACAAAATTTCCACTATCCACAGAAGAAACATATTTCGGAAATAATGGTGTTAATCTACAAATATTGTACCAATTATATAAATGGCCATTCCATTTTGGTAATTTTTCTACTACTTTTATCATTTTCTCGATTAAATCTATAGCGTATTCTTTACTTTCATATCCTAAATCAAAGCTAGATACCACACTTATTAATGCTAAACCAATATTGGTTGGAGATGTTCGATGAACAATTTTATTTTTTCTGTCCTCTTGATAATTATCTGGCGGTAAAAAGTTGTTTTCTTCATTTAAAAAATCCTTAAAATAATTCCAAGTTTTTCTACCTATTTCATATACGTATTTTTTTTCACTTTCATCAAGCTGATTATATACATTCTGCTTATCAATTGGTTTGCTAATTTTATTAATAATAATTGGAAATATTATCCACAAAACTCCCAATATTGTTCCTATAAAGTTTGTATACATTACTCCAAGATAAATAAAAATAAAACCAAATAACACATTAGAAACCATTTTTTTATAATAGAAAAATATTCCTGATTTTGCTTTTTTTTCGTTTTCCTCTGATGTTGTCCATTCAAGCAAATGTTTTTTTGATATAAATAGTCTATATAATGCTCTTATTGCTGCATCTATTCCCAAATACGCTTTGTCTGGAATTAAAGAAATATCAATTATTGCTTTTAAGAAATTTAAAGTTGACCCTCCAAATTCTTTGTTGTATTTTTTCTGTACAAATTGACCACTTTTTTTCATTATTATTTTATCAATTATGTTTAAAATGTATGGGAAACATGTAGATATCAGCGATATTGTAATCAAAAGTTTACTATTTAGAATGATTCCCAAAAATATTAGTATAAGGACAGCAAACTCCTGCATACTTCGTAAAAGGTTATCTATTATTTTAAATTTAGATAATATATTTATTTTTCTATTAAAAAGCCATTCTATAATTTGATAATCTCCTCTTATCCATCTGTGAGATCTTGATCTATACGAATCATATGTTGAAGGAAATCCATCCATTAAAACTATGTCTGAAGCTAAACCACATTTTAAATAACATCCCTCTAATAAATCATGGCTTAATATCTTATTCGGTGGTATTTCTCTTTTTAAAATTTTTGAGAATATTTCTGTATCAAAAATTCCTTTTCCAGTATAAATTCCTTCTCTAAAGTTATCTTGATAAAAATCCGATATAGCATTTGTATACGAATCTGTACCAGGCACGCCAGCAAATAATTTTGAAAAAATAGATTTATTTGCTTCTTCAATACCAATACCAACACGTGGCTGAATTATCCCATACCCATTTTTTATTATATTTTTTTCTTCGTCAATTTCTGGTTTATTTAAAATGTGTGCCATTGCCCCAATTAGCTCTAGCCCTGTATTTAAACATAAATTTGTATCACTGTCTAAAGTTATAATATATTTTATTTTAGGTAATTTTTTTTCAGTATTTTCAAAAGAATTATATAAAAATTTATTATTATCTTTTCCTAAAATATACTCATTAAATTGTGTTAAAAGGCCTCTCTTTCTTTCCCAACCCAAATAAGAATTTTCGCTACTGCACCACTGTCTTTTTCTATATATAAAATTAAATTTTGGGAATTGTAAATCATAATATTTTTCATTGAGAGCCTCACATATATCAATTCCAGCATTAATAACCTCGTAATCATGCGTCACATTTTCTTTTATTTCACTACTACAATCACCCAACAATGTAAAAAATATGTTATCGCTTTTATTAGCTAAATAATATACTTCTAATTTTTTTAACATTTCTATTACTTTTTCTTTATTATTTACTATTGTTGGAATAACAACCATCGTTGTATACTCACTTGGTACCCCATCAGAAAAATCCAATTTTGGAATTGTCTTTGGCCTAATAATTTTTCCTGAAATATATTGAATTATTTTTCCAAATATATTTTTCATAATAAAAATTAAGAAAATATATGCTAAAAAACTCATTATAAAATTATTAGTTTTTAAGTTTAGATAATATCCTATTAATGTAGAAATAATAATGGATATTATTAAATTAAAAGAAATAATTGGTATTATATTTGTCTTATTATTTTTTGTTTTTTTGTTTAGTAAAATTTCTAGTAATTGTTTTTTACCTTCGTCTACTATATAGTAACCTACATGTGATTTTTTTGTATTAAAATCTTTTTGTAAATTATTGTTTTTAGCTAATTCAAGACATTTTTTTGCAATATATAGCTCTGAAATTTTGGTTTTCTCAGAAATCTTTTTTATTGCATTTCTATAATATTCTTTGGTGTTATAGTCCATCTTTTCATATACTTTTAATGGATCATTTTTTAATATTTCTTCTACTCCATTTATTCTATTAAATATTTCAACATAATTTAATCTATTAAGTGTATTTATACTAGTAATACTATTACCAATAGATACTTTTTTGGCTGCAATATCATAATGCTCTCTATTTATACATTCTGTTATATTGCTTCCCATTTTATTAACTTGCTCTTCCAAAATAGATATATAATTATAAGCTTTCTGCCCATATTTTTTTAATCTATACGACATATATTCAATAAATGGATATTTCGAATCAGCTGTATCATACACTTTTACTTTTTTTTCTTTAGATAATAATTTTTCTTCTTTTAATTCAACGAGTCTTGTTATTATATTTTCAACTTTTCTTTTTTGCATTTGTGATAAATATATTTTTTCACAAACTCCTCTGATTTTCTCAATTAAAACAATTCGAAAAAATATAGACATGTTCCAGAGCTCATCCATACTGAGTGTTTTTTTGCTTTGGTACGCCTTCAAAAAAAACTCTATATTATCGCCTTCAACTTTTCCATCTGTATACGAAATTATTTCTTTAGCAATAACAAAGGCTCTAGCATACCCCTTATTAGGTCCATTTGCAATACCTATTAGGCTTGTATATTTTTTCAAGTTTAAATCTTTAATAATTATCTTAGCGTTTTTTTCAATAATATAGAAATTATCTAATAACCATTCCCCTGCAGGATGAATTGGTAAATTATTCTTTATATCGTTATTTAAAACATTATATACTTCTGATATAAATTTTAAGTTATCTTTTACTCTTGGAATTGGAAATGTTTTTTTACTTGATTTCATCGACAAAATATGATCTGCTGCTATTTTTTTCATATATAATTCTAATTGTTCATTGTCAAGTAATGCTCCCTCAACACTTAAAGTATTATATTTTTTTTTCAAAGCTTAATCTCCTTGCATTTTTGTTTTCACATATTTTTCCCTTAAATTTAATTTCTATACTTTTAATCCTCGATGATTTAAGTTTTATATGTATTGCGATTTATAAAAAAATATAATATAATCACAAAAAAAATTTTAGAAAGGATGCATTATAAATGGCATTTGACGGAATTACAACAAAAAAAATAGTATCTGAATTAAGCCAAACTTTATGTGAAGGAAAAATAAATAAGATTTATGAACCAAATAAAAATGAAATCATTCTTGGCATATACGCTAATGGATTAAATTATGCATTAAATCTATCAATTTCACCCGATTCGTACAGAATAAACTTAACAACACACCAGAAATCAAATCCACAAAACGCACCTGGATTTTGTATGTTACTTCGAAAACATATAACCGGAGCTAAAATAAAAAAAATATACACAATTGGATTAGAGCGTATTATATATATCGAACTAGAGTGTTTTGATGAATTAAATGATTTAGTTAATAAGAAGTTAATTATAGAATTAATGGGTAAACATAGTAATATAATTTTAACTAATAAAAATAATTATATAATAGATAGTCTTAGACATTTATCTAAAGATGAAAATTCAAATAGAGATATTTTGCCAGCTAGAATTTACGAAATTCCTAAAAATGATAAGCTTAATTTTGAAAGTGTTAAAACTTTCGATGAATTTTATAAATCTATTTCTATAGAAGGTACAATAGATAAATCTATTTCATCTGTATATACAGGAATTAGTATGTTACTAATTCAATCGATTATTGATGAATTTAAGTTAACCACAGAAAAAAACACGTCGACATTAAAATTAGTATATAAATACCTACAAGATTTAATAAAAAATATTAACACAAACCATGTGTATATTAAGGAATATAAAAAAGATTTTGCATTGAAATACTCAGCTGATGAAGAAAGTAAAGCTCTTCAATCAAATTTCTTTATCGATGATTTTTATTTCAACAAAGAAACAAATAATCTATTTATATCTTACAAAAACAATTTATTAAAACTGGTTTTAACTACTTTATCTAAGATAAAGAAAAAAATATTTAATATTAATCAGAAGATTGAAGAATGCAAGAATATGGATACATATAGACTATATGGTGAGTTAATTACTGCTAATATGTATCTATACCATGAATACACTTCTAATTATATTTCCGTTTTGAATTATTACAATAATAAACAAATTGAGATACCTGTTGACAAAAATAAAAGTCCATCAATTAATGCCAAAAATTATTACAAAAAATATAACAAGTTAAAAAATGCTTTAACAATTGTAAACAAGCAAAAATTTGATGCAATTCAAGAGATTGATTATTTAGAAAGCATAATTTATGAAATTGATATGGCAAAAAACATTTCCGAAATTGATGAAATATATTCAGAAATAATGGAAAATTCACTTTTTGAAAAAACTCACCTAAAATCAAAAACAAAAATTACAAAAAAACAGAACAAAAATAAAAAAGAAAATAAAGAATATATACCTATAGAGTATAAGATTGAGAATTTCACATTACTTGTTGGAAAAAACAATGTTCAAAATGATTATTTAACAACAAAATTTGCTCATTCAAATGACATTTGGTTTCATACAAAAGATATTCACGGAAGCCATGCTATATTAGTAACACGCGGAGAAACCCCATCAATGGATGTGTTGATAAGATGCGCTCAAATAGCTGCTTACTATAGCAAGGGAAAAATGTCCTCAAATGTTCCTGTAGACTATACTCTCATTAAATATGTGAAGAAACCATCTGGAAGCAAACCAGGATTTGTAATTTACACACATAATAAAACTATAAATGTAACTCCACAAGGTTAAAATTACATAATTATACATAAAACCCTTTATTTTTATGTAAAAATATAGTATAATTTATTTGTTATTAGTAAAAAAGGAGGTAAAATTATATGTGGCAAGTTTGGATTATTCTGGCTGGCATATTTGTTATCTTCGAAATGATTATTCCTACAGATTTTTTAATATTCTGGGTTGGTATGGGAGCCCTAGTTACATCTGTAACCAGTGTTTTCATTGACAATATTACGGCACAAATTGCTATATTTTGTATATCATCCATACTATTAATATTCTGTACGAAACCATTTGTAAGAAAATTTATGAAAAATTCTGCAAATATTTCAACAAACGCCTATTCAATTATTGGGAAAACTGGAATTGTTGTTTCAGAAATTGATCCAATATCTGGAAAAGGGCAAATCAAAATAGGAAACGAAATATGGTCTGCCAAAACAAATAATCAAGAAAAACTATTGAAGGGTACAATTATAAAAGTTAATTCAATTGACGGTGTAAAAGCCGTTGTATCTACTATTGAAGAATCTAAAATAAAATAATAAGGAGGATTAAAAAATGTCGATATTTTTATTAATTTTATTAGTACTAGTATTAATAATTGCGTATAAAACAATTAAGGTTGTAAAACAATCAGAAGTATATGTTATTGAAAGGTTAGGAAAATTTCATAAAATTGCTGACGCAGGTTTAACTCTTATTTTTCCTTTTATCGATCATGTAAGATCAGTTGTAAGTTTAAAACAACAAACTATGGATGTTCCACCACAAGGAGTTATTACAAAGGATAATGTAACAATTACAATTGATACTGTTGTATTTTATAAAATAACAGATCCAGCAAAGGCTGTATACGAAATTCAATCCTTAAAAAAGGGTATTGAATATTTAGCCATAACAACAATACGTGATATTGTTGGCAAAATGGATTTAGATGCAACATTTAGTTCTCGTGATTCAATAAACGACCAATTAAGAGCTGTTTTAGATGAAGCTACTGATCAATGGGGATGTAAAGTTGACAGAGTTGAAATTAAAGATATCACTCCACCAGCAGACATTAGAGATGCGATGGAAAAACAAATGAACGCAGAAAGAAATAAAAGAGCTTTGATTCTTCAAGCTGAAGGTGAAAGACAATCTGCAATTACATTAGCTGAAGGAAAAAAAGAAGCAGCTATTCTTGAAGCTGAAGCAGATAAAGAAGCTGCTATAAGAAGGGCTGCCGGTGAAGCAGAAGCTATAAAGCAAGTTGCCGATGCAAAAGCAGAAGAAATTAAAAAGGTTTATGGTGCCGTTATGGAATCACATCCAAATGAAAAACTTGTGCAATTAAAATCTTTAGAAGCTTTAAAAGATATTGCTGATGGCGAGGCTAATAAAGTATTTATACCATTCGATGCTACATCAGCCCTAGGTAGTCTTGGAGCAATAAAAGAAGTTTTATCTCCAGAAAAGAAAGAAAAATTGCAAGCACAAACTAAAAAAACAACTCAATCATCAAATCAACCAAAAGAATAATAATAATAAAAAAATTGCAAAGGTTAATCCTTTGCAATTTTTTTATTATTTACTATTTAGTATAATTTTACCTCATTATTTCTGTACATTATTATTCAAATACTATATTTTTAATTTTAATGAGGTGATTGTATGGCTCTAGATTACAAAATAATTGGAGAAAGAATTCGTAACGCTCGTGTAGCAAACAACTTAACACAAGAAAATCTTGCTGAAAGGCTCGATGTATCTGTAGCATTTGTAAGTAGAATTGAATGTGGAACTACCCGTGTAAATTTAACACGTCTGAGCGAAATATGCTCTATACTAAATATTGATGAAGGATTGATACTAAATGGCGTAAGTACTGATTCAAAAAATTATTTATCTGATGAATTCAGTGCACTTTTAAAGAATTGTCCTAAGGAAACTCAAAAACTGATATATGATGTTGCAAAATTAATAGTAAATGATTCTAATAAAAAAATGTAATATAGAAAAATTCTATATTACATTTTTTATACTTCTCTACACTTAACAATTAACCTTTGTTTTCCACCATTCGTACATGTAATTAAAGTCATTTCTTTTAACCCATTTGTAATTTGACTTGTACACGCTACATCTTCAGGATAAACAATATATTTATCATACACTTGATATTCCAATTTTTTTCCAGACATATCTTGTAAATATACCTTATCTCCAGTATTTATTTGTGACAATTTTCCAAACATTTTTCCACTTTTATAGTTATGCCCAACAACACAATAATTTCCAACTGAATTTGGACTTCCTCCCCAAAATTTATTCAAAGAAATTTTTAATAGCTCATCTGAGGTTTCAGATAGCACAGGATATTGTATTCCAAGGTGCGGAATAGATAATATAGATTCATATGTATATGTTGTTCCATTGTCATCTGTATAAGAAGCTGTATCTACAGTTTCTACTTCTTGCTCTACAATTTCCGCCTGACTATCAAAAGCAACAACCAAAGCTTGATCTTCTGCAGTTGTACTATCAGGAATTGTCATTTCATTTAATATATCATGTGAAACTGATTCATACGCATTTTTCTCAACTTCTGAGTATATGTACCAACCTGAAAAAATAAATACTAATATCAGTGATGCAATGAATTCCATTCTATATAATTTTTTCTTTTTCTTTAACTTTTGAGTAACATATAATTTATCCGTAACTAATATTTGATTCATATAAATTTCCTTTCTAATTCTTGTTTTTATCGACTATATAATTAGAAATTTCTGTAAATTGCTCAATTGTTAATGTTTCTCCTCTTGTATTATAATCTAAACCTAATTCATCAAATAAAGCTTTTGCTTCTTCCTTACTCGATAAAATTCCCCCATTAACAATACTATTGATTAATGTTTTTCTTCTCTGCATAAAGCTAACTTTTATAAGTTTAAAGAATTCCGTTTCATCTTTTAAATCAACTGGATGTTTCTTTCTAATTAATAACTTGATTACCTCAGAATCCACCGATGGCTCTGGTATAAAAGAATTATTTTCTACAATCGTTACACTCTCAGATGTTGCATAATAGTATACGCAATATGTTATTGCTCCGGATAATTTACTTCCTGGTTTTGCAATTAATCTATCAGCAACTTCCTTTTGAATCATAACAGTTATCGATTCAATATCTAATTCTTCTTCAAGTAATTTCATGATAATTGGTGTCGTTATATAATATGGCAAATTTGCAACTATTTTTGCATTTTTTATTCTCGTATTTTTATTATCTTGAATTAATTTTTTTAAGTCAACCTTTAAGACATCTTGATTTAATAATTCAAAATTATCATATAAAAAAAATCTATCACGCAATATTTCAATCATTCTTTCATCTAGCTCTATTGCAATAACTTTTCCTGCTCTTTTAAGTAAATATTCAGTTAAATTTCCAAGACCCGGTCCAATTTCTATTATTAAATCTTCTTTACCTACATCTGCTGATTCAACTATTTTTTCTACAACTTCGTCATTTATTAAAAAATTTTGTCCTAAATTTTTATTGGCCGATAGCTTGTATTTATTAAGCATAAATTTCGTTTTATTATACAAATTTTCCATAATTCCACCTTTTATACGCTTCTATTATACAATAAAAAATTATGGTTTACAATATCAAATTATTTCTTTTATATGATTAATTAAAAATTTATTATTTTTATAATAAAGCTCTAGAGCATCAAATCTTATTTTTACACCATTTATCCCATTTAAAAACATATAATATTTTGCACCTTTAATAATACGTTTTAATTTAACATAACCAATAGATTCTGATGCCAAACCATACCTTAAATTTGATCTTGTTTTTACTTCGATAAATATAAGTACCTCTGCACTCTCATCATAAGCAATAATGTCTATTTCGCCACCATAATAGTAGAAATTCCTTTCCACGATTTTATATTTTTTGCTCAGTAAATATTTACATGCGATTGTCTCGCCAATATTGCCAAATTCTTTTTTATTCACAAAACTCCTCTCTAATTTTATAATTATTAATATCTGCACTACATATCAAATCACTTAATTCGAGTAACGATAGAATCTGATTAACTTTTACTATCTCAATTTTTGTTATTTCAGAAATTTTGTTACAACTTAAACTTCCTATTTTTTTTATACAAAAAAATACTAACTTAGATTCCCTATCAAGTTTACTAATTGCTTTATTTAAATTATTATTTTTCTCTTTTATCTTTAATTCATATGTATCAATATCTTCACCTCCAATTTCGTTATATATATCTGACCCACAAGTTGCAATCTTTGCTCCATCCTTTGCCAATTTTATCGATTCGTAACTATTTTTACCTCCAACACAATTTGGAACATAAAACAATTTTTTTCCTTGTATAACTGCATTTCTTGCAGTTATACTTGTTCCACTTCTATATGATCCTTCAATAACTACAACTGCCTCAGAAAGTCCGCTAATAATTCTATTGCGTTTGGGGAAATTTTTTTTCTGAACAGGTTCATTATAAGAATATTCGGATAAAATTAGTCCATTATTTTCTATAATTTTATATAACAACCATGCATTTTCTTTTGGATATATTTTATTAAATCCACTTCCCAATATAGCAATAGTATTTCCACCATTTCTTAAACATTCATCATGTGCAATTGCATCAATTCCAATTGCCATACCACTGATAATAGTAATATTATATTTCACAAGATCTTTTATTATTTTTCTTGTCATAAAATCTCCATACTTACTAGAATTTCTTGACCCTACAATTGCAACAGATTTTGATCCTAATAAATTAACATTTCCCCATGCATATAATTTATTTATTTTTGGTTTAACGCACCTTAACTGTTCAGGAAATAAACTATCATTTCTAAATAATTCATAAACATTTTTTTCCACTGAATTTCTCCTTTATTTAAAATAATTTTTATTTAAGCCTTCATATCAATCAAACAAAATTGTCTTAAAATTTATCTAAATTTCTATATTGAACTGCTTCTAAAATATGTGTTTTATCAATCTCCTTTGAACTATCCATATCAGCAATCGTTCTAGCTACTTTCAAAATTTTGCTATATGCTCTAGCACTTAATTTTAATTTATCAAAGTACTTTTCTAATATTTTTTCACAGTTCTTATTTAATCTGCAATATTTTTTCATTTGCTCACTATTTAATTCAGAATTAAGCAATATCCCCTCCTCTTTATATCTCTCATTTTGAATATTTCTAACCTTTTTTACGCGCTCTTTTATAGTTGCAGAACTCTCTTCTTCATTTTCACTATTAAAATCATGATATTTTACTCTCTCAACTCTCACTTGAATATCAATTCTATCGAGCAAAGGACCACTCACTTTATTTAGATACCTTCGAATACTATTTTCATTACATTTACATGGATTCTCTGAACCATAGTAACCACATGGGCACGGATTCATACTTGCAATAAGCATAAATTTACATGGGTAACTAATGTTCATTCCAGATCTATTTATCTGTATTTTCCCATCTTCTAGCGGACCTCTTAATGCATCTAATGTACCCCTGTCAAATTCTGGCAACTCATCCAAAAATAAAATTCCATTATGAGCTATACTAATTTCGCCTGGTTTTATTTCTTTATATCCTCCAACCAAAGCTATTTTTGTAATTGAATAATGTGGTGAAACAAATGGTCTATTTACTACTAATGGATTATTATTCGAAAGTTTTCCAGCAATACTATGAATCTTCGTTACTTCTATTGATTCATCAAATGTTAGATTCGGCAATATAGTTTGAATTCTTTTTGCCATCATTGTTTTTCCAGACCCCGGACTACCAATAAGTAAACAATTATGTCCTCCTGAAGCTGCAATTTCGAGAGCTCTTTTTATGTTTTTTTGTCCTTTAACATCAGAAAAATCAAATAAAAATTGTTTTTCATTATAACTTTTTTCTTTGGATTTAACTGGATTTATACTAATCTGGTTATTTAAAAACATAACCACTTGCTTTAGAGATTTTGCTGGTATTATCTCTATGTTATCAACAATACATGCTTCTCTGCAATTTTGCTCTGGTATAATAGCCCTTTTAAATCCCATTCTTTTAGCCTCAATACAAATTGGTAAAATACCATTTATAGCGATAAGATTCCCATCTATTCCCAATTCTCCTATAAAAAGAGTTTGCTGTATATTATTTACATTAACATTTTTATTAGCGGAAATAATTGCTATAGCAATTGATAAATCAAGAGCAGTTCCCTCCTTTCTTACTGTGGCAGGCGCTAAATTAATAATTATTTTTTTGTTTGGGAATTCAAATCCTGAATTTTTTATTGCTGTACTAACACGCTCTTTCGACTCTCTTATACTCGCATCTGGTAAACCAACAATATCGCATTTAGGGATTCCATTAGATACATCAACTTGAACATCAACAATAAAACCCTGTATTCCATTAAGGGCAACGCATTTAATTATAGATAACATTTAATCTCCTTTGAAAAAAAATTAGAATAAAATAATTTGAAAAAAATTTATACCTTCATATTACACCTATAAAAAAAATTAATCAAGATAATTCGTTCGACATAAAAATACATTTTTAGGTAAAACCATATTATTATTATTATAAAGCCATAGAAAGTGCTATTGTCTGCATTTTTTTAAGTCCCGCGCAACGACCAACCGAAGCTTATGCGTAGGGCGATTGGAGTAATCTTGATTACTCCAGCAAGGGGCGTAAAAAATGCAGACAATAGCCCTTTCTATGACCAGATTAAATAAAAGATTTTAAATTGTAGCACTATATTTTCTTTATCTGTATATCTTCTTGATTTTTAAGTGTTCTTAATATAAAATTGACTTGTTAAATTTAGAAAATAAAGTTGGTGATATTTATGAAAATAGATAATTCAAATGGAGGCTCTATGACAAAACAGTCAAGAGCTAAACGATACTTTTCGTTGTCTGTACTATTACTTATTGTAATTATTTTTTTATTATTGAAAATTGCCTATGTTCAATTTTTTCAGGGTCCTTTCTTGAAAGAAGCAGCCACAAAGCAACAGACAACAAGTAGAATAATTAGCGCAAAAAGAGGTACGATATATGACTCTACTGGTACAGCATTAGCTATTAGTGCAGAGGTTGACACGATAACTATCAATCCAGATAAATTTAAAAGAAAAACAGATGAGGATACAAAATCAACACAACAAAAAGTTGCAAAAGGCTTATCTGATATTTTTGAGTTAGATTATGAAGAAACTCTAAAAAAAGTATCAAGCACAAATTCTGTTGAAACTATAGTTCAAAAAGTTGAAAAAGATAAAGTTTCTGAACTTACTAAATGGATGGAAGATAACGATATTTCTACAGGTATAAATATTGATAAAGATACTAAGAGGTATTATCCATATTACAATTTAGCTTCTAATCTAATTGGTTTCTGTGGAAGCGATAATCAAGGTCTTACTGGATTGGAGTATTATTGGGATCAAATACTTGCTGGTACATCCGGAAAAATAACCACTACTCAGGATTCTCATCAAGATTTAATGCCAAACCAAGATGCTCAGTATTTTGCTGCAGAAAATGGAAGTAATTTAACTTTAACAGTAGATATTAATATTCAATCGATAGCTGAAAAATATTTAGAGCAGGCATGTATTACTAATAAATGCGGTAATGGTGGTAATGTTATTGTAATGGATCCAAACACTGGAGATATTTTGGCTATGGCAACTTATCCTGATTACGATTTAAATACTCCATTTCAGCCAAATGAAGTCCTTGAAGAAAATTGGAGTGATTTATCAACCCAGGCTCAAAGCGAAGCTCTTCAAACAATGTGGAAAAATACAGCAATTTCGAACACATACGAACCTGGTTCAGTATTTAAAGTAGTTGTAGCTTCAGCTGCTCTTGAAGAAAATGTTGTTGAATCAGATACATCATCTATATTCTATTGCTCTGGATCTCAAGTAGTAGCTGATAGAACTATAAGTTGCGCAAATATTGGAGGACATGGTTATCAATCCTTACGCGAAGCATTAGAAAATTCATGTAATCCTGCATTTATACAACTTGGACAAAAAATAGGTGTTAACACATTATACAAATATTTTGATGCATATGGTTTGTTTACAAAAACCGGAATTCAAACATCTGGAGAGGCATCAGGAATATTCCACAATATAGATTCTGTTGGACCAGTTGAGCTTGCAACCATTTCATTCGGACAAAGATTTACGATTACCCCACTTCAAATGGCAACAGCTGTCTCCGCAATTGCAAATGATGGTGTGCTTATGCAACCTCGTATTGTAAAAGATGTAACAAATGTAAATACAGGTGCAGTTACCAATATAGAGCCTAAACAAGTTCGTCAGGTAATTTCATCAGAAACAGCAAAAACTATGCTTAGTATGATGGAATCTGTTGTTACAGATGGTGGTGGTAAATATGGACAAGTTGCTGGATATTCAGTAGCTGGAAAAACTGGTACATCTGAAGCAACTGAAGGATCTACTGCTGGATATGTATCATCTTTCGTTGGAGTTGCTCCTGCAGATGACCCACAACTTGTAGTACTATTAACATTATATAATCCACAAGGAAAAGATCACTTTGGAGGTCATATAGCTGCTCCTGTTGTTAGCCAAATATTATCTGAAGTTTTACCATATTTAGACGTTCCATCAACAGATTCATCTGGAGCATCTAAAAATAACCAATCACTTGATATTGAGAAATCTACATTACACACAGTAACTGGTAAAACTGCAGCAGATGCTAAGAAATTACTTGAAGATCAAGGATTTAAATGTTCATATGATTGCGAAAGTACAGCAATAATAACTGAGCAAATTCCAAAAGCTGGTACACAACTAGTTGAAGGTGCCATAGTTCAATTATATTCAGATGAAACAAAGAACAATAAGAAGAAAACTGAAGTTCCAGATTTAAAAGGAATGTCCTATAGCTCATCAAAGAATTTATTATCATCAAAGAAATTAAATATAAATGTTGTCGGTAGTGGTCAGGTAATAAGTCAGGATCCAATTGCCGGTACAGAAGTAAATGAAGGAACAGTAATAACTGTAACACTACAAAATGACGTCGGTTCTTCATCACATTAAACGGATTTGTATTGTTTAGTTTGATTATAAAAAGAACAACAGTGGGCTTTTTATAATGTCAGGCAATTCTATTTACTGCAAAGCCCACGCCCGTTGTTTGCGCGCCAAAATTTACAAAGTAAATTTTGTGTGCAATGTTAGCGAAGCTTTTATATTATAGGAATTCCGGAGGAATTTCCTATAATATAAAAAAGGAACGGCTCTAATTCATTCAAAATTGATTTGTAATGAATTAGAGCCGTTCCTTTTCGTTAAATGCATTTTTTTATTTCCTGATAAATTTTTTCTTCTACATCTTGCATTGCAATTTTATTTGCATTTTTTCCCATCTTTACTAAATTTTCTCTATCATAAATTATCTCAACAATGTATTTATTTAAAATTTCTGAATTTAAATCTGCATTTAAAATTACTTTGGCAGCACCTAATTTTTCTAACACTCTTGCATTATTCTCTTGCCTATTGGCTCCAGTGCTTGGTAAAGGAATAAATATCGCTGGTTTTTCAACAATTGCAATTTCTGTTATTGTCATTGCACCACTTCTGCATACATTTAAGTCACATATATTAATAAGCTCTTCCATATTATATATATACGGCATTATCTTTGCATTCTCAACATTTTCAATATCAATATTACAATCATTCAACTGTTCCTTAATTACATCATATTGTTTAGGTCCTGTTGCCCATATTATTTGATAATCTTTATTCATAGATTTTTTTATAATTTCAATAACTGCTTCGTTAATTTTCTGTGCTCCCTGACTACCGCCAAATACAAGAACAATCGGCTTATTCGTATCAAGTTTAAATTCCTGTAATATTTTATTTTTTCTTTCAACAGAGATATCTAATTTTTTTATTTTTGTCGGAGTACCTGTTACAACAACATTTTTTATGTTAGATAATTTGTCTTTTGCTTCTTCAAATCCAACAAATACTTTTTCTGCTTTCTTTGCAAACAATTTTACAGCTCTTCCTGGGTAAGCATTGCTTTCGTGTAAAAAAGTAGGTATTTTTTTTGCATTAGCAGCTGCAAAGACCGGTCCACATATATATCCTCCTGTACCTATCACTATATCTGGCTTAAACTCCTCAATAAATTCTTTTACAATTTTCCTACTATTCATTGTCTTTATAATATTTTTAAGATTTGAAAAACTTGGTTTTGGTTGTATTCCATACGCCTCAATTGTTTTCAATGTATAACCAGCTCTAGGAACTAAATCATTTTCTAAGCCTCTAGTCGTTCCGAAAAAAACAATTTCAGAATCTGGCTCATGCTCCTTAATCTTATTAGCAATTGCGATACCAGGATTAATATGTCCACCAGTACCTGCCGCAGAAATAATAACTTTCATAAAAACGCCCCTCTCTATATTATTAATTTATACCATTATTTAACTTACAACACAATATATCATACAAAAATAAATTTATTTAATGTTACAGTTTAATACTTTTTATTTAATAAGGTCAGAGAAATGGTTGTTGTCTGCATTTTTGAAAGTCCCGCGCAGCGACCAACCGAAGTATATGCGTAGGACGATTGGAGTAATCAAGATTACTCCAGCAAGGGCGTCAAAAATACATACAACAACCCCTTCTACGGTTTTATTATTATCATAACTATTTAATGTTAGCGAAGCCTTTATATTATAGGAATTCTTGAGGAATTTCTTATAATATAAAAAGGAAGAAATTTTCATTGAAATTCAATAAAACTCCCTCCTTAAGCAATTATACTTTTGAATTAAATCTAGATATATTTAATAATATTCCAACATTAGCAAGTAATAGCAATAAAGCTGTACCACCATAACTGAAAAATGGTAATGACATACCTGTTGTAGGTACAGTTCCAGTTACAACCGCAATATTTATAATTGTTTGGACCGCAATTAGTGTTGTAATACCTATTGCGATTATAGAGCCAAATACGTCTTGTGCCCTCATTGAAATTAGTATTCCTCTCCATATTAATATAGCAAATAGTCCTATTACTATAATACAACCAAAGTACCCTAATTCCTCAGCCAAAATTGAAAAAATGAAATCATTATGAGGCTCTGGAATATACAAATACTTTTGTTTACTATTACCTAAACCAAGTCCAAACATACCTCCTGACCCAATGGCATATAAACTTTGAACAGTTTGATAACCAGTTCCTTGCGCATCTGCCCATGGATCAAAATATGTTGCAATTCTGTCTAATCTGAAACTATCGCTATCATTTTTTCCGCTCTCTTTCAAGCCCGCAAAACCAATTAATAGTGAAACTCCAGCGACTGCAATAATTCCAGTTACCAAAAAGTATTTCAATCTGGTTCCAGCCATAAACATCATTACTAAAACAACAACTCCGACAACCAAAGATACACTGAAGTGATTCTGTACAACATATAATATAAGTACTGGTGGAGCAAGATATAAAAGTGGAACAATATATCCTCTTACAAGAGATTGCAACTCACTTTTATGGTCTGCTAAATATCCTCCATAAAATATAATCATTCCAATTTTTGTTATTTCTGATGGTTGAAATTGTGAACCTCCAATTTTTATCCATCTAGTTGCACCCTTTACTGAGTAACCAAGTCCCGGCACAACAACTAATAATAGTACAAGCCACGATGCAAAATATATATACCAATAATATTTTTTATAAAATCTATAATCAACCTTTGACAGGAAGAACATTACAAACAAACCAACAATTGCAAATACCAATTGTTTTTTTACATATGTATAACTATTACCCGTTGTAGCTAGTGACGATGGAGCACTCGCAGATAACACCATTATGATACCTAATGCAAGTAATAGTAATACTGTAATGCATAAAATAAAGTCAAATTGATTATTAGCAAATTTTGAAAATTTCTTTGCTTTTTTTTGCATTTGTTATCTCCTTATTAATTATATTATATTCATTCCAATAATACATAAAATTAAAGTAAAAAAACTAAAAACAGAAACAACTTTTCCCTCTTTCCACCCAGACAATTCAAAGTGGTGGTGAATTGGAGCCATTTTAAATACTCTTTTTCCTGTTCTTTTATAATGCACCACTTGTATCATTACCGATAATGTCTCAATAATTGGAATAAGAGCGATAACGATAAGTATTAGTGGCATCTTCATATACAAAGCAATTCCAGCAATTGCCCCTCCAAGCATTAAAGATCCTGTATCACCCATAAACACTTTAGCTGGATGAAGGTTAAATAATAAAAATCCTAAACATGCCCCAATTAGAATAGTTCCTACAATTGTTACCTCCTTTATTCCTAATATTATACTTATTGAAACCAAACAAGTTAGTATAATAGTTGTTACACTAGTTGAAAGTCCATCAATACCATCCGTTAAATTAACTGCATTTGTTGTACCTAGCATAACAAATATTGCAAATGGTATATACAACCAAACCGGTAAAGAGATATACTGCTTAATTATTGGAATATAAGTATCTGTACCTATATTCATATATTTAACAAGATAAAATGCATAAATAACTGCTATTATAAGCAAACCGAACATTTTATATAATGGCTTTAATCCATCTGTATTTTTCAAAATTAATTTTTTAAAATCATCTACAAATCCTATAAAACCAAATCCCAAAATAACAAATACCAATGGTATCATTTTCATTGCCACAACTGGCTCCGACGATTTATACTCGAAAAATAAAAACATCGAACATGCTACCATAGCTATTGCTATTATAATTCCCCCCATTGTGGGGGTTCCTTGCTTTTTTAAATGTGATTGTGGACCATCTTCTCTTTCTATTTGACCCACCTTAAATCTTTTTAAAATCGGTATTACTATTAGTCCAAATATTATACTTACAACAAACGAAAGTACCAATACCTTTAGTTGAAAATTCATTAATAAATTCATTCCTTTCTCTTTATGTAACTAACAAGCTTATCTTTTGATCATTAATTATCTACTTCTTACTCGCCTCAAGTTTATCTATAATTTCATTTACAATTACTCTCTCATCAAATGAGAATTTTTCTCCATTAATTTCTTGATATGGTTCATGACCCTTTCCTGCAAGAACAATAATATCACGCTTATTAGCCATTTTTATTGCATTTTCAATAGCTTTAGTTCTATCAACTACAACTTCATACTTACCATTTGTTTTCTTTATACCTTCTTCAATTTGGTTAACGATTTTTTGCGGATCTTCTGTACGTGGATTATCTGATGTTATTATTGTATAGTCTGCAATTCTTCCAGATATTTCACCCATTATTGGACGTTTTCCAGAATCTCTGTCTCCTCCACATCCGAAAACAGAAATTAATCTTCCCCTTGTATACGATTTAACTGCATTTAAAATATTTTCTAAGCTCTCTGGTGAATGAGCATAATCAATCATTATTGTAAGATCTTTTTTATTATCTACAAGTTCACTTCTTCCTGGAACTCTAACTTCTTCTAGTGCACTCTTAATATTTTCTGCTGAGCATTCTAGCTCTTTTGCAATACTTATAGCAGCTAATGCGTTATAAACACTAAATCTTCCTGGTATACATACTTTAACTCTTTCATTTTTATTTTCTAATTTCACTTTAAAATCTACATAAGAATTTGTTATTGTAATATCCTTGGCAAGTAAATTACAATAATTATCTATACCATATGTAGTTATTTTATTATCTGGCAATAGTTTTGGCACTTTTGCTGTCATTAAATCATCCGCATTTACAAATGATACCTTACTCATTTTTATTAACTTTAACTTTGACTCAAAATAATCATTCATGTCAGGATGTTCTTTTGGACTTATATGATCTTCTGAGAAATTCGTAAATACTGCAATATCAAAATCACAACCTGCAACTCTATTTAGTTTTAGGCTCTGTGAAGAGACTTCCATTACAACCGCATCGCATCCAGCTTCAACCATTTTGGCAAACAAAAATTGCAATTTATTACTTTCAGGTGTTGTTCTATCACTATCTTCAACCTTTTTCTCTCCTACATAAGTTGCAATTGTTCCAATCAAACCAACCTTCATACCTTGTTTTTCTAATATTTTTTTTGTCATAAATGAAGTTGTTGTTTTTCCTTTTGTACCGGTAATTCCGATTAATTTGAACTTCTTTGAAGGATTGTCATAAAAGTTACATGCGCATAGTGCTAACGCTAATCTTGTATCTGGCACAATAATTATTGTTACATATTTAGCAATAACTTTTAATAGCTCTTTATCAATATCTGGCTCTGCCATAACAGCTGTAGCTCCATTCTTTATTGCATCCTTTATATAGTCATTTCCATTTACATCAAATCCTTTGATTGCAATGAAAAGACCTCCTTTTTTTATTTTTCTTGAATCATTTTCAAGATTTGTTATATCTATATCTAAATCACCTTTAGCTTTAATTCCATCAATTCCAATTAGTATACTTTTAAGATTCATATAAAACCTCCCATGTCATTTTTGCTTATATTATATAACTAAATTTTATTTTTGTATACGAAACTTTTTATTTTTTTCTTTATTTATGTTACAGTTTAACACTTTTTATTTAATCCGGTCAGAGAAAGGGCTATTGTCTGCATTTTTTGAAAGTCCCGCGCAGCGACCAACCGAAGCGTATGCGTAGGACGATTGGAGTAATCTTGATTACTCCAGCAAGGGCGAAAAAATACAGACAATAGCCCTTTCTCTAACTTTATTATTATCATAAGTATTAAATAGTAACTTTATTTACATGTTTCAGAGATATAAAGTATCATTTAACAATTATATTACTCCCCTCAATAACTTCAACATTTGGAATTGGTATTTGTTCTGTAATTACATCATTTTCAGACTTATTATCCGAATTATCTAGAACTAAGTTTAATTCTTCTAGGGCTCGTGTCGCATCATTAATCGTCATTCCCTCGATGTTTGGCACAAGAACTTTTTTTATTTCATCATCTGCAATATTGCTCTTTACTACTTGCATATATGGTAAAACTTCTCCTAGAACTTGAGAAGCAATTGGTGCTGCCACACCACCTCCTTGGTGTCCCCCCTCACCAGTAGGATTATATAGTGTAATTAATATAACAACTTGTGGGTTCTCAATAGGTGCCACGCCTAAAAAAGAAGTAACATATTTCCCAGTATTTACTCCATCTTCAGAAGTTCCAGTTTTACCACCAATTGAATATCCAGTTACTTGAGCATTTTTTCCTGTTCCCTCGGCCACAACAGACTCCATCATACTTAAAACATTCTTTGATGTTTCCTCTGATATTACATTATTTTCTATTTGAGGTTCAATATTTCTAACTTCACCTGTAGTACTATCTACAATTCCCTTAACAACTCTTGGTTTAATGTAGTTTCCTCCGTTTGCAATTGCCGAAACTGCTGTAACCATTTGGATTGGAGTAACCTCAAATCTTTGCCCAAACGAAATTGTAGCAAGCTCAACGGGACCTACTTTATCCTCTGCTAAAAATATGCTACTTCCCTCACCTTGCAAATCTATTCCAGTTTTACGCATAAATCCAAAATTGTTCAGATATGAATAATATTTGCTAACGCCTATTTGTTGACCTAGCCCAATAAAAACAGGGTTACATGAGTTCATCAAAGCCTCTCTCAAGCTCTCTGATCCATGAGGTCTATAGTATCTCCAACATTTTATTCTAACTCCTGCAATTGTTATTCCACCACTACAATTAAATTCTCCAGCTTTATCTGTCTGAGTTATTCCTTCTTCAAGAGCTACAGAAGCTGTTATTAGCTTAAACGTCGAGCCTGGCTCATAGCTATCTGAAATTGCTTTATTTCTCCACATCGTCTGTTGTATTTTCGTTTTTTCTTCTTTTGACAAATTATCCCAATTATTCGCATACTCCTCTTCAATTGACATATATGGTTCATTTAAATTATAATTTGGATACCCTGCCATTGCTAAAATATCACCATTTTGTGGATTCATTATTACAATGTTTCCACCATCTGTACACACATTGTCTATACATGCCTCCTTCAAATATTTTTCTGCAATTCCCTGAATTGTCGCATCAATCGTTAAAATTAAATCATCACCATTTTTGGCTTCAATATAATCTTCTCCTTCGTTATCCAAATTTCCGCCTTTTGCATCTGTCATTTTTACAATACTACCTTTTAACCCTTTTAGCTCATTTTCATATTTCGCCTCAATTCCCATTAATCCTTGGTTATCACTCCCACAGAATCCAATAATCTGCGACGCTAATGTATTGTAAGGATAATAACGCTTAGTATCTACATCAATATTAACACCTGTTTTTATATTATTTTCCTGTAACCACGTCCTTAATTCGTTTGATTGATTTTTATCAATTTTTTTTACAATTGTTTCAATAGAGCTTCTTTTCGACACCTTTTTCAAAACACTTTCGTAGTCTAAATTGAATAACTCACTCAGCTTTCCTGCAAGTTTCTCCCTATCTTCTTTTTTTATATTTACAGGATTAATACTAACACTTTCTACAGATCCACTAACAGCTAATATCTTTTTTCCAGTTGCATCATATATTGTACCACGCTTTGGATTAAAAGCTCTTTCCAACGTATGTTGCATATATGCCATTTGTTTTAATTTATCACCCATTACAAATTGAATCCAAAAAATTCTGGTACTCAAACCTATCATAAAAAGTACAACCATTGTAATCATAAAGCACATTCTTTTTTTTCTAGTAACCTCACCTGTTTTTTGGTAGAATTTATATTTATGATTTTTCTTAAATTTATTTTTTACACTTTTTTTCATTATTCCTCCATTTCCGGAGCAATGTGCACCTCTTTAATAATATTAAAAACAATAAAAAAAAGACTAAATTTCTTTTCCAATTTAGTCTTCTATTTTATATTTAATAAATCTTTAACTTTATTAATAAAATTTTTGTATACGGATTGATTTTCACTTTGCTTGATTCCTTCAGAAGTTGCTTCGACGTATTCTTTTTTTGGTAAACTTATATACACTTTCTGACCATTATTTAACTTTGCCATTCCCAATTTATCCTTAGCTACGGCTTCTACGTTAGTTAAATTCAACTCGTTTTCTATTCCAACCTCAAGTTGTTCATTAACTTTCTGAATTTCGGCAAGCTCGGCTTTTAGCTCTTCCTTCTCTGAGAATTTTTCATTTATAATTGAATTTCTGTAACTTATGGTAAATAACACCGCAAATCCAAAAGCAATATAACAAACTAGCTTAATTTTTTTATTTAGCTCTTCTTTAGACATTTTCTTTGGTTGTACTTTTACCTTGTTTTCTTGCTTCTTTTGAACCTCTTTTTCTTTAACCTCTTTATTTATATCTCTTTTTTGTGGTACGCTCTTATCTCTTTCAACTGTAGGTTCATATTCTGGTTGTATTTTTTTGGGGCTTGTTTCAAATTGGTAACCTTTGTACCCTTGATATCCATAAACCCTATTTGCCATAAGTTTTCACCTCTTTTCTTTCAAAAATTCTTAGCTTTGCACTTTGTGCCCTACTATTTATTTTTAGTTCTTCTTTTGTTGAAACAATTGGCTTTTTGTTAATAATTTTTCCATAAGATTTATAATTACATATACAATATGGCAAATCTTTTGGACAAGTACATCTTCCTTCTGCATCACAATATGCTTGTTTTACTGCTCTGTCCTCAAGTGAATGAAAAGTTATTATACATAATCTTCCGCCGTCCTTTAGAGCCATAATACTATTCATAACGGTATTATATAATGGTTTTAATTCATCATTAACTTCAATTCTAATTGCTTGGAATGTTCTTTTTGCTGGATGCCCATCTTTTTGTTTAGATTTTGGTATGGATTTTTCAATTATAGAAACAAGCTCTTCTGTAGTTTCTATTTCTTTTTTTGCTCTTTCAATACAAATATTTCTAGCAATATTTCTTGAAAAGCGCTCCTCACCATACTCAAAAATAATGTCTGCCAATTGCTCTTCCGAATATGTATTAACAACTTCCTTCGCAGTCAATTCTTGAGTTTTATCCATTCTCATATCAAGTTCATTACTTCCTATATAGCTAAATCCTCTCGATTTTTCATCTAATTGGTATGAAGACACACCTAAATCAAGCAAAATTCCATCGACCTTATCAACACCAATTTTCTCGAGTATTAAGCTTAAATCGTCATGATTTCCATGTACATATCTAACATTCTTATAGTCTTTTAAATTTTGCTTTGCAGCCTCTAAAGCCTCGTCATCTCTATCTATTCCTATTAATAATCCTTTATCTGATAAATGTTGTAAAATAACTTTGCTGTGCCCTGCACCACCCAAAGTTCCATCAACATATATTCCATCTTTTTTAATTTTTAATCCTTGTATGCACTCATCTAATAGTACTGGTTTATGCTTAAATTCCAAATATCCACCCTCTATACTTATTTTCAAAATAACACAATAGTTGGTATTATAAAATACCAACTTATTGTGAACCCTAATATTTGCATCTTTAGTATCTATAAATACTTTTGTACATACTAAAACTTTTGTATCTTTATTTTTTGTCTTTAGTAAATCATCTTTTGATTCTTTGCTAAGCTTTATCTTTTGTATCTTAAAATTATTTATCTTTTGTATCTTAAAGTTTATCTTTAGTTTTTTATATAAACTTTTTCAAGTTATATACCTAACATAGTCATATTTTCAGCTATATCATCCGCTGAAATATTATCATTATCGTTATAGTCTTTCCACTTGTTTTTATCCCAAATTTCAAGTCTTGTACCTACACCGATAATAACTACTTCTTTTTTTATATCTGTATATTCTCTTAAGTTTGTACCTATTAAAAACCTACCTTGTTTATCTATTTCACACTCGGTAGCTCCTGATAGAAAAAACCTAACAAAATCTCTTGCACTCTTATTAGTTAGTGGAAGCTCTTTTAGTTTAGCTTCGAAATTAGACCATTCTGCCTGGGAAAAAACAAACAAACAACCATCTAAACCTTTAGTTATGATAAATCTCTCACCTATATCATTTCTTAATTTTGCCGGCATCGTTACACGGCCTTTATCGTCTAGTGAATGTTCGTATTCGCCAATTAACATTGGTCTCACCTCACTTACCAGGTGGTTCCACTTTCTACCACTTTCTCCCACCACGCTTAAATTGTAATACAACCATTTTTAAATTGCAACACTTTTTAAAAAAAATTTTATGTTTTTTACTGATTTATTGAGGTTCTTAAACATTCGTTTGTTCTTATGTATATTTCAGCAACCTTTTAACGCTTTTGTTTTCTTGCGTTTTATGAATTTTTAACAGTTATGTTCTTTATTAAATTTATATTATATATTTTTATCTCTATTATTTACTAGTTTGAAAAAATTTTTTGTCAACCAGGAGAGCGAAAACGCAATCATACAAACATTCAAAAAATGAGAGGCACTTTTCAGAGTACCTCTCATTTTACATTCTACTACGCAATCAAAAATATATTTCCTTGCGTTAAACTTTTACCAGATGAATATTACATCGTAACCCTCCAAGTTATATCTGTACTTGAATTTTTCCATCTGTCCAGGACTATAGTATCTTCCAGCAACAATAATACACATTGCTCGCGTACCATTGCCCAGCTGAATTGCTCTTTTTTTAAGCACCAAATAATCCTGTGCAGAACCTTCGTCCCAATTCCAGTCCTCACTCGGGCAGCAACGTCTGTTGTTGCTTATGATATCCATCGCATTTCTTTCATGGCCACCGCCACCATTCGGATACCACTGGTCCTTCCACACGAAACCTCTCTTGTTCCGCAAATCTTCCTTCACGTTGCATCGCATCCTTTCAACATAATTTCCATTTTAGGCATCATTATCAGCACATTATTTAAAACGCTTAATGCCACCTTGTCGATTGTCCAATACGGCCAAATTTTGTAGCCAGCCGCTGCATACATTTCTGTCAAAGCATTGATGATTTTGTTTTCATTGTCTGAGGCCACCTTAAAGCATCTGTTTCCGTCATACGCAGCTACAATTCCGCAGCCTGCAGTAATCATAAATTCATCGCTATTAAGGATTGATTCGTTTTTCAATCTGTCCAAGTTTTCGTACTTCTCGCAAAACCGGCCTGCATTTTTAGCATGCCCGTCGCCATAGTTCGGCAAAAACAGTCCATTAGGCAGAAAGATTCCAGATGTAATAATAGGCATATTAGCCCCTCCTTTTTTGAATAGATATTATTATATCTCTATTTTATAGAAATTTCAACTATAAAAACAAAAATAACCACATCTACGGCTAGAATTTAACACTTTTTACTTAATCCAGTCAGAGAAATGACTATTGTCTGCATTTTTTTATTATCATAAGTACTTAAAGCCGACCATAACGATAAAAAAATGATAGCACACGTGCTACCATTTTTTATTCTCTTTTATCTTTATCTACGTCAACTTTTGATATTCCATCCATTATAGTAAAGAATTGAACTTCTTCTCTTTTTTTATCACTTGCAAATTTATCATAGTTTTTTGATAATTCTTCTAGCTTTTCAATTCTTTTAATTATTCCTTTCCCCTCATCATTTATTAAACTACAAATTGTATTGATTCCCTCATTATTGAATTGTCTAATTCCATTATATAATGTTTGACTTCCATTAACAAGCTGATTGCTACCATCTGCCAATGATGTAATACCATTAACAAGACCATTTGTTCCAGTATATAACTGATTTGATCCTAAAAGCAATTCTGAAGTACCAATTTGTAGGGAATTAGCTCCATTTTTTATTGTCTTTGATGCATAATTTAATTTATTACTTGCAGAATACAAATTTGTTGTTCCTGTACTTAATTCACCTATCCCATTGCTTACTTTGCTTGAACCTACTGCTAGTTCATTTGTACCTGCTGTTAATTGCTTCGTTCCACCATAAAGGGTTCCAGTTCCTTCTGCTAGTTCATCTACTCCATTAGATAATTTCGTTATGCCACTAGAAAGCTCTCCTAATCCACTATTTAATGAATCCATACCATCACTGACTTGTGATGAAATTCCACTAATCTTTTTTGAACCATCACTTACACCATTTATTACTTCAGATGTACCTTCTACATATTGTTTTGTTCCTTGTACTTGACCAGAAATTGTTTTTAATTTTACTTTTATTTCATTATTATACTCTATTTGAGCACTTAATGCATCTATAACATTTTGATCCGTTTGACTTTCTATTAAACTACTTAAGGCACTATTTTTTTGCTCTAAATTACTTATTAAATCTGTAACATTTTCATCTGCACTACATATAGTGCTCTCTGCACCCGATATAGTTTCTTTGCCAAGTTCAAGGCTCTCTGAAATTTTAGATATTCCAGCACTAATTCCTGTTACTCCATTACTTAATTGACCTATACTTTCTGATGCATTTCCTACTTTTTCAGACATTAAGTCTACACCATCTTTAACTTCGTTTGCACCATTATTTAATTTTTGTGCCCCATAACTAAGCTCTTTGCTCTTTTCGTTTAAATTGTTTATACCTTCGTCTAAATCAGAATATTGTGAATCTAATAAGCTTGCACCGTCTGCAACAGTTCCCACAGCTTGATTAAAAACATTATAATTTTCATTATACTCTTCAATTCCGTTATTTAATGCTTTAGCACCAATATTTAAACTACTTGCTCCATCATTTAGTGTTTGTGCGCCATTTGCTAATATCACACTTCCGTATTTAAGCTCATTTACACCACTATTCAAGACAATTATTCCGCTATTCAACGTAGCCGCACCATTTTCTATTTTTATACTTGCACTTTGCAATGAATTTACTTTGTCAAATAATTCATTAAAATCTGACATTTTTATGTCCAATGTTCCCATAATTTTTGGAGTAGCATATGTCATAATATTTTTCAATTCAAAATCCTTTGCATCCATAGATATTTCTATTGTATCACTTACTTCAATTCTATCTTCTAAATTTAAGCTCTCCACTAATCCTGGAACTGCAAATCCTGCTGCAATTGTTATCTCACCATTATTTATTATCTTTCCATGATTAACTTCAATATTTGTATCCTTTTCATTATCTAACATTACACCAGATACTACTAAAAATGGAGTATACATTTTTTCTGTTCTTCCATTAATAGATACATCTTTTTCTTCTTTGTTTGTATACTTTAAGGTAATAGTAACTCTACCACTTTTTCCAGCTATTTCTTTTGCCGAAATTTCTTTTCCGTCAAGTTTATAACTAATCTCGCATTCTATTGGTAGCTCTTTATCAATTTCTTCCTGGTTTATTTCATTTTTATTTTCATTATTTTCAATTGTACTAACAATAGTTTTATATGGTTTTCCTTCATTATTTAATCTTGAAAACACAGCTTCCTCATTTGTATATGCAAAAACTGGCATCGTATAGCAAGTACATACTGATAAAAGAGCTACGCTCGCCATTATTTTTTTTATAAAATTTTTATGCATTTTTTTTACCTCCTTCTTTCTTTAATCCAATTGTTGTTTTGCAAACTAATTTATCAAAAACCATCAAATATGCAGGCAGTGCAAATATAACTGAAAACATGCTAATTATTGCACCTCTTCCAAGTAAAACACATATTGAACTTATTATTTCTATTTTAGAATAAAGTCCAACACCTATAGTTGCTCCAAAAAAGCACATACCGCTTGTAAATATTGAAGCTATTGATGTACCGAGAGCATATTCTATTGCTTCTTTTTTCTCTATTCCATCTTTGCGTTTTGCTATATATTTCGACGTAATCAAAATAGCATAATCTATAGTTGCTCCCAATTGAATAGTTCCAATTACAATTGAAGCAATAAATGGAAGAACTGTATTTGTATAATACGGAATTCCCATATTTATGAAAATTGCAAATTCTATAACTAACATAAGTATAAATGGTAATGATGCTGATTTTAAAATTACAAGCATAATAACAAATATAATTGCTATTGAGATTGTATTAACACTGTTGAAATCATGATCTGCAATTTCAACCAAGTCATTCATAAGCGGACCTTCACCTGCGAGAATTGCTTTATTATCATATTTTTTTATAATCTTATTTACTGTTTTTATTTGATTATTTAATTCATCTGTTGCCATCTCATAATTTGAACTTACAAGTACTAATTTATATTTTTCTGTTTCTATCTTACTTAAAACACTATCTGGAATCATTGATTCTGGTATACCTGTTTCTGATAATTTTGCAGTACTAAGAACCCATTGTATTCCATCTAACTCATTTATTTCACTTGTCATATTATTTAGATTTTCAGTTGAAATGTTTGCATCAACAAGAATCATTTCAACTGAAACCATATCGAATTTTTCTTTTAAGTCTTTGTTTGCATCAACACTTTCTAGTGAAGCTGGCAATTTTGAATCTAAATTATAATAAATTTCAGTTCTCTTATAACCATAAAACGCAAATGGTAATATTAGCATAAAAATAACTATTGTAGCCTTATAATGTTTCATTACAAAATTCTTTAAATGTTTGAATTCTGGAAATATGCTCTTGTGTTTTGTTTTTTCAATTGCACCATTAAAGCATAAAATCATAGCTGGTAAAACTGTTACCACACAAATTACACCAAATAAAACACCTTTTGCCATAACTATACCAATATCTGCGCCTAATTTTAAATTCATTCCACAAAGTGCTAAAAACCCTGCAATAGTTGTTATAGAGCTTCCAAATACAGACCCTATAGTTGTTGCTATTGCGGAAGCCATAGCATCCTCATTATTTTTTCCACTACTCTTTTCTTGTGTATAGCTATGATATAGGAAAATAGCGAAATCTGTTGTTACACCAAGTTGTAGTACCGAAGAGATTGCTTTTGTAATATACGATATTTGACCAAGAAAGATATTTGTTCCCATATTATATAAAATTGCAACACCAATATTAAGCAATAAAAATATTGGAGCAACATATGAATCCAATGTTAGCTCAAGTATTATAAAACATAATATTACCGCAATTATTACATATATAAAAAATTCCTGATTAAAAATATTTTTAGTATCTAATATAATCGCGGCCATTCCGCTAATTTTACATCTTTCATCTGTAATCTTCCTAATTTTTTCGATTGTATCCATTGTATTATCAGACGACATTCCCTCTTTAAATGTAACCATTATCATAGTTGTATTTTCTTTGTATACAACATCTCTAATATTATCTGGTAACATTTCATTTGGAATTTTTTCTCCAAGCACATCAGCTATGCTTCCAACCATTGCTACTGAATCCATTGCTCTTATTTCTTCTTCCAGCCTAAGCATTTCTTTTTCCGGCATATTATCAACTAGAATAATTGAATATGCCCCCATCTGAAAATCACCTGTCAAAATATTTTCACCTTGAATTGTTTCTATATTATCTGGCAAATATATAAGAATATCATAATTAATTTTTGTTTTAGCCATACCTATTGCAGCTGGAATTGCAATTAAAATTGTAATTATTAGAATAAGTTTTCTATATTTACATATAAATTTTCCAAACTTTTGCATGAAATATTTCTCCTTTCATTTATGACCATTGGTCAATTTTAACTATCCATAATTATACTATTCTACTGACTAATAGTCAATACTTATTTAAATTTTATTGACTATTCTTGCTTTTTATGAAATAATATAATTGTTAATTTAAGTGATTTTTAGGGGGCTTTGTATGAAAGATGAATCAAAAGATAAACAATCCAGATTATTAAATAATGCCTTTAAACTATTTACAAAAAAAGGTGTAAAAGATACTTCTATTCAAGAAATAGTTGATGGCGCAGATGTAGCAAAAGGTACATTTTACTTATACTTCAAGGATAAATATGAAATAAGAGATGTTTTAATCGCGCAAAAATCCAAAAAGCTGTTTAATAATGCCTTAAAGGCATTAAAAAAGAGCAATGTAATTGGTTTACCTGAGCAAGTTATTTTTATAATCAATCATGTTATTGATGCACTTTCTAAAAATACTTTGCTTTTAAAATTCATTTCAAAAAATTTATCTTGGGGAGTTTACAATGAAACCGTTAATAAAATATATGAAAAAGAAGCAAATACTGAAAATGGCCTTAGAAGCTTATTTATAAAAGGAATTGAAGAAAATAATCTAAATATACCTAATCCAGATGTAACACTTTTTATGATTATTGAACTTGTAAGCTCTACATGCTTTAATTCTATTTTATATAAAAATCCACTACCAATTGATGAATTTAAACCTTATCTATTTTCTACGATAAAGAAAATAATACACGATAATAGTTTTGTATAAAATCTTTCTCTTTTTTATTTATACGTACTAGTTTAGTTCAAAACAATTTCTGGGACTCAGTCTTATATTCTGAGCCCCTCAATTAATTATATCAATTATTCTCATTTTTAATCTTATTAATTTAGAATATCGCATTCTCATGTACATCATATATAACACATAAAAAATAATCCAATAATTGTGAATTTTTAAAATAAAGATACTACTAAATACCATCACAATTATTAGAAATATTTTTGATATTTTTTCTGTTAAAATATATGCTTTTTTTTCACCAACCAAAATATACGCAATACTCTTTATTATTCTACCTCCATCTAGTGGGTACATTCCAATTAAATTAAAAATGGCAATCAAAAAGTTTATATAAATTATATCATTTATGTATTTTCCATTTATGTTTGAAAAGAGTAACCCTAATGCTACGCAAATATTAAATAATGGTCCAGAAATGTAAATTAAAATTTTTTTTAATTCTATTACATTTCCTTTTAATATTTTTTTGTTATAATCTTCTATTTTGTAGTTGAAAGATATTGAACAACCAACTGCTTTTATTTCCATGTCAGTTGCTTTTGCTCCTAATAACACTCCAATTAATAAATGGCATAACTCATGAAAAAAAATAAATATCATTAGCAATAAATATATTTCCAGCTGATTTGTCATATAAAAAATTACAAAAAAAAGTAATATTTTTATATCAAATTTTACACACATACCATTTTCAACACCTCACTCATCTTAAAATTTCATTACTAGCTCTGGATTTATGGCTTTATCTTCTCTTCTTATCTCAAAATGCAAATGTGGTCCTGTAGCTCTACCTGTTGATCCAACTTTTGCAATTGCTTGACCTTTATCTATTACATCACCCTCATTAACCAGTAGTTCACTACAATGGCCATAAATAAATATTATATCATCATTTTTAATTTTTAAGTGTTTCCCAAAGTCTCCTGTTTCTGAGGCTTCTATTACAATACCATTTGCCGCAGATATAATGGTGCTTCCTGTTGCTGCCCCAATGTCTATTCCCTTATGATTAGCAGAAACTATTTCGTTTGATTGTCTATTACCAAATTTCGATGTTATTACTCCATTTTTTAGTGGATTTTCTAATTCTAATTTTTCCTTAATATAGTTAACATCTTCTTCTTCTAAATTTTGTACCTCTATTATTTCATCTTGTTCTTCTACCAGCTCTCCTCCCATTCCTAAAGTATCTTCCTCATCAATACTACCTTCATTAGTATTAGTTGTTACTTCATCTACAATATCCTCACCTTTCTCTTCATCTTTATTATCATTATTTTCAGTAAAAATTATTTTGCTTTTTTCCTTGATAAAATTGTATATTTCTTTAAAATTAATATCATAATCTAAAATCGACCTTATATCTTCCATATATTTATTTGTGTTTTCATTGCTAGAGCTTTTTATATAATAAAATCCACAATAAATTATTAGACAAATTAAAATTTGAATAACTATATTTCTTGTTTTAAGTGTATTTTTTTCCATTCCGCTTTTATTATAATTTAATTCAATTTCTGTATTTTTTCTTCGTTGGACAATGTCTTCCGCTCTTTTTATTCGCTCTTCTTCACTCAATAATCTATCCATATTAATAGCCTCTCTTTATCTATAGTATAACTATTAATATATATTCGAAAACTACAATATAATGCTAACTATTAGAGATAATATTAGAATTATATTTACAATTTTTAATTTTTTTATTCTACTATTGTTATCCTTTCTAAAAGAACTATTGCTATCTATATAATCTGAAATTATTAGCTCAGCCTCTCGCACAACATAATCTTCTGTATCATTTTTTTTATAGTTTGAGTCTTTAAACTTGCTACTACACTCATATTTTTTTGCTTTCTTATTTTCTTTCAGAATTAATATAGCTTCCTCAATTGTATTAGATGGAATATCCTTTATTCTTATAATATTTTTATTTTTTTCCATACCTATATACCTCCCCAACATATATAGATATTTTTTCCATTTTTTTATTATTTATTCATTATAAAATTAATTCTATCAAAAGTTTTTTTAGATAATTTTATTATTTCTGATAATGAAACATTTTGAAGTACATTAAAATTTAAATCCGGATTATTATAATCTTTTCCTACCACAACTTTTATTCCTAAGTCTCCTATTTTATTAAAATTTTTTCCTAAACTATTTCCGAAGCTAATCCCATTATTATCAACAAAAATTTTTCCAACATTTTCTGATGTTGATAGTGCTGCATCTATTGCAATAATATAAGGATTTTCAAATTTTTCGTTTATCTCGTTTAATGTAGTTTCAATATTTTCATATGTTACATTATTCTCTAAATCTCCATAAACCATGCTTTGCCCATAATTTTCTCTTAGTAAACTTCCAATAATTGGACCAACACAATCTCCCATTACTCTATCTGTTCCTATACAAAAAAAAACAATTTCTTTATCCACATCTATTATTCTTTTAAAAAGATTCTTATATCCATCCAAATTTTCTTTATCCAAAATTTCCTCCAAAAATTATTTTATATTTTAGGATATGTATAAAAAAAATATCTATTCCTAAAATAACAATTTTTATAGGGAAAATAAATAAATGTTGGCGAAGCCTTTATATTATAGGAATTCTGGAAGAAATTCCTATAATATAAAAAACGAGATATGGGCTATATTAAGCCCATACCTCATCTTTGTCTGGATTTTCACAATCCATTTTCCTATAATTTATTATCCTTTAATTTGTTTTGCAACTTCTTCAGCAAAATTTTCTTCTACTTTTTCGATCCCTTCACCTTTTTCTAGTCTTGCAAATCTATTAATTTCTGCACCTTTTTCTTTTAATAATTGAGATACTTTCTTGTCTGGATCTTTAACGAATTCTTGGTCTACTAAGCAGATTTCTCCGTAGAATTTTCCAATTCTTCCTTGAACCATTTTTTCAGCTATTTCAGCTGGTTTTCCTTCGTTCATAGCTTGAGCTTTTAGGATTTCCATTTCTTTTTCTACTCTTTCAGCTGGAACTGATTCTCTATTTAAGTATTCTGGTTTAGCTGCAGCTATTTGCATACAAATATCTTTAGCAAGTTCCTCAGAAGCATTGTTCATATCAACTAAAACAGCGATTTTTCCATCTCCATGAATGTATTTAGCAACCATCCCGTTTGTTTCAAATCTTTCAAATCTTCTTATTGACATGTTCTCTCCGATTGTGGCAATTTTGTTTGTTAATACCTCTTGAACTGTCTTTGTAGAATCAGAAATTGATGTTTGAGCTAATAATGCTTCAACATCAGCTGGATTGTTTATAGCAACTTGTTTAGCTACATCAGCAACAAATGTCTTAAATTCTGCATTTGATGCAACAAAGTCAGTTTCAGCATTAACTTCAACAACTGCTCCAACCTTTCCGTCTTCTGATATATATGCATCTACTAATCCTTCTGCAGCAACTCTGTCAGATTTCTTAGCAGCTTTTGCTATTCCTCTTTCACGTAGTAATTCGATGGCCTTTTCCATATCTCCATCTGCTTCTGTTAGAACTTTTTTGCAGTCCATCATACCTGCACCTGTTTTTTCTCTTAAATCTTTTACTTGGCTTGCTGTTATCATTATAAATACCCCTTTCTTAAATAAAAATAGCTCCCACAATTATTTAAAATAATGTAGGAGCAAATATATATCCGCCCTAGATTAATTTAGGACTTTTATTTACTTAAATTATTCTGCAGATTCTTCTGAAGCTACAACTTCTTCCATAGATGTTGGCTCCTCAGCCTCAGCTTCAAATGTTTCTTCAGCTGATGTAGAAACGTCTTCTGCTTCACCTTGTCTACCTTCTATGATTGCGTTAGCCATTGTATCTGCTATTAATTTAACAGCACGGATAGCGTCGTCATTTCCAGGTATAGCATAATCAACATCTTCTGGGTTACAGTTTGTATCGACTAAACCAACAACTGGAATGTTTAATTTTCTAGCTTCTAATATAGCAATTCTTTCTTTCTTTGGATCTACTACGAATAATACTCCAGGAACTTCAGTCATGTCTTTAATTCCTCCAAGGTTCTTCTCTAGTTTTTCCATTTCTTTCTTTAATAAAATGACTTCTTTTTTAGGTAACACATCAAATGTACCATCTTCTTGCATAGTTTCTAGTTCATTAAGTCTTTCAACTCTAGTTCTAATTGTTCCAAAGTTTGTTAGCATTCCTCCTAACCATCTTTGGTTAACATAGAACATTCCGCTCTTTTCAGCTGCTTCTTTCATACATTCTTGAGCTTGTTTCTTTGTTCCTACGAAAAGAAATGTTTTTCCTTCCTCTGCTTGACTTCTTATGAATTCATATGCCTCATCTAATTTTTTTGAAGTCTTTTGTAAATCGATAATATGGATTCCGTTTCTAGCTTGGAATATATACTCAGCCATTTTAGGATCCCATCTTCTAGTTTGATGTCCGAAATGAACACCAGCTTCTAGTAATTGTTTCATTGCAACTACTGCCATTTTAATTTCCTCCTTTTTGTTTTTACCTCCATAAAACTTCAAACATTACAAGAAACCCATTTTTGGGGCACATTCCTGTAACTAGTTTTATGTGCGTATTGTTTTTACAACGTGGCTATTATATCAGTAATTTAAGTTAAAATCAAGTTTTTTTGTTCAAATTTGCACATTTTTGGTTATAGTCTAACACTTTTTATTTAATAAGGTCAGAGAAAGGGTTGTTGTCTGAATTTTTGTTACAGTTTAATACTTTCCGACGAACTTATTTTCTATACTATTAAATAGTAATCATTTTTTCTATTATTTGTATTGCATTTGTTGCAGCTCCTTTTCTTATATTGTCAGCTACAACCCATATATTTACACCATAATCTACGCTCTCATCTCTTCTGATTCTTCCAACATACACCTCGTCATGACCTGATGCATTTGTTGCTAATGGATATTCGTTATTACTTGGGTTATCTACTACAATTAAATTTTCCATTTTACTTAATGTTTCCTTTAATTCATTTAAATCAAATTCTTTGTTTAGCTCTACATTAATAGATTCCGAATGAGAATTTAACACAGGAACTCGAACTGTTGTTGCTGTTACTTTTAAATCAGGTCTATGTAATATTTTTCTTGTTTCATTTATCATTTTCATTTCTTCTTTTGTATATCCATTTTCGTTGAATACGTCTATATGAGGCAAGCAATTATTAACTATTGGAAATGGGAACTTTCTTAGTGGCTTAGATCCGTCATTTTTTAAATCTTCCACTCCATTTTTTCCCGCACCAGACACAGCCTGGTAAGTAGAATATATAACTCTCTTTATTCCATATTTATCATCTAATGCTTTTAGTGGTAGCATTGCTTGAATCGTTGAACAATTTGGATTTGCAATTATTCCTTTATGCCATTTTATATCTTCATAATTTACCTCGGGCACAACAAGTGGAACATCTTTATTCATCCTAAATGCGCTACTATTGTCTACTACAATACATCCTTTGCCAGCAGCAATTGGAGCATATTTTAAAGACACTTCTCCACCAGCTGAAAATATTGCAAAATCAAACCCTTCGTCAAATGAATCTTCCTTTAATTCTTGAGTAACACATTCTTTTCCAAAAACCTTAATTACCTGACCAGCAGATTTTTTACTACAAAATAATTTACACTCCTCTATCGGTAAATTTCGTTCCTCCATAACTTCAATAATAGCTCTGCCAACAAGTCCCGTAGCACCTACAATAGCAATTTTATATTTTTTCATATTGAACCCCCTTTACTCTGCATGGCTAATTAATTTTTTATGTAATTCAACTACTATACTATCATCTATCCCCTTCGCAATTATCTCTATTCTGTATTGCGTTAAATTTACATCTAATATTTCAGATTTATCTTTTAGTATCTCTATAATTCTTTTTAAAGTTACATTATCCTGCGTTATTCCATATCCTATTACAGACAACTTGGAGATATCTATTACTTTTGTTTTAAGCTTGTTATCTGCTTCTCCCAAAATTTTCAAAACCTTATTCACTTCCGTTTTCAAAATACAAAATTCAATGTTATATCTGTGTTTATAGTTATTGATAATTACATTATTATCTAGTAATTCATTGTATATTTGCATAGATTTTTCTACGCTGATACTTTCATTGTTCTTATCACTTTCAATTTGAATTAATGCTATCTTTGAATTATTTACAATACTTTTTATTTCGTTAGTTTCAATTTTTTTACAAACCTTTGACCCCTGACCATCAAAAAATGTTGATTTGGCAATAATATTACAATCAAATCTTTCACCAATTTGAATACACCTATCATGTAAAACTTTTGCTCCTGCATCAGAAATTTCCTGCATCTCTGCAAATGAAATTTTATCAATTTTTTTTGCATTATTAACAGCATGAGGATCTGCCGAATATATCCCATCAACGTCAGAAAAAATAAAACATTCCTCTGCATCAAGAGCCGCAGCAAGTCCAACAGCAGTTGTATCAGACCCACCTCTCCCCAACGTAGTAATATCTCCAATTTCATTTATTCCCTGAAAGCCCGTAACTATAACAATTTTTCCATATTTTAATTCTTCATATATTCTTGCGGGATAAATAGTTTCAATTTTGGCATTTTCATATACAGAATTAGTCTTTATTCCCGCTTGCCATCCAGTTAAAGAAATAGCATTATATCCCATTTCATTAAGTAAAATACTTAACTTCGACGCAGTAATTTGCTCTCCAACAGAAAGTAACATATCCATTTCTCTTTCGTTAGGAGTCTTAGACAAACTTTCACTTTCACTTATAAGATTATTTGTAGTTTTTCCTTGTGCAGAAACAACAACTACTATATTTTCCGCTTTGTCTTTATTTTCAACTATCCTTTGTGCAACTAAATTTAATTTGGTATCATCTGCAACAGAGCTTCCTCCAAATTTCATTACCATTGTTTTCATAAAAATCATCTCTCTCTCTTGTTTATATGCTTATATATCTTTTCATTTGTTATGATTTTATTTTACATATTATATCATACAGGAAAGAAATATATATTTTTTTTCAAAAAAATTTGAAGGATTTCAAACAGATGTTATCTATTCAAAATCCTTCATTATTTATTTACATTTTTGTTTTAGTTTCTCTAAATCTGCTCTTGAAAATACGTACTTTTTCTTACAAAATTTACATTCAACTTCAGCCTTACCATCTGTATTTATCATATCATCTAGCTCTGTTGCCCCCAGTGAAACCAAACCTTTCTCTATTCTACTTCTTTTGCAATCGCATTTATATTCTGGGAATAAATCTTCTCCCACCATAAATAACATGCCATCACCTGTAATTAAACCAGCTATGTCTTCAAGTGACATATTCTTTTCTAATAATTTACTTATTGGTGGCATTTTCTTTAGGTTTTTCTCTATTTTTGTTATATCTTCTTCTGTTGCGTCCGGCATCAATTGTACAATATACCCACCAGCGCTCTTCACACCATCTTTATCAACAAGCACACCAAGAGCTATCGCAGTTGGAACTTGCTCTGACTTTGCAAAATATTCCGTAAAATCCTCTGCTATTTCTCCAGAAACAAGAGGTGTTAAACCAATATATGGTTCTTTTAGTCCAATGTCTCTTATAATATAGAGCATTCCGTCTTTTCCCACAGCTGAGCCTACATCCAATTTTCCATTTGATTTAAGTGGCACATCTACATTTGAATTTTTTATATATCCACGCACAGTAGAATTTTTATTGGCAACAACAATCATAGTGTCTATTGGGCCATTTGATTTAATTTGTAAAGTAATTTTATCATTTTTTTCTTTTAAATTACTTCCCATCAAACATCCCATCGTTAATAATCTTCCAAGTGCAGCTGTTGTAACTGGACTTAAATCGTGAATTTTTCGTGCCTCCTCAACTAGATTTGTAGAGTTAATACACTTTATATTAACTTTCCCGTCAAAAGCTAAAAAGCTTATAATTTTGTCTTCCATATAATTTTCAATACTTCCTTTCAATCATAGGCATATTTTATCAAACTTATAAAAAATATTCAATATTACATTTTATGCTTTATAAATTATTATCATCTAATAAAATTGTAACAGGTCCGTCATTCAACAATTCAACTGCCATATCTGCCCCAAAAATTCCCGATTCAACTGGGACATCATATTCCTTACATTTTTCTTTAAAGTATTCATATAATTCGTTTGCTTTATCTGGAGCTCCAGCATTTATAAAACTTGGTCTATTTCCATGTGAACAATCTGCATATAGTGTAAATTGAGATACTATGAGTATATTTCCATTTACATCTTTTATTGATTTATTCATTTTTCCATTTTCATCTTCAAACACTCTCAAATTAATTATTTTTTTTACAAATTTATCTGCAATTTCTTGCGTATCATCATGTCCTACACCAAGTAAAACAAGAAATCCTTTATCTATTTTTCCAATACTTTTCCCATCAACTTTAACTTCTGCATATTTTACTCTTTGAATAACTAATTTCATACCTAACCCCTTAAAACCTTAACTGTCTATAATTAAAACACAATTACGTGTAAAAAACAATATAATATTATTAATCTATTTTTGGAATCGTAATTATGGAAACTTGACAAATAATACATTTTCTTGTAAAATGGGCTTTATATCTATAGTTGTGATGAAGATGACGAGCAATTAGAAAGATCTAAAAGAGATTAAAGGTGATTGCGCTGAGAGCCTTTATTAGGAAACCCTAATTGACCAACACATTGGAGCAACATTTTAAATTAAGGAAAAATAAATTGTAGATTTATTTTTCGAAGCCGGGTGGCACCACGAAGAAATTATTCGTCCCTGCATTTATGCAGTGGACGATTTTTGTTTATATAAATTCTCCACTTGCAGAAATAGGTAATTATTTTAATTATGAAAGGAGAATATTTTATGGAACCAAACATTTACAGAACACATACCTGCGGTGAACTTCGTATTTCTGATGTTGGAAAGGAAGTTAGAATTGCAGGTTTTGTAGAAACAATACGTGATTTAGGAGGACTAGTTTTTCTGGATATACGTGACATGTATGGCATAACACAAGTTGTAACATCGGGTGAAACAAAAATGGTTGATTTTGCATCACATATTCCTGTAGAATCAACAGTAACCATTTTTGGCACAGTTAGAAAAAGAGATGAGGATACTTATAACCCCAAAATACCAACTGGTGAAGTTGAAGTTGTTATAAGTGATATTAAAATTTTAGGAAAAAGAATAAAGGATTTACCTTTTGAGGTAAATGTTAATCAAGATGTTAGAGAAGATTTACGACTTCAATATAGATTTTTAGACTTAAGAGGAAAAAAATTACAAGAAAATTTAAAATTAAGAGCTGAAGTTTTGCAATACTTGCGCTCTCAAATGGTAGAACAAGGATTTTTAGAAGTGCAAACTCCGATACTTACTACTTCATCACCAGAAGGTGCAAGAGACTATTTAGTACCAAGTAGGGTTCATCCTGGAAAATTCTATGCACTTCCACAAGCACCACAACAATATAAACAATTATTAATGGTATCTGGAATCGACAGATATTTCCAAATAGCACCATGCTTTAGAGACGAAGATGCAAGAGCTGATCGTGCTCCGGGTGAATTCTATCAGTTAGATATGGAAATGGCATATGCAACTCAGGAGGATGTTTTCAGTGTAATGGAACCTGTTATTTATAACACATTCACAAAATTCTCAGAGAAAAAAGTTGCTGCTTACCCATTTCCTAGAATTCCATATAAAGAATCAATGCTAAAATACGGATGTGATAAGCCAGACCTAAGAAATCCATTAATCATTATTGATTTGTCTGAATTTTTTAATAAATGTACATTCAAACCATTTCAGAATAGAACTGTTAGAGCAATAAAAATTAAAGGGCGTCAATCAAAGGGATTTCACGAAAAAATGCTAAGTTTTGCACAAAGTCTTGGTATGGGAGGACTTGGATATTTAGAAGTTCAAGAAGACATGTCGTACAAAGGACCAATAGATAAATTTATTCCAGATGAATTAAAGTTAGAATTAAAAAATTTAGCTGGATTAGAGGTAGATGACACAATATTTTTTATAGCAGATAACGAGAAAAAAGCAACTGAATACACTTGTCAAATAAGAACTGAATTAGGAAAAAGATTAGACTTAATTGACGATAGTTTATACCAATTCTGTTGGATAACAGACTTTCCAATGTATGAGTTGGATGATCGTGGGAAACTTGCATTCTGCCACAACCCATTCTCAATGCCAACAGGTGGTTTAGAAGCTCTAGAAACAAAGAAACCTTTAGATATAACAGCCAACCAATATGATATAGTATGTAATGGTATAGAGCTTTCATCTGGTGCAGTTCGTAACCATGATTCCCAAATAATGGAAAAAGCATTTGAAATCGTTGGATACGGAAAAGATATAATAGAAGAAAAATTTGCAGCATTATACAATGCATTCCAATTTGGTGCACCACCTCATGCCGGAATAGCACCTGGAATTGATAGAATTTTAATGTTATTAACAGGATCAGATACAATACGTGATGTAATAGCATTTCCAATGAACAGCAAAGCACAGGATTTAATGATGGGTGCTCCTGGAAATGTTACAAGAGATCAACTACAGGATGTTCATATAAAATTAGATTTATCAAAAGAAAATTTTACTAATAGAATTTCAAAAGGATAAAAAAGGATGGTTCTACTTCGTTCGGAAATGTTTTCGAGTGAAACAGAACCATCCTTTTTAGTTGACTTTTTTCAAATATTATGTTAAACTCAAATTGTACGTGGTTAATATACCAAATTCGCAAATGCCCTACGGGGCCACTCAAAAATGGAGGTTTTATTATGAGTGAAGTATTAATTAGAGTTGCCAACACACTTTCCTACGCTAGCCAGGTCCGTGTAAATCCCGACCAGGTTCATCTGGTAAAGAAGGTAAATGAAGGTTGCAGAGGTTCGATTGACGTCTATGGTGTCTGCATCAATAATAGCAATGGCACCTACACATTCTACCTGTATGCGCCTGTCTACAGAAGTGTACGTGTCCAGAAGGTTACGGTTTCAGCTGCCGAGCGCAATATCATTCATGTATGGCAGACCGGCGACGTCACACACGTTGGCAACCACCATGTTTCTTGGTAAAAGCAAATCCCTCGTTGCACGCAAGTGCTTCGGGGGATTTCGCATTTCCATAATTTTTTCATATTTAACTTGACAAAAGCATAAATTTATATTAAAATAGAAAAATACTTTTTTAGGAGGTCGTAAATATGACTAGTATGAATAAGGCTCGGATTTTAAAGTGGGGCATACCATTTGTAATCCCCGAGATTGTCTGCGTAACATTCTTTGTTTCTGGCTTAATTTCACAGAACTATTCGCTCAGTGGAACAGCATGCACTTTGGCAATGGTTTATATCTGGTTTTACACAATTATCTTTGCTATTGCAGTGTCCCCAGCAGACAAAAAAGTACAAAAAAACAAGGAGGATTAGGATTAAATTCCTATCCTCCTTGCTTTTTTGTTTATTACGTCATATAATCTAGAAAACATTTAATATTTTGGAGCATATCCATAAAATATTCATTGTAATCATTCAGAAAGGAGATTGTTAGATTATCTAACAAAATATATTATGAAAAAATTAACTATAAAAGATTTATTTAAAAATATACACGATTATGAAAACAAAGAAGTTACCCTTGAAGGCTGGGTAAAAACTGTTCGTGATTCAAAAACATTCGGTTTTATTGAATTAAACGATGGTTCATTTTTTAGCAATGTTCAAATCGTTTTTAACGACACAATGTCTAATTTTGAAGAAATATGCAAATTAACAATAAGCTCTTCAATTGCAGTAACTGGTACCTTAGTTCTTACACCTAATGCTAAACAACCATTTGAAATTCAAGCAACAGCCGTAGAAGTTCAGAACTTATGTCCTCAAGAATACCCATTACAAAAAAAGAGACATTCATTTGAATATTTAAGAACTATCTCTCACCTACGTCCAAGGACAAATACATTTAATGCAGTTTTCAGAGTTAGAAGTACATTAGCATATGCTATTCATAAGTTCTTCCAAGATAAAGGATTTGTATATGTAAATACACCACTTATCACATCAAGTGACTGCGAAGGTGCTGGCGAAATGTTTAATGTAAGCTCTTTCGACTTCAATAATATTCCAAAAACTGAAGATGGAAATATTGATTATTCACAAGACTTTTTCAATAAACCTGCTCACTTAACAGTTAGTGGTCAATTAGACGTTGAAACATATGCAACTGCTTTTAGAAATGTATATACATTTGGACCTACTTTCAGAGCTGAGAATTCAAATACTGTAAAACATGCTGCTGAATTCTGGATGGTTGAACCGGAGATTTGCTTTGCAGATTTAAAAGACGATATGGATTTAGCTGAAGAAATGATAAAATATATCTTTTCATATGTTTTAGAGCATTGTCCTGAAGAAATGCAATTTTTCAATAATTTCATCGACAAAGGATTATTAGAAAGACTAAATAACGTAATTAATTCAGATTTTGCTAGAATTTCATACACCGACGCTATAAAAGAGCTTGAAAAAGTTAATGATAAATTTGAATACCCTGTTAGCTGGGGCACAGATTTACAAACAGAGCATGAAAGATATTTATGCGAGCAAGTATTTAAAAAACCTGTTTTTGTAACCGACTATCCCGCAGAAATAAAGGCATTCTATATGAAGCAAAATCCAGATGGTAAAACTGTTGCAGCAGCTGATTTATTAGCACCTGGAATTGGTGAAATAATTGGTGGAAGTCAAAGAGAAGAAAATTATGAGAAACTTGTTAGTAAAATGAAAGAATTAAATATGCCAATTGAAGAATATGATTGGTATTTAGATCTAAGAAAATATGGTAGTGTAGTTCATAGTGGTTTTGGACTTGGATTTGAAAGAGCAATCATGTATTTAACTGGTATGCAAAATATAAGAGATGTTATTCCATTCCCTAGAACACCTGGTAATTGTGAATTTTAATAAAAGAATTTATTTTTAACTAAAATTAATATAAATAACAACAGATTTAAGCCTGCTGAAGTTGACGTTCTAGCAGGCTTAAAATTATCCTTTTTATCAATTAATGTTGTAGTTATTCGTATTTTTCCTCCCTTTAATTTACTCAATATCTGTATGATTAATATTTTTTACTTTTCTTCTTCTCTGTATTCTTTGCTTGCACATTTCCAATATCTGAGTATATTTTTCTTTTGATTTCGGATTAGCATCACCATTTGCTCTATTTTGTATATATTCATAATTACTTCCTTTTGTATAAACAACATTTGCTTCAATTTTCATTTGTGGATTACTTAGATTAGATATAGATACTGCTTCTTCTCCAATATCAACTTCTATTCTAAAGATACCTCCTCCATAATTTAGAATATATTTATTTTTTTCTATTTGGACTACTGTTGGATTCAATTCATTGTTTAAGGAATACTCTACAAAGTGTGTTCGATTATCCATTGTTTTTATAATAATCATAGAGCTTCTACTTTCTCCAGAATGATAATTAATTCTTTTTATTTCTAACTCATCAAAATCATATTGTGGATGTTGTTTTAAAAACATTCCTATAACAAGAATTTTCATATTATCAGATAAATCTTTTCCATTATCTGGATTAGATAGAAAGAAATCATCATATAATTTAATTATAAATCTACTTGTTAAATCTACATATTTATCCTTACCAATCTTTCCATAGGTTTCATACATTTCGATTGCCTTACTAGTTCTTTCTGGATCTCCTGCGTCAGTACAAGTTGCATCCAAAAAATTAAAATTAAGAAACTGGTTTAAATCATCTAAATCTATTCCATATTTTTTTATTATTTTGGATAACTGTTCATCATCAAACCCCATTTCAACCAATTCTTCTTTATCACATAAAATATCAATAGCTGTTCCATATTCATCAACATAGTTCATTGAATCATGCTGCTTCATAAATTGACTCACGAATTTTATTTTTTCTTCAAACTTTTCAATTGAATCAACTGGTAAAAATCTTTTTGTATATAGCAAATATAAATCGTCTTTTATTACTAGCATTAATGTATCATTTTCTTCTATAACTTCTTTTCTCCTAATTTGTAGTATTGTTTTCTCTTTATTTCGTAAAATATCAAATATACTTCTTAATAATTCAACATTATCAACTCCATGTTTTCTTAACATATCATCAAATTTATTGCAATTATAAAAATAACAATCTATTATCTCTGATGCAGGTACTAATTCCATCAAGTTAATTAATTGCTCCACAATAATTAAATATCCCGTTGGTACTTCGTAGTTATAATTATCTTTCATTAATTTAAATGTAAGGTACTCAGTTACTGCTTCGTTAAAGCCAACATTGTACAAATCACCTTTTGATGTATCCTTTAATCCAATTTTAATATTTTCTCCTAGCTCCTGTATTGAAAGTACATGAGTAAATTCATGAAATAGCATTAATTTTGAATATATATCGTCATTTTTACTCGTTGTATAAATACATTTTTCCTCCATGTTATATGATGCTTCAAAACCGGTTGTTCCTATTTGCTCTACAACTTTTATTCCACCTTTTATTCTATCATCTTCTGTAAATCTTTTTATTGCTTCTTCAATCGTTATATATTCAGGCAATGAATTTTGAACAGCCATCAGGTACTCTGTTAAGCAGTTCAATGTAAATTCATCATATTGATTTTTTTCTTGTAATTTTTCTCTTATTTCATTTTTATTCATTATTAGTCTCCATTCATATATTTTTTTCAAATTCTGCATCTATTATATCACATTCTATCCACTTTTTGTTTATTATTAAGTTATTTGTTTCAGTGTTTTCTTTTTTAATTGTATTGACAAACACTTCATGTATGGTATAATGATATCCTATGTTGTAAGCATAGAGTAAAAATATAAATCTTTTGATCTGCTATAGAAAGGATGATTTATCATGGCAGAAAAATCTGGAAAGTACGAAGCCCTCGAAGACCTTCAATACGGTTTCAAGTCGGGACACATCATTGTTGGTGAAACCCTCTTTGGAGTCGATAAAGGAACCATCGTTGATTCCTGGGATCTTAAAGGTGGCCCACCTGAAGAGATGGCTAAACAGGCTCGAGAGGTTGCAGACCTCAGCAATAGACATCGTATAGTTATTGACACCGAAGGTGTTTACGATGAAAACATCATTGCTGATGAAGGTGAACTCCTTACTCCTTATGAATCCTATGAAAGAATGGATGATGAGGAAAAAGAAGACTACGATAGTTTCTGCGAACATTGCCTCGGACTTTAATCAGAAAAAGAGCAAAAAGAGCTCGGTGATTTTCACCGAGCTCCTTTTGTTATAATAATATTATTATTTTCTTTTCATTTTATTAAGCATATTTTTTTCTTCTGGAGTTGCTCTAAGGCTCTCTCTAATTTTTTGAATTCCTTTATTATATGTCCAATTATCTATTTTAGTATTCTTTAAAAAATCTAATGTATCTTCCCTGTTATTTATATATGCTTCTGCAATAAACCAAGCTACTCCCATTTTTACATAGTACTCATCATTTTTTAATTGCTCAATTTGTTTAAATATTTTCTTTAAATATTTTGTTTTAGTATAATAATCTAAATACATTACAACTGCAAATCTTATTTCATATTCTTTATCTGATTTAATATAATTCTGTAAAAAGTTCCACATTTCGTCAATATTTTTATTTGTTATTTTTATGCTTGCACATGTACCATCGCATATTCCCCAGCTATCAATTAATGGAATATAATATTTTAAATATTTAAATGTATCTTCCAGACTATTATTTTTATTTCCAATTAAAACTCCTCTTAAAAGAAGCTCTTCATAATATTTAATATCTTTATCAAAAATATATTTTTCTATATTTTCTACTTCAAACTTTTTGGCAATTTCTCTAATCAGCGGAGTACGTACTCCAATCATTTCATTCTTTGAAGTAAGACATAAAGATTTACTAAAATCTCTATATTTTATATCTTGTTTTTCTAATAATAATTTTCTAATTTCTTCAGATAATTCACTCATATAATCACCAACTTTACTTTTTATAATTCTTTTTTCAATTTTAATTCAAATTTATTATACCCTACATTTTCGTACAAGCTCTTTGCTTTTTCATTGTTTTCTAATACATTTACATAGATATATCCTATTACTTTTTCACTTTTCTTAGCAACAAATATAGCATTTTTGTTTTCATTATATAAGTTTTCAAACCAATTACTTACTTTATATTTTTGATTAACATTATCATTGAATTGTCTCTCACTTTGAATTAATTTTTCCAATAATTTATTACATTCTAAAGCATCATTTTTATTATCTACTTAAATTATTTTAATATTATTTTCCATTATTAAATACCAACTTCATTTAATTAAAAAAATCTCTATATTTATATTAATTGTTTATTCAATAATACTAAGAAAAAAGAGCTATCTAGCACTCTTAAATATTATCATCTTCTGTTATTGTTAATATTTTATCTGATAAATTATATAGGAATTTTAAAATATTAAAATAACGATGTGCTGTATTTTTATGAATAACTTCTTTTTTATTTATTACAGACTCAAATATTTGACCCGTATGTAATCTTATATACAAGATGTTTCCCTTTATAAAGACATCATAATTACAATTTGTATTCTTTTTAAAATTAATTAATTCTTCCATTACATCATGTGTTAGAATTTGCATTGCTTTAATTCTATCATCTGTATCTACATCAAACATTTTTTCAAACTCCGCATAATCCATTTCAATTTCATTATATTGTTTGAATAACTGATTCTGTCTTATTCTTAGATTACATCCAATACTTTTTGTTAAAAATATTTGTGCAAATAATCCATAAAATTTCGTTGCTATGGTTGTATGTGTATGTCCATCTGAATCTATATTTGTATCCTCAAATGCAGTATATACTTCTGCAAGTCTAACTGAATACTTTTCTTTAAACATCATTTCTGCGAAATCATCAGAATAATATTTATTGTAATACTCTCTATATAAACCACTATCATATATATTTTTTGATATACCAGAAAAAGGTTGATAATTTACATCACTATAAAAATTATTTAACATTCCTCCGATTAAACTACGTTTATACATTTCAGAATATTTTACATCATTTTTTTTACTTCTAAATATATACGAAAAAAATATCACAAAAATATCTGTATTAAAACAAATTAGTAATAAGCACAACATAAATTGAAATATGCTATTTTCTGCTAAATCAATAAAATCTTTAGTAAAGAAAAAAGTCTCTATTGTATTTAAAACTCCACTTATTATTAATGAAATTTTCATTGCTCTATTTTTAGACTTAATGGTTCTTTTCCATGGTTCCTCAAATTCTGTTTGGTCAAATTTATCATAAAAATTTTCAAAGCTTGTTTCTGGTTTTTTCCCCATATTTATTCTCTCTTCCTATTTTATTTTTATATTTTCTCTCTCTTCAGAAGTTGCTTCAAATAGATTAGCTTTTTCAAATTTAAATAATTTTGCTATTATATTTGTTGGAACAGATTCTATCGATGTGTTATATTCTGTAACATCTATATTGTATGCTCTTCTTGCTGCTTGAATTTGACTTTCTATTTTTTCTAAACTTTTTTGTAGATTTAAATATTGTTCACTTGCTTTTAATTCAGGATATTCCTCTGCTATTCCAATTATTTTATTCATTTCTGAATTTATTTCATTTGCTTTTTCAAAATCCTTATCTTCTTCTGGTACATATTCACTTCTTAGTTTTACTATTTTTTCAAGAATTTCCTTTTCATAATTTGAATATTTATTACATATTTCAACTAAATTTGGAATTAAATCAAATCTTTGTTTTAAATACACACCAACCCCTGATACAGATCTTTTTACTTTGTTTCTTTTTGATAAAAGATTATTGTACATTATTATAAAAATTAATATAAAAACTGCAACAATAATTACCGGTATAATCCATAGTTCCATATGTATCTCCCCTCTCAAAATAAATTTTAACAAAACGTTATTTAAAAGTCTACATTTCAATAATTAATTAAATAACTTATTTTTTATTATTTATTTTTATATTTTTTTTGTATATAATTTCATGAAAAGGAGAAAGTTTATGATTAATAAATTTATAGATGAAAATAAAGAAAATATTTTAGATACACTTTGTGGATTAATAAAAATTCCAAGTGTTTCCGTTGAGTCAGATATTGACCCTCAAAAACCATTTGGTGAAGAATGTGATAAAGCTTTAAAATATGTTTTAGACTTAGCTAAATCTATGGGATTTCGTACAAAAAATATAGATGGATATTGTGGTTATGTAGAATTTGGTGAAGGTACTGAAATTCTTGGAATAATTGGGCACTTGGATGTTGTTCCTGCTGGAGATGGTTGGACAAAATGTGAACCTTTTAATCCAATTATCGAAGATGATAGATTATATGGACGTGGAGCTATTGATGATAAAGGACCAGTTGTTGCTTCACTTTATGCAATGAAATATGTAATGGATAAGATAAAACCAAATAAAAGAGTTAGATTAATTCTTGGATTAAATGAAGAAGTATCTTGGAAATGTATTGAATACTATAAAGAGCATGAAGAAGCTCCAACCATGGGTTTTAGTCCGGATGCAGATTTTCCAGTTATTTATGCGGAAAAAGGATTTTTAAATGCATATGTAGATTCACATATACAGGCTGATGCCCAAATTATATTAAGAGATTTTAAATGCTCGAATGCAATAAATATTGTTCCTAAAATCGCAACTTGTACACTTGAAGTAAATAACTTAGATACAAATGAAGTTGTTGGCGACTTAAATAAATTAATTGAAGACCTAAATTTCCACATTGATGTTTCAGTTGAAAATGATAGATTTATTCATTTAACATCAAACGGAGTCGCAGCTCACTCTGCATTTCCAGAACTTGGAGTAAATGCTCTTTCAAGATTATTAATTATATTAAATAGAATATTTGATAAAAACTACATTGATGTACCAATATTTAAATTTATAGATGAAAAAATAAATACAACAATTAATGGAGAAAAAATTGGAATTGATTGTAATGATGAATCAGGAAATTTGACACTAAATGTTTCTAATGCAGAATTTAAAGATAATAATTTAACAATTGGATTAAATATTCGTATACCAGTTACAATTTATTCATCAATAGTAAAACAAAAAATAACAGATAATGTTCAAGAATATACAAATATTTTTGTTAAATTTTCTGATGAAAAACAGGCATTATATGTTCCTAAAACTGATTCATTAGTAACAACTCTATGCGATATATTTAATAGTGTTACTGGACAAAATACAGAGCCTATAACATGTAATGGTGCTACATACGCGAGAGCATTTAAAAATGTAGTATCATTTGGTGCAAATATGCCTGGCAATGTTGATATGTGTCATCAAGCAGATGAATATGTTAATTTAAAAGATTTATTTACTGCAATAGAAATATATATTAAAGCTATATGGAAATTAACTGAATAAATAATCGTAAAAGGAACACATAGTGTGTTCCTTTCTTTTTGATGGAAAATTGCGTACAAAAATCTTCCTAATATTATTTTTTAAACATATTAATTGATATTTAAATATAATTATTCTTTATTTAATAATTTCAATAACAGTTCTTTCTTTTTCAACAAATTCATCAGACCAAGTATAACAATTAAGTAATTTTTTAATTGCAAGAGCTCCTTTTAATTCATCATCTGCGTGAATATATCCTATTATTTCTCCTTTTTCTACTTTGTCACCTATTTTTTTATTAATTGTGATTCCAACTCTATTATTAATTGTGTCTTCTTTTCTCATTCTTCCAGCACCAAGGCTACATGAAATATATCCTATTTCTTCATTATCCATGCCTTTTACATATGCATTTTTTTCTGCTATAACTGGCATTATATATTTTGCTTTTTCAAACTTATCTGGATAATCAATATAAGATACATCTCCTCCTTGATTTTGAACAAGCTCTTTGAACTTATTTAATGCTTCACCACTATTTATTTTTTCCATAATAATTTTTTTATTATCTTCGTCATTATCGCCTTTACCAGCAAGCTTCATCATATTACTTCCAAGCTCTAATATGATATCTTTAACATCATCTTGCATATTTCCATTTAAAGCTTCGATTGCTTCTTTAACTTCTAGTGAATTACCAACTGAATAACCAATTGGTTCATTCATATTTGTAAGTACACAGATTGTTTCCTTATCTGCAAGCTTTCCAATACTAATCATGGTCTCAGATAATTTTCTTGCATCTTCGATAGTCTTCATAAAAGCACCACTACCAACGGTAACTTCTAACACAATTTTTTCCGCACCAGCTGCAATCTTTTTACTCATTATGCTTGAAGCAATTAATGGAATGTTATCTACACACGAAATTGTATCTCTAAGAGCATACAATTTTTTATCTGCTGGTGCTAAATCTAATGTTTGACCCATTAAGCTAATACCAATCTTTTTTACATTTTCTCTAAATTTTTCTATATTTATCCCTGTATCGTATCCTGGAATCGATTCAAGTTTATCTATAGTCCCTCCTGTGAAGCCTAATCCTCGCCCAGACATTTTTGCAGCAGGAATACCAATAGAAGCAATAACTGGCATTAAAATTAAAGTAATTTTATCTCCAATTCCTCCGGTACTATGCTTATCAACAACTAATCCAAGATCAGATAAATCTAAAACCTCTCCAGAATTTGCCATAGCAAGCGTTAAATTTGTTGTCTCTTCATAGTCCATACCATTAATATAAATTGCCATTACTAATGCTGCTGCCTGATAATCTGTTACTTTTCCATTAGTATAATTTTCTATAAAATAATTTATTTCTTCCTTTGAAAGTTTCAATCCATCCCTTTTATTTGCGATTATTTCTAATATATTCATTTGTTCATCTCCTATATCTTTAATCTTTTTCACCGATAATATTCTTAACAAAGCTTAGTCTATGTAGTGGACTTAATCCATGTTCTTTTATTGCTGCTATATGTGCTGCTGTACCATACCCTTTATGTTTTTCAAAACCATACTGTGGATATATTTTATCCCATTCACGCATAATTCTATCCCTCGTTACCTTGGCAATAATTGATGCTGCAGCAATTGAGTAACTTTTAGCATCCCCTTTAACGATTGAGCGATATTGGATACCACATGTATCTATATTTGTTAAAGCATCAACTAAAATTACATCCGGCTTTGTTTTTAACGACTTAACAGCCTCAGTTAGACCAGCTTTGGTTGCATTTAAAATATTAATTCTGTCAATTTCATTTTGATCAACAATTCCTACTCCGTATGCAATAGCTTCTTCCGTTATCAAATCATACAATTTTTCTCTCTTTTTTTCTGACACTTTTTTTGAATCATTTACGCCTTCAATCATTGAATCCTTTGGCATTATTACTGCAGCTACAACAACAGGACCTGCTAGTGGTCCACGACCAGCTTCATCTATTCCACATATATACTCATATCCCTCATCATATACTGAGTTATCAATTTTTTTAATTTCCGTTAATCTCTCTAATTCTTTTTCTTTCATTTGTCTACCTCTACTCTATCATTCTATTATGTAATATCCATTCTTTCTTTTCTACACCTTTTACAATCTCCGACAATTTGTACTTTACTTTTCCATCTACCTTTATTCCTTTTGTATATATTACTTCTGTTTCATTATAATTAACCACAAATACAGAATCTTCTTTATTTTTTAATTCACTTTGAATTCCCATTTTTTCGAAATCTATTGAGTTTAGTATAAAATATTTATCAAAATTCTCTTCACTTATCTGTATTTTTTTTAATGTCTCTTTAACTTTATCATTATTACTTTCAGATACTTTTTCCCCTACATATGCATCTGTATTTGAATTTACATCTGATTTGCCTTTTATAACCTTAACTTTTGCTTGTATTAATAATAAATCTGTTTCTATATCTGCATACTTCTTCTCATCTAGCATTTCAAAACCTTTTTTAGCAACCGGAATAGCAATTGCAATAATTACGCCAATAATTATTACAAATTTAAAAAAACTTATAACGCTTTTATTCATAGTACATAACGCACTCCTTTATGTTTTTCGACATTATATAACATTTTTTCTGACCACACAATAACTTTTATACATAAAAAGATTAACAATCTGTGTATTCCAATCCCCGTAGTTTTAAGATTATTTTAAGGTTTGCCCTAAAATTTAAACATTTTTTTCACAAATTTTTCACATTTGTATTGTATTATATATCATGAATAAGTTATTATGTTTATAATGATTTCAATAAAATATCTACTTGATAATAGAAAGGGATGATTATTATGTCTGATGAAAAAAATTCATTTAAGACAGTAAAAAGTGAAGAAAATTCATATGCTATTCCAAAAGCAAAAGTTGGCTTCACAAGAGGATTTTTTATTCCATTTATTGCTGGAATTTTAGGATCTTTTATTATAGTAGGCACATGCTTAAGCGTACCACCTATTAGAGAGGCTATTTCGGATAACTTCTTTTCAAATTCAACAAGCGAAGAAGAAAATGCTACGGAAGATTCACAAACAAAAATAGAAAATTATACAACATCAAGTAACACAGCTGTATCAATTGCTGGATATTCTGATACCAGCATCGCAGTCGCTAACAAAGTTTTACCTTCAGTTGTAGGTATAAAAGTAACCTATTCTGTAAGCTCTCCATATTATTCATATTATGGAATGAATAGCTCTACAGCAACAGCTACTGGATCTGGAGTAATAATATCTGATGATGGCTATATTTTAACAAATAACCACGTTGTTTCTTCGGCTAGTAATTCTTCATATTACCAAGTAAGCCAAGCGACAAATATTACAGTAACACTTTATAATGATGAAACCGAATATGAAGCTGAAATTGTTGGCACCGATGAGCAAACCGACTTAGCAGTGTTAAAAATTGATAAATCTGGACTTGTCGCAGCAGAACTAGGTGACTCAAGCAAAATAAAAGTTGGAGAATTTGCGATGGCAATTGGTAACCCACTAAATATGCCAAGCACAGTTACAACTGGAATTATAAGTGCAACAAATAGGAACATCACATCTGATAATGTAACATATACGGTTATACAAACCGACGCTGCTATAAACTCTGGCAATAGTGGTGGTGCACTAATAAATTCAGAAGGAAAAGTAATTGGAATAAATACTTTAAAACTTTCTGGCTCTGGTATTGAAGGAATAGGTTTTGCAATTCCAATAAATGATACTATTAGTGTATATGAAGAACTAATAACAAATGGAAAAGTAAAAAGACCATTTATCGGAATTTCTGGTAGAGATTTAGATGAAGCAACCGCTAAAGCTAATAATTTACCAGAAGGAGTATATGTAGCATCTGTTGAAGAATTCTCAGCTGCTGAAAAAGCTGGTATAAAAGCTGGAGATGTTATTGTTCAATTTGATGGAAAAGATATAAAAACAATGACTGAACTTAATAATCAAAAAAATACTCATAAAGTTGGTGATGAAGTAAAATTAAAGATAATACGTGATAAAAAAGAGCATGAATTAACAATAGTTTTAGGCGAATCAAAATAGATAAAAACCTCTGGATACACCAGAGGTTTTTAAAATTTATAACGTAAAAAGCATGAATACAATTCATGCTTTTTTTGGTGGGCAATCGGAGTCCACGGTTCTCCCTCCGGGCGCGTCGGAAGAATAGTCTCAACGGACTATTCTTGCCTTCGTTCTGTGCTGGCTCCCGTCCAGCACAAACTTGGCAACCTCCTTTTCGACCCCCTTTCTCTATAGAGCATAAAAAGAATAGCCTTGCTATTCTTTTCTTTTGGTGGGCAATCGGGGTCCACGGTTCTCCCTCCGGGCGCGTCGGAAGAATAGTCTCAACGGACTATTCTTGCCTTCGTTCTGTGCTGGCTCCCGTCCAGCACAAACTTGGCAACCTCCTTTTCGACCCCCCTTTCTCTATAGAGCATAAAAAGAATAGCCTTGCTATTCTTTTCTTTTGGTGGGCAATCGGGGGTTCGAACCCCGGACCTTCTGATTAAGAGTCAGCTGCTCTACCAACTGAGCTAATCACCCGTAAATCTATTATTACCTTGACATTCGTTATTATACAACTACCACATATTAAAAGTCAAGTATAAATTTTTATATTTTATAATTTATTCAAGATTTACATAATTTATGTTAGAATACACCGAAGGGGCCAGCGCATACGCGCCAACCCCTTGGTCCTATAGAATCGAATTAGGTTGGAATTAGGTTGCAATACCCATAGCCTGAAGCTTTGCTCTGAGGGCCTTGACCTCGGTCTCAGCCTTTTTAGCACGTTCCTGCAGCTCAGCATTTTCAGCCTTCAGCTTAGCATTTTCAGCCTTCAGGTTCGTGTCGGAATCAGCCTTTTTCTTAGCCAAAACCGCCTTAATGCGGTCAACCACAGATGTCTCATCCTCAGCTTTAACCTTAGCCTCTACACCATATTCGCCATTCAGAATAGACACAGCAACCTGAAGATTGTTCAGACCTTCAAGGATATAGTCCCCTTTGGTAACAGCTTCAATGCCAGGAACACCTGCAGCAATTGCCTTGATATAAGCAATGCTGTCGATAGCCCACTGGAGACGCTGCTGTGCTGTAATACCGTTCTTATCAACGATGGTGAGGTCGAGCTTCGTATTGCCGTTGAGGGCTTCATAAAGCTGCGCCTGGATTTCTTCGATTCTTTCGTATACATTCTGTGCCATAATAGATACCTCCTGTTGAATTTTATTTTTTACAGACAGAATTTCTACTTCGAGTGCTTGCCTCTCAGTTATGTATTATTTTACAACTTTTTATGTTAATTGTCAAGTGCTACTTTTCTTTTGAAAATTTTTGTGATATATTACATAGTACGTTTTATTACTTTTTTAATATACTATATAAAAATTACCAAAAATTACTCATTTATTTTTTTATAAATAGATTGTATAATAAATTTAAAGATATCGGAGGCGCCTATGAAATTTGAAAAACTAAACGAGAACAAAATTAGAATTATCTTGAGTAATCAAGATTTAATTGATAAAAATATAGACTTTAATTCGTTTATGTCTAACTCTATTGAAACACAAGATTTATTTTTAGACATGTTAGAAGAAGCCGAAGAAAAAATCGGTTTCATTACTAAGGACTATAAAATAAAAATCGAAGCTTTAGCAATGGAGAGTGGAGACTTTGTTGTAATAATAACTAGACTAGAAAATAAAGAAGAAACAAAATCTGTCTCTCCTTTACTAAAAAATAAGAAAATTAAAGTCAAAAGAAGATCTGCATTACCAAATTCAGATTGTTTAGTATATTCATTTAAATCTTTTGATGACTTTTGTATATTCTCAAACCATATGGTAGATTTAAAAAATTATACAAATATATCAAAAAATACTATACTATATTCATATAATTCTACATATTATTTATTATTTTCAAAAATAAATACAAATCATCCATATATAAGGAATTTTTACGCACTAATAGCAGAATTTGGCACATATATTAACAATCCTGATTTATTTTCTCATAAATTAATGGAAAGAGGTACTATTATAATGAAAAATAATGCCATAAAAATTTCTTCAAAGTTTTTTCCGACAACCAAAAGCAATTGTTAATATTATAACAATTGCTTTTATCTTCCTATAAATAAATAATTTTGTGGATTTTGTGCAACGCCATTTATTCTAATTTCAAAATGACAATGTGGACCGGTTGAAATTCCTGTTGAACCCATTGCAGCTAATGGCTCACCTTGTTCAACATACTGTCCTTCTGTAACATAGAATTTACTATTATGCCCATAATATGTTTGAATTCCATTTCCATGTGATATAATCACCAAATTTCCATATCCTCCACTATATCTAGCGCAAGTTACTGTTCCTGCTGCTGATGCTCTAACTGTAGTTCCCATTGAATTTGCAATATCAAGTCCTTTATGATTATCTCTGGCACGAATACCAAATCTTGATGTAATAATTCCACTAACTGGCTCTATCATATCTAGTCCTAATCTCTCAACATATTGCGATGTAAGCGTTCCTGATTCTGTAACATAAACTTTTTTTTCTTCGTATAGTTCAGAAACACATTTTTCTATATCCGTAAATTCCTCTAGCTTTGTATCGTATCTTTCTGCTATTTTTATATCATCTATATTTTTACTATCTTTCGCCTTTAAATCATTAATAATTTGCTCGGCTTCCGAATACTTTGAAACATAATATTTATCTTCATCGTCTAACTGAACCGCGAAATAATGATAGTATGTTATTCCTGCTGAAGCAACTGCACTATATATTTCCTCATCTGAAGTCTCAATATTTTTTTTAAGAAACGTTAAACTATATACTGGTAAAGTATCTATATCTACATACGCAATATTTTGGTTTGTTGAGTTTCCAGTTGAGATATATGTATTAATTCGTTCTTGCATCTTAGATTTGCTGCTACAATAACCTAAAAATTCTCCATTATATGTAACAATATATGCCGGCTTATAGAAGGCTGCCAATATTGCTATAATAAGAAAGACTGCAACACTTCCCAAAATAAAAGCTCTTAGTGAGTGTCTTATATTTACAACAACCTTTTTTACTCTCCTAATATTTCTCACCTCTTTTATGCATGTAATAACATTTTACTACAAAATTCCACACAAAACAATAGAAAAGTTAATTACAAAATCCACATTTGCTTTTCCCCTATAATGGATAAGTATTAACTTTTCTTTATAGTTTTTATATCATCATATACAATTTTATTTACAAATCTTGAATACTCATCAATATTAGATCTTACTTTCGTAGCACTTATTGGTACATATTCCCTCTTATAATCTACCACTCTATTCTCTACATTTAGGTTTTTAGCAACCAAACTTCCATATTTTTCGCTTGAAAAAAAATGAGTTCCTTTTACATCTCCTAAAACTTTTTTTAAGTAGTCTGTTTGAATTTTTGCACTATCTTCATCCATTCCATATTTTTTTGGTGGATTTTTAGCTAAAATGACATTTACAGTTGGATATAGCTCTTTAATCCATTCTGCCCTTTTTTCTACTGAAATATCAATTAAATCTGTTTCATATACAATTACATATAACTCATCCATTTCCTTTAATGCTGTTTCTATTAAGTATTGATGACCTTTGTGCAATGGCGCAAACTTACCTATCGTAAAGCCAACTTTTTTCATATTCTCTCCATAAATAATATTTCAGATTATTATACTAAATATTTTCATATTTTTCAAGAGTAGAACGATAGCGAACATTATGATAATTGCATTATTTTCCAAATTTTCCTTTAGTTCCACAAAATCCATTTTCATATCCGGCTAGAATATTACTATCAAATGAAAATGTCATATTCTTTTCTTCTCTTTGTCTCTTTAATGCTAAGTTAATTAATTTATCTAATAAATCTTTATATTTTAGATTTGTAGCTTTCCATAAGTGGAATGATAATGATCCTGGTATTGTGTTTATTTCATTAACAAATACATCATTTGTATCTTGGTCGATTATGTAGTCGATTCTAACTACTCCAGAGCAACCTAATACTTTGAATGTTTTCTTACTTAATTCTTGTATTTTAGCTCTCATTTCTTTGCTAATTTCTGCAGGCAACTTAAGAACTCCGGCATTCATTGATTTTTCATTATCACCTTTAGTTCCACCCATTTTCTTTCCACCAGAAATATACTTGTCATTAAAGCTTAATATTTCATCTGTCTTAACAGGCTCCTCACATTCAGAAGCTTCACATTCTTCATAATCGCCTAATACTGAACAGTTAACCTCTTTCAAATTCATAACAGCTCTTTCAACTAAAACTTTTTTAGCATATCCAAATGCATCAGCGATAGCTTCTTCTAAAGCTCTTCTGTCTTTTGCTATTTTAATTCCAACACTTGATCCTAAGTTAACTGGTTTAACAATTACTGGGTAGGCTATATTTTCTTCAACAACTTTTGTAATGCTATCTGGATTTTCATTATATTGATCCATTGTAAAACATTTACAATCAATAATTGGAATATTATTTTCTTTTAATAAACATTTAAATATATATTTATCCATGCCAACAGCTGAAGAAACAACATCGCATCCTACATATGGTAAATTAAACATTTTTAAGAATCCTTGTAACGTACCATCCTCGACATTTGTACCATGAACAATTGGGAAAGCAATATCAATATAATCATATATTGAATTTTCAAACATTTTCTTCTCACATCTAATAAGAGCTACTTTATCGTCTTTTGGAGCTAAGGTAACTTGTGTACTATTAGAAATTAAGTTATTAATATCTTTATAATTTCTGATGTCTCCTACTAAATCTCCTACATACATTTTATTTTGTTTTGTAATATAAATTGGAATAATATCATATTTTTCCTTATCCATATTTTCTATAGCTTGAATAGCTGTTATTATTGAAACCTCATGTTCAACACTATTTCCACCAAAAAATACACCTAATTTAATCTTCATAATAAAATCCTCCTTAATTTTGGGGACGGAGCAAAAAATTTCACTCCTCGAACCCAAATAAATAACTGGAATAGAATAAAAAATTTTTCCCAAAATCTGAAATTTTTTGCTCTGTCCCCAATTTTACTTATAATTATCTGGTAAATCGTTCTCTAATAGAACCGTTATCTTATCTTGTATACCAAGCGAAATAATCTTTTGCATTGCTTCTTGTGGACTTCCTACCACAAATATCTTGCTTTCATCAAATCCTTTTGATTTAATTCCCTCTTCAACTTTCTTTGAATGCTCTCCAACCATAAATGCATAATCACATACTTTTGTTATATACTCACCAAACTCAAAGTTATATTGATCTTCTTTATCTCCTAGCTCTATTAATCCAGGAGTTACAATTACTTTGGTTCCTTCAAATTCTCCTAATGTATCAATAGCAGATTTTGAACTAACTGGATTTGAGTTATATGCATCATCAATTACATTAATACTTCCTTTATTTATTAATTGTAATCTGTGATCAACATTTTTTATTTCTCTAACACGTGGAATCATGCTTTCCATTTTAACACCTAACTTATTTGCAACTGCAATAGCTGCCATTATATTAACAACATTATATCTACCAATTGCTTTAGTTGTGAATTCAATTTCTTTTCCACTTTCATCTTTTACTTTAAAAGAAACGCCTTTTTCAGATGAATGTAAATCATAACCATTATAATCTAACTCATCATTATTAACTCCATATTTAATAACATCCATATCTAAATTTTGCTCTTTTAAATATTGGTTGTCACAATTTAAAAATACAGTTCCACCTTGCTCTTTAACACTATCTGCAAGTTCAAGTTTTGTTTTTATTACATTTTCAATTGATTTAAAACTCTCTAAATGTTGAGGTCCAATTGAAGTAACAACACCATATTGAGGATGAACTAAATCACATATTTCTTTGATATCATTTAATTTAGTTGCTCCCATTTCACATACAAATATTTGATGTGTTGATTTTAAATTTTCTCTAATTGTTCTAACAACACCCATTGTTGTATTGTAGTTAAGAGGTGTTACTAAAACTTCATATTTAGCAGAAAGTGTTTTTGCTAAGAAATTCTTAACACTTGTTTTTCCATAGCTTCCTGTTACACCTATAATTGTTAGATTAGGACAGCTCTTTAATATTTTTTTAGCATCATTTATATACCATTGTCTTACACCAGCTTCTATTGGTGAATTTATTACATTTGCAAGCATTGCTATAAATACTGCTAAAACATTTATTATTTCTAATTTAATTAATGGTAATTCTGTTATTCCACAAATAAATAAAATAATAACATTTATTATTAATTCAGTAGCAAACATTCTCTTAACTCTACTTGTTAATTTAAGAGGAATTTTGCTCTTTCCTTTTGGTAAGTTATAGATAATTGAACTTATCATTATTACTGCGGCTATTATTTGTGACCAAGTAAAATCTATTTGTATAAATATTGTAGATATAACTACAAGTAATAATTGGGTTACTACCTTTATTTTATTTTTTTTTATCCAATTAATATTTTTTTTGAAAAAATACGAATTTAATTGAAACATATGCATATGGAACCACATAAGTAGTAAAGCATTTATTACAAATTCTATTATCAATAAAATCTTCATTATTTACCTCCCGTCAAAAATGTTTTTATAATATTATTAATATATGCTGGCTTTTCTAAAAACACATAATGTGAACATCCTGTCACTCTAACTAAGCCTGCATCTGGAATAGATTTTTCCATTAGCTCTGCATCTTCAATAGGAGTTGCTGTATCATTTTCTCCCCATAATAAAAGCGTTGGAACTTTTATATTAGGAAGTAAATCTCTCATATCATCATTTAATAATTTAACCATAGATTGTTTAAGTGCTGGTGGTGAATTTCTGTAATCTTCAGATCCAGCATTCTTTTGAAATTTCTCAAGTGCATTAGGAAATAATTTTTTAACAAACTTCAAATTTAAAATTTTCTTTCCTAACTTATATTTTTTAACCTTAAGTCTTATTTTTAAGGGTTTCTTATGTACAATTCCTGCACTACCAATTAAAATAATTTTTCCAACTTTAAAACTTAGATTTGCTCTACTCATCATTTTTATAATTATTCTTCCACCATTTGAATGACCGATTAAATCTAATTCTTTTATACCTTGTGACTCAATTAACTCTACTATAAAATCAACCCATGCATCTGAATCCCAAGCGTCTTCTGGAGCTTCTGATTTCCCATATCCTGGCATATCAAAAGCAATTACATTTGCATATTCAGAAATGCTATTCATCATATTTCTATATACATCTATTGTTGTTCCCCACCCTGGAAGAATAAGAACCGTCTTACCTTCGCCTTTTTTTTCATAATTTATATTTATATTTTTTACTTCTATATTAATAAAAATCACCTCTCAAATTCATCTAACATTTTTTTACCATTTATTTATTTAATTGTCAATTCACTTCAATTCACGTATATATAATTAATCCTCACAGAATTCATTGACTAAATAATGTAAAATCATTATAATTATATGTAATAAATTAAGGAGAACGTCTATGAATAAAAATTTTATTAGATTAAATACCAATGATAATTACTTTTCTTTTGGCAACTTCTGTAGAGTTGTTAAAGAAGTATCTGAGAATAAATACTTTGTTCAAACAGATTTATTCGAAATACTTTTTGATACAGAAAATGTTGCTGATAGTACAGTAAATAATTATTGCACTGGCTTCCGCCCCATTAATATTAAATATAAAAATTATTATAGAGATTTATTTGATTCTTATAAAACTAATAAGAAAGTATTTACATCTATTATTTCTAATGTGATAAATTTATTAAACGATAATAGTTATGACTACTCAACGAATACAATTTCCTCAATCAACGAAGATAAAAAATTATATAGGGTGTGTGAAAGACTATACTCTATATCAAAAAATGATTCAGATGTATCTAGTGTTCTTTCAAGTGAATTATTAAATTGCTTGAATAATAACGATTTATACACTTTTATTATTAGGACACTAAATTATATTATTTTGGAGAAAAAACAACCCATATATATTGAGGAAAATATTAACAATTTAATTGAAAAAAGTATTTATGATACAAATATATCAATGAAAGATATTCAGGAATTTGTTCAAATACAATTAAATTCTGGCATCTGGTCACTAAGGGCAATTAAACAATTAGCAAACAAAGGAAATCCATTTGCATGCTTTGAAATGGCTTCTATGGAATATAATGGTATTATTACTGGAAAGCCTCGTTATGATAAGGCATATCAGTATTATATGACAGCTAGCAAATATAATCACCCTGTTGCAACATGGGCAATTGGATATTTATATTACAATGGAAATATTGGTACAAAATCAAAAAGAGACTTATTACTTGCTGTTAAATATTTTAACAAAGCACGTAGATTGAAATGCTCTAATGCATTTAATAGCTTTGGTTTAATATACTTAAATGGCACTATTCCACATATTAAAATTAATAGGAAAAAAGCAATAGCTATGTTTGAACTAGCCATTTCACTGGGGAATGTATATGCATATAATAACCTTGGTAACATCTATGAAAAAGAAAAAAATTATGAAAAAGCAATTGATTTTTACACGATTTCTGCAGATAATGGAGATAGCTGGGCTAACAATCAATTAGGTGAATTTTACAGAAAAGGAATCTTTGTAAAGAAGAATTTAGCTAAAGCTTTTGAGTACTATGAAAAAGCAGCTGATAGTACGCAATATACAATGTGTCCTTGGGCATACTATAATCTTGCTAAATATTTCTATGCACCAGGTTGTCTTGAAATTGGCGTCAAAAAAGAATTAAATAAAGCCGCTGAGTTATTGAAATACGTAGAAAATAAACTTCCAGAATCGATTGTAGAGCTTATGGATGTATACTTAGAATTATATAAGGAAACTTCTAATAACTTTTATATGGATATGTTCAATCATTACAAAAACTTAACTTAGTATTTAATAAAAGGGACTATAAAAGTCCCTTCTATTTTTTTTATTTCAAAAAAATACTCAAAACTATTTTAGTCTCTTCTTCTAGCAAATATTAGTATAAGTCTTAATACTTGCAAAAGAGCAGCTGTTGCTGCCGCAACATATGTTAATGCAGCTGCAATTAAAACTTTTCTACCACCTTTGTATTCAGCTTCCCCAAGTAGGCCTAATTCTTTTATCTGATTCAACCCCCTTCTTGAAGCATTGAATTCAACTGGTAAAGTTACAACTTGAAATAGAAAAATTACTATTTCACATGCAATTCCTATCATTATTATATTAAATAGTGATGCAGCCACACCAATTACTATGGCTAGATATCCAGCATAAGATGCAATATTTGTAACAGGAACCATCGCATGTCTTGCTCTCAAGAAAAAATATCCATCTTTATCTTGTATAGCATGACCACACTCGTGCGCAGCTATAGCAACAGATGCAATTGATTTTTCTGTATATATTTTTTCAGATAAATTTACTGTTTTATCTGCTGGATTATAGTGGTCTGTAAGAAATCCTCCCACAGAATTTACCTTAGAATTTTCAAGACCATTTTTATTTAAAATTCTTCTTGCTGCTTCTGCTCCATTAACTCCATTTTCACAATACATATTTGCATATTTTTTGTATGTATGATTTATATACCATCTTGACAATAGCGAAATTATAACCGCAATTATTATTAGCAAATAACTTAAAATTTCAATATCCATAAACATCTCTCCTTATGTTATATATTTTAACATATTATTATGTACAAATGATGATTTTTCTGAATTTTTTTATTTTTTGTTAAAGAAAAACTCTCTCAGTTTTATCTGAAAGAGTTTTTTATTTTTAGATTCTTATTTCCAATATCTTATCTTTTGTTTACTTTATGGTTATTACGGATTTTATTTTTTTAGCCTATATTTTTATGTAGACTTTAATTTTTTGCTCCGTCCCCATTCTTTATAGCTTTAACACCTACAGCAATAATAGATACAACCACTAGTCCTAAAATTGTATATCCTAATACTACATTACCAGTTTTTAATGCTAACATTATTGGTGCATCATCAATATCATCTTCTCCTGCAACATAGTTATCTGGAGTTGAATCTATATCGTGAGTTCCATAATCGTTATAATCTTTACTAATTTCCGCAGTATTTACTTTTAATCCTAAATTACTTCCTGAATTAATCCATGTTAATATAATAGAAACTTCAGCACTATCACCTGGCTTTAATAATGTATCTTTCAACTGTTCTGTTGTAACAACATTTTCACTTATTTGAGTCCATGTTGGGTTATCCGCTGGATCAAATCTTAGGCCTTCTGGAATATAATCTTTGATTTCCTTAGCGTACCCTTCTATTTCTCCTTCGTTTGTGATACGGATTTTATATTCAAACTTAACTACGACTTTATTTATCTTACTCTTCTTTAGATCAACTTTTACTACATCTTCAGGATCATCCTCTGCGTGATGTCCTGTTTCAATCACTTTTTCTTCTCCGTCTTGAGTTACAATGGCCTTCGTTACCCATTTTCTTAAAGCTAAGTCAAAGTATTGAACCCTTATTTTCTCAATATCTTCATCATCTTCTTCAAGCCATTCGTTTGGTGTAGAATCTCTATCTTCTCTATGATTTCCGCTTTCATCAGTTTGTTCACTAATTTGAGCTTCATTTACAAGAACTCTGTCTGATGTTGTAGGCTCTATTACTTTAAATGCAATCTTAACATCTTTATATTCAGGATTCTTCATTGTATCCTTATTAAATAAATTCATTAGATTTTGTCTCTCATCTGATTCTTTTTCTTTTGATAAATAATTTGTAACTGCATATTCAGCATCTTTTAAGTTCGTTACAGGGTTATCATTTTTATCAACTAATACCCATTCATATTCCTTATTTATTTCGTGATTTGGTAAATATTCTAACCCATCTGGCAAATCATCTTTTATTTGAGTTGCATAACCACTTCTACTTCCTTCGTTATAAACTCTTATTGTGTATATTACTGTATCAGATGTATGAACAAGTACTGGTTCTTTTGTATGATTATATTCAGCAGTAGTTCCTGTTTCTTTAATTAAAGCATCTGCATTTACTTCTGGTATTCTTGATGTCACCTCTTGAGTAACACCTGTTGATCCATCTGTTACTCCTGTAATAAATTTTCTCAATGCTAAATCCATATATGTTACTTTTACGAATTCTACATCTTCATCATCTTCTTCTAACCATTGATTTGTATGTGAATCTCTATCTTTAACAGATTCGCCATTACGATCCGCATCTTTTGAAATTTGTGCTTCATTCTTAAGAATTCCAGTGAAATTTTTTGCGCAAGCAACTTTGAATTCAACTTTTACATATTTAGAATTTGGCTTAGATAGGTTTGATTCAAATGCTCTTATTAGATTTTCTTCTACTGATTTTTCATTTGATTTTGATAAATAATCTGAAACTACATATTTAGCTTTAGAAATATCTGTTACTTCATTGTCATTTTCATCTAACATTTTCCATCTATAGATATCGTTTATACTTCCATCTCCAACTTCGTATGTTATAAACTCAAGACCTTCTGGAATATCATCTTTAATTAACTCAGCATATCCATCTACTGTTCCTTCATTAAATACTTCTAATGTATATGTTACTACATCACCAACAGATACAAGTACTGGCTCCTTTGTATGTGTATATGTAGCTGTTGAGCTTGTTCCGTCCTTCAATGAACTTACATTTACTCTAGGCTCTCTTTCGTATATAGCATCATCTTCAGATGTATTTAATAGTGCTTTTCCATTAACTTCTGTAATGTATTTTCTTAATGCTAAATCAAATATATTAACAATTAATTTTTCAAAATCATCATCATCTTCTTGTCCTGGAACATAATCATTCCTATTATCTGTTAATTCATTTTCCTTGTAATTTTGCATCTTTTCAGAGTCTTCTGGTATCTCGGCACCTGGAGTTGTATGAGAATCCCTATCAATTGTCTCAGAAGTTCTATCATTTGCTTTACTCAAGCTTATCTCTGCAATATTTGTAAGCACTGTTCCTGGTGCAACCTTGCTAGAAATTTTACATTTAATTTCAATTTCTTTATAATCTAGATTTCCACTTGATGAATCTAGAGCTCTAATTAAGTTGTTCTTAGCGTTGAATCTATCATTATCTGGATTATTATCTTTTGATAAATATGTTGTTTTTACTGTTCTTAATGATTTATCATTTATATCTAATGTCCAACCTCTCTCTGCATTAAACTCATCGTTTACAAACTCTAGTCCCTCTGGAAGATGATCTGTAATTTCTTCTGCATATCCATCTATTTCACCTTCATTATATACTCTGAGTGTAAATATTACTTCTTGCTCAGTGTATACACCTACATGATTTTTAACATGTCCATAATGAGCGGTTGTATTATTACCGTTAAATAATTCATCATCTTTATCTACAAAAGGAATTCTATCTTTTGTTTGATCTTGTGTAATTTTTGCTTCATTGCTATCACTATACTCTACGCTTGTAATTGACTTTCTAAGAGCTAGATCAAAGTATTCATTTTTAGCTACAATATTTATTGATTTATCTTCATTACTTATACTAACCAAATTGTGATTGTTGTTGTCAATAAGTTCTACCGATTCAACTACAAATTTTTCATCTGTATATGACTCATTTATTCCTGTTGTAACTTTAATTTTTATTGCTTCATCCAATAGCATGTATCCTTCTGGAGCCTTTGTTTCTTCCAAAATAATAGTATATGTCTCTTCTCTGAAGATATTTACATCTTTAATAACAAGTTCACCATCAATTGTAATTTTTCCTGGAGCAATTTCATTTCCATTTTTATCAAATAGTTCATATTTTTCACCATCTTTTTCTGCACTAATTTTGAATTCTGCTCCATTTAGATTTTTATTAGTATAACTATCTAATTTATCAATAATAATATCATATGAACCTCTTTCGGTTGAATACGTGTTCTTAATTTTTATTGTCTTGTTACCGCTTTCATCTGTAGAAACATCATAAGCTGTAAAATATCCATCTACAATATCTTCTTTAACTATGTATTCAATTTCTACTCTATCAGAATTTACCATTTTATATTTTGGCAATCCTTCCCATTTATGTTTCCATTCGTTTAGTTCACTTAGGTATATACTTGGTCCACATGGAATTCCATCTGCATATGGAGTTATCATTACACTGCTTGGTCTTCTGTTATTTTCATTATTATTGTCATCCCATATTTTTTCTACTGAAATGTCTACATTTTCTGGAACATAAGTATTTGTTATTTCTATCTTCTTTATTCCATTTTCTGTTGTTGTTGTATATTTTTCTTCATATCCATCTGGTACTGTTTCTTTTACTTCATATTTTACTTCTCCGTTTGCTTCTATTCCATCTTTATACTTTTTAAGTCCACTCCATACATATCTCCAATTATTATATGCTTCACTTAAGTATACGCTTGGTCCATATGGTATTCCA
>JAFRCC010000005.1 GCA_017404545.1 Clostridia bacterium
GATCAATAATTCCAAATAATTTATTTTTATATTTATAATTTCTTGGGAAAATAAATTTCATTTTTACTCGTATAATTAAAACATACAAAATATTCTAATTATACTTCTCCTTTCATTTAATTAATTTTTTTATATTTACTAAATTTGAATTTATATCTGTTACTATTCCACCAAAAATATGAGCTGTATATGTATTAGCTTTTATTAATGCATATATAGATCCTATATAGATTAATTTTGAAAAAATATTATTTTCTAAAAAATCCGTTGAAAAAATAATTATTAAAATAATTGAAATTAATGATTGAACAAATAGCAATGAAAAAACTGATTTCATCCATGATTTAAATATCCAAGATGTTGTTGAATTTAATAAAGTTATAATCATAATTGGACTAATTAAAATAAATACTTTTATCATTATATATCTTAACGAATATGAAAATAAAAGATTTAATAACCCTATTGAAGTAAAGCTTTTTATCATACCATCAAAAGAAAAAACATTTAAAGTTGAATTAATAAAAAAAATATTATTTATTTTTTTTATTAATTGTTCAAAACTTATATTTTCTCCACTAAAGTGCTCTCCAACCCATCGGATAGAACCAGAAATATAAAAATTAATTTCTATTACTTTTTCACATATAAAATAAGATGAGTTTATAAAAATAGATATAATAATTAATTTAAAAATAAATTGATATGGTCTTTCAACTTGTGAATTAGAATATTCAGAAAATAAATATCTTATAGCATAATAAATTGAAAAACCAATAATTAATGAGTTAGCAATTAATAGTAATCCACTATGTGGATTATTTCCAATAATTTTTTGAGTAAAATTATCTTGCAAAATATCTTTGTTTATAAATGTTATATCATCTAAAATTGCATAAATATTATTATCTATAGAAGAAAATAAATTTTGAAATAGTGTATTGATTGTTTTTGTTATTATTTCTAATATTGTTGTACTATCCAATTAATCACATCCTTATTAAGAAAGTAAATTAGAAATAGTAGTTAATATTAATTTAAGTAATAAAATAAATACATATGAGAATAATGCTGTTCTTATTAATTTTTTTCCTGTTCTAATTTTTTCATCATCTCCAAAACTAAATTTTTTCATAAACGCCCCCGTTGCTATTGATATTCCCGCTGCCGGTGTTGCCAACGCAAGAAGCCATGACTGAATACTTTCAAATGCACTTTGTAATTTTGAAATTAATGTTGGATATGCTGCGTACGATTTTGTTGTACATAATAAAAAGACAAAAGAAAATACAAAAATATACCTAATCTTTGTTTTAATCATTTTCACTACCTTTCTGAAAATATGGAATTAATTTTAATTTTTGAGGTTTTAATATTCTATATCCATCAGACAAGAATGCCACTGCCGAAAATGTTTCTAACTCTTGGGTAAAAAAATTACTATCAAATACATAATCTTTTTCATAACTGGAATTTATACTTTCTGATATATTTGAATCTTTTGATTTAAAATCTTTTCTTATATATGAATATTTGGTTTCTTTTGCATTCTCAGAAATGCTCTTCGAAATTTTCTCTTTTTCTTCTTTTCCGATTTGTTTTTGAGCTTCTTCAATTGTGTATATATCATCCGTTCTAAACCAAAGCTTATTTATTAAATTTTGCGTTACAACACTCAAGGCAGCTTCACTATTTAGTGTTTTTAATAGAGATTTATAGCTCTGAGTTGCCACTATATTAATACACTTTGCTTCTCTGCTCTGTGCATAAAAATCAGCATCTGTTTCTGTTATATATTCATGATATTCATCCGATATAAAAGCAACAGATCTACCATTATTTCCTTTTGATAATCTCGATAATACTTCTGATTGAAAATCAAGTTTTAAATATGCTGCAATTATTTTTGATAAATTTTTATATTCTGCTATGTTCATATTTAAAACTACAATTTTTCCTTTATTTATAATATCTTTTATACCAGAAAATTCTAATTCATTTTTATTTGGACTAAACGTTTTTAATATTTCATAATCAGAAATGAAGCAACCTGTAATTCTTGTAATCTGCGACTTTAATAATGCTATTGATCGTTGGTCTAGCGAAAAGAATTCTTTCTCAAAAAAATTTAACGCTGACAGTAAATTATATTTTTGCTCTTGGTTAAATTCATTTTTTTTAAATTTATTTTTTAATATTTTTACTTTTTCATTATAATATTCTTTATTAGTTATTAAATTGTGGAGCTCTTCAAATGTTACATATCCACCATTATATAATCTACATAATTTTATTGCTTCACAAAATATTTGCTCTGATTTATCTATCCAATATGATTCACTAGTATTTCCAGAAAATAATTCCATAATTATTTTTAACCTATTTGCTAAAATACTTGGTTTAATATTTATTTTATCTAATGGATTATAGCTATATTTCCCACATAATTCAATTACAATTAAATCTTCTAACCTATTATATTTTTTTACATATCCATATACTTGTTTGTAATAATTTCCTTTCACATCTAGAATTAACATTCCAATTTTAGAATTACTTTCATAACAATTATATCCAATTAATTGTTCAGTAATTGGATACATAGCACTACTTGTTTTTCCTGACCCAATTGTTCCAGTTATTAAAATATTTTGATACAATCCTTTTTCTGGAATAATTATTTTTTTATTATTTTCGTTTATACCAATTAATATATTTAATTTTTCATTTTCTTCAAAATTATTAATTATTTTTTTATTTTTAACTATTTTATTTTTTTTACTAATTATTTTATCTATTTTATTTATTATTAAAATTGAAATAATTAAATAATTAAAAATATATATTATTTTTATACAATACCACAATTGCGGCATTTTTTCACATATATTAAATGGATTTATTGCATAGTTAATAATTATTTTATTCGATAAAAATATTTCTGAAAAAATAATTAAATCTAATATGTTAAAAAATAAAATAATTATTATTTTTATTTTTTTATTAATTATTTTTCTCCTTTCTTGATTTTTTTTGTTTGATTTTTAATTTTTCTCCCTGATTATTTTTTGAAATAATTTCTTCTAATTTATCGTATAAAATATAAAATACAACGAATAAGTTAATGAAAAAAAATACCAAAAACAAATCTAATAATTTAATATTAAATCCTCCTCTAAAATTATTTTTTGCTTGGAAATTTTTTAGAAATAAATTTTTTTGAATTAATTATAACCATTGCCTTTGATAATATAATAAATTTTGCCATTTGTCTATACTTTTGGCAAAATTTATGTTAGAATAATAACTATGTTGAAGTAATAGTAAGAAAGGTTGTGTTAGTAATGATAAGTAAAGATACAAAAATTGGTGAATTATTACAAGAATTTCCAGATAAGGCAGAAGTATTATTAACTGCTGGTATGCATTGTTTAGGTTGTCCTGCCTCACAAGCAGAAACTCTTGAAGAAGCATGTGAAGTACACGGAATAGATGTTGAAGAGCTTGTTAAAGAACTTAATTCTTAATAAAAAATAAGGGAGAGTTGTTATTTATGTTTCAAAAACTTGAAGGTATTGAAAAAAAATATGAAGATTTAACACAAAAAATAAGTGATCCAGATATAATTGCCGCACAAAATGAATGGAAAAACTATATGAAGGAGCATGCAGATTTGGAACCTATCGTGCTAAAATATAGAGAATATAAAAAAAATCAAGCACAATTAGAAGAAGCTAAGGAAATGCTATCAGATCCAGAGCTAAAAGATTTGGCTGAAATGGAACTTTTAGAAGCAAAAGAAAAACTTCCAAAATTAGAAGAAGAATTAAAAATCTTATTAATCCCTAAAGATCCAGACGACGATAAAAACATTATATGCGAAATCAGAGCAGGAACTGGAGGCGATGAAGCAGCATTATTTGCTGGTACTTTATTTAGAATGTATTCGATGTATTCTGAAAGAAAACATTGGAAATTAGAAATACTTAATGAGAATGAAACCGGATTAGGTGGATATAAGGAAATATCTTTCATGATTACAGGAAAAGGTGCTTATAGTAGATTGAAATATGAAAGTGGAACACACAGAGTACAAAGAGTTCCAGATACTGAAAGTAGTGGCAGAATTCACACTTCAGCAGCTACAGTTGCCGTACTTCCAGTTGTTGAAGATGTGGAAATAGAAATTAATCCAGCAGATATAAAAATGGATGTTTTTAGAGCTTCTGGTGCCGGCGGACAACATATTAATAAAACCTCATCAGCCGTAAGACTAACACATATTCCAACAGGTATAATAGCTGAATGTCAGACAGAAAGATCTCAATTTCAAAACAGAGAATATGCAATGAAATTGCTAAAATCTAGACTTTATGAAATTGAAAAATCTAAACAAGATAAAGAGCGTGAAGATAGTAGAAGAAGTCAAGTTGGTTCTGGTGATAGAAGCGAAAAAATAAGGACATATAATTATCCTCAAGGACGTATAACTGACCATAGAATTGGAATGAGTATATTCCAAATGGATAATTTCTTAAATGGTGATTTAGATGAATTAATTGATAATTTAGCAGCTGCCGCAAATGCAGATAAATTGCGTAGCGAAGATAAATAAAATGATAATAAAAAGACTTATAACACTTAGCAGGCTATAAGTCTTTTTATTATTTTTCAAATACTATTTTCTTTTATTTCTAACTACAATTATCATTCCAGCAAATGATATTGCACATAAAAATGCATAAATTACTATTTTATCACCAGTTTTAAGGCTTTGGCTATACACATTTTTTTGCTCTTCGTTGTTTTCATTCTCTGTTGTTTCTTCTGCTGGTATAGGTATATTGTTTTCATTATCGCTCTTATTTTCTTCATTTTCTATTTTAGTTTCTTGTGTTTCTTCATCTTCAGTATATAAAAGTGTATTTGTAATATTATATCCATTTATTTCTGTTTTGTATTCATCTATCGGATTTTCTGAAATTGAATATTCTACTTCTGTTCCATTTTTGTATTTAATTAAGTCTGAAAAATTAAAAATCCACTCTCCATTTTCATTTTCGCTTACATCCACGCTTTTTATAATTTCACCATCTGCTAATAAATTAACAATTATATTTTTTGGCCTTTTACCATATTTATTATCATCATCATTCCATATTTTCTTGCCATCTATAGAAATTGTTTCTGCTTTATTTGTAAATATTAGATTGTATAAATTTGATGGTGCCATTTCTAAATACCTGATTATATATATCCATCCATTTAAATTTAAATTATTTTCACCTTCTATAAATTGCTTTTGACCTACATTTTCATCAATATCTGATAAGTTAGTCAATTCAAATCCTTTTTTGCCTTCTTCTGCTATGATTAGACCCATTCCATTAACTATTCCAAGCTCATTACAATTAAGCACTGCAGTTTCTCCAGCTTTTACGTTGATTTTTGTAATTAATTCTGAAGTAGCTTGATTATAGATGTTGAACGTAAATTCATCTGCACATTCTTCATCATTTTCAACTTTTTTGGTTATTGAAATTTTAGCATTTTCTAAATTATAAAAATCAATATTTAATGGTTCATCAAAATTACAAACAAAAGTTGCACAAATTGCTTCAATACTTTTTCCAATTTTTTGCTCTATTTGTGACTTCTTCTCATCAGATATCATTGATGATTGGCTTGTCATCACTAAGTGACCATTATTATTTTTTACCTCAGCTATATAGTATCTTTCACCTTCATTATATAGATTACTTTGTACTTCAAAATATTTTTGTTCATTTGCTTTTGCTTTAACAGTTGAAATAATCTCCAAATCCTCATTAAACAGTATAAATTCATATGTTCCATCAGCATCTTCTATTTCATTTTTATTGTAATCAACAACATGCTTCGTAACTGATGGCATTTTTTTCTTTGCGTTGGTGAACACAGCATTTATTGCCATATCTAAAGAACGTCCACATATTACAACTGTTTTGTCTATTTCATTATATTGTTCATCTGTAAGTATATATTTTGAAGTAGCAACTCCTGTTAACTCTGCATCACTTACATAATATTTATCATTTTTAAACTCAGCTATAAAAAAGCTTCCACTTCCGTAGTAATTATCTGCATAAAAATCGTTAATTTGTACATCAAAATATTTAGTTTCATTTGCTTTTACATTTACGGTAGCAATAAGTTTAGGTTGCTCACCATTTGTATTAGACATTTTATATAATCCGAATACAAATGTGTCTTCACAATCTGTATCTACATTTCCATCTTCATCTAAAACAATCTTCGTAACAGAAGGTTTTTTCTCATTTATAATTTTAGTTACAATTTCATCCTCAATTTCAGTATCTATAGCAACTTCAATATCATCATATGATATTTGTCTAGCATTTTCAAAAATACGTCCATATTCTGAAGGAAATGCTTCATCATTTAATGTAACATTTAGTCCATATTCATCACCAATAATTTCCCCACAATAATATGCATTATTATACATATATTCATTATCAGTTCCTACTTCATATAAATAATAGTGCGTTTCACTCCAATTATGACCTCCATCATATTTAATTAACGGATATATAATAGTTGCGCATCCGTTAATTGTTTCTATAATACCACTATTGATATTAGCATCATTTGCTTCAACCATTTCTTTTACAACGTATACATTTGTATATTCATTTCCATTTAACTCATATGTATCATAATGATCAAATATAACTTTGTTTTGAATATTATTCCAATTAATAGCATCGGATAATATAAATTCGCTATTAATTGTTGCTCCATCACTTCCTATTTTATTAATTGTAAATGCTTTTTGAGCATTAGTATATACGTAAGCAAAACCTAAATCATCTTTCCTTGGTAAATATATAGAATCTGAACCTGTATAATCATCTTCTCTAGCGAAATTCCATGAGCCAGTTGCATGCACTCCACCATTTGTATTCAATAATACACAATTTGGATAAATTTTTGATGAAACATTATATATTCCAGAATCACCTACTGGCGGTACGACAATTGTACGCTCTCCACTTACAATTTTTATATCTTCAATTGTTCCATCTTTAGCCCATTCATAAACATTATTTCCTTCACTATCTTTTCTATAATTAAATTTGAATAGTACATTTTTTCCTAATCTCCAGTATATTTCAGGGTTAGTTCCAGTTTCATCAATGTAGTACAAAATAAATCCATGTACCCCCTTAAAAAATATGCTTGTATTTACTGTTGTTACACTTCCATTTATAGAAATAGTTCCATTCTCTATGTTAGGTATAGTTTCAAAATCATAATATTCATCTTCTCGTTCTATACAATCTCCATTTTTTTGAGCAAATTCGATTGTATAATCTCCATCTGGAATTCCTTTTAGCGTTACAACTGAACTACAGCCTTCGTTACATTCCTGAAATTGCTCCCTTTGTACGACTATTATGTTTGGTTCAACTTGTTTTCCAGTATATTTTAATGAACTATCAAAACACAAATATTCTCCACTCTGGTTTTTAATATAATAATATACTTCAGAAACTCGATTCATTCCATATTTATGACCATCAGTAACTTCTGGATATGCACCTTCTATTGTTAATACTAAATCTAAATCGCCTGTTGAATTAATTTCATCAGCTTTAGAATAGCATGGTAATATTACTAACCCAGCTATAAAAACAATAAAAGCTATTACTACCTTAAACAAATTTTTCTTTAAATTTTCCATGATTACACTCCTAAACATATCTTATTTGCTACATCTTCTCAGAAGATTGAAAATAAGTCAAATCAAGTATTTGGGTATTATAGCACAGGATTCTACGGAAATAAACAAATATTTTATTATATTATTTTTTTATTACAATCATAGCTTTTTAATAAAAAGCTATGGCAAACATTATAATAATTGCAAAAAAAGATATAAATGTACGCGTAATTGTTTGCGTGCAAAAAAATAAAGCATGTAAGTTTTTTATTTTAACTTACACACTTTATCTTACACTATCATTTTTTCAAATACTATTTTCTTTTATTTCTAACTACAATTATCATTTCAGCAAATGATATTGCACATAAAAATGCATAAATTGCTACTTTATCACCAGTTTTAGGACTTTGGCTGTACGCATTTTTTTGCTCTTCGTTATTCTCATTCTCTGTTGTTTCTTCTGTTGATGTAGGTGTATGGTTTTCATTATCGATCTTATTTTCTTCATTTTCTATTTCGGTTTCTTTTGTTTCTTTGTCTTCAGTATATATAAGTGTATTTGTAATATTATATCCATTTATTTCTGTTTCGTATTCATCTATAGGATTTTCTGAAATTGAATATTCTATTTCTGTGCCATTTTTGTATTTAATTAAGTCTGAAAAATTAAAAATCCACTCTCCATTTTCATCTTCGCTTACTTCTACACTTTTTATAATTTTACCATCTGCTAATAAATTAACAGTTACATTTTTTGGTCTTTTACCATATTTATTATCATCATCATTCCATATTTTCTTGCCATCTATAGAAATTGTTTCTGCTTTATTTGTAAATATTAAATTGTATAAATTTGATGGTGCCATTTCAAAATATCTAATAGTATATATCCATCCATTTAAATTTAAATCATTTTCACCTTCTATAAATTGCTTTTGACCTACATTTTCGCTAATATCTGATAAGTTAGTCAATTCAAATCCTTTTTTGCCTTCTTCTGCTATAATTAGACCCATTCCATTAACTATTCCAAGCTCATTACAATTAAGCACTGCAGTTTCTCCAGCCTTTACATTGACCTTCGTAATTAGCTCCAAAGTACTTCCATTATAAATGTTGAATGTAAATTCATCTGTGCATTCTGCATTATTTTCAATTTCTTTAGTTATGGAAATTTTAGCAATTTCTAGATTATAAAAGTCAATATTCATTGGCTCATCAAATTTACATACAAAAGTTGCACAAGGGTTCTCTATACTTTTTCCAATTTTTTGCTCAATTTGTGTCATTTTCTCACTAGAAATTGTTGCTGACTGGCTTGTCATCATTAAGTGACTGTTATTATTTTTTACCTCAGCTATATAGTATCTTTCACCTTCATTATATAGATTACTTTGTATTTCATAATATTTTTGTTCATTTGCTTTTGCTTTAACAGTTGATATAATCTCCAAATCTTCATTAAATAGTATAAATTCATATGTTCCATCAGCATCTTCTATTTCATTACGATTGTAATCAACAACATGCTTTGTAACTGATGGCATTTTTTTCTTTGAATTTGTAAACACTGCATTTTCAGCACTACTTTGAGTATGTCTGTATACTATAGCTTTTCGATCTAGCTCTTCAAGTACTCCTTCTGGAATTGTAAATTCTGTTGCGCCTTCAACGCCTTCCATCTCAGATTTTGTTACATAATATGAACTATTTTTAAATTCACCTATAAGATATGTATAATGAAGATAACCACTATCCACCTCGAAAAATTTTGTTTCATTAGCTTTTAGTTCAAGAGTTGAAATAAGCTCATATTGATCCCAATAACCATCTATTTTCTTATACAACCCAAATTTAAAGGTATCCTGGCAATTTGTATCTATATTTCCATCTTCATCTAAAACAATTTTTGTAACTGATGGCTTTTTCTCATTTATAATTCTTTTAATTATCTCATCCTCAATACTGCTATCTATACTTACCTTAATTTTATCATATGATATTTGATCGGCATTTTCATATATACGACCAGCACTTGAAGGGAAATCTTCACCATCATATGTAACTTTTAATCCGTATTTATCACCAATAATCTCACCACAATAATATTTACTATTAAATATATAGTTATCCTCTGTTCCTATTTCATACAGATAGTATTGTATTTGACTCCAATTATTATGCCCATTATATTCTATTAGAGGATATATTATAGTTGCACTTCCGTTAATTGTTTCTATAATACCGCTATCAATATTAGTATCATTTGCTTCAACCATTTCTTTTACAACATATACGTTTGTGTATTCATTTCCATTTAACTCATATGTATCATAATGATCAAATACAACCTTGTTTTGAATATCTCCATTAGAACTATCAGATAATACAAATTTACTATTTATTGATGTACCATCACTTCCAACCTTATTAATTGTATATGCTTTTTCAGCGCGAGTATATACATAAGCAAAACCTAAATCTTTTTCGCTTGGAAAAGTTATAGAATCTGAACCACTAAAATCATCTTCTCTATCAAAAGGGCCAGAGCCACTTGCATGCACTGTTCCATTAGTATTCAACAATATACAATTTGGATATATTTTTGACGAAACATTGTAAATTCCAGAATCACCAATTGGTGGAATAACAATTGTACGCTCTCCACTTACAATTTTTATATCTTCAATCGTTCCATCTTTAGCCCATTCATAAACATTATTTCCTTCACTATCTTTTCTATATTTAAACTTAAATACATTATTATTATCCCCTAGTCTCCAATATATCTCTGGATTGATACCAGTTTCGTCAATATAATATAGAATAAAACCATGTTCTGCCCTAAATAAAATACTTGTATCTATTGTAGCAGTATTTCCATTAATTGCAATATTTGCATTTTCAATACTAGGAATAGTTGAAAAGTAATCACTTGTACGTGAATGTCCAACGTAATCATTATTCTGTTTCATAAATTCAATTGTATAATTTCCATTAGGAACTCCGGTAAGGGATGCAATTGAACTATTTCCTTCATTATAATCTTGAAACTGCTCTCTTGGTATCGTTATTATGGATGGTTCGCTTTGTTTTCCCGTATATTTAAGTGTACTATCAAAACATAAGTACTCTCCACTACTATTTTTAATAGAGTAATACACCTCTGAAATACGATTCATTCCCGAACCATGTGGGTTATCAAAATTTGGGTATACACCTTCTGCCGTTAATACTATGTCAATGTTTCCTGTTGCATTAGGCTCATCAGCTTTTGAAATATTAGGTATTAATATAATACCTATTAATGAAAAAATAATAATCATTATAAACTTTACAATAGTTTTTATTGAAATATTCATAATCTCCTCCTTATAAAGATTTGCTCTGCTTCTATATTCGCAATAATTAAAAGAAAAATCAAATTATGGTATTTCACCTAAATTACGTTAAATTTTAGGGAAACGCGGTGTAATTCCAAACATTATATTTTTATTACATTTTTATAAAAATAAACTTCTTATTGTTTATATATTTAGCAATAAGAAGTTACATTTATATATTATTTAGATAAGATACTATATCTTCATACTTAAACTTACCTTTTGTCTTTCGTTATCAATTTTTATTACTTTTACTTTCACGACGTCACCAATCGAAACAACTTCTGATGGATTTTTAACATACTTATCACTAAGCTCTGATATATGTACTAGTCCATCATGCTTAACTCCAATATCAACAAATGCTCCAAAATCTATTACATTTCTTACTGTTCCATTTAAAATCATTCCTTCTTTTAAATCTTCAAATTTTAATACGTCTGAACGCAATATTGGTTTTGGCATTTCATCTCTAGGATCTCTTCCTGGTTTTGAAAGTTCATCTATTATATCTCTTAGTGTAGGCTCACCTATTTCAATTAATTCGGCTGTTTTCTTTATATTTATTCCAGATAATTTTGATTTTATATCTTTAAGCTTTTCGCTATCTCTTAAATCTTCTTTCTTATATCCAATTGTTTCTAATAATTTTTCTGCTTTATCGTAACTCTCAGGATGAACAGCGGTTATTTCAAGCGGATTTTTTCCATCAAAAATTCTTATAAATCCTGCACACTGCTGAAAAGCGACCTTTCCTAATTTTGGTACCTTTAGTAGTTCTTTTCTTTCTAGTATTTTTCCATTTTCATCTCTATATTTTACTATGTTATTTGCAATTGCTTTATTTATTCCAGAGACATATGATAATAAAGATGGCGTTGCAGTATTTACATCCACACCTACATTATTAACGGCATCCTCTACTACACCTGTTAAGCTCTCAGCCAATCTTTTTTGATTTACATCATGTTGATATTGTCCTACACCAATAGCTTTAGGATCTATTTTTACAAGTTCAGCAAGTGGATCTTGAAGTCTTCTAGCAATAGAAATTGCGCCTCTCAAAGATACATTTATATCTGGGTATTCTTCCGTAGCAAGTTTTGATGCAGAATATACCGACGCACCAGCCTCGCTAACTATTGTATAATATACTTCTGTATCTATTTCTGAAATCATATCTGAAACAAATTTTTCGGACTCTCTTGATGCAGTTCCATTTCCAATTGCAATCATGTTTATATTATATTTTTCTATTAGTGCCTTTAATTCTTTTTTTGCTTCCTCAACCTTATTTTGTGGCTCTGTTGGATAAACAGTTGTTGTTGCTAATAATTTTCCAGTTTCGTCTATTACGGCAATTTTGCAACCGGTTCTATATGCTGGGTCAAATCCCATTACCGTTAATCCCTTAAGTGGAGCTCCCATTAACAACTGTTTTGCATTTTGACCAAAAACTTTAATAGCTTTTTCTTCTGCCTTTTCAGTCAAATCAGAGCGTATCTCTCTTTCAACTGATGGCTCTATTAACCTTTTAAAACTATCTTTTACTGTATCATCAAGAATCTCTGCATATTCAGTATTTCTTTCTTTAATAATATCTCTTTCAATAAAATCTATTATATTCTCTTCAGGTTTTTGTATTTTTAATTTTATAGCGTTTTCTTTTTCTGCTCTATTTATTGCCAAAATTCTATGACTTGGTATCTTTTTCAAACTTTCATTAAAATCAAAATACATTTGATAAGTTTTATTTTCATCATCTTCTGTTTTAGCATTTGATTCTGTTACGATGATACCTTCTTTATAACAACATTTTTTTATTTCTTTTCTGTAATTTGGATTGTCTGATATATTTTCTGCAATTATATCTTTTGCCCCAGCAATAGCTTCTTCAATAGTGCTTACTCCTTTTTCTTCATCTATAAACTGTTTTGCAAATTCCTCAATCGCTATTTTTTTATTTTGATTAATTAATACATCTGCTAATGGTTCTAATCCTTTTTCTTTGGCAATTATTGCCCTCGTTCTTTTCTTTTGTTTATATGGTCTATATATATCTTCTACTTCTGCAAGTATTTGAGCATTTTCAAGGGCAGCAATAATTTCATCAGTTAACTTTCCTTGCTCTTCTATTGATTTTCTTACTTCTTCTTTTCTGCTCTCAAGATTTCTTAAATAATTAAGTCTATCAAATAATGTTCGAAGATCTTCGTCACTTAAACCTCCGGTTACCTCTTTTCTATATCTTGCAATGAATGGGATTGTATTTCCCTCATCAATTAATTTTACAGCGCTTTCCACTTGACTGTTTTTCACTTTTAATTCATCAGCTATAATTTGAAAAATATTCATTTATCTTTTCCTTTCTATTTTTAAAACGAACTCAAATTTCAAAGCTTACACTTACATCTGTAACTAAAATCTTTGAGTTCGTTTTTATTTATTTTGTCCAAACAGATACACTTCCACCATTACAGTAGAATATTCCATTTCCATCCTTATCTACATACACATTTTCACTCATATTTCCTGTTATATCTTTCAATACGCAGTTTGCCATGTTTTGTCCAACATTAATTTCTTTAGAGCCACCATCATTATCACTCATAATTACAACTAACCCAGAATCTTTGTGCTCCTTATCCCCTTGGCGAACCCATGCAATAATATGCTCATCATCAAAATAATCAACCTGTTCTCCGTACGCATATATCTTTCTAGCATACATTAACTTGGTTAAAATTCCTCTTATTGTTGAATCTTCGTATCCATTTCTTCCATAATAATCTCCGAAAAAAACACATGGTATTCCGGCCTCTCTTAACAAAATTAGGGCGTATGCTAATGGTTTAAACCATTCCTGTATTTCAGATTGTAATGCTTGTCCATACTGCGTATCATGATTATCTACAAATGTTACTGCATTTTCTGGAGACGCTTGTACAAGTGTAGCATTAAAAATTGTACGCATATCATAATTTCCATTACTATTTGATGCGTTATATAAATTATAGTGTAATGGTACATCAAACAGATTAATGTTGTTATTACAATTTTTTATATAATTTTGTAGTACTTCAAGATTTCCGTTCCAGTACTCACCAACAAAATACAAATCTTTATCGGTACTATTTTCCATCTTATCAATCCAATTTTTAAAAAAACCTTCTCTAACATGTTTTATTGCATCTAACCTAAAACCATCTAGTCGACAAAAATTAAGATACCATTTTCCCCATGCTTCTAGCTCTTCAGCTACATCTACATTGTTTAAGTCAACATCAATTCCCATTAAATAATCAAAGTTTCCATTTTCTGAATCTACATCTTTGTCCCATTCCTTGCCATAAAATTTAAATATTGCATTTTTTCTACTTCTGTCATCCCAGTCTACTCCATGAAAATGTTTCCAGTTCCATTTAAATTGTGAATACTTATTATTTCTTCCGTAGAAATTAAATTTCGTCCATGCAATTATCGTATATGGATCACTTTTGGCAATATTTCTGTCATTCATATCAACTTCTTGAGCAATTACTTCCTCGGTTTCATCTGCTCCCATTTTTTGGTTAAATACAACATCTGCCAAAACTTTTATATTATTTCTATGTAATGCTTCTATTGCCTCAATATACTGATCCTTTAATCCATACTTAGTTGGTACCGTGCCTTTTTGATCAAATTCACCTAAATCATATAAGTCATATACACCATATCCTACATCATGAATACCTGCCGCACCTTTGTAAGCAGGTGGTAACCATATCATATTTATACCTAAATTTCTTAAATTTTGTGCTTCTTTTTTAACTTTATGCCATAAGGTACAGTTATCTGGATAATACCATTCAAAATATTGCATCATTGTTTTATTTATTCCCATTTTATCTTTTGCTCCCATTTTTTATTCCTACGTGCATTTTATCATAACAAAATTTATAAATCTACAAAACAAAAAGCTAAAATATAAATTTTAGCTTTTTGGCTCTTATTCAAATACTTTCATTGCATCTGATAGTTCATTTAATTTCTTCTCTGAGTCTTCTAGGTTATTTCCTTTTACTCCAATATAGAATTTAATTTTAGGCTCAGTTCCAGATGGTCTTACACAGCACCATGCATCGTTCTCCAATTTAAAATATAAAACATTAGATACCGGTAAATCTGTAATTCCTTTTATATTATTTTCATAATTCTCAACCACTTTTTCTTTGTAATCTCTGTACTCAAGAACGTTATATGAACCAATCTTTTTTGGAGGATTTGCTCTCATATTTTCTAATATTGTTTTTATCTTTTCCGCACCATCTAGACCTTTCATTGTGATAGCAGTTTGCCCTTCTTTGTAATATCCGTATTTTTCGTATATGTTAATCATTTGATCCCATAAAGTTAAGTTTTTGTCTTTATAATATGCAGCAGCCTCACATAATGCCATAACTGCAACAATTGCATCTTTATCTCTTGCATGAGTTCCAATTAAACATCCATAGCTCTCTTCGTACCCAAATAAATACTCATATTCATGGTTTTCATCAAATTTTTTCATTTGCTCACCAATATATTTAAATCCTGTTAAAACCTCTATTAATTTTATATTGTACTCTTTGGCAATTGCTCCAGCCATATTTGATGATACTATTGTTGTTATCAATGCTCCATTACTTGGCAAAGTTCCTTTTTCTTTCTTTTGATCTAATTCATATTCAGCAATTAATAAACCAGACATATTTCCAGTAAATGGCATATACTCACCAGATTTTGAATCTTTTGCATAAACTCCTAATCTATCTGCATCAGGGTCTGTAGCTAAAACTATATCTGCATTTACTTCATCTGCTAATTTTAGAGCTAAAGCAAAAGCTTTTTTATCTTCTGGATTTGGGTAAGTAACTGTAGAAAAGTTTCCATCTGGTTTTTCTTGCTCTGGAACAACATATACGTTTTCAAATCCGATTTCTTTTAAAATTCTTTGTACCGGTATATTTCCTGTTCCATGTAGTGGTGTATACACAATCTTTAAATCTTTTTGTACCTTGGTTATTACATTTTTATTTAAAACTAGCTTTTTAAGCTCATCTATGTATACTTTATCCACATCTTCTCCAATTTCTGTGTATAACCCATTTGATTTTGCTTCTTGAATATCCATACTTTTTATTGTACTAAAATCTGTGACTGCCTTAACCTCATCCATTATGCCTTTGTCTACTGGTGGAACAATTTGAGCCCCATCTTCCCAATATACTTTATATCCATTGTATTCTGCTGGATTATGACTAGCTGTAATTACAATACCTGCTATACAATTTAAATGTCTAACGGCAAATGAAAGCTCTGGTGTAGGTCTTAATGATTCAAATCTGTATGTTTTTATTCCATTTGCATTTAAACATAAAGCAGCCCATGTGCTAAATTCTACAGACATATTTCTTGAATCATATGCTATAGCAACTCCTCTTTTTTCTCCTCCAACTTTTTTTATGTAGTTAGCCAATCCTTGAGTTGCCTGAGTTACAGTATACTTGTTCATTCTATTTGTTCCTGCTCCTATTATACCTCTTAAACCAGCAGTTCCAAATTCTAAGTTTTTATAGAATCTATCTTTAATTTCATTTTCATCTGTGATATTTTTTAGCTCCATCTTAGTTTTTTCGTCAAAAACATCACTATTACACCATTCTTCATATTTCTTTAAATAATCCATTTTTACCTCCTAAAAAACGAAAAGAGGCATCCTAAAAAAATTAGGCTTACCTCATCACGCATTATTTATTATTTTTATAATTTTCATATAACTTTCTAGCTGTTTCTGGGCTATCTGTACCTTCTGCATTTTTTACAGGTGCAAATTCTTCTTCTCTCTTTACTCTTAAAATTGCCATATCATCAAGCATATCAAAAGCATCGAAAATAAAAGATTCAAATTTATATGCATTTGGTTTTTCTGGAACAATTAAATTTCCATTTTCATCAATGTAGCTAGCCTTTTTATGTGCTATATGATAAGGTAAATTCTTATTTGCTACCTCTTCAATTGCTTTTACACTGAACATATTGCAATTAATGTGAGATTCACCGAAAACTAATTGACCATTTTCATCAACTCTCTCTGCCATTTCTTTCGATATTTCAGTGTATTCAACAACACCAGGTTTTCCATTTCTCTTACAGAACACACCAACTTTTTCTGATGGGTTAGCCTTTACTGTACTTTTTCCTCCTCCAGAAGCATTTTGTTCAATCATTAATCCTAATAAAATAGGATCAACCATTTTTACCAAAACGTTATCTACCGGACCAACAAAAGCCCACTTAATACCTTTTTTATTCATGTCATCAGTTATACCATTTCTTTTCATTGACTGGAATATCCCACCATGACCATCAGAAGCTTCCTTTATAAGGCCTTTTTCATTTATTAATATTTTTCCAGACTCATCAACCATTGGCAACTTTCCTTGTTGGAAAAATTTTATAGAGTCTTTGTCATATCCAAAATAGTTGTTTTTTTCAAAAAATTTAACCGTATCTTCATTGTTTTCTTTACTTGTCATTATATACCATGGTATCGTTACATTGTACTTCTGGCTTTCTTCTTTCAAACTATCAATTAAAATTTCAAAAATTGATTTATGTGAATCCAACCCAATATCAAAAGTCCCCTTTGGTCCTTTATGTCCAAGTCTTGTTCCTTGACCTCCGGCCATTGTAACAACCGAGTATCTTCCTGCTTTTATTTCATCTTCACCAAGTTTTAAATATTTATTATACTCTTCTTCTGACAATTTATCTTTTTCAACATATGGAATTGCCTCTATTACATCGTTGTTAAAATTGACTTCATGTTTTGTTGTTTCGTATAAATCAGCTACTTGTGAAAAATTAATTCTTTCAATCTGATTCATTAATTCTTTTTTTGTTTCATCATCAGCTCTATTGTATGCACTTAATATTTGTACTTGGTTAGCTGCTTTTAATTTAGTTTCCAATTCGTTAATACTCATATTTCCCTCCCATTTTATTACTATTTTGTTATAATATATCAAATAAAACCATTAGTCAACCCAAAATTTTTTAATTAATTGCTGTCTCTCCTTTAGTTGTTAGAATATTGTTATACTTGAATTTTTTTATAGCTTTCCTGTTTTCTAATACATCAAGGCAATTAATTATCTTAACTTCATCATTTCTTTTACCATAATATTGCTCTATTTTTCTATTCATTTCAGTAATATATTCATTTGATCCTGATACAATGTATATTTTTTTATTTCTTGAATAATCCTCATCACTAATTTCAGCATTCCATTTCATTTCTTTTATCTCATCTTTATTCTTTATTTCCATTTTATTTGTTAATAATCTGACTTTATCTTCAATGCTATTTTCAAATTTCATATATATTTTACTATTTTCATCTAAATTTTTATTTATGAAAGGTAATAACATTATAGTTAAATGCCAGTCACTTGCATATAAACAGTATGTTTTTTCTATATGATTATCACTTTCCATCCCCAAACCTCCTTATTATTTCAGCATTCTAACACCATCCTTATTTGGTGTCAATTTAATTCGATATAGTTTTTTCGACAATTTATCCGCATGTATATCTATAGTCCTTTGTATAATTTAAATAAAACTGTTCATACTTTAATAAATATTTTATGGAGGTACTATGAATTACAGAAAATCATTTTTCATTTTTTTCTTATCTATAATTATACTATTCTCGCTCTATATTTATTCGTTAGCAAAATCGTACTCAAACTACGTATTTAATGGCATTTCAGATAGTTTCATTAGGTTTCATGTAATCGCTAATAGCAATTCTACAGAAGATCAAATCTTAAAATATGAGATTAGAGATGCAATTATGAGTTATATTTCACCATTACTGGCTAATGTACAAAACAAAGAAGATGCACTACAAATTATAGATAAAAATATTCCTCAAATGTATAATATCTCATCCAAAATCCTTTCTTTAAAAAATATGAACTACTCTATAAAAATATCTCTAGGGAAATCTAAGTTCCCAACAAAAGATTACTCAGAATTTATCCTTCCTGAAGGAATTTATGATGCTTTGAAAATAGAAATTGGAAAGGCAAATGGTCAAAATTGGTGGTGTGTTATGTTTCCTTCAATCTGTATTCCTCAACAGGATATAGTAAATTTGAATCAAAAAACTACATCTATTTTGGAAAACTCTTTAAACTCTGAAGAACTATCAATTATTTCTAAAGACACTTCGACAACTGATATAAAAATAAAATTCAAGATAATAGAAATATTTGAAAATCTCTGAATTTAGTTGTAAAAAAAACATTTTTATGTTATATAATATGATGATTACATTCGTGGAGGTATTGAATTGGAAAAATTAGTTATTCAAGGGAAAACAAGATTGCAAGGTGAAGTAACAATAAGTGGTGCAAAAAATGCAGCTGTGGCACTGATTCCAGCAACACTATTAGTTGATGGTGTTAGTGTACTAGAAAATTTACCAAACATAAGCGATGTACAAATTCAATGTGAAATATTAAAAGATTTAGGGGCAAAGGTTGAGTGGCTTAATCAGAATTCAGTTAGAATAGATACATCATCTCTAACAAGTCATAAAGCTCCATTAGATAAAACAAGTAAATTTAGAGCGTCATATTATTTGATAGGAGCATTACTAGGAAGATGCCATAATGTAGAAGTAGGTTTGCCTGGTGGTTGTAACCTTGGTGCCAGACCTATTGATCAGCATATAAAAGGTTTTGAGGCTCTTGGTGCGAAAGTTGAAGTAGCAACTGGAAAAGTAGTTGCCTCTGCCAACGAATTAGTTGGTGCACCAATTTATTTAGATACTGTTTCTGTCGGTGCAACAATTAATGTAATACTTTCAGCTGTACTTGCCAAAGGTACAACAACAATTGATAATGCTGCTAAAGAACCTCATATTGTTGATGTGGCTAACTTTTTAAACTCTATTGGAGCAGATATTCGTGGAGCTGGAACAGATATAATAAAAATTAATGGTGTAGAAAAACTAAAAAGTGGTTCAACATACTCTGTAGTACCAGACCAAATTGAAGCAGGAACATTTATGTTAGCTGCAATGGCAACAAAAGGCGATATTATAATTAAAAATTGTATTAGCGAGCACTTAGATTGTTTAACAGCCAAAATAATTGAAATGGGTGGAAAAGTTGATGAATCTGGAGATGAAATTCGTGTATGTTGTGATTGCAGACCAAAGAAGACAAATATAAAAACTGCGCCATATCCAGGCTTTCCAACAGATTTGCAAGCTCAAATGGGAGTTGTGTTATCTCTTGCAGAAGGAACAAGTATTATATCTGAAAATATATGGGAATCAAGATTCCAATATACTTATGAGTTAATAAAAATGGGAGCTAAGATTACTTCTCAAGGGAAAACAGCATTTTTTGAAGGAGTCGATTCTTTATATGGTGCTCCAGTATCAGCTACTGATTTAAGAGCTGGTGCTGCTTTAATTATAGCTGGTCTAGCCGCAGAAGGTACCACTGAGTTATACAATTTACAGCACATTGATAGAGGTTATGAAAATATTGAAGAAAAATTTAGAAAATTGGGAGCTAATATAATTAGAATTAGAGATTAGGAAGTAATATGTTTAATTTTTGTAGTTTATATAGTGGTAGTAGTGGAAATAGTTTATTTGTTCAAAGTAAAAATACAAATATTTTGGTTGATGCAGGGGAAAGTGCAAGAAAAATAGAAAATGCACTTTCTTCTATTAATGTTGATGCCAAAAACATAGACGCAATTCTGGTAACACATGAACATATTGATCATGTAAAAAGTTTAGGTACATTATCTAAAAAATACAATATTCCAGTTTATGCTACAAAAAAAACATGGGAAGCAATGCCAGAACAAGCCAGTAAAATTGATTTATCTTTGCAATACAGTTTTTCTTCATCAGAAAAACTTAAGATTGGTGATTTTACAATCGATCCATTTTATATACCACATGATGCAGCAAATCCATGTGGATTTAATATAAAATGTAATAATAGTCAAATGAGCATTGCTACAGATTTAGGACATATAACAAATGATATAGTTGAAGCTCTTGATGAAAGCTCTTTTATACTATTAGAGGCTAATTATGATCCAGAAATTCTTAGGTTTTCTAGATATCCATATTATTTAAAGAAAAGAATATCTGGTGAATATGGCCATCTATCAAATAGCGAAGCTGGAAAATTAGTTGCCCATTTATCTAACAAAAAATTAAATACAGTAATGCTCGGACATCTTAGCAAAGAAAATAATTTTCCTGAACTTGCCTATAAAACTGTTGCAGATGAATTGATAAATAAAAATTTTAATTCATCAAACATACATATATCTGTTGCTAGTCGTTCTAATCCATCAAAAATAATAAAAATAAATTAAGGAGATTATATGTTACACATTAATATTATTTGCATTGGTAAATTAAAAGAAAAATATTTACAAGATGCTATTGTTGAGTACACAAAAAGACTTTCTAAATATTGTATTTTTAATATTACCGAGCTACCTGATGAAAAAATTCCTGATAGTTTGAATAAATCTGTTTCTAACATTATAAAAGATAAAGAGGCTGAAAAGATTATTTGCCATATTGAAAAAAATTCTTATGTTTTAACATTAGATTTAAATGGAAGACAATTTACCTCAGAAGAATTTTCGAAAAAAATAGAGAATATTTCATTAAATAGCTCAAGTAATATTACATTTATCATCGGTGGAACTCTTGGGTTATCTGAAAAAGTTATAAAGTGTTCTAACGAGTTAATTAGTTTTTCTAAAATGACTTTTCCTCATCAATTAATTAGAATATTTTTAGCTGAACAACTCTTTAGAGCATTTAAAATTTCAAATAACGAAACTTATCATAGGTAAAATTTATAAAAGTATGTAGAGGAATAATATTTACATTTTTGTTATAGGGGTTTGTAAATAAATACATTTATATGAAAAGGGGGCTTTTCTATAAATTTTTTTAATTTTCCTCTACAAAATTAAAAACTTGAAATAATTTCTATGTTGAAAAAAATTTTTGATATAAAATATTTGACATAAACTTTAATTATATGATAAACGCTTTTTAGCTTCATGTCAAGAAAAACTCTACGACAAAATTCTACAAAATACTACAGCAGCAATCATTCCAACTACATCTGCACTTAATGATGCAATTAATAATTCTTTTGATTTTTTTACTTTCAATCCGCTTGTGTATACAGCAATAGTATATATTGTAGTCTCAGTTGCTCCCATTATTACCGATGCTACATTACCAATATATGAATCAACACCATACTGCTTCATTAAATCAGTTGCTACACCAATTGCTCCACTACCCGATATTGGTCTTATTAGTGCCAGAGGTATAATTTCTGGTGGGAATTTAATAATTTTAAGTATAGGCTTAACAATCCTTGTTACTATGTCAAAAATCCCTGAGCTTCTTAGCATTCCTATTGAAAAGAATATTCCAATTAGCGTTGGCATCAGTTTAATAACTATTTCAATTCCTTCTGTTGCTCCTTTAATAAAAATATCAAATACTTTTATTTTATCTCTAACACCTGCAATCATAATTATTCCTATAATTAACGGAATGATATAATTTGATAATTCTGTAAAAAAATTCATATCTATGGTCTCTTTCTAAAAAAATTTTTGAGAACAACTATCCCCGTATAAGCAGCAATAATTGTTGCTCCCCAAACAGGAAGTATTATTCTAAAAGGATCATTAGATCCTAAAGATTGTCTTATTGCAAAAATTGTTGTTGGAATTAGTTGAATTGATGCAGTATTAATTAAAATAAGCATCATCATCGAATTGCTCATATGCGCTTTTTCTTTATTTTCTTTATTTAATACGTCAATTGCCTTTAAGCCAATTGGTGTTGCAGCATTTCCAATACCTAAAAAATTAGAAATAATATTCATTGAAATAAGTTTTCTTACTTTTTCATTTTTTTTTGATTCAGGAAATAGCTTATCTATAATTGGATTCATAATATTAGTAATCCAGGTTATTATTCGTGTATTACTAACAATTTTTATCAAGCCACTCCATAATGCTGTACTTCCAATTAATGTAATTACTACATCAATTGCTGATTTAGTAGATGAATATATTGATTCGTTTAAACTCTCTATATTTCCCGATATAAAAGAAAAAAATATTGATATTAAAATAAAAAATGGCCAAATTGTATTTAACATATACCCTTCTTTCAAAATAAAATATGCAAAAAAAAATAAAAAAGAATAATAAATTATTCTTTTTTATTCTTTATCTAAAAATTTCATATAGATTTCATTTTTCTTAACATTATTATTTTTAGCTATTTTTTTAATGATTTCATTTTTACTCAAACCTTCTTTTTGGTATAATTCATATTGATCTTCTATCGATAAATTTTCCTTTATATCTTCGGTTTCTTTTTTACCACTTTCAATTAAAATTATCATTTCTCCTTTTATATTTTCCATCATTGTAATTAATTCAGAAACTTTTCCTCTTATAAAACTTTCATGTATTTTCGTTAATTCTCTAGCCAATACAATATTTACATCTCCTAAATTCTTATATATATCATTTAATGTAGCAACAATTTTATGAGGTGCTTCATATAAAATAATAGTTTTTTGTTCTCTCTTTAACTCTTCAAATTTACTCAGTCTTAATTTTTTATTTAATGGTAAAAATCCATAAAATACAAATTCTTTTGTATCAAATCCAGAGCATATTAATGCGTTTATTAATGCACAACACCCTGGAATCGGAATTACATTTATATTATTTTCAATTGCTTTTTTTACAATAAATTCTCCTGGGTCGGATATTGCTGGAGTTCCCGCATCAGTAATAAGAGCAACATTTTCTCCATCCAAAAGTTTATCTATTAATACCCTCGATTTAAGCTCTTCATTATGTCTATGGTAACTGAAGAGGGGTTTTGAAATTTCTAGATGATTTAATAATTTTAAACTATGCCTCGTATCCTCTGCCGCAATTAAATCTACCTCTTTTAGGATTCTAATAGCTCTTAAAGTAATGTCTTCCAAATTACCAATTGGTGTTGCTACAAGATATAATACACCTTTCATTTTCTAATCTCCTTTACTATTTTTATTATATATCTTTAGAATTTCATCAGTATATGCGCCATCGTTGTCATATACATATAGTGGTTTTTCTACTCTTACTGAGGATCTACCATTTTTTATTGCTTCGATCAAAACAAGCTTGCTCTCACTCGTTTTATTTGAATAAACAAATCTGATTCTTTTAGGTTCCATTTTACATTTTCTCATTTCAGCCATAATATCCACAAGTCTTTCTGCTCTATGAACTATGTATAAAGCCCCCTTATCTTTTAACATTTTAAAACTTATTTTTATAAAATCTTCTAAATTTGCCTTAATTTCATGCCTTGAAATTAACTTCATTTCATTATCATTTATTTTTCCTGAATTAATCTTTTTATATGGTGGATTTGTAATAACTGCATCATATGAATCTGTTTTTAAGACTTTATCTATATCTTTTATATTATAATTTAGTACTTCAAATTTTTCTTCTAATTTATTCATTCTAATACTTCTTTGAGCCATTTCTGCAATTTCTTTTTGAATTTCGATTCCAATTATTTTACTTATTTTTGTTTTGGCTAATAACAAAAAACCTAAAATACCTGTTCCTGTTCCAAGATCAATTACTTTTGAATTATTTTTGATATTTTTTGCGAAATCAGAAAGAAGAACACTATCAATTCCAAAACAAAATCCGTCTTTTTTTTGTATTATTCTAAGATTATCGATTTCTAAATCATCAATTCTTTCATTTTCTTTTTTATTATCCACAAATATTCCTCTTTCTGTTAACAATTTTATTAATAAGTAATATTATATACTAAAAAGCCTTATTTTTAAAGTATTTTATGATAATAAAATTTATTATCATAAAATATTTGGAGTATATTTATGAAATATCTAAAAAATTCTAAAAAAAAATCAAATAGTAATCCTTTCAAATCACTATTTGAAGTTGAAATATTTTTAAGAAAAATCTCAAACATAAAAAATACTATTAGTATAATAAAAAAATCTAAAAAGTTTCACAAATAACTTTTACTAATCCTCATTGGTAAAAAATTGTTTAAAATTAATATTTCCATTTTTAAATGTAACATCATCACTTCCATCAATTAGAATTTTAACAGCATTAATTTCTGTAAATTGTGTCATTGTATTTACTATTTGCCCAATAGATAACCCCTGAATCTCTACATTATTTTCCATATTGTCAATAAACTCTTTAGAAATATCTACTACTAAACATTCTCCTTTTTTTTCTATATTATTTATTTTTACATTTTCTGGAATACAAGTCCTTACTTCATTACTTTCAGGTTTTTCTAATAATAATTCCATTGCAATCATATATGGGTTATCAATAAGTTTTTTTGAATCAACTTTTCTTATTTCTTCCTTAATCTCATTATTTTTTCCTACATAGTAAAGAGTTAAAGTTGTTTTTCTCAACTGCTCATCTGATATTTCCTCTTCAGGTACTATTTCATTTTCAGTAATTACATTATCTACCTTCTTAATATCAATATTCAATATAAGCAATAAAATAAGGCAAACAATTATAATTGTTGTAATAACAACAATAGCAATTTTCTTAGTTTTTTTATTCATATTCTCCCTCCTAAAATTTATTTGTACATACTATTATTTTAATTTGACAAATATAACCACAAAACCTTATTATTTCTAGCTCTTTTTGTTTGACAAATCACATAAATCAATATAAAATACATACTGAATTATAAATTCGAAAAAAGGAGAAAAATATGGAAAAAATCTTACATGTTGGACTAGATGTCGGATCTACTACAGTAAAAATTGTCGTTCTTGATTCAAAATTAAACATCGTATATCAAAATTATGAAAGACATTTCTCAGATACAAAAAATACAGTATGCAACGTCTTAGAAAAATTGGAGTCAAGCTATCCTAACTCTAAATTCACTATATCTTTAACTGGATCTGGTGCAATGTCTGCTGCCAGCTTTCTTAACCTGCCATTCATTCAAGAAGTTATTTCATGCAAAAAAGCAGTAGAGAAATATATCCCTCAGACTGATGTAGTTATAGAACTTGGTGGAGAAGATGCTAAAATTATATATTTTGATAAATTTATTGAGCAACGTATGAATGGTACATGCGCTGGTGGAACAGGTGCATTTATTGATCAAATGGCATCACTTCTGCATACTGATGCAAGTGGTCTTAATGAACTTGCAAAAAAACACACCACAATATACCCAATTGCTTCACGATGCGGTGTCTTCGCTAAAACGGATATCCAACCACTTCTCAATGAAGGTGCTGCAAGAGAAGATATAGCAGTATCAGTATTTCAAGCTGTTGTAAATCAAACGATAAGTGGTTTAGCATGTGGTAGACCAATAAAAGGTAATGTTGCATTTTTGGGCGGTCCTTTAAATTATTTATCTGAACTAAGACATAGATTTATTGAAACACTTGGTTTAAAAGACAATGAGATAATACTTCCAGAGGAAGCTCACTTATTTGTAGCAAAAGGCGCAGCAATTAATTCTGTAGAAAACAAACCAATTACAAACGAAATTTTAAAGAGTAAAATAACTGTTTTAAGAGAATCTCATGATTCAACAACTATACCTCTCGATCCTTTATTTTCTATAGATGCTGATTATGATGAATTTAAAGAGAGACACAATAAAGATTGTGTAAAAAAAGGCAATCTAAAAGACTTTTCAGGTAACTGTTATATTGGAATTGATGCAGGATCAACAACAACCAAACTAGTTTTAATTGATAATGATGGTAGATTATTATATTCTCTATATGGAAATAATGAAGGAAACCCACTAAAAAGTGTTATGAACATGCTAAAAAAATTATATTCAATACTACCAGAAAAAGCTGATATAAGATATAGTGGTGTTACAGGATATGGGGAGCAATTAATAAAAACTGCTCTAAAAATTGATTTGAACGAAATAGAAACAATTGCCCACTATACGGCAGCCAAGGAATTTATGCCGAATGTAACAAGTATAGTTGATATTGGTGGACAAGATATGAAATATATAAAAATAAAAAAAGGCTCTATCGATAATATAATGCTCAATGAAGCTTGCTCTTCTGGATGTGGATCTTTTATTGAAACATTTGCCAAAAGCTTAAATTTAGGCATAGAAGAATTTGTTCAAGCTGCTATAGAAGCACGAAAACCTGTTGATTTAGGATCACGATGTACAGTTTTTATGAACTCGAAAATTAAGCAAGCACAAAAAGAGGGATATTCTGTTGGAGATATATCTGCTGGACTTTCTTACTCAGTTATAAAAAATGCTATACAAAAAGTTATGAAAATTAGAGATGTCAGTACATTAGGAAATTCAATTGTTGTTCAAGGTGGTACTTTTTATAATGATGCTGTTCTTAGGGCTTTTGAGTTGATTGTTGGGAAAAACGTGATTCGACCAGATATTGCTGGATTGATGGGCGCATACGGAGCTGCTTTACTAGCTAAGCAACAATTTGAATCTAATTTGGATATGGAATATCATTCTACAATTTTAAATGAAGAAGGAATTGATAAATTAGAAGTATCAACTTCACATGTTCGTTGCCAAAAATGCGAAAATCATTGTTTACTAACTATAAATAAATTTAATGATGGTAGCAGATATATTTCAGGCAATAGATGTGAAAGAGGAGCTGGAGTTGATAGTAAGAAAAATGAACTTCCTAATTTAATAAAGTATAAATACGATAGATTATTTAATTACATACCATTAACTGAAGAATATGCTAAACGTGGCACTATTGGTATTCCTAGAGTATTAAATATGTATGAAGATTATCCTTTCTGGTTTACATTTTTAACCAACCTTGGTTTTAGAGTTATCTTATCAGAAAAAAGCAATAGAAAAACGTACGAAAAAGGTATTGAATCTATGCCTTCTGAATCTGTATGCTTTCCTGCAAAGCTTTCTCATGGACATATTATGAGTTTAATCCAGCAAGGTATTACAAGAATTTTCTACCCTTGTGTGCCATATTCAAGAAAAGAATATAAAGATGCAGACAATCATTATAATTGTCCAATCGTTATATCGTATTCCGAGGTATTAAAAAATAACGTTGAAGAGCTAAAATCGGACAATATCGAATTTTTAAATCCATTTTTACCTTTTGAGCCTGAAAAACTTGCTAAAACAATCTTAGAATTACCAGAATTCAAAAAATATAACTTTACTAAAAAAGAATTGTTAATTGCAGCTAAAATGGCAGAAATGGAATATCAAAGATATAAGTCAGACATTAGAAAAAAAGGTGAAGAAACATTAAAATACTTAGAAGAAAATAACTTAAAAGGTATTGTTGTTGCAGGCAGACCTTATCATGCAGACCCTGAAGTAAATCATGGTATAGATACATTAATTACAAGCCTCGGTTTAAGTGTATTAACAGAAGATAGTATTTGCCATCTAACAGAAGCTAAGAGACCATTGAGAGTTGTTGATCAATGGACTTTCCATGCAAGGCTATATGCAGCTTCTGATTTAGTTGGAAAAAAAGATTACCTTGAACTTGTTCAACTAAACTCATTTGGTTGTGGTGTTGACGCTGTTACCACAGATCAAGTTGAAGAAATTTTATCAAGTTATGGTAAGATGTATACATTGATTAAGATTGATGAAATTAATAATCTTGGAGCAGTAAGAATACGCTTGCGTTCACTACTTGCAAGTATGAACAAACGTATCCAACAACAATCTGAAACACAAAATGGAAATTATGGAATAAAGAAAATCCCTTATACAAAGGAAATGAATAAAGAATATACCATACTATGTCCACAAATGTCTCCAATTCATTTCGAGTTGATAGAATCAGCTGCAAGAGCAGCTGGATATAGAGTTGAATTACTTCGTGAATGTTCTAACCACACTGTAGAAACAGGTTTGAAATATGTAAATAATGATGCATGTTATCCATCTATTTTAACAACTGGGCAATTTATTGAAGCTTTGCAATCTGGGAAATATGATGTAAATAAGACAGCAATAGTAATGTCACAAACAGGTGGTGGATGCCGTGCAACAAATTATATTGGATTTATTAGAAAAGCACTTAAAGATGCTGGATTCTCACAAGTGCCAGTAATTTCGTTTAACGTTGTCGGTATGGAAAAAAATCCTGGATTCAAATTAACTCTTGGCTTTATTGAAAGATTATTCAAGGCGGTTGTTTTAGGTGACTTAATTCAAAAATTACTTGCAAAAAATAGAGCTTATGAAGTACATAAAGGTGAAACGCAAAAATTATATGAACAATGGCTAGAAAAATGCAAGGAAATTGTAACAAAATCATCTATGAAAGAAATGAAAAAATTCATATTTGATATGGTAGATAGTTTTGAGAAAATTGAAGTTGATATGACAACAAGGAAACCTAAAGTTGGTATTGTTGGAGAAGTCTTAATAAAATACCATCCATTTGGAAATAACTTTGTTGCAAACAAACTAGAAGCTGAAGGTGCTGAGGTTATACTTCCTGATTTTATGGGATTTATAAAATTTATTGCTACACATAAAATAACATTTAACCAATTGATAAAAACTGGTGCATTAAAGGCTAGTGTTTTTAAATATGCAATAAAATTAATGGATCTTCTTGAAAAAAGTTCTGTAGAAGCCTTGTCAAAATCAAAGAAGGATTATTTATTGCCATGTAATATTTGGGAGCTTGAGGAAAAAGTAAAAGATATATTATCAATTGGAAACCAAACTGGTGAAGGATGGTTTTTAACAGCTGAAATGATTGAATATATTGAACATGGAATATCAAATATTGTTTGTGTACAACCATTTGCATGTTTACCAAATCATGTTGTTGGAAAAGGCGTTATAAAAACAATTAGAAGTAAATACCCAAATGCCAATATTGCACCTATAGATTATGATCCTGGTGCTAGCGAAGCTAATCAAACCAACAGATTAAAATTATTAATGACAGTAGCAAAAGATAATTTAGCAAGAGAAGAAAAAAAGCATGTATAAATAAAAAGATTACATCGATTGATGTAATCTTTTTATTTATCTAATAATTCCATAATTCTTTCAAGATCTTCATTTGAAACATACTCTATAATTATTTTTCCTTTTTTCTTTCCTGCATTCAGTTTTACCTTTGTTCCAAAAAATCCTTGGAATCTATTTTCTATATCTCGGTATATAGCTTCATATTGTTTATCACCAGTTTGGGCCTGAGCCGATTTTTTATTCTTTACTTTTCTTTCAATTTCTCTAACAGAATCACCATTTTCAATAATTTGTATTGCCATTGCATACTGTTTATCACCATTTTCAATTCCAATGAGTGATCTACAATGCCCTTCTGTTAATTTTCCTTCTAATGCTAATTCTGTTACCCTTGGATCAAGATTTAGTAGTCTTACAGTATTTGCTAGAGCACTTCTACTAATACCAATTGTTTGAGCTAATTCTTGTTGTGTCATACCATATTCATCCATTAATGTTCTAAAGCTTCTTGCTTTTTCAATAGGATTCAAATCTTCTCTTTGAATATTTTCTATTAACGCTATTTCTTTATTTTTTCTTTCTTCATCCTCTCTTATTATACATGGTAATTCTGTCAATCCAGCTTTTTTTGAAGCTCTCCATCTTCTTTCTCCAGCTATAATTTCGTAAAAATTTTCCTTTTTGGTAACAATAATTGGCTGAATAACACCATACTTTTTTATTGATTCTGATAACTCATCAATGCTCTCACTATTAAAAGTTCTCCTTGGCTGATTTTTATTAGGTTCAATTTCAGAGATTTTTATTTTGTGTATTATTTCCGAATCCTCTATCTGTTGAGATGCTTCGTCCTTCTTTTCCACATCATCAAATGAATCGACACTGAATAACGCATCTAAACCTCTACCCAATCCAGTTTTTTTATTCATATAATTCCCTCCTTAAAATAAACCTATTATTTTGTTGTTCCCTCATTTTTCTTTATAAATTCCTTTACAAATTTATCATAACATCTTGACCCTTTTGATCTTGCATCATACACACAAATTGGCAAACCGTAGCTTGGAGCTTCACTTAGTTTAACATTTCTTGGAATAATTGTTTTATATACTCTTTCTTCAAAATAATTTTTTACTTCCTTTGCAACTTGATTTGATAAGTTTGTTCTTGCATCATACATAGTCAATAATGCTCCTTCTATTGTAATGCTTTTATTAAGTCTTTTCTTTACCAAATTGATTGTATTTATTAATTGTCCAAGACCCTCTAGGGCATAATACTCACATTGTACAGGAATCAAAACACTATCCGACGCTGTGAAAGCGTTCAATGTAATAAGTCCTAACGATGGAGGACAGTCAATTATTATATATTCATAATTTTCTTTTATTTTCTCTAATTTATTTTTTAATCTAAATTCTCTCGATTCTTCTGAAACTAGTTGAACTTCTGCACCAGCCAAATTTATATTTGATGGACATACATCTAAATTCTTCATCTCCGTAGTTTGAATTGTATTTTCTATTTCAACATCATCTACTAATACGTCGTATACAGAAAAATTAACGCTTTTATCTACTCCAACACCGCTTGTAGCATTTCCTTGTGGATCTGTATCTATTAGTAGAACTTTTTTACCTTTTTTAGCAAGTAATGCACTTAGATTAACTGCTGTAGTTGTTTTTCCAACTCCTCCTTTTTGGTTTGCTATTGATATTACCTTTCCCAAAGTTCTACCCCCATTCTTATGTATTTTATTCTAACACAATATATGATATATAAATATTTTCATTCTGTCAAGAATTCTGATTAAGCTTTTTCTCTTTTTCCCTATGGTTTAAAAGAAAAAACATAAGAAATTTGACAAAATTCTCATGTTTTTTTATTATTATTACTTTATAGTGGTTTTTTCTTAGGCGTTCCTGCTTTTCTTGGATATATTTTTTCTGTTTTTTTATTTTTTTCAAAAGTTAAGATATATCTTTCTCCGCTTTCGCCTGGAAGTTCCAACCTTTCTTTTTCCCTAGGAAAAATATTTAATCGTTTTATTGCATTTTCTGCACATTTTATTTCTTCCTCTGCGTTACATCCTTTCATAGCAATAATGCGCCCGTTAATTTTAGTATATGGCACCAAATATTCAAGCAGTACATTCAATGGTGCAACTGCTCTCGAAATCGCATAATCGTACATTTCCCTATATTTAGTGTTTTGAGCATATTCTTCTGCTCTTCCATGGATTATTTCAACTTCTTCTAATTTCAATTTTTCAACTGCCTCATTCAAAAATATAGTTCTTTTATTTAATGAATCTAGTAATGTAACTTTATAACTATTATTCATTATTTTTAATGGTATTCCAGGAAATCCAGCACCAGTTCCAACATCAATTATCGTTGATTCTGGATTTATATATTTCAATACTAAAATTGAATCTATAAAATGTTTAGTAATAATTTCCTTTGGATCTGTTATTGATGTCAAATTAATTTTATTATTCCATTCAAGTAATAAATTCATGTATTGATAAAACTTTGACAATTGTTTTTCATTTACTTCTATTCCAACTTTTTTAGCCTGTTCCACAAATTCATTTGAAAATTCTTCTATATTCATAAATTTCCCCTTATTTATTATTTTCTTTTTAATTGTTCAAGATATATTAGTAGTACTGAAACATCTGCAGGTGATACTCCAGATATTCTTGAAGCCTGACCAATAGATTGCGGTTTTATTTTATTTAATTTTTGTCTGGCCTCAATTCTTAAACCTTTGATATCATCGTAGTTAATATTTTCAGATAAATATTTATCCTCTAACTTTCTAAACTTCTCTACTTGTTCCTCCTGCATTTTTATATATCCTTCATATTTGACCTGTATTTCCACTTCTTGTGTTTCTGCCTTTGTTAGGCATGGTCTTTCTTTGTCTATTTCTGAAAGTGCCTTATAATTCAATTCTGTTCGTTTTAATAAATCTGACATCTTAACTCCAGCAGAAATTCTTGATGAATTATATTTTTCTAAGAATTTATTTACATCTTCTGTTGGTTTAATTGTTAACTTCTTTATTCTCTCTATTTCCTTTTCGACATTTTTCTTTTTTTCAATAAATCTGTTATATCTTTCGTCTGATATTAACCCCACTTCATGACCGATTTCTGTTAGTCTTAAGTCCGCATTATCTTGCCTTAATAAGAGTCTATATTCAGCTCTAGATGTCATCATTCTATATGGCTCATTAGTTCCTTTGGTTACTATATCATCGATTAGCACTCCAATATAAGCCTGAGACCTACTAAGTATTATTGGTTTCTTTTCTTTTATTTTTTGAACAGCATTAATTCCAGCAATTAGCCCTTGAGAGGCAGCTTCTTCATATCCAGATGTCCCATTAGTTTGACCAGCAAAAAACAAATTTTCTATCTTCTTATATTCTAATGATAATTTTAAATCTGATGGGTCAATACAATCATATTCTATTGCATATGCTGGTCGTGTAAACTCTGCATTTTCCAATCCTGGTAAAGTTCTATACATTGCAATTTGTACATCTTCTGGAAGAGAAGAGCTCATTCCTTGCACATACATTTCATCCGTATTTTCTCCCATTGGTTCTATAAAAACTTGGTGTCTTTCTTTATCTGCAAATCTAACAACTTTATCTTCTATAGAAGGACAATATCTTGGTCCTGTTCCTTTAATTTCTCCCCCATATAATGGTGATCTATGAAGATTCTTTCTTATAATTTCATGAGTTTTACTATTGGTGTATGTTAAATAGCAAGGTAATTGTTCTTTATTTGTATCTATTTCATCTTCTAATGAAAAAGCTTCTATATCTTTTTCTCCTTCTTGAATTTCCATTTTAGAAAAATCAATACTTTTTTTATTAATTCTTGCTGGAGTTCCTGTTTTAAATCTAACTAAATTTACTCCTAAATTTTTTAAACATTCTGATAATCTGTTAGAAGGAAATACACCGTCTGGACCACTTTCAAAAGAATTTTCTCCTATAAATATTTTTCCTTTTAAATAAGTTCCTGTTGCAACAATAATAGCGTCTACATCATAAATTGCACCTATATTTGTTTCTATTGATTTTACTCTGTTATTTTCAAGTGTAATATTTACTATTTCTGCTTGCTTGATAAATAAATTTTCTTGTTTTTCTAGTGTGTGCTTCATTTCTGCTTGATATTTTTTTCTATCTGCTTGTGCTCTAAGAGAATATACCGCTGGTCCCTTGGATGTATTTAACATTTTAAGTTGAATATAGCTTTTGTCAATGTTTTTTCCCATTTCTCCTCCAAGGCAATCGATTTCTCTAACCAGGTGTCCTTTTGAGCTTCCACCTATGTGCGGATTGCATGGCATATTAGCAACTGCTTCAAGGCTTATAGAAAACATCAAAGTTTTCATTCCGAGTCTAGCTGCTGCTAATGCGGCTTCACATCCAGCATGTCCTGCACCAATTACTGCCACATCATATTTTCCTGCATAATAACTCATAATATTTTCCTCCATTACTCCAATTATTACATATACTATATCTATCTGTTTTAATTTTTATGTTTTGTGTGAAACACTGATTCAACCCCACACGTTTCTTATGTTTTCTTATTTACCCAGACAAAATTTAGAAAAGATTTCATTAATAATATCTTCTGTAATATCATCTCCTGTAATTTTACCTAAATCAGATAATATCTGTTTTAAATATATTTCTATTATATCTACCGGCATATTTTTTTCTATTGTATCTCTTGCATTACCTATACTTTTTATTGCTTCGTCAATTTGATTTTTATGTCTAATATTTGTTAAAATCTCTCCATCATCTATATCAATATCATTAATCTGATACATATCCGAAATTGTATTATACAATTCTTCTATATTATCTCCATTCTTAGCAGAAATTTTAATTACATTTTTTTGTGCATTTATAATATTAACATCTTGATCTAATATTGTGTCTAATATATCTATTTTATTTAATAATATAATAGCATTTTTATTTTTTATTAGCTCTAATATTTTAATATCATCTGTTTCTAACGGTTTAGTTCCATCAAATATAGCAAGCACAAGCTCAGCTTCATCAATTAATTTTTTTGATTTTTTTACTCCTATCTGTTCAATTTCGTCATTTGTATCACGAATTCCTGCTGTATCAATTAATTTCAATGTTATGCCATCAATTGAAACAAATTCTTCGATAGTATCTCTAGTTGTTCCTTTGGTCTCGCTTACAATTGCACGATCTTCATTTAAAATAGTATTTAATAGCGAAGATTTACCAGCATTTGGTTTTCCTACAATTGCTGTCTTAATACCTTCCCTTAATACCTTTCCATTTTTAAAAGAATTGCTAATTTTTCTTAAAGACTTTTCGATATCATCTAGTGCATCTAATACTTTTTTGTTGGTTACATCTTCAATATCATACTCAGGATAATCTATTGAAGCTTCTACATCAGCCATTATATCTAATAACTTACCTTTATTCATATTAATATTATTTGATAATTTTCCTTCTAGTTGATTTATCGAAGCTTTAGCTTCCTTTTCACTTTTTGAATTTATTAAATCAATAACAGATTCTGCTTGAACTAAATCAATTCTCCCATTTAAAAAAGCTCTTTTAGTAAATTCTCCCGGTTCAGCAAGAGCAGCCCCATTATTTAAACATAATTCTAAAATTTTTCTCTCAACTACTATACCACCATGAGAGTTAATTTCACACATGTTTTCTGTTGTATAACTCTTTGGAGCATAAAAATACGACACAAGAACTTCATCTACAATATTATTTTTTTCATCATATATATTTCCATACTTTATACTGTATCCATTCGCTTTATCTTTATTTTTAGGTATAAATATTTTATTCAAAACCTCAAAACAATCTTTTCCACTCATTCTAATAATACCAATTCCACCACTTCCTGTTGCGGTTGATATTGCAGCTATAACGTCCATTATTCCTCCCATATTAAAATAAAAAGTCAAAGTATGATTATATAGTTTTTATACTAAAATCGAACTTTGACTTCTGATTTTTAATTATTTACTTTTTCTATTACTATTCTTCTATTAGGCTCTTCTCCAATACTATGGGTTCTAATATTTTTATATTCTTGTAGTTTACTATGTATTATTTTTCTCTCATATGCGTTCATAGGTTCAAGCGTAATAGATTTATTATTTTTTAGTACTGTTTTTGATACTTTAATTGCAAGCTCTTCTAATGCTTTCTCTCTTTTTATTTTATAATCATCGATATTTAAGTATACTTTAACTCTACTATCATTATTTTTGTTAGCTATAGATGTTAATATTGTCTGCATTGCATTTAATGTTTCTCCTCTATATCCAATTAAGACACCCGATTTCATTCCATCAATGTTTACTACAATATTAGAATCTTCAACATCTATCGCATATGTATGTGAATCATCAATCCTTGATAAAAAATCTTTTAAAAAACAATCTATCTTTTCTTTTATCATTTCAAGATTCTCACTACTAATCTCATTTTTTGTATGATTCTTTCCATTATTTTCTTTATGATGTTCTTTTATTTCGTTTGATTGTGGTTCTTCTCTCAAGGTTATCTCTACTTTTACAACTCTTGGCGCTAAAATATCAAAAAAACTTCTTTTCTCTTGATCGAGTATTTTTATATCGACATTGTTTTTTGTAGTTTTAAGTTCTTTGAGTCCCTTCTCAATCGCCTCATTTGTTGTTTTTCCTTCGGAAATAATTACTTTAGACATATTATATATCCTCCTTAGAATCAACATATTTTGTTATTACTATTCTTTCAACAATAATCAACAAATTACTTATAAACCAATACAATGCCAATCCAAGAGGAGCAATAAATGCAATAGACACGGCCATAATCGGAGTAATCATTGACATGCTCTTTGTCATTTGCTCTGTAAGATCTTGCTCATTAGCAGTTTTCTCTGTGCCATCTCCAAGAGCTTTTTTATTGTATTTTTTCTTATTTGTCATCAATCTCATTGAAGCAAATGAAGAAATGATATATAATGCTGGGATTATATATACAGTGTAATCGTTCAAGTTCTGACCTGGTACCTTACTTAAATCTAAACCTAAGAACTCCATATTAATCCTTATGTTATCGTCTTGAGCAGATTTTTTTTCAATAATTTCTATCTCATAATAATTTGATATTTTCTTATTTTCACTTTCTTCTATAATTTCATTTTTGTATCCTTCAATTATATCAGAATCTATTTTTTTCATATAAGTTAAAGGTTTACTAATTAACCAGAAAACAGAAAGAATAATAACTAATTGCAATATTGCACTTAAACAACCTGAAAAAGGACTTATTTTTTCGCTCTTGTACAAATTCATAACTTCTTTCTGCATTTGTTCTTGATTATTTTTATATTTAAACTGAATCTCTTTTATTTTGTTTTGGAGTTCAGTACTTTTCTTCATTGATTTCTGCTGTTTTATAGTAATAGGTAATAAAACTAATCTTATAAGAATCGTAAATAAAATAATAGCGATTCCATAATTTTGTCCAACAACATTATATAACCAATTTAGAATGTATCCAAAAAAATTTGAAACCATAAACTAATATTCCTCCTTACTTAAGTGGATCATATCCTCCTTTTGAAAACGGATTACATTTTAAAATTCTAACTACTGTTAAAAACAAACCTCTAATGAATCCATATTTTTCAAAAGCTTGAATAGAATATTCAGAGCAAGACGGATAAAACTTACAATGATATCCTCTTGCAGATTTGATGGGAGAAATCCTTTTTTTATATAACTTTATTAAATAAATAGCTATTTTTTTCATTTTACACCATATTTGCTTTATCAAATAACTCTATTATTTCGCCATGTATTATGCTGTAATTAATCACTGATGCATCAGCTTTTTTATTCCACAAAAAAACAATATCTTTACCTTTTAGAATTTTATTTTTTTCTATTCTGTAGCTTTCTCTAATTAATCTTTTAATTCTGTTTCTTCTTACGGCTTTTCCGATTTTAGTGTTTACCGCAATTCCTACATAATTTTCTTTTTTATTATTGTTTTTTACATACATAATTACGTGTTTAGAAACATAGAATTTTCCTTTTGACAAAACGTTTTTAAATTCATAATTCTTTTTTAGTGTTTTTATTTTTCTCATAAAAAAATTCAATCTTTCCTCTTATTTTAAAAAAGAACCAACAATAACTGGTTCTCATCTAACTAAGCACTTAATTTTGCTCTACCTTTAGCACGTCTTGCTTTAAGTACATTTCTACCTGATCTAGTACTCATTCTTTTTAGAAATCCGTGTTCTTTCTTCATCTGTCTATTTTTAGGTTGGAATGTTCTCTTCATCTATTTAGCACCTCCTAATATATATCATCTATTATAATAATTTTCTTAAATTATTTATTAACGTTACAATTATACAACCGCATTTCCACTTATGTCAATACTTAATTTGAATTTTCAAAATATTTTATAAATTTTATTGACTATTATAAACATGTTTTGATATGATATACCAAAAGATAGGGAATACTGGTTTTGGAAGATTTTTTCACAGAATTTTTTTAGAAGTTATCCACAGTTTGTGGACATTTATCAACATATGTGGATAACTCTGTGGATAACTTTCAAAACTTTAATTTTGGAAGGATTTGGTTGATGATGCAGAGTGAATTAAACGAACTATTAACAAAAGCAAAAGAGCTATTAAAAGACGAAACAACAAAAATATCATATGAAACATGGATAAAAAACCTTGAGATAAAAAGCTTTGACAACAATACAATTGTATTAGTTGCCTCTTCAAGTTTTCAAAAAGAGTCGATACAATCAAGATATAGTGACTTATTAACAAATACCTTTAACTTTATTACTAATAAAGAATGTGTAGTTTCAATTATTTCGAAAGAAGAAATTGATGAAAATTCCGAATCAAATTTTTTAGAGGATTCAGTTTATGGATATTCGAATCCAACTTTAAATCCTAAATATACATTTGATTCATTTGTTGTTGGTAATAACAATAGATTTGCACACGCTGCAGCTCTAGCTGTTGCAGAAGCACCGGCTACTTCATACAATCCACTATTTATATATGGAGGCGTTGGTTTAGGAAAAACTCACTTAATGCATGCTATTGGTAATTCAATTTTACGAAAAAATAAAAATTCTAATATTTTATACGTAACTTCTGAAAAATTTACAAATCAACTTATAAATTCCATAAAGGATAACACAAGCGCACAATTTAGGGACAAATATAGAAATATTGATGTACTTTTAATAGATGATATTCAATTTATTGCTGGAAAAGAACGTATTCAAGAAGAATTTTTCCATACATTTAATACTTTACATGAAAGTGGAAAACAAATAATTCTATCAAGCGATAAACCACCAAAAGATATACCTCTACTAGAAGATAGATTAAAATCAAGATTTGAATGGGGACTAATTGCAGACATTTCAAACCCTGATTATGAAACACGTCTCGCGATATTAAGAAAAAAAGCACAATTAGATAATATAATTATAGATGATGAAATTTTATCAAATATTGCAACACGTATAGATTCTAATATTAGGGAACTAGAAGGTACATTAAATAAATTGATAGCCACATCATCTTTAACAAATAGCCCAATAACTAAGGAGATGGCAGAAAGGGCTATAAACGATATTGTAGCTCAACAAGAAAAAGTTATATCTTCAGAATTTATACAAGAAACTGTTGCAAAATATTTTAACATTAGTGCAAAAGATTTACGAGGCTCAAAAAGATCTAATGATATAGCATTTCCAAGACAGATTGCTATGTATTTATGTAGAAATGTTGCACAAATGTCTTTGCCTCAAATAGGAAAAGATTTTGGTAAAAGAGATCATACAACAGTTATGCACGCATGTAATAAAATAGAAACAGATATAAAAGAAAATTCAAATACAAAATTAATTGTGGAAAGTGTGAAAAACATTTTATTGGACGATAAATAGTATAAAATCAACAAAAAATGACATTATTCCAAAAAGATGTTCTTTAAGTAAAAATCATCTCAAACCCGCCCTACGGAATTGATTGATAAGATATCCACAGGGGGGTGTGGATATCATGTGGATAAGCTGTGGATAACTCAGTTATCCACATATTCCAAATTTTCCTGTGGATAACTTTTATAATTTTCCACAAAATTATCAACATCTGAACACTTAGGGAATATAGTTTTACACATAGTTATCCACATAATCCACAGCACCTACTACTACTACTACTAAATATATTTATTTATTATAATAAAGGAGACATTGAAAATGAAAATCATTTGTGAGAAAGAAAATATTATTAAAGCACTTAATTCCGTAACGAAAGCGGTAGCTTCTAAACCAAATAATCCTATATTAGAAGGAATATTAATTCAAACAAATAATAAAGAAGTGAAACTGACAACTTACGATTTGGAAATAGGAATTGAATATGTTATAAATTGTGAAGTTAAAGAAGAGGGGGCAATAGTAATAAATGCAACAATGTTTAGTGAAATAATAAGAAAATTACCAAATACAGAAATTACAATTTACGTTAACGATAATAGTTTGCTTGTAATAGAATGTGAAGGATCACTTTATAAATTAGCAACTATGAATCCAAATGAATTTCCAGAATTACCGCAAATTAATATAGAAAACTCTATACAAATTGAGCAAAATATACTAAAAGAAATGATTAGAAGAACAATTTTTGCAGTTAGTACTGAGGAAAACAGACCAATTTTTACAGGTTGTTTATTTGAAATAATAAATAATAAATTAAATGTTGTTGCCGTTGATGGTTTTAGATTAGCATGGAAAAGCAAATATCTTCAAGCTAAAGTAAATGATTTTAAAGCAGTAATACCAGGAAGGACTTTGAATGAAATTAATAAAATATTGGTAGATTCCTTTGAGATGATTACAATTGGAGTGGCTAAAAATCAGGCACTTTTTGAATTGGAAAATTGTAAAATAGTAACAAGATTATTAGATGGAGAGTTTTTAAATTATTCAAGTGTAATACCAGAAACATGGGAAACAAGAATAAGGGTAAATAGATTAAATCTATTAAATTGCTTTGAAAGAATATCTTTAATTTCATCATCTAGTATGGAAAGAGAAAAAAAATACCCAGTAAAAGTTTCTATAGATATAGGAAAAATTGTAATATCTTGTACAAATCAAACTGGTGATGCAAAAGAAGAAATGATGGTTTCAACAGAAGGAAAGAATCTTGAAGTTGGATTTAATCCAAAATATTTTCTAGATGCATGCAGATGTATTGATGACGAAGAAATATTTATTGATTTTGGAACAAGTATTTCACCAAGTATTATAAGACCAATCGATGAAGGTGATTATATTTATATGATTTTACCAATTAGAATGAAAGAATAGAAAAAGTTATCCACAAAAGAGGCACAATATGTTAATAACAAGTTTAAAAATTAAAAATTTTAGGAATTATGAAGAATTAAATTTAGATTTTAATAATAAAATAAATATTTTTTATGGGAATAATGCCCAAGGGAAAACGAATATTATTGAATCAATATTTTTATGTGCAATTGGAAAATCGTTTAGAACGAACAAAGATAAAGAATTAATTAAATTTAATAAAGATTTTTTAAATATAGAAATTAATTATAAAAAAAGTGATAGAGATGGAAAAATAAAAATAGATATTTCTGAAAAAAAAGAAATATATTTAAATGGAATAAAAACAAAAAAATTAAGTGAGTTAGTCGGAAAAATAAATGTTGTTTTATTTACTCCTGATGATATTAATATTTTGAAAGACGGACCTAAAATGAGAAGGCGTTTTTTAGATATAATGATTAGTCAATTAAGACCTAATTATATTTATTGTTTAAATATGTATGCTAAAACATTAGAGCAAAGGAATATGTATTTAAAACAAATTAAATTTGAACAAAAAAATTCAGATATGTTAGATGTTTGGGATATTAAATTATCTGAATATGGAGAAAAAATATTTAATTATAGAAAAGAATTTATAGAAAAAATAAAAAATAAAATAAATAAAATTCATGAAAATATTACTAATAATAATGAAAAAATAAAAATAGAATATTTATCAGATTTTTTAGATAAAGAAAATTTTTATTCTTCATTGAAAGAAAATAAAAAAGTTGATATAATGAGGGGAGCTACAACAAAAGGAATTCATAGGGATGATTTTATATTATACTTAAATAATAAAAATGTGAGTATATACGGCTCCCAAGGTCAAAATAGAACAGCTATATTATCTTTAAAAATGTCTGAACTTCAAGTTATAAAAGATGAAATAGGAGAAAATCCAATATTATTATTAGATGATTTTATGTCTGAATTAGATGAAGAAAGAAGAAATAATTTTTTAAATAATATTGGAGATACTCAAGTTTTTGTTACATGTACAGATATATTAAAATTAAATAATATAGGAAGTAATTTATATAATGTAAAAAATGGAAAAATAATCAGTTAATTTATTTTTACTCAAAATAAATTAACTATAAATATTAAATAATTAATAAAAAACACTATTTTAAATAATAAAAAAATAAATTAATTATAGATAAAAAAATAATTAATTTAAAACAGAAAATATTATTTAAAATAATTAAAATATAAAAATTAATATAAATTAGTAAAAATACTAAATTTTATATAATTATTAAAAATAGGAAGGACGGAAAGAAATGGAAAAATTTGAACATGAGTACAATGCAGAGCAAATTCAAGTATTAGATGGAATTGAGCATGTTAGAAAAAGACCAGGTATGTATATAGGTAGTGTGTCAATAAGAGGATTACATCACTTGGTGTATGAGATTGTAGATAATGCTGTAGATGAAGCTCTAGCGGGCTATTGTACAAAAATTAAAGTTGAAATTGAACCAGGAAATATAATTTGTGTTGAAGACAATGGTAGAGGTATACCAATTGATATTCACAAGAAAACAAAAATATCTGCAGCAGAAACTGTTTATACGCAATTAAATGCAGGGGGAAAATTTGGTGGCGATAGTGGATACAAAGTTTCTGGAGGTCTTCATGGTGTTGGAGCTTCAGTTGTAAATGCATTATCAAATTGGACAGAAGTAACCATAAAAAGAGATGGTGGAATACACCAAATGAAATTTGAAAAAGGAAAGACTGTACAAAGTTTACAAAGAATAGGTGATTCTAGTGAAACTGGAACAAAAGTAAGATTTTTGGCGGATGATACAATATTTGAAACTTTAGAATATGATTATGAAACATTAGAGAATAGATTTAGAGAAATGGCCTTCTTAACAAAAGGTCTATATATAAGTATAGAGGATAAAAGAGGTGAAGAGCTTAAAAAAGCAGAATTCTGTTATGAAGGTGGATTGAATTCTTTTGTTGAATACTTAAATGAAAGTAAAGAAAAAATAAATCCAAAACCAATATATATTGAAAAAGTTGACGGAGAAGTACCAGTTGAAATAGCTTTTCAATATACTAGTTCTTATTCAGAAAATATTTATTCATTTGTTAATAACATTAATACAATAGAAGGAGGAACTCACTTAGAAGGATTTAAAAGAGCTTTAACTAAAACTTTTAATGATTACGCAAAATCTCATAATATATTAAAAGAAAAAGATGGAAATCTACAAGGAGAAGATATAAGAGAGGGCATAACAGCTGTAATTTCCGTAAAAGTAAGAGAACCTCAGTTTGAAGGACAAACTAAAACAAAGCTAGGTAATAGTAATGTTGGAGGAATTGTTCAAAGTTTAGTTAATGAAGCTCTAGCTACGTATTTAGAAGAAAATCCTAATATAGCGAAAGCAATATTAGAAAAATGTGTAAGTGCATCAAGAGCTAGAGAAGCAGCAAGAAAAGCAAGGGAGCTTGTAAGAAGAAAAACTTCACTTGAAACTACAACTTTACCAGGAAAATTAGCCGATTGCTCAAGTAAGAAGGCTGAAGAGTGTGAGGTATATATTGTTGAGGGAGATTCTGCAGGTGGTTCAGCGAAGCAAGGTAGAGATAGGAGATATCAAGCAATATTACCATTATGGGGTAAAATGCTAAATGTTGAAAAAGCCAGAGCTGATAAAATATATGGAAATGACAAGTTAAATCCTGTTATTGTAGCTGTGGGAGCTGGAATTGGAGCAGATTTTGATATAACTAAAATTAGATATGGAAAAGTAATTATTATGGCTGATGCTGATGTTGATGGAGCACATATTAGAACTTTATTATTAACATTCTTCTTTAGGTATATGAGACCATTGATTGAGAATGGAAATGTGTTTTTGGCACAACCGCCTTTGTACAAGTTGTCTAAGAAAGGAATAGATGATATTTATTGTTATACAGACGAAGAGCTAAATAAAACTTATGAGGAATTGGGGAAAAAAGGTATTTCTATAGATCAATTGTCAATACAAAGATATAAAGGTCTAGGTGAAATGAACCCAGAGCAATTGTGGGAGACAACAATGGATCCAGAAAGAAGAATTCTTGTAAGAGTAACTCTTGAAGACGCAATAAAAGCAGATTCAACATTCTCAATGTTGATGGGTGACGAAGTAGAGCCAAGAAGAAAATTTATAGAAGAAAATGCAAAATATGTTGTAAACCTAGATGTGTAAAAAAGAAGAGATTTATCTCTTCTTTTTTTGTGGGAAAATTTGTCGAAAAAAGAAAAACGAAATTTATTGACATTAATCATAATAGATGATAAAAATATAAAAAAATAAAAAGGAGGTAAAGAAATAAAAAAAAATAAAATAAATTCAACACAATCTTGGTTGAATTATGAAAAAATATTGCCAAATGGCATAATAAAAACAAATGAAAAATATATAAAAATTTTAAAGATTATTCCTATCAATTTTAATTTAAAATCCGAAATGGAAAAAAAAGCAATTTTAAATTCTTATAAAATATTTTTAAAAACGTATAATTCAGATATTCAAATTTTAATTCAAAGTAAAAAAGAAGATTTATCTAAACATATTTCTAATATAGAATTCCAAAAAAATATTGAAAATAATAATATAAAAAATATTTCAAATAATTATATTGAATATATTAAAGAATTAAATAAAAGAAAAAAATCATCAACAAAAAATTATTATATTATTATAAAAAATGATAAAAATAATGAAATAGAAAACTATGAAAATTTAGTTTGTGATGAATTAACAGAAAACTATTTAAAAATAAAAGATTGTTTATCACGTTGTGGAAATAATGTGATAGATATAAATGAGAAAAAAGAAATTATTGAAATATTATTCTCATTTTTAAATAGCCAAAAATTTATATTTGAATAAGAAGGATGTGATAAATAATAAAAGAAAAAAATAAAATAAATAATTTAATTCCAAAAGGTTTTTTTTCAAGTAAAGATTATATTGCGCCATCATATATAAATATTTCAAATCCTAAATGTATTGAAATAGATAATATTTATTATTCAACTTTATTAATAATTAATTATAATAGAGAATATGATGATTTAATTTTAAAAAATATAATTGATTCTAATTTTAATATAAATATTTCCATGATTTATGAAAAACAAAATTCATATAAAGTGATAAAAGAGTTAACATACCACATAGGAAACGTAGGTGTCGATTTACAAAATTATAATGAATCAAGACAAGATATTGACATAGCATCTTATACATATAATGATGCAAAATATATTAGAAAAGAAATACAAATAAATAATGAAGATTTATATTTTTTATATATTTTTGTAAATATATTTGCAACTAAAAAAAAGGACTTAGAATATATTCAAAACAAAATTGAAGGTATATTGCAAAGCAAAGGAATGCAAACTAGAAGAGCATATTTTAGGCAAGAGCAAGCATATAAAGTGTGCTTACCACTTTTTATGGATTTTAATGATGTAAAAAATGTTACTAGAAGGAATATTCTAACAAGTGGTTTATTAGCGACATATCCATTTTTAACATCTTCTATATTTGATGAAAATGGAATCTTTATTGGTTCAAATATAATTAATAATTCCTTAATATTTGTAGATAAGTATAGTAATAAATATAAAAATTCTAATATGTGTGTATTTGGAACGAGTGGAGCAGGAAAATCTTTTTTCAACAAATTATTAATATTACGATATAGATTATTTGGTTTTGAACAATATGTTATTGACCCTGAAAGGGAATATAATGAGTTGTGTAAAAATTTAGATGGTACATTATTAAAGATTGGACCTAATTCGAATACATATATAAATATATTCGATATTAGAGAAGAAAGTTTAGAAGACTCTCAAAATGGTTATCTAGCAACTAAAATAATAAAATTAATAGGGTTTTTTAATTTGATTTTCGGTGCGATAAATGAAGAGGAAAAAGCATTATTAGAGCAAAAAATAATTGAGGTATACAATATAAAAGGAATAACTTTTGATGATGATAGTTTATATAAAGAAAATGAAAAAAATAAAATAATTTCAAATAAGAAATTTAAAGATACTTATGATATGCCTATTCTAGAAGATTTATATAACATTTTAATAAAAGATATTCAAACAAAACAAATGGGTATAAAATTAATTCCTTTTGTAAAAGGATCTTTAAATTTTTTTAATAATTATACAAATATAGAAATAGAAAATAAATTAATAATTGCAGATGTATATGAATTAGGAGAAGAAAATTTAAAATATGGAATGTATTTATTTACAGAATTATTTTGGGATAAAATAAAGAAAAATCGTGATGTAAAAAAATCTATTTATTTAGATGAAATATGGAGATTAATAGGAGTAACATCAAATAAAGAAGTAGCTGGATTTATTTATAAAATATTCAAAACAATTAGAAAATATGGAGGAAGTGCTATTGCAATAACTCAAGATGTATATGATTTATTTAGTTTAGATAATGGAACATATGGTAGGAGTATATTAAATAATTCCAGTTTAAAAAGTTTTTTTTCATTAGAAGAAGAAAATTTAAATATTCTTCAAAAGTATGAAAATATATCTGATAGAGAAAAAATTGAGATAAAATCATTAAAAAGAGGAGAAGCTCTTATGATAATAGGAGATAATCATATTATTGCTAAAATAGAATGTGCAAAATTTGAGGAAAATATAATAAATGGAGGAAATGTTGATAAATATAATTACTGCAGTGGGTAATCCAAATTTGAATGAAGAGTTAAAAAAATATGAAGAATTCAATATTTTAGGAAATGATATTATTTATTTTGATGGAATTATAGAATTATTGGAAAATAATAAGAAAATAGATTATCTAATATTAGGAGAATATTTTAATAATAGAAATATAGAAGAATTAATAGATAAAATAAAAGAAGCAAGTAATAAAATCAAAATTATAGTAATTATAAATAAAAGAGACAAATTAATAGAAAATAATTTATTTAAAAAAGGAATTCTGGAAATATTTTATGAAAATGAAAATATAGATAATATAATAAATTATTTAAAATCTAAAAATATTGAATATCTGAATATAGAGCTTAGAGAGGAAATTAATAATTTAAGAAATATAATTTTAGAAAAAAATAATAAAAAAGAAAAAATAAGTAATAAAAATATAATTATAGGAATAACAGGGGCAAGAGGAATTGGAAAAACTACTTCTTGCATAATGATAGGAAAATCTTTAAATAAAAATAATAAAATATTGATAGTTGATTTTGATTTAATTAATTCTCATATAGAAAAAATATTTAATAAAAAAATAGAAAATATAGATAAAAAAGAATTAGATATAAATAAATGTATTTTTAATGTAGATAAAAATATAGATATTTTAATCGGACTAAATATATTATTCTTTAATAAAAAAACGGATTTTTTTAATTTTAAAGATATAATAAAGTATTTAAAAAATAAATATGATTATATTTTGGTAGATACATATACCGAAAATAATTTCGAAAAGAACAAATTTATATATAATTATTTTGATTCGATTTTTTTATTGAGTGGAACCAACAAAATAGAATTATTAAAAACAGAAAAAATAATAAATACAATAAAAAAAGAATGGAAAATAAATAATAATAAAATTAATTTGATTTTATATAGAGCAAATATAATAGATTTTTTTAAATTGGTAATTAAGAAAAAAAGAAATATTTTTGGAATAAATATAATTCGGAATAATAAAAAATTCTTTTTTTATAAAAAAAGAATTAATTAAAGAAAATAAAATTATCAATAAAATTTTAATTAAAAAAATAATAAGAAAAATATAAAAAGGAGATTAGATGGATTTAGTTGAAAGCATTAGTTTAAATAAAGAAAATAATTTTTTTGAAAGTACATTTGGAAAAATAATAAATAATTCTATTGAAATGGGGATAAGAGCGTTATTACCGGATTACATAGAAAATGATGTGATTAATATAAAAAACACTTTAATTAACCAAGGGATTGGTGAAGCAATAAAAGAAACAATAAATACAGCTATTAGTTTAGGAAAATCGGCTATTGGCGTTATTAGTGAAAATTATGAAAATATAGAGCAAGCTGAAACAGTATTAGAAAAAGGTGATTTAATTAATGGAATATCTAATGTTTTGGATAATGTTTTAGAGAAAATTGGAGAAAAAAATATATTACCAGAAAAAATAATTAATATTATAAGAAATGGTAAAGAAAGTCTATTAAATGGAGTTACAAAAGATATAAAAAAAGAATTTAATATACAAAATGAGAATATTACAAAATTAGATAATTATAATAAAAAATGGAGACAAGCATATGAAAAACAAGACTTTAATGGTATGGAGAAAAATATTAAAAAAATAAATAAATTAATAGAGAATATTATTCCAATAGAAAATATCATAAAAGAATCTAGAACTATAGAAAATTTGCATTCATTAATTAAAAATAATGGTCAAAATTTTAATATTTCTCTTGAAGAAGAAGAAATTTCAAAACTATTAAATTAAGGAAAAAGCTTCAGAAATAGGCAAAAAGTGTTAGAAAATTAAACATTTTCCTTGCAGAAAACATGTCATTTTAGTATAATACAAAAGTATAAAACAAGAAAAGAGGTTTACATATGGACGAAGAAAGAAATGATGGAAAAATAATTGATAGAGATGTAGACAAAGAAATGAGGACCGCATATATTGATTATGCAATGAGCGTTATAGTTTCAAGAGCTCTGCCAGATGTTAGAGATGGATTAAAACCTGTTCATAGACGTATATTATATACGATGCATGAAGATGGTTTAACATCGGACAAGCCATATAGAAAGTCAGCTACAACCGTTGGTGACGTGCTTGGTAGATATCATCCACATGGAGATTCATCAGTATATGATGCAATGGTTAGAATGGCTCAAGATTTTTCTTTAAGGTACCCACTTATTGATGGACATGGAAATTTTGGATCAATTGATGGAGATGGAGCTGCTGCATATCGTTATACGGAAGCAAGGATGTCAAAGATTTCTGAGGTTATGCTCACAGATATAGAAAAAAATACAGTTGATTTTATGCCTAATTTTGATGGTAGATTGCAAGAGCCAACTGTTTTACCAGCAAAAATCCCAGCATTACTTGTTAATGGATCATCTGGTATAGCTGTAGGTATGGCCACTAATATACCACCGCACAATTTATCTGAAGTTATTGATGGAGTTAATGCAATAATCGATAATCCAGAATTGCCAGATGAAGACTTGATGAAAATAATTAAAGGACCAGATTTTCCAACTGAAGGTTTAATTTTAGGAAGAGAAGGAATAAAGGATGCATATACTACAGGTAGAGGAAAGATTGTTGTAAGAGCAGAAACAGAAATTGAAGAAATGTCTGGAAATAAACAAAGAATTATTGTTAAATCTTTACCATATCAAGTAAATAAAGCAAAATTAATAGAACATATTGCATTGCTTGTCAGAGAAAAAAGAATAGAGGGAATTTCAGATTTAAGAGATGAATCAGATAGAACGGAAAGAGTAAGAATTGTTATTGAACTAAAAAGAGATGCCAATGCGCAAGTTGTTTTAAATCAATTATTTAAAAATACTCAAATGCAAGATAATTTTGGCGTTATTATGCTAGCACTTGAAAATGGTGTTCCAAAAATATTAACACTTAGACAATGTTTAGATGCGTATATTAAACACAGAGAGCAAGTAATTCTTCGTAGAACAAAATTTGAATTAGATAAAGCACTAGCAAGAGCTCATATTCTTGAAGGTTTAAGAATTGCAATTGATAACATAGATGAAGTTATAAACATAATTAGATCATCGTATGATGATGCTAAAGAAAGATTAATGGAAAGATTTGGACTTTCAGATATACAAGCGCAAGCAATATTAGACATGAGATTAAAGACTCTTTCTGGATTGCAAAGAGAAAAAATAGAAGAAGAATATAAGCAATTAATGGAATTAATTGCTCACTTAAGAGAAATACTTGAAAATGAGCACCTGGTATTAGAACTAATTAAAGAAGAACTATTAGAAATTAAACAAAAATATGGAGATGAAAGAAAGACAAAAATTGTTGCAGCTGAAGGAGAACTAGATGTAGAAGATTTAATAAAAGAAGAGCAAACAGTTGTAGCCTTAACACATTTTGGTTATATTAAAAGGATGCCAATAGATATATACAAGAGCCAAAGAAGAGGTGGTAAGGGAATTACAGGAATGACAACTAGAGAAGAGGACTTTGTTAAGCAAATATTTACGGCATCTACACACGATACGATTTTATTCTTTAGTAATAAAGGTAAATTATACAGGTTAAGAGGATATGAAATTCCAGAAGCAGGAAGAACTGCTAGGGGAACTGCAATTGTAAATCTTTTGAGACTAGATAATGGAGAAAAAATATCTGCAGTAATACCTATTACAACATTTGACGATGGAAAGTATTTGCTAATGGCAACAAAGCAAGGTTTAATAAAGAAAACAGCTCTAAAAGAATATGACTCAACAAGAAAAACTGGATTATTGTCAATTACATTGAAAGATGAAGATGAGTTAATTGATGTTAGATTAACAGATGGTGAAGATAATGTTGTTTTAGTAACTAAGAAAGGTCTAAGTATAACTTTTGACGAAAAAGATGTGCGTCCAGTTGGAAGATCAGCACAGGGTGTAATAGGAATGAGACTTGATGAGAATGACTACGTTATTGGAATGGAATCAATTCTTAATAATAAAGATGCAACATTATTAGCTATAACTGAGAATGGATTCGGAAAGAGAACAGAGCTTACGGAATATAGAGTTCAAAAACGTGGTGGTCGTGGAGTTATCACGTACAAAATAACACCTAAAACTGGAGATATAGTAGGAATTAGAATTGCAACAGGCGAAGAAGATGTAATGCTTATAACAGATAAAGGCACTATTATTAGATTAAAAGTTGAAGAAATAAGTATATTGGGAAGATCGACGCAAGGCGTTACTTTAATGAGAACAAATGATGGTGGAAAAGTTGTAAGTATCGAGACAATAAAAAATGATGAAATAGAAGAATAATAAAAAATAAAACTCGGTTTCGAATGAAACCGAGTTTTATTTTTTTTGACTTGATATTTTTTTTATCAAACGAATATCGTCACCAAAAAATCTACAAATATCATAGTTACCAATTAAGCGTGATACTATTCTTTCATCGTAATTTTTAAATAGATTTTGAATATCCAAGTTAGTTGAAATAATTGTTTTTGTTATTTTTTTATTCTGATTTAATAAACGTGTATTAATAACGTTAAATAGTTCAGAAAACTTCATATTGTTCATACTTTCTGTACCTAGATCATCAATAATTAATAAATCTACATCCAACAAGCTATGATATATTGAACCATCGGTTTTTCCAAATCGGAAATCTATTATAGAATCAAGCATTACTGGAGATGTTTGATATAACACATTTTTCCCAGACTTTATTATTTCATTTGCAATACATCCAGAAAGAAATGTCTTTCCTAAGCCGGTATTTCCAGTAAATAAAAGATTTTTTTGATTTGAATCATCAAAATTATCGATAAAATTTTGAGATATTTTTTTTATTTTTTCAATATTTTCTCTAGGCGAAATATCTGAATTATATTTTGATTTATCCACAGTGCATGAATAAAGTGTGGATAAGAAGTTATCAAAATTATGATTTTCAAGGCTAAGTGCATTTGTTTTATTATATTCCATATCATATAGTTGTTGTTTTAAACAACTACACATCTTAGTATTATAATTTTCTGTAATATAACCAGTATCATTACACATTTTGCAATCATAAATTGGTTTTAAATAATTTTCGTCATTAGTTATAGATACTAGTAAATCATGTTTTTCTTTTTTTAAGCTTTCTATTTCTTTTCGAAGATTATTTAAATACTCAAAATTGTGAGAATTTATTAAATTTTTAGATGCGTTTATAGATAACGAACTAAGAGCAGAATCAATTTCTTCAAATCGTGGATTCTGCGTGTATAATTCGATTTTTCTATTTTCTGCTTCCTTTATTTTTTTATCTCTTTTATTCTCATATATAATTAATAATGATTTTAAAATAGTTGTATTCATATAAAACCTCATTTCATTTCTTAAAGTTTTTCAAGTAAGAACTAATTTGTGTAAAAACTGTTCAAATCATTATAATTCCTTTGATCATAGTTAGAATAACCAGTATTTTTTTCGAGTGTTTTTATATTTTTATTTTTTTCTTTCATTTGTACCAAAAATGATTGAACATCATTAGAGGTTTTTAAACTCCTCTCGTGCCAATCTGTAAGTAATTTATCTAAATATTCAAAATTAGGATTAGACTTAGATGTTGTCTTCCTTAGAGCAATTTCTATAACATCTAAATTGTATCCAAAATCCATATTCCATTTTTCAATATATCCTTCTTCGTATTGTGTTAAATTTCTTGTAATACCTAATTTTTTTGAAATGGTTTTTTGTAATGTGTTTAATTTTTCTTGTTTTTCATAATATTTATCTAAATCGTTAAACGTTTTTATATTATTTTGAAACCACGCTTCCGCAACAGCTTGTATGTAATTTCTATGTAGAGCAGATCTATTAAAACAATAACGGAATAAGGCATTCATAACTTCTTCATCAAAAGAATATTTTTTGAACCACAAATCAATGTCACTATACCATGAAGGTGACATCATTCCTTGGAAAAATTCGTTATTAATATTCTCTATAGCTTTAGCCCTGTATTTATTTTGTGCTATTTTTTCTATTTCTTCTGGGGAAGATGTAACCTTAGGCGTATACAGCTTGTGAAGCTCAATCTCTTGTATATTATTAATTATATAGCCTGTATTTTTCTTGGTAATAAGCTGCTCATCTTCCAATAATTTTATACTATCTTGAATTGTTTTTAGGGGGATATTTAATTTTTTTGATAAATCGTTTAGTTTTATCTCTTTGCTGTACTTAGCTAAAAATAACATGTATAAATATATCTTTATACAATCACCATTTAACTGTGAAAGGTATTCAGTGAAAAATACATCAGGCAAATTTGTTGTTGAAAATAATAAAGATAAATCATTTTGCTCTAATTTCACAAAAACACCCCCTAACAATTTGTCAAATTATATCATTAAAAAAAATATTTTACAATAAATTGTTGAACATAATACAGAAATATTTTCTACAAAAACATAAAATAGACATGTTATAACATGTCTATTGATATATATTATTGTTGTTCATTTGTAATAGTAACTGATGACTCATCAGTTGATTCATCATTGTCATCAGAATCATTTGATGGTGTCGGCTCAGAATCTGGTGTAGGTTTTGGTGATGATTCTTGAACAACTTTTGTTCCTTTTGCAATAACTTGGTTGTGTGGCTTATATGTATCACTATTAATTAGTGTTCTAGAAACTTCTTGCCCATCCTTATATAAAATTTTATATGTTACAGATTTACATCCATTTGAACCAGCGCGAGTTACTCTTGTTGTTCCAGCAGGCATAGAATTATCATCTACATACTCTGTTGAAAATGGTATAGAACCTGTTTTCGAAGATTGAATTTTAACCTCATAATCATCAGATGATTTTACACCATATATAGTAACAGATATTCTACCACTACCGGCTGATGCGATAACCTTTATAGGATATTCTCTATTATTTTTAAATTTAAAGTCTGGTGATTGCCATGAAACTGTTGCATCTTGACCGGCTGGAACATAAGAAGGTTCAAAGGTGTGATTTGTACGAGCCACAATTTCAAGGTTACAAAGCAAAGTAGCGTTATACAATGTAGAGGAAACTTGACATATTCCTCCACCAACTTCTGTGGATACCTGACCATTTACATATGCACCAGCTTCTCTATAACCTCTAGCTGCAGTTCTTTGACCTAATGCACCATTGTATGAAAATGTTTCACCAGGCATTAACACCCATCCATTTACGGAACTAGCAGCAAGCGAAATGTTTGTTGATCTATTATAGTTTGAAGAAGCATATGTTGTTGAATATGTTGCAAGTTGATCTGGAAATGCTTCCTGAGGTAACGATCTAACTGTTACTTTAGGTTTTAGAACTTTTAAAGGAATTGTATATGTTTCCTGTCTATCTGCTACCATTGCTCTAGCTTCATCAAGAGAAATGGCAAAATCTAAACCATTTTCTTCTTTGTGCAATTCGTATGGATTCACATTAAACGTTGCATCTACAGGCTCTTTATATACTTCATCATAGATAGCGTCAATATTTACATCGTCTGTATGATATTGCTCAACAGGTATTTCAATATTTAAATTATTACCTGCCAAAGCAGAATATATAGTATCCTTCAATTGTTTACGATTTATTCTGTATCCGTCAGTTCCACTTGAGATAATTAATTTATTATCTTCAATTTTGTAATTTGAATTAACAGCTTTATCTGGCAATTGAGAATCAATTTCATCGAATTTTTCGTTTAATAAATCAACATTATAATTAATAGGTGGTGTAATATTTGTTTTATTTAACAACGAATTAATTATTGTAAAATTATTTGAAAATATATTGCCTCCAGATCTCCCAATACTATATGCGGATTCTACAGAATCTTCCAAATTATATCTTGCTTCGATTGAATTAGCATTTACGACAGAGCTATATTCTCCTCTACTTAGCACGATATCTTTATTAAAATCATCCTTTAATTCGGTGGCAAGTTTTGACAAAGCTTCAGATTTAGTTAAATTTGAAATATCGACTCCATTAATAGAAACTCCCGAAATTATTTTATCATTAAAAGAAGTTCTTATTCCAAAAGCTGTGGATAATATAGAAATAAGCAATGCAGAAACTATTATTAACGAAATTATAATTTTTTTCCTAGATAATTTCTTGTTTTTTAACTTTTTTAATTGCATTGTTTCATCGACACCTTTTTTTGAATCGGTGTTACTTTTATCATCTTTTTTTGAAGACTTTCTTTCTTTGAAGAATTCTTCAACTTCTTTTTTATCAATTATTTTTTTCCCTTTATCGTCCTTCTTTTCAGTTGTATCTTTTTTATTAGATTTTTTAAAATTAGCAGAAATATCTTTACTGTTTTCCGTATTTTTTTTCACTGAAATTTGATTTTCTGTTTTCTCTTGAAGTGTTTCAGTTTGAGTTATACTTTTGTCAACATTTTTAATTTCCCCTTGTGCCTCGTTTTTTGTGGGCAAATTATTTTCTAACTTCTCCATATTCATCTCCATTTATTTTCTTAATATAATTATTATACTACAAAATTCGATTATGTAAAGAATATTTATCAAAGAAAATTTAATAATATATGTATATTGAAAACTATGTTTTTAATGATATAATTAGAACGTAAAACAAGAAAACGAAAGGAGAAATGAAAATGTCTGAAGCTACAAAACTTCAAAAAAGTTTATTCAACGATAAAAGAAATGGATGGGCTGATTTAAGTGAAGAAAAAAAGAATGAGATATATAATTATTGTAACTCATATATGGAATTTTTAAACAATGGAAAAACAGAAAGAGAAATTGTAAAAGAATCAAAGAATATTGCTGATTCAAATGGATTTAAAAATATAGAGGAAGTTGAATCATTAAAACCAGGAGACAAGGTATATTATATTAATAAAAAGAAAGCAATGTATCTTGCTGTTATTGGATATGATAATATAGAGAATGGAATAAATGTGATAGGAGCTCATGCAGATTCTCCACGTTTAGACTTAAAACCAAATCCATTATATGAGGATGATGGTTTTGCATTTTTTAAAACTCAATACTATGGTGGTATAAAAAAATACCAATGGACAACGATTCCACTTGCTATACATGGGGTTATTGTGAAGAAAAACGGGGAATCCGTAGAAGTTAATATAGGTGAAAATGAAAATGATCCTGTATTCGTAATTACAGATTTACTTCCACATTTGGCACAGGAACAAATGCAAAGAAAGCTTGGTGATGGAATAAAAGGAGAAGAGCTAAATATATTGATTGGCAGTATTCCATATAACGATAGTGAAGTAAGTGAAAAAGTAAAACTTAATATATTGAATCTACTAAATAAAAAATATGGAATTGTGGAAGCTGACTTCTTAAGTGCAGAGCTTGAAATCGTTCCAGCATTCAAGGCAAGAAGTTTAGGGTTTGATGAAAGCATGATTGCTGCATATGGTCAGGATGATAAAATATGTGTATATACTTCTTTATCAGCCTTAATGAATGTACAAAATCCAAAAACAACAGCTGTATGTTTAATTGCAGATAAAGAAGAAATTGGAAGTATGGGGAATACTGGAATGCAATCAAATGTGTTTGATACTTTTATTTCTGAAATTTTAAATAAATTAGGTGTTAACAAGCCAAATATGCTTGATAAAGTATTTTGCAACTCAAAGATGCTTTCAGCTGATGTAGACGCTGGCTTTGATCCTACGTTTGCTTCGGTAGCTGAAAAGAATAATGCGTCTTATTTAGGAAGAGGTATTGGATTAAATAAATATACAGGTGGTCGTGGAAAAGGTGGATCATCAGACGCAAATGCTGAATTTGTTGCATATATAAGGAATATGCTAGAAAATAATAATTTAGCATATCAAATTGCTGAACTTGGAAAAGTTGACTTAGGTGGTGGTGGAACCATAGCATATATTTTAGCAAACAAAGGTATGGATGTTATAGATTGCGGCGTTCCAGTTTTGTCAATGCATGCTCCATATGAAGTAACAAGTAAATTTGATGTTTATACAGCTTTTGAAACATACAAAACATTTTTTAATTTATAAAATATTATTAAAAATAACTATTGAATTATTTAGTAAACTCGCATAGAATATAGGATATAAAAATTGAAAAGTATGAGGAGTAAAAATGAAATTAGCCGTAGATGAGATAAGAAAAAAAGAAGTGGATTACAAAAATGAAAAGCGAGATCCTAAAAAAAGAAAAAATAAAGGTAGTAAGTCAAAAAAGGTATTCAAGGTAATCCTTAATATGGCGATTATTGGAGGTGCTTTGGGGCTATTCTTATTGTATGGTCCATTTGAAAAATTTAGGGCATGGTATATAACAACTGCAATGACAACAATGCATCATCAATATTTAGCAACTTGGTTTTATAGTGAAGAAACAATAAATAATGTTCTTTCAAATAATAGAGTGATTGAAGTTGAAGGAGAAACTGATACATCACTAATAAATACTGACTCAACTGAGCAACCAATAACATATGAAAATGAATATGAAAGAGCAGTTTTGGAAAAGGATCAAAATCACCCAGAATACAAGATAATAGATATAAAAGAAAAAAATTTTGAAGGATATTTGGCTGTAGTATATGACGCATCAAAAATTCATACCTTAGTTACTTCAAAATTAAACGTTTCTGGACAATATGTAACAACAATGGCTGAAAATAGTAAAGCTGTATTAGCAATAAATGGTGGAGGGTTTGAAGATTTAAATCACAATAGTACAGGAGGTAGCCCTTTAGGTTTAACAATTGCAAACGGCAAAGTAATTACCAGTAAATCATACGGAGGCGCTGGAGGTGTTATTGGATTTGATGAAGATGACAAATTAGTACTTGGAAGATGGACAGCAGCACAAGCAAAAGAAAAAAATGTAAGAGATGCAGTTACATGTGGACCATTTTTAATAATGAATGGAGAAGCATCAACTGTTGTTGGTAATGGTGGTTGGGGAGATGCTCCAAGAACTGCTATAGGACAGCGAAGAGATGGAATAGTATTGTGGCTTGTTGTTGACGGAAGAAGAGTCGGCATGCCAGGAGCAGATATGGACGATTTAATTCAAATTATGCAGAGATATGGTGCATATAATGCATCTGCACTAGATGGAGGCACATCTAGTGTAATGGTTGAAAACTATAAAGTGATAAATGATCCAATAGATAGCACTGGTGCGCATAAAACAAGACCAATTGCAACAGGATTCGGATTAATTTTGGAAGATGATTAATAGAAAGCTCTGGTTTTAAACCAGAGTTTTCTTATGTAAATTCTTATAAATTTTTTTATAAAAGTACTTGAATTTACAAAAATAATGTGTTATATTGAATAAGTACTTTTTAGGAAGTATAAGCAATCGAGGTGTAGCGCAGTTGGTAGCGCGCGTGGTTTGGGACCATGAGGTCGCAGGTTCGATCCCTGTCACCTCGACCATTTACTTTATGCATTTGAAGCATAAAAAAGAGCATATACAAGAAGCTTTTAAAAGCTTAAAGACGGCATTATTTCAACGAAATGAGATAATGTTTTTTTTATTGTTAAAAACATTATTAAATCAAGTTTTAGCATTATTTACTGTTCTAGAATTATTTTCTAGAACGAAGGATTTATTTCTAGAAAATTTCCACAAAAAATAAAAGAGAATATCATTGTTAAATCAAGCGTTTGCAGGTTTGTTCTAGAAATGTTCTAGAAATTTAAGCAAATCTGGAAAAAGGAGGCTTTGAAAAGTAAAGAAAAATAAAGAGATAGGTATGCAAGTCAGTATACCTAAAAATTACTATTAAATTAAATTTTAGATGAAATAGGAGATGAAGTATAGATGAATGAAGAATATGCAAAATTATTTGATAATGCTTTTAAATGTAATATAAGTAAAAAAATAAGACTCGATATGACAATGTTAAATAAAATTTACGAATGTTTTGAAAATGATATTTATGTACCAACTAATTTTCAGAAAACATTGTCAAAACAAAGAGCAAAAAAATATGTTGAAGTAACTAATATACTAGATAATAAACAACGAAAAGCATTTGATGAATATTTTGAAATCGAAAATGAAATACAAATTGATATTGAAAAACAGCTTTTTATATTTGGATTTTTAGTTGCAAAAGAATTAGATGTAGAATGTAAGAGCATTATAAAGCAAAATGAATAAAGATTCTTTTTATTTATTAAATGTAAAATATTATTGCTAAAATGGGTGTGATATATCATTGCAGCAGAGACAGTTATAGCTAAATTAAGTTTTTAGTTTATTAAGTGTGCTCATTTTTCATTCTTAAATACTGTACAATGGAAGTTGATATTGAATAGCTATAATTAAAACGAGAATCAAATTTAACAAGTTTTTGCAATACAGACATCAAATAATATATATGACAAATAAATGTTAAGAAAAAGAGCAGAGAATAATATCTTTGCTCTTAATTTATTGCTGCTCGTCATCGGTTTTTACGAATAAGTCATTAACATCACAATTTAGAATTGAACAGAGTTTTTCTATATATTCGTAGCGAATTGATTTTGTTTTGTTTTCAACTAAAGCATTGAAATTTGTGTAACTAATTGAACCTCTATTATTTAGCTGATTAAAAAGCCAATATTTTGATTTGTTCTGCTGTTTTAGAATTGCAACAACATTTAATTTTAACATACACATACCTCCGAGATAAGGGGACTTTATAGTAGTGTATATAAATCTAATAAAATTATTAACTCATAAATAAATAACTCACAAAAACAATATACAAATTTTAAAAAGTATGCTAAAATTATAAGTAGAATTATGTTAAATAGCACTAAAAAAAGAGATAATAAACTGATGACGAGGGGGGATTTCTTATGGAGGAAAAGAAAATAGAAGTCGACAAGAAAATACTTATGAAAATTATCACGATTTTATTGTTAATTGTTGCAATAACAATAGTAGCATCCATAGCAGTAAAGCCAAACAAAAAAGATGTATCAAGAATAAGTGATACAAGCGATAGTTCACAAACTACGAATATAAATGAAAAGAAATACTATGACTTTATTAGTACAGATTATTATACATTTAATTTTTCGGAGCGTGAATTAGAGAATATAATATTTGACGGAAAAAATTGTACATATTATGGTTTCAATAAATCTGTTTCAACAAAAGATTCTAACACTTCACTATACAGTAGATTAACAACAGCTCAAAATATAAGTGGAACAGAAATATTAAGTATTACGACAGATGTAAGTAATCACAAAGTTAAATCAATTAAATATAGCTTTGTAGCATACAATACTCTTTCACAAAGCGAAGCTGACTACATTTTACAATTAGCACTATCTGCTGCTTTGGCATGGTGTTCAGGCTATAGTACTATGACGACAGTAAGCGATGAGGCAATGAATGCAATTGATTCTTTAATTGAAGATATTAATAATAGGGAGATAAATAATAAAGGATTAAATGTTTATACATTATATCCTGATGCAAGGACTGTAGAACTTTATATTGAACCAATTAAATAAACAAATGAAAAAAGGAGGTATTGTGAGATGATGAGTAATGAGCAAAAAGATAATAATAGAAGAATAAACATGGTATTGAATATAGTCATTATTGTATTAAGTATCATATTAATCGCAACAAGTGTATATGCATATATCAATAAAAATACAAGAAAAGATATGGTCGATAGTGACAGTAATTACAAAGAAATTGAAAGTAAATATCCTGTTGCAACTGTAGATGTTAAAAACTGCGGAAAATTTAAAATAGAACTATATGATGATATTGCATCAGATACTGTAAAGAATTTTATTATTTTAGCTAATAATGGATTTTATGATGGATTGACCTTTCATAGAATAGTAGATGATTTTATTATTCAAGGAGGAGACCCGAATGGAGATGGTACAGGACATGCTATGGTAAGTGATTTGAATAAAAACATAAAAAAAGGCAGTGAAAAAGATTTTTCTTACAGTATCAAAGGTGAATTTTCAAAAAATGGATTTGAAAATAACCTAAAATTTGAAAAAGGTATTGTTGGAATGGCAAGAGCGGATTACGGTGCATATGGTTTATATAAAGAGGGATATAATTCTGCAAGTTCACAATTTTTTATTGTTACTACGGATGACGAGAAAAAGATGCAAAGACTAGATGGAGAATATGCAGTATTTGGAAAAGTTATAGAAGGGTACGATGTTGTAGAAAAAATATCAAATGCTGATGTAATAGATGATAAACCAGAGCAAGAAATAAAAATTGAAAGCATAAAAGTTGATACAAAAAATAAGGAATATGAATATCCATATACGATAAATTTTGAAAAAATAAATGAGGAAGTAGATAAATACAAAGAGACGTACGAGAATTTTTATTCTAGCTATAGTGATAATATAGAGCAACAGAACTCAAGCAATGAAAATAAAAATAATGAGGAAGACTCTCATTATGATAATTCGAGCGAAAGTTCAAGTAATGAAAATTTAGTAGATATAATACATAAAAAATATCCAGAAACTAATAAAGACGGAATCATATGTTACGACAACTATAATAATTACTGGATGTTAGATGAGGAAGGAAAAAAAGTATATTTTAATGACTTAGAGAGCTTTGAAAAAGTATATAGCAAATATAAATATCTACATGTTAAATAACTAATGAAAAAAAGTGAGGTGAGAATATGTTTTGTGAAAAATGTGGAGCTAAAATAAAAAGAGGTTCAAGATTTTGTGAAAAATGCGGACAGAAAATTGAGGAAAAATCATCAACAAATAAAAAAAATATTTATATTGCTGTTTCAGTTATATTAATTTTAGTATGTATTTGTGCGATATTACTATGCATATTTAATACAAAAAATAAAGATGTTGTAATATCTAAAGACGATATAGACATTAGTAAAAATAAGAGCACAAAAGATGCAATGTCACTAAATGTAGACGCTACTTTATCAGAATCAGGTGCATATTTATATGTTTCAGAAGATGAGATGATTAATGCAATTGAAAGGTGTAATAAAAAATATAATTATAAATTAAAGTATAGTAAATCAGAATCAGCAAACATGTCATTTATTACATATAGTAAGAATAATAAAGATGTAATTTTAATGAGTATGTATTTCAATATTTTTGGAGTTGTTGATTCTATACAGATTAACTTAGAAGATGAAAAAAACATGGAATATCTTGACAATATTCTGCAAGAAGCTACTTCTTCAAGATTAAAAGAATGCATTATAAAGAGTGCAAATGAATTAAAAGAGTGTGAATACAGATTTTACGAAAATATTTATTATTTTAAAGCACAAAATATGTTAGTAATTTTCCCAGGTGATGAAACAGCAAAAGATGCGTTTTTGGATAGATTAAATGATGAGAATAATCAAGAGGTTTTAAATCCAAACAAACTTAGTATCAAAGAGAATCCAGCTAAGTAACAGAAGAAATGGTAGGTGATGAAGAATGTATTGTCGTAAATGTGGAAATGAAATAAAAAAAGGTGAGATGTTTTGTAGTAAATGTGGTAAAAAAATTAAGGTGTCTGCTCAAAATGTTGAAGCTAAAACAACTATAAATATTAAAAATAAAAAAATGATGATTATTATGATTGGAACAATAGCTACGCTTATATTGATAGTATTATTAGCAATAATTGTTCCAAAGTTAAAGACAAATCTTGAAGAGCAAAAATATCAAAAAGAGCTACAAAAGGATTTAGATACAATGAATATTACTTTAAATCAAGATGAAATAAAACTACCTGTAAATAAAGAGTATAGTGAAGAGATATACAGCAATCAGATTGATTTAGACATCTTAGAAAACTCTTCAGATTATAGCAAGTATGAAAAATTTGTTGATGAATATGGTGGTGGTTTGTTAAATATTACTGGAAATGTTGATATAAATAAAATTGGAGAATACGAAGTTGTATTTGAAGTAATATCAGAAAAGCAAAACAAGAAATCAAAGAAACTTTTAGTAAAAGTGGAAGACATGAAAAAACCTGAAATATCCTTTGATGTTGCTAAAGTTGAGATAAAAAAAGGTGCAGAGATAAATGTGTTAGAAGGAGTTACGGCAACAGATAACGTTGATAGTACAGAAGCTCTTAATGAAAAAATCGAAACGGAAGGAACAGTGGATATAAATACAGTTGGAACATATAAAATTAAATACAGAGTTAAAGATTCGGCTGGCCTTGTAACTGAAGCAGAGCGAGAATATTCTGTTATAGAGCCAATAAGCATCCAAAAAGAAAAAACATACACTTGCAGGATATATGCAGCGGCATATGATAATGGGTATGCTACAGCAACAGTAGTTTTTCATGACAATAATAGAATTAATTTTAATGACATAGATGGGATGGATAAGATTTCATATGCTGGAACTTATACTGTAGATAATGATATTGTGACTGCAAATGTTTCATATTATTCCATGGAATTAGGAATAGATGATAATTTAAAAATAAAATTTAGGATTCTAGATAATAATTCTGTTAAAGATATGACGAATGGTCGTGTATATAAAACAAGTTAAATAGGAAAAATGAAGTCTGCTAGTTATATTAGCAGACTTTAATAATAAATAGAAGTATAGGGGAGTATGGAAATGCTAAAAGTTATTGATGGAGATATAATTGAAAATGCAAAAAAATACAATGTTGATGCAATAGTTAATCCCGCGAATCGATACATGGATTTTCGGAAGTGGTGTATGTGGTGCTATATATGATGCAGCTCGGAGTTGAGCAAATTGAAAATTATTGTCACTTTAGATGGCAAAAAGAGATGAATGTTAATGAAATTAGAATTACTACAGGATTTGCTTTATTAAAAGATATAATACATATATATGCACCAATTTATAATCAAGAGAAGGAACCACTAAACAAGCTAAAAGAATCATATTTAACGTTATTTGAAGTTGTAAGAAAGGAAAAGTACAGTAAAGTGATTATTCCTTCAATAGCTACAGGATTTCATTGCTATAGACATGAAGATGTTGCAGAATTAGTTATAAACCTTTTAGAAATATTTTGTAGCAACAACGAAGACATAGATATTATATTTAATTTATATGACGAAAAAACAAAGTGTATATATGAGCAATATTTGTAGACAAAACATTGTATTAAGTTTGAAATCAGGCATTTATTTTCGTAAAATATTATAAAAAGAATTGTTGAAATAGCTGATATTATAATGATTTCAAATGACGAAAAAAAACAGGCAATATCCTTGTTGAGATACATATTGTGAAGAAAGTATAGAGCGTGCAAAACTCTATACTTTTTTTAACTCATGTTTATATTTATAGTATGTATTTCTTGAAATACTAGCTAGCTTTCGACATTCTTCATCATTCAAAGTACCATCAAAATGTTTAGAATGCTTTAGAATGATAGCTTTAGCTTCTTTCGATTTTTTTGTTGTTAGTTTAGAACCTAATTTTTGACCGATTTGCTTTCCACTAAGCTTTGCCGTTAGAATTCCTTCCTTAGTTCTTTGATGCAGGTCTTGAACTTCTTTTTCTGCTTGTTCAAATGCTAATTTAATTTGCTCTTTTGCAATATCAATTGAATATTCTTTTACTGCATCAATAACAGCATTAACAAATTTGTCAGTAGATTCACTACCTGTTTCAAGCCTAAAATCAATCTGTTTTTGTATTTGTTGCTTGAAAACATCCGTATTGATGTGAGGCTCTTTTAAAAACACAAGCGATATATTTTTATTATAAAGCTCTTCGTACAAATTACAGCCTTCTTCACTGTTTCTACTCATTCTAGATACACTGTCGAAAACTAAAGTATCACCTGTTTCTAATATTTTTAGTAGATTCTCAAACTCCTTACGACCGTTCTAGTTTTGTTCCGTGTATAAGTTTCTTGAATAATATAAGCATTCGGATATTTATTTAGAATATTACGAACTTGACGTTCAATATTTTGTTTCTTTGTGCTTATACGAGCAACACCATACTCTTTAGACATTTTATATTCAACATCCTTTCTTAATCGTAGTATAACTAACCTTCATTAAATTTAATACTAGTATTATATCTCCAGATGTTTAATTTTTCAAAACTTTTAATACTTTTTTTATAAAGGTTAATTTTAATATTAAATGTCACTGATGCAATAAAAGTAAGATGTTGCTTTGTATGATATTCGACAATGTTATTGCCCAAAATATTGATAAAAAATACTATTTAGATAGTCAAATAAAAAGTGTTCCTCGAGTAGTTTCATGTCATTTATAAACGAAGAAATTAAGTCTTGAATGTCTTTATGTAATACTTCTTTGAATTCTAGACAAACAATTTTGGAATCACTACTTGGAATTAATAATTTTTTATATTCTGACTTATATGTATTAAAGTCTTCAGAATAACATAAACAATTAGATATTTGACTTGCATAGTAAATAAATGAATTCATTAAGTTTTTATCTTTAATTACAGAGTTTATTACTGTAAAAAAATCAACGGAAACAAGTCTGTTATCACGAGGGTCTTCAAATAGTCTTGGTGGCTTATAAGCTTTGTGCTCTTTGTATATACGCTCAAGTGCATCTTCTGAGAATCCTTTTTCTTTAAGTTGTGCTAGAAATTTTTTGTATTCATTTCTTTCAGTCAGTAATTCATCTACAGTTATATTGAAAATAGTAGATAATTTTAAAAGATGTTCAATAGATGGAAAACATTCACCAGAACGCCAACGAAAAACAGAATTTTTCGTAGTACCCACTAAGTTTGCAATACTTATATTTATCTCATCATCAGTATGTTTTGCCTCTTTATTTTCTTCTCTAGCATAATAGTTTTCTTCATATATGCTAATACATTTTTCCAAGTTATTTTTAAAGTTTGTTTGAATTTCTGTAGAAACTGTACTTCTATATTCTTTTGACATTGTATAATCACTCCTGAATAATGAAAAAACAAGCAAAATTCTAGTATACAATATTCAGACATAAATGTATCTAAATTACGCGTAAAAAATGCTAATGTTTTTTCTAATTTTTCTACGTGTATATCTATTTACTAAAATTCATTAACGTGATTATAATTACGACAATTCGAGCTAATGAATTTACAATAAAACGTAGCAATTTAATTGTAGCATAAATACTTCATTAAAAGAAGCTTTTATACATCATTAGACGAAAAAAAAACGATGGCTGGGTTTGAAAAAAATGCCAATCGCTTTTTGAAAAAATGCAACAAAACGCAGATATAATTCTGTGTTTATTTGCTGAACGCTTATTTACATTAGCTATTATAATTTAAACTAGTTTTAAAGTCAATAAATTTAGTTAATGTTTATAAAATAAGTGAGAAACGAGAAAAAAGGGATGGAGGTGAAATAAAATGATTAGTCAATCAGAAATTATTCTGAAGGGAATGGAAAAAATTGATAGTTACAATTTCGTAAAATACGGACAGGAATTTCAAGTGAAAGAAAAACTCGAAGTGACTTTTGATGAAATAATAATTGATGAAGAGACTAAAGCAGAAACTAGAAAAGAGCAAAAAATTAGATTTATAACAGAAGAATCAGATGTTTTTAAAGAATTTTCTGCTTTAAATATTGGTAGTAGAGCAATACTAAAAGTAGATTTTGAAAGCGAAATTTGGAAAAAGCAAGAAAAAGTAAGAATAAAATTTCTAGCTTTAGAAAAAATCTAAATAAAAATGGCTTTTTCACAATTATATTTAAGTGAGAAAGCTATTTTGTTTTTTTATTAACTTGATTAATATACGCAACATCAGAAAAAAAGGAGGAGTATATATGGCTGATATCGTATTTGAGAGTGGAGAAAATAGAGCTATTAATGGAAATGAAGAAGTTAAATTAGTTGAATATGAAAACACAAAGAACATAGATATCATGCATTCAACAATAAAAAATAACAATTTGAAAAAAATGATAAAAATTAGCAAGTACAGATATAAGGATTCTGAGACGGGCAAAATCTACAAGTATAAACTTAATAAAAAAAAAGAAATGAGGGTTTAAGAAAAGCAATGAAAAAATTAGAAAAAATATTAAAAAATAATTTTGAAGGTAATAAGAATGAATTATTTGTTACATTAACAACAGCAAATGATGTGACTGATATAGAACTTATAAAGAAATACTTTAAAAGTTTTATATACAGGTTAAAAAAATATAACAATAATATTGAGTATGTCTATGTTATTGAAAAAAACAGTAATAGAAATAGCTGGCATATTCATGCAATGCTAAAAGATACAAAAAGAAAAAACTTATACATATCGAATGAAATTATAGAAGGGTTATGGAGGATGGGGCAGACTAAAACAAGTCGAATTAGCAATAGGTGTGTAGAAAAAGAAATAGACGAAGATAACGATATAAAAAATAAAAAAGTAGATAATGAATATGGAATAGACAGAGTAATATCATACATGACAAAGATAAGAACAAAAGAAGCAATAAAAATCGGTACGAAGTCTTATTTTAAAAGCCGAGGTATAAAAATTCCAAGAGTTGAAAAAGCTGTATATAGTGATGTAGAAAAGAGAATGAATAATAATTATTATTTAAAAAATGAAAATACATTACTGCTAAAAGATAAGTCAACAGGAAAGATTATAGGAAAAATAAAAAAAGAAAGCTGGAGAAGAATTAAAGGAAAGAAGAAATAACTGCACATATAGTGACTTTACAAATATACAAAAATAATATATGATAAAACGAAATTTTATCAAGAAAGAGGAAAAAATGTACAAATTAGGTAAGATTGTAATGTATGATGCAAAAGATATATGTGATGCTTTTCATGTAACAAGTGTTACTGCATATAGAATTTTTGATATGCCACAAGCTAAGTCAGTGAAAATTGGCAAGAAGAAGCTAATATCAGAAGATAATCTACTAAGTATTTTAAATAGCAGATGTACAATATAAAAATTGAGAGATTTACAATGTGCATTAAGTAAATCTCTCTCAAATAAGTTGCTCAGACTTATTTATATATGCAAGAATATCTTGCATGCATATTATAATAAAAAACGCTTGATACGGCAAGGTATTCTTCAAAAAAATACAAAACAAGGAGAATACAAAATGAACTCTAACAACAAGGAATACAAGATAGGGACATATGTAAATAAAAAGGTTCGACAAAAAAGACTTGAAAAAATGTGTCCAGTATGTAAAAAATGCCCCAATAAAAGCTTTTGCAAGCATAGAAAAAATGTGAAATTGATGCGAAAATGTGAAAATTGTAAGGAATGTAATGATAAAGAACATTGTGATGTTTTTTACATTAATATACAGCATAAAATTACAATACCTGTGGCCTTTGATGACGAAAATGGTAAGATAATTCGAAAGTCGTTTTCTGGAAAATCAAGTAACGAAGCAATATATAATTCCGAAAAATATAAAAAAGACATAGAGAGCGGAATTATCAAACCGAAGTTGAAGAAGACAATTAATTCAATTGTTACAATTATAGAAAAATTTGAAGAATATAAAAACAGGGGACGGAGATACAAATGACAATACATTTAAAACTAATATGGATACGTTAAATAGGATAAAATCTAACGCATGGGCATTTCTTCCAATAAAAAAAGTAAAAAGAGAACAGATTCAAAATTTTCTTTTTAGTGAAAGAGAGGCTGGACAATCAAATTCAGTTATAAAAAAGGATTTTCAAATGCTAAAAAAAGCTTTTGACATTGCAAAATACGAAAAATATATTATAGAAAGCTTTTTTGATGGACCGTATGGAATTAAGCCACCTAAAAGTTTGAAGAAAGACCAAAAGACGGAGGCTTTCTCTCATCATGAAAACGAAAGGTTATTACGATACTTATACACACATCAAGTTAATCATAAAAACGAGTATTTATTGTGCTTTCATACTCGGACTTAGGATTGGAGAGGTATTGGCTTTAGAAGTTAAGGATATTGACTTTGAAAATAATTGTATTCATATATCAAGAACAACAACGAGAGATAAAGAAGGCCATGTTATTTTAGGTCCATGCCCAAAAACAGGGAATGGGGAGAGAGATATTATTATCACAGAATTGATAAGACCAATTCTAAAGGATGCAATTACTAACAGAAATTACAGCGCTGAAGGACTTCTATTTTGTAAAACTGATGGAAGTGTATACACAGATAGTGCATTAAATTCGTGCTTAAAGAGAGTATGTGAAAAGGCTGGAATAGAGACCAGAGCACACAATCATAGATTAAGAAAGAATTTTAACACTAGAGGAGTTGAAGCTGGAGTCGACTATAAAGTTTTAGAAGATAATGCAGGACATTCAGATATTCATATTCTTTTAGATACATATGTAGATGCACAAAGACAATTTAAAGAGCAAGAAATGCAAAAGTATGTCGAAGCTGTTAAAAATATAGTTGGTGATGTATTGACACAAACATAAGAATTTAAATGCAGGAAAACATATGAAAGTGCCCAAAAATATACGGAAGAGATAGGAAATGACAAAATAGCTATATTTTCTAGAATAGATTTCTAAAATTGAAAAAATGCCTGCATTTAAGTAATAGTAATGCTTTAGTAAAATGACTAAAATCTCACCTCGACCATATTTTAGCTATTTTTAAGAGAATTCATCAGAATTCAAAAATAGTTAAAAATATTAAAAATACTATTTTCTAGGATTTTTAGAAAATAGTATCTTTTTGTTTATATTCAAAAAGTTCTAAAAAATTCTAAAAAAATCGAATATTTTGTTCCGCAAAATGTTCCGAAAAACGGAAAGCTATTATTTAGCAAGACTTTCAGCAAATTTCGAAAAAATAAAAGGAGAACTATTGCTATGAATTTTATACCTTACAAAGTAAATGAGGTTTTAGATAATGTCTTTTATCAAATTCCAAAAGAACTATTGGTAAATTCTATATATAATAATGTATCTTCTATAAAATTCCATAAATTAAATCACCTCTATCAATTATAATTATACCCTAAAAATTTAAAAAAACGTCAAGTTATCGACCACTTTTTAATATATATCGCTTGAAAATGGTCGATAACTCAATGCTTTTTATCTACATTTTTGAAAAAAGTTGTAATTTTGTAATCTATAACTTCTGCAACAACGCTTTTCTCATGTTTTGTATAGGATTATTTAGAAATTAAATATTGCTTCTCTTCTATTTATTATCTCCAGTTTGTATTACAAATATAAGATTTATCGTGTAATTCTTATATATTTTGAATTACCTATTGATACGTCTAGTACGTGTCAATTTCCACTATCTATATTTATAGAGCCAGTAAAGTCATTTCTTTTAGCTTTTCTATCTAAATAGTTTAAAAATTCAAGTATATATTTTGATTATAAATTAGGAAATAACAGCGTAATTATATAAGATAATTCCTCATCTCTTTCTTTTCTGTCTTGATTGCGAAGGTAATAAGCTCTATATTGTTTTCGATATGATATCCATAATTATATATATTTATAATTACTTATTCAATTCCATATCTTTTCTCAAATTCAGTTGGCAGTGGATGTTGCATATCAGCAAACATTAATATCACTAAGATAATGAATAAAAATAGTAAAACCTTAATAACACGCAATGCAAAAAAACATTTTTTTCGATTAAGTTTTAACACACTTTTGATAATTTTATTGTACTTAAAAATCTTTTACGTATTTTCTTTAAAAAATTGTAAAAAGCCTATATAGTTATTTTGTAAAGGAAAGCATGAAAAATTACAGATTAATTAAAAAATAATAGCTTGCATTTAATATGCAAAATATGTAAAATAAATGTAGATGACTAATAAGCAAGAGATAAAAGGGAGGAAAAGTGATGTTTGAGGATTTTATAGGGAAAAAAGTTACATTATATTTAATGAGTAATCCAGAAGATACATATGTAATAACTGGAACAATTATTACATCAAATGAATTATCAACGATAATTGAAGTAGAAGAGAGAAAAAAATTTGGAGAAATAAAAAGAATTAAGAGAGCAATAAATAATAGATATATAACATTTATTGACCTTCTTGAAGAAACAGTAAGGTCACAAAAGCAAGTAAAATTTCCTAAAACAATTAAAGAAGATAATGAAAATACGCAAAATACTCATAACGAAGAAAAAAATGAAGAAGAAAATACTACAATAGAAGATGTAAAAAATGAAGAAAATAATAATGCAAAAGAAGATTAAAAATGGTCCCAAGTATGGGATCATTTTTTTGACTGATGAGTCAGAAGTAGAAATAATTTCAATTTTATGATATAAAGTATACTTGATTAAATAGGAGTGAAGATGATGAGTAAAAAGATATACGAATGTATGAAAATAAACAATCTGAAAGATATGTTAGATAAGACAAAAACATTATATGCTAACGATATAGCATATAAAATAAAAGTTAAAGAAAGAGAATATAAAACTTATTCACATAAAGAAATAAGAGAAATGGTAGATGCATTAGGTACAGCTTTAATTGATATAGGACTTAAAGGAAAAAGAATTGCTGTTATAGGTGATAATAGGATGGAATGGGAAATCGCATACTTATCTGTTGTTTGCGGAACTGGCATAGTAGTACCACTTGATAAATCCTTACCAGAAAAAGAGCTTGAAGCACTAATAGAGCGTTCTGAAGTCGAAGCTATATTTTATCAAAAAAAATATGAGGATAGTGTAAAAAGAATAAAATTAATAGAAAATAATAAATTAAAACATTTAATCTCCATGGATAACATAGAGCATAAACAAGGTATTTATTCTCAATTTGAACTTATTGAAAAGGGAAAAAATTTAATAAAAAGTGGTAACAAAGATTTTATAAATGCAGAAATAAATTCTGATGAAATGAGCATAATGCTGTTTACATCTGGTACAACTTCAGCATCAAAAGTTGTTGCACTCTCTCATAAAAATATATGTTCAAATCTAATGGCATTAGGTAGTATTTTAAATGTTCAAAGAGGCGATGTAGTATTATCTGTACTTCCGGTTCACCATGTGTTTGAATGTACAGTAGGTTTTTTATTTTCACTATATAAAGGTGCACAAACAGTATTTTGTGACGGAATAAGGCATATTGCTGAAAATATAGTAGAATATAAAGTTTCAGTAATGTCTTGTGTACCAGGAATATATGAGGGAATTCTTTCAAATGTATCTAAGCGATTAAAAAAAGAGGGCAGATTGGAAGAAATATTGAAAAAGGAAGAGCAATATGAAAACTGCTCTATGGAAGAAAAAAGAGAGATTTTTAAAGATATACATGAAATGTTTGGAGGAAATATAAAAACCTTAATATGTGGAGCAGCTGCTCTAGACCCTAAAATTGAAAGAAAATACAGACAATTGGGATTCCCTTTAGTACAAGGGTATGGTTTAACAGAAACTTCTCCAGTTGTTGGTGTTGGAACAGAAAAAGAATATAAACTAGGTTCAATAGGAAAATCGGTTCCTGGCGTTGAAGCAAAAATCGTAGATGCTAATGGCGAAGGAATCGGTGAACTTGTAGTAAAAGGTCCAAGCGTTATGCTCGGATATTATAAGAATGAAGAAGCAACTAGAAATGCAATTGAGGACGGATGGTTTCATACGGGAGATTTAGCACAAATTGATGAAGAAGGTTATATATTTATTCGTGGAAGAAAGAAAAGTGTAATTGTACTTAAAAATGGAAAAAATATTTTTCCAGAAGAAATTGAAAATTTAGTAAATAAAATTGAAGGCGTTAAAGAATCATTTATTTTTGGAAAACAGCTATCAGATGATCAAAACGATATAAAAATAAATTGTAAAATAGTATTTGATAGGTCGGTAGTGCAAAATGCATACAAAGTTATAGAAGATAAAGAAATTAACCAAGCATTATCAAACAAAATAAAAGAATTAAATAGAGCTATGCCTGCGTACAAAGCCATTAGAGGTCTAATTTTTTCCGAAGATCCATTAATAAAAACAAGTACAAATAAAATTAAAAGACAGGAGAATCTAGATGCAATTAGAAAATTTGAATTGTAATTTCCTTGGTAAAACATTTAGTTTTTATGAAGAAATTGATTCAACACAAGATGAAATATGGAGACTTATAAAAAAAAATGAAATAGAAAATGGGCAACTTGTTGCAACAAATATCCAAACAAACGGAAAAGGAACACACGGAAGAACGTGGCATACAGATGAGGTAAACAATGTAGCATTTTCCTTTTATATAGAAATGAATACCAATGTAGAAGTACTTGAAGGAATTACGTACGAAATTGCAGAAATATTAGTAAATATTTTTAAAGCAAAATATAATGTACAAATAAAAATAAAAGAGCCGAATGATCTTGTTTGTAATGGGAAAAAAATTGGAGGGATATTAACTGAAGCTAAAATATTAGCTAACCAAGTAAAATACTTAGTAATAGGAATAGGAATTAATACTAACAAACTATATTTTTCAGATGATATAAAGGATATAGCAACATCAATAAAAAAAGAATTTAATATTGAGATAAACTCATTAGAGTTTATCTCAGAATTTTGCAACAAATTTGAAAAAATAATCCAAAAGAGGAGTGAATAAAAATGAAAATAGGATTTTTATTTCCAGGTCAAGGAAGTCAATACGTTGGCATGGGAAAGGACATTTATGAGGAATATGAGGAAGCTAAAGAAGTATACTCTATTGTTCAAAAAACTACAGAGTCCAATATAACAGAAATTTCTTTTGATGGACCTGAAGAAATATTAAATCAAACACAAAATACACAAATGGCTATACTAACAGAAAGTATGGCAATTGTAGAGATTTTAAAAAAGAACAATATAAGTGCTGTTGCTAATGCTGGATTAAGCTTAGGAGAGTATTCAGCATTAATAAGTTCAGGAACAATTTCACTTGAAGACGGAATAAAAATAGTACAAAAAAGAGGAGAGCTAATGCAAAATTTAGTTCCAAGTGGAAATTGGAAAATGGCAGCAATACTTGGGTTAGATGAAGAAAAGGTTGAAGAAATATGTAGAGCAGTAAAGTCTGGTTTTGTTGTTCCAGCTAATTTCAACACAATTGGTCAAATTGTTGTTTCTGGGGAAGAATCTGCTGTTTCAGAGATAGAAGAATTGGCAAAAAATGCAGGCGCAAAAAAAGTGATGATTCTAAATACTGCAGGACCATTTCATACAGAGAAATTAAGAAAAAGCGCTGAGGCTTTGAAGAAAGAACTAGAAAAATACAAATTTAATACTGAAAATGCTAACAAAGTATATAAAAACCTTGATGGAAAAAAATATAGTTCAAATGAAAATTTTGAAGAGGTTTTGTCGAATCATATTATTAATCCAGTTAGATTTGCAGATATTCTAAAAAATATGTACGACAATGGAATTGATTGTTTTGTGGAAATTGGTCCAGGAAAAACATTATCAGGATTTGTAAAAAGAATGAAATTTGAAAGAGAAGTAAAGATAATAAGTATTAATGATGTTCAGTCTTTAAAAGCAGCAATTGAAATTTTAAAGGAGGAAATTTAAATGAATAAAGTAGCCTTTGTAACTGGTGCAACGAGAGGAATTGGAAAGCAAATTGCATTAACATTATCAGAAAATAATTATGATGTTTGTTTAAATTATAGAAAAGAGAATGAAGATTTAAATAATATAAAAAATGAAATTGAAAAGAATGGTGTAAAATGTTATGCGGTTCAAGGTGATGTTTCAAATTTTGATGATTGTAAAAGAATGGTAGAAGAAATTATAAACGAGTTTGGAAAAATCGACGTATTAGTTAATAATGCAGGAATAACAAAAGATTCTTTAATTATGCGTATGAGCCAAGAAGATTTTTGTAGTGTTATTGATATAAATTTAACAGGAACATTTAATGTAACTAAAAATGTAGTATCATACATGATGAAAGCTCGTAGTGGAAAAATAATAAATATATCTTCAGTAGTTGGTATTACAGGAAATGCAGGACAAACAAATTATGCTGCGTCAAAAGCTGGAATAATAGGATTTACAAAAAGCCTAGCAAAAGAAATTGGATCTAGAAACATACAGGTAAATGCAGTAGCACCGGGGTTTATTGAAACTCAAATGACAGATGTATTAAGTGATTCGGTAAAAGAAGAAATTTCAAAATCAATTCCATTAAAGAGAATGGGAACAGTAAAAGATGTTGCAAATTTAGTTAAATTTTTGGCGTCAGACGAAAGTTCATATATAACAGGGCAAGTAATTAATGTTGATGGCGGAATGGTAATGTAGAATATTTATAGTTAGATAATTAAGGAAGAGGATTAATAATGGAAAAAAGAGTTGTAATTACGGGAATGGGAGCAATTACTCCAATAGGAAATAATGTTGAAGAAATGTGGAAAAGTATTGAAAGTAAAAAATGTGGAATAGGGGAATTTACACTTGTAGATGGAAGTAAATTTAAAACAAAATTTGCAGCTGAAGTTAAGAATTATGAACCAACAGACTATTTTGAAGCTAAGCAAGCAAAGAGATTTGATAGATCGTCACAATTCGCAATTATAGCTGCAAGAGAAGCTTTGATTGATAGTGGTATTACTAAAGAAAATACAGATTTTAATAAAATTGGAACATATGTTAGCTCTGGAATTGCAGGTTTAACCACAATTCAAGAACAATGTGAAATATATGCGTCTAAAGGAAATACACGAGTTTCGCCATTATTTATACCAATGGGAATTGCAAATATGCCTGCAGGCAATGTTGCAATAGATTTAGGATTAAAGGGAGAATCTATTTCGATTTTAAGCGCATGTGCCTCATCAACACATTCAATTGGAGAAGCATACAGAGCAATTAAACATGGTTATGAAGAGGTTATTTTGGCAGGAGGAACGGAAGCACCAATTTGCGATGTGGGAGTTGCAGGATTTGAAAATATGAAAGCTTTAACACATGCAACAGAATTAGATAGAGCCAGTATTCCATTTGATAAAGAAAGAAGTGGTTTCGTAATTGCAGAAGGTGCTGGAGTTATAGTACTTGAGGAGCTTGAACATGCTCTAAACAGAAATGCGAAAATATATGGTGAAATAGTTGGTTATGGTGCATCAACAGATGCATATCATATTACATCGCCAGATCCAGAAGGAATAGGTGGAGCTAGAGCAATAAAAAGAGCAATAGAAGATGCGGGCTTACTTCCTGAACAAATTGATTATATAAACGCTCATGGAACATCAACACATTTAAATGATTCAACAGAAACTAAAGCAATAAAAATAGCACTAGGAGATAATTACAAAAATGTTATGGTTAGTTCAACAAAAGGAAATACCGGACATTTATTGGGAGCAGCCGGTGCTGCGGAAGCAATTATCTGTACTAAGGCAATTCAAAATGATTTTGTACCACCTACAATTAATTACAGAGAAAAAGATGAAGAGTGTGATTTAGATATAGTTCCAAACGAACCAAGAAATAAAGAAATAAATATTGCTATGTCAAATTCTTTAGGTTTTGGCGGACATAATGCAAGTATTATTATAAAGAAATATAAAAGGGAGGTATAAAGTGGAATACGAAAAAATAAAGCAATTAATGGAAGATATGGGAAATTCTAAACTAACAACGTTGGATATTGATTTCCCAGATGGAACAAAAATTAGTATGAAAAAAGAATTTTCAAATGGAAACAGTTGTGAGAAGAATATAATAGAAAATAATGAGGAGTATGTAAATACAGAAGAAACTATTGTAAATAAAGAAATAGTAGGCAAAGAAACTGAAAATAAAAAAATAATTAAAGCTCCAATGGTAGGAACATTTTATTTAAAGCCATCACCTACATCTGATCCCTATGTTGAAGTAGGTAAAAATGTAAATATTGGTGATACAGTATGTATTATAGAAGCTATGAAGCTCATGAATGAGATTGAATCAGATGTTTCTGGAAAAATAGTAGAAATTCTTGTAAAAGATGGAGAACCAGTGGAATATGGTATGCCATTGTTTTCAGTAGAATAATAGGAGAAAAATATGTTAAACAAAGAAGAAATAAAAGATATTATCCCTCAAAGAGAGCCATTTTTATTGATTGACGAAGTAGAAGATTTTGTAGCAGGAGAGAGCGCTATCGCATACAAAAACGTTAATGCAGATGAGTGGTATTTCAAAGGGCATTTTCCAGGTAATCCAATAATGCCTGGGGTATTAATTGCAGAAAGTTTGGCACAAACAGGTGCTGTTGCTATCTTATCGATGGAAGAAAATAAAGGAAAAAATGCATTATTTGGTGGAATTGATAAAATGAAATTTAAAAAAATGGTTGTTCCTGGAGATAGAATGAAATTGGAAGTAAAAATTATAAAAAGAAAGGGCCCTATAGGAGTAGGTGAGGCTATTGCTACTGTTAATGAAAAAATTGTAGCAAAAGGAGAGCTTACTTTTGCGGTTGTATAAGGAAGTAAAAAATGAAAAAAATATTGATTGCAAATAGAGGTGAAATTGCAGTTAGAATTATAAGAGCATGTAAAGAAATGAATATAAAAACAGTTGCTATTTACTCAGAAGCAGACAAAAATTCATTACATACAAGACTTGCAGACGAAGCAATATGCGTAGGCCCTGCCCCATCTAATAAAAGCTATTTAAACGAAAAAAATATAATAGAAGCAGCAAATATAACAAAAGCCGATAGTATTCATCCTGGGTTTGGTTTTTTATCTGAAAATTCAAGATTTGCGCAAATATGTGAAGAATCAAATATTAAGTTTATTGGTCCAAAATCTAAAGTAATAGATTTATTAGGAAATAAATCCAATAGTAAGGAATTAATGAAAAAAGCAGGTGTCCCTATTATTCCTGGTTCAGATGGTGATGTAAAAAGTGTAAAAGAAGCAATTGCAGTATGTAATAAAATAGGGTATCCAGTAATGATTAAAGCCGCAGCAGGCGGTGGTGGAAAAGGTATAAGGGTTGTAAATTCCGAGGACGAACTTGAAGCAAATTATAATATAGTAAAACAAGAAGCTAAAATATCTTTTTCAAATGATGAAGTATATATTGAAAAATATATAAAAAAACCAAGGCATGTTGAAATTCAAATATTGGCAGACGAATATGGAAATATTGTACATTTAGGTGAAAGAGATTGTACAGTTCAAAGAAATCATCAAAAAATAATTGAGGAAACACCATCTACTGCTATAGATGATAAATTGAGATCAAAGATGGGAGTAGCTGCAATAAAAGCAGCTAAGATTGCAGGATATACAAGTTGTGGAACTGTTGAATTTTTAGTAGATAGCGATAAAAACTTTTACTTTATGGAAATGAATACAAGAATTCAGGTTGAACATCCAATAACAGAGATGAGAACCAGTATAGATATTGTAAAAGAGCAAATTAAAATAGCTGCTGGAGAGCGAATAAAATTTAAACAAAAAGATATAAGATTTGATGGCTATGCTATTGAATGTAGAATAAATGCAGAAAATCCAAATAAAAATTTTATGCCATGCCCAGGACAAATATTAGATATAAACCTACCAGGAGGCAATGGAATTAGAGTTGATACTGCAATTTACAATGGGTATACAATTCCACCAAATTATGATTCTATGATAGCAAAAATTATTGCGCATGGGACAACAAGAAATGAAGCTATTAGTAAAATGAAAAGAGCTCTGGAAGAGCTTGTTATAGATGGAATCGAAACAAATATAGATTTCTTGTTTGAAATTATAAGAAATCCAAACTTTATAAGAGGAAACTTTGATACATCATTTATTGAAAGTGAGATTTTAAATAAGAATAATTAGAGTATTTACAGAAAGAAAGGGAATATTTTAAATTATGGTTATTGATAAAATAAAAAAAAGAGAAGGTGGAGCTCAGACTAATAAAAGATCAAGCGTAGATATACCTATTGGAAAATGGGTAAAATGTGATAAGTGTAAAGAAATAATTTATAAAGAATTAGTTAGAGAAAATTTGAACATTTGTCCTAATTGTGGTCATTATTTTAGGATACATATTGGTAGAAGAATTGAGCAAATTCTAGATGAAAATACATATAAAAGGTTCGATTTAAATATAGATACAACTAATCCATTAAATTTGGAAGATTATCCAAAGAAAATAAACTCGCTAAGAGAAAAAACTGGATTAGAGGAAGCTGTGGCTTGTGGTACAGGCAAAATAAATGGTGAGGATGTTGTAATCTGTATAATGGATAGTGCATTTCTTATGGGAAGCATGGGAGTTGTAGTTGGAGAGAAGATTACCTATGCAATTGAACAGGCTGTTGAAAAAAAATTACCATTAATAATTTTTTCTGTATCTGGTGGGGCTAGAATGCAAGAAGGAATTTTTTCTCTAATGCAAATGGCAAAAACAACAGCAGCATTAACTAAGTTAGATGAAGCAGGATTGCTATACATATCTGTTTTAACAGATCCAACTTATGGCGGAGTTACTGCATCTTTTGCAAGCTTAGGAGATGTTATTTTGGCTGAGCCTCATGCAATGATTGGATTTGCAGGGCAAAGAGTCATAGAGCAAACTATAGGAGAGAAACTACCAGAAGGATTCCAAACAGCAGAATTTTTATTGGAGCATGGTTTTATAGATAAAATTGTAGAACGTAAAGATTTAAAAAATACTCTTTATAAACTAATAAAACTTCATAAAGGAGGCAAATAATTATGAAGTCGAAGATGAGTGCATGGGAAAAAGTTGAAATTGCAAGATCACCTAAAAGAAAAACAGCTCTGGACTATATAGAAGAAATATTTGATGATTTTATGGAGTTACATGGTGATAGAGCATACAAAGATGACAAATCAATTGTATGTGGGTTAGCTAATATAGGAGAACAAAACTATACAATAATAGCTGAGCAAAAGGGGAGAAATACTAAGGAAAATATTGAAAGAAACTTTGGTATGCCCAATCCAGAAAGTTATCGTAAAGCGATTAGATTTATGAAACAGGCAGAAAAATTTAATAGACCAGTAATTACTTTCATAGACACAAAAGGTGCTTATCCTGGAATAGGTGCCGAAGAGAGAGGACAGGGTGAAGCAATTGCTAAATCTATGTTCGAGATGGCTAAGTTAAAAGTTCCGGTTATTGCAGTTGTTATTGGAGAAGGTTCTAGTGGAGGCGCACTTGCAATTGGAGTAGCCAATAGAGTTATTATGCTTGAAAATGCAATATATTCTATATTATCACCAGAGGGATATAGTTCTATATTGTGGAAAGATTCAAGTAGATATGAAGAGGCAGCTGAAAAAATGAAATTAACAGCTGATGATTTATACAAAGCAAACATAATAGATGCAATTATCAAGGAGCCTAGAGAAGTAGATAATGAAGACTTTAAAAAAATAGCAAAAAAAATAAAAAAAGAAATTATTAGTTCTGTTGAAAAAATAAGTAAGCTAAGCAGAGATGAAATTGTTAATGAAAGATATAACAAATTCAGAAATATGGGCGAATATAGGGTCAAAATTAAAAATTGAAAAAGACACAATAATTTTTTTAATAAAAGGCATCGTCCATAAAATTAAAGGAGGAAAAAGATGTTATTACAGGATAAAAAAATTCTAATAATGGGTATAAGAAATAAATGGAGTATTGCATATGGGATTGCAAAATCTGCATATGATAATGGAGCAAAATTAATATTCACATATATGGGTGAAGAGAACAAAGATAAAATTGAAGCGTTAATTGCAGAGTTTGAAGGAAGTAAAGCATATGTTTGTGACGCTGCTTCTGAAGATGAAGTTGTTAGAGCAGTATTTTCTAAAATTAAAGAAGAGAATGGTAAGATTGATGGAATTGTTCATGCAATAGCACACGCAAATACGGAGGATTTGCATAACGATTTTATATATACAAGTAAAGAAGGATATGCACATGCTATTGATGTAAGTGCTTATTCATTTGTATTAGCTGCAAGAATGGCTAAGGAGCTTGATATGTTTAATGAAAATGCAAGTCTTGTTACATTAACATATCATGGTTCTACAAAAGTATTAGATGGATACAATGTTATGGGAGCTGCGAAAGCAGCGCTAGAAGCTAGTGTGAGATATTTAGCAGAAAATATGGGAAAAGAAGGCATGAGAGTAAATGCAGTATCTGCTGGACCTATTAAAACGTTATCTGCTAAAGGAATAAAGGATTTTTCATCAGTACTTACTGTTGTTGAAGAAAAATCGCCACTACATAGAAATGTTACAACAACACAAGTTGGAAATGTTGCTGCATTTTTATTAAGTGAAATGTCTGATGCAATTACTGGTCAAGTAATATATGCAGATAGTGGATATAATATTATGGGAGTTTAAGGAGGTGATTATAGTGAACGAAGAAGAAATATTTGAAAAGGTAAAATCAATAGTTGTAGAGCAACTTGGAGTTGATGAAGCGAATGTTAAGAAGGAAGCAACATTTGTCGATGATTTGTCTGCAGACTCATTAGACATTGTTGAATTAATAATGGGAATAGAAGAAGAGTTTGAAATTGAAATTCCGGATAGCGACGCAGAAAAAATTGTTACGGTTGGAGATGTAGTTGATTACATAAAAGACAAGAAAAATTAATTTTTAAAAAATAGCAGTTACAAAGTGTTATATTTGTAACTGCTATTTTTAATTCTCAATATCATCTAAAGTCCAACCTTTTATATTACTACGTTTTATTGCACCGTACATATTTGCCCTAACTCTAGGTATATCTTTCTGAAAATCGAAAATAAGTTGTTTCATATCTTCACGTTTCGAGTTACCATCCATTGGGCAAACCTTTTGCATAATTGGTAAGTTATTTTTCTTAGCAAAACTTTTTATATATTTTTCAGGTGCGTATATTAATGGTCTAATTAATGTTATTTTTGACCTATCCATATAGCTTTTTGGAGCAAATGTTGAGATTGAGCCACCATACAATAAGTTAAGCATGAAAGTTTCAAGAACATCATCTTCATTATGACCAAGAGCTATTTTATTGCATCCTTCTCGTATAGCAACACTATTTAAAATACCTCTTCTTAAGTTAGCGCAAAGAGAGCAAGGATTTTTTTCATTACGTACATCGAAAACAATTTGCTTAATATCTGTTTTTTCATCAATATATTTAATTTCCTTTTCTTCACATAATTTGGCTAATGCAGATGTATCAAAATTATCAAATCCAGGGTTAATTGTTACTCCAATTATTTTAAATTTTTTTGGAAAAAAGATTTGAAGATTTTTTAATGCAAGTAGCATAGTGGTAGAATCTTTTCCTCCAGACAATGCAACAGCAATTTTATCACCATCATCAATCATATTATAATCTTCAATTGCTTTTCTCATATAACTTAATATTTTTTGCATAAATAACCGAAATCTCCTTATAAAATATAAAACATTATAGCATATTTTTTCAGGTGAGTAAATATAATATAATTATATGGAAAATGGAAAGTCAAAGTTTGTTTAATCTAGCTTGTACAGTAGCTGGATTAACATCAGAAATCAATAATTATCAAAAAAAAAGAATATTTCTGTTGACTTTGAATAAAATAAATAGTATAATAAATAAGTGATACATCGCGGGGTGGAGCAGTTGGCAGCTCGTTGGGCTCATAACCCAAAGGTCGGTAGTTCGAGTCTACCCCCCGCAACCACAATAGAGCCGAAGGCATTAAGCCTTCGGCTTATTTTTTTATTGAAAAATTCATTAGTATGTGATACAATAAGTAATCAGAAGGGTTTTACCTAGTTTCTGTTAGCAATATCTGTTTGAAATTAGAATGGTATTCTGGTTTTGTGGTCAGATGCAGATGAAGCAATAGATATTTATTTTTATAGCATATTAATTTCAAATTCAGTTAAACATTTGGAGGGATTCAGAATGATTGAACAAACCGTAAAAATTGTAAATCCTGAAGGATTACACGGGGAGGTTGCAAAGTGTATGGTAGACTGTGCATGTAGCTTTAAAAGTGATGTGTACATGGAAAAGAAACTTCACCGGGTAAATGCAAAATCGTATTTAGGAATTATAGCGTTGGGCGTCATGGAAAATGATGAGGTTGTACTTTTGATTGACGGTTGTGATGAAAACAAAGCTGTGGACTGTTTAACAAAAATCATCAATTCAGGATTTGAAGATAAAGCGTTAATAAGTGAAATTGAAGCATTAAAACGAAAGACCTATTGCTAAAAGTAAAAAGCTTCTGCTGAAATATGCAGAAGCTTTTTGAATGCGTGCCAAATGCACAAATATATAAAAATCCAAATAGATAGAAAATTCTATTTATTCTGATTTTATAATTTTTATACAAAATCTAAATCACTTACGTCAACTTTTCTTTCGTATCCTATTTTTTCATAAATATGGTTACTTATAGGATTTGAATCATCAGTAAACAAAACACAATATTTAGCTCCATCATCAAGAAATTTTTTTGAAACTAAGTACACCAAATTATATGCATAACCTTTTTTTCTTTCTTCCTTGGGAGTATATACTCCGCTAATAGTTTTCCCATATAGTAGCTTTCTGGTACTAACTGTTTGTGCAACAATTTTACCGTCTTTTTCAAGAACATAATAGTCCTTTTCTAAATTTTTATAAAAACTTTCTTCTAGATATTCATCACTTTTTTCTTCGTGCAAAGCTTCTTTATGAAAATCTTTAGAAAACTGTTTTAATACAACTTTATCATTTTCTGTAGCTTTCCTACATATAACATCACTTCTCAGATGAGGTTCAGCTAAATGCTCAAGCAGTAAAATTCTCATTGGAATGCGTAGTTTAGGCTTCTGATGAGATATTTCACAATAATAATTGGCAAATTTTTTGGCAATTTCACTTTCTGTGTTAACACCAGGAAGGCAACTATTAATTTTATAAATTTCTTTAGCTACAAATTGGTATAGTTCATCTGATTTATTATTGGTTGGGCTATACATTAAAAGTTTCCATGGTTTCCTGTATAACATAATTAATTCAGTCTTATTTTCATTTTTTATACTAGCAAGTATCCAATCATCATCAATATCTATGTTTAACGAATCTTGACAATTTCCAACTATCAAATTATTTAGCCATTCCTTTTCTAATAGTAAATTAAGATTTTCATTAGTAAAATCCTGACCATTTGTATAATGAACAAATTCCATAAAATCACCTTCTTTTAATAATTTTAAATATCTTATCATAAATCATTTAACAAATAAATAATTTTTTACAGCTTTGTAAGATCAATTGTAAAATTAAATGTAAATCATAGAAAAAATTGCATAATTAATAAACCTAATTACATTTGAATTTTTGGTGTAAGACTAAATGCAATTTGGAAAAAGTGGTGTATGAACTTGCAATTGTTTCGATGATAGAATGATTATTTAAGGCGTGATGGTGTGATGTTTACATCATCCTTCTTTATTTCCTTAATATTCAATCTATCTAAAATTCTTTTACCATACATGAATTTAAAGACTTCATATGGTGTTTTTCCGCTTAATTTTTTTTCTTGAGAGTGAATTATAAGCCCAGTGTTTTCAAAGATAAATGTTTGTATAAATGGTCCTGATTGTGAATTATAGACTGTATCCATTTCCGTGGTTATCATTTCTGGATTTAAAATTTTAAATCTCAAATAATCTTCGTATTTTCTTCCTGTGTAATTATCTGGTTCAGCACGTTTCTTTAACTTCTTTTTCTTTCTCACTTTTCTTCTTACTTGTCTTTTTAAAGATTACAAGTGTATCATGATATTTTGGTGAGCTTTTTTTCCATCATAAATATAATGGCCCTTAGTGCATTTTTTAAGTTGGGACAATTATTGCATGCACCAATATTGCGGTCTCTTCGTAAACATGATTTTTTTTGTAAAATGTTGAAATTAATTAAAATTAGTGATATAATACACAATTGCTAGGCGAGGTGTCTAGTTTCTATTTTGATATCCGTACAGAGCAGACGAGAGTTTGTTTAAGGTTCAGATCGGATACAACAATGGAAAGTTATAGTCAAATTAATACAGGAGGAATCAACATGACTGAAGAAATCATCAAAGTAAAAGTTCCTAATGGATTACACGGACGGAACTTGAGTATCCTTATCGATTCGGCAATGCGTTTTGAAAGCGCTATCTGGATTGGCAAAGATGGTCGCCAGGTAAATGCTAAATCACTTATGGGAATGCTCACACTGCATGTAATGTACGGAGATGAAATTGAGATTATGGCGGATGGCTCTGATTCGAATGAAGCTGTTGAGCTTATTGCGGAGTTGATTCGCACAAACTTCTTGGACAAGTCGGTAATTGACAAAAGACACAATAACTAACCTTGTTGACACAAGTAAGGGGTCACTGCTGTATTGCAGAGGCCCCTTGGTTATTATATACAGATTTACAAGCAGAACTATTGAAACAATAAAAAAAATATTATATAATACAATACAGATGTGTGTGTAGCTCAGTAGGATAGAGCGACGGTTTCCTAAACCGCAGGTCGGGGGTTCAATTCCCTCCACGCACACCATTTTTTATTACAGAAGAAAGGGTTTTTTTATGGATATGCATGAAAAATATATGAAGATTGCGTTAAAGGAAGCGCAGAAAGCATATGATAAAAGAGAAATACCTGTTGGTGCTGTGATAGTTAAAGATGGCAAAATTATATCAAGGGCTCACAACCTTAAAGAAATAAAAAACGATACAACTAAACATGCAGAAATATTAGCAATACAAAAAGCTAGCAAAAAATTGGCTAGTTGGAGGTTGGAAGATTGTGAAATGTATGTTACATTAGAGCCATGTAGTATGTGTGCTGGAGCATTAATACAGTCAAGAATAAAAAAAGTATACATTGGAACCATGGATTATAAAACAGGTGCATGTGGATCTGTACTTAACTTATTAAATGGTTTTAAATTTAATCATAGTGTAGAGATTGAAACAGGAGTATTAACAGAAGAATGCGAAAAGATACTAAAGGAATTTTTTAAAAGCTTGAGGGCAGATAAAAAAATATTAAAAGAAAGGAAATCTATATAGTGGTTAATAAAAAAATTCAGAGAATAAAATTTATTATTGCTGTAATTGTAGTGTTAATTGCTGCTTTGTTTGTTGGAATAAGCATACACAACTATAATAAAACGGGGGAGAAGAATATGCCATTCCAATTATCTGAGTTAATAATAGTAAGTACTGCAAGAAAGTATGAAGGAGAAGCATTAACACCAATTGAAAATAATGGTTCAATATGGAATTTTGATGTTGTACAGAATAACGATGTATATATTGAAATAAAAAATAATGCAAAAGAAAATGAAAAAATAAAAAATATAAAAATTTCAAATGTAGAAATTACACAGAACCCAAATAAAGGCTCTATAAAAGTATATATGCCAAATAGTGTTGATGGCTCGAGATATACATATACAGATGAGTATGAAGTTTCAGAAAGTTTAACATATAGAGGTTCCGAAGAAAATAGCTATAAGGATTTATATATAAATAGAAATGGGGGAAAATTAAGTATTAGTTTTGCTAATAAGGAGTTAGGACAATATTCATCTGGTGAAGATATGGAAGTAACATATGATGGAAAAATGTTAGCAAAAATGGGTTATACGGATGAAGATTTAAAATTTAGTATTGCTTTTGACTTAACTATTGAGCTTGAAGATGAAAGAGCTTATATAGGAAGAGTTGAAGCAGAAATTAATTGTGATGGATTGGTTGAAAATGGAACATCGCAAATAGATATTACAGATTTTTCTAATGTAATATTCAAAAGAGTTTAACAAAGAGCAACGTTTCTATTTCGTTTAATTTTTATTTGAACGAAGTAGTGACGTTCTTTTTTTTCAAAAAACACTTGATTAATATAGAGAAACATTATATAATCCCAATGGTATGAGAATAACACTGGCTCTTGTATGGAGGGTAATTTCAATAATAGCCTATGAACCTTGTCAGGTCCGGAAGGAAGCAGCAATAAGTAGATACTGTTATGTGATAATTACTTTCCATAGAGGAGTTAGGAGAATATATGTCTCATACTATTTTTTTAGAGAAAGGAGTGTTTGTGAGTGTCATATACAGCTTTGTATAGAAAGTACAGACCAGCAACTTTTGATGAAGTAGTTGGGCAAGATCACATTACAAAAACTCTAAGAAATCAAATAATATCGGGAAGAGTAGGACATGCATATTTATTAAATGGAGGAAGAGGAACTGGAAAAACATCATCAGCAAAAATTTTAGCAAGAGCAATTAATTGCTTAAATCCGGTAAATGGAAATCCGTGCAATGAATGTGATATATGTAAGGCTGCTTTAAATGGTTCGTTAACTGATATTGTTGAAATGGATGCAGCTTCTAATAATAGTGTTGAAGATATTCGTTCAATTAGGGATGAAGTAAATTTTCTACCAACTATTGCAAAATATAGGGTTTATATTATAGATGAGGTTCATATGCTTTCAATAGGTGCTTTCAATGCTTTATTAAAAACTTTAGAAGAGCCACCAGAGCACGTAAAATTTATATTAGCTACAACTGAACCGCAAAAACTGCCTGCAACAATTTTATCAAGATGTCAAAGATTTGATTTTAAAAAATTATCACCGGCATACATAAAACTTAGACTTGAATACATATGTAAAAGTGATAATATAGATATAGACCCAGATGCTTTAAATACAATTTCTATACTTGCGGAAGGTGCGATGAGAGATGGAATAAGCATATTGGAAAGATGTTTACAAGAAGAATCTGGCAAAATATCAAACGAAATGGTAAAAAAATTAGTCGGATTACCAAAAATAGAATCAATAAATAAAATATTAAACAATATTTTAGATTACAATGTGGAAGACTCATTAAAATCTGTAAATGAAGTGTTAGACGATGGAAAAGATATTTCGAATTTAATATGGGAAATTATTAAATTTGTACGAGACATATTGGTATATAAAACAACCGGAAACATAGATTTATATAACGATGATGAGAAAGAAAAAATAAAAATTTTAGCAAATAAGAGCACGAAAGAGCAACTTATGGATATAATTTTCTATTTATCGGAATTATCAAATGAAATAAAAATGACAACACAAAAAACAATAATGTTTCAAGTTGGTATAATGAAGTTATGCAAAAACAATATAGATACTGAAGTGAAGAGCAATGTTGTTGCAGAAACTCCAATTGCAATTAAAGTTTCAGATAAACCAGCAGATTTTAGCGAGATTGATAGTAGAATTTCAAATCTAGAAAATAAATTACAAAAAACTGTAAATGCTGTACAAAAATTAATTTCAAATCCAGGAGTTATCAACAATTCTGCAAAAAATGTGGATAATAACACAGAAAAAAAAACTAATATTGTAAGTAGAAGTTCAGAAAATCAAAATTTGAAAAATATATTAACAACAAATAAAAGTGATGTTAAAGTTGAATGCTGGGGTAAAGTTGTAAGTAATATCAAAGAATCAGGAAAGGTAATGCTTTATTCTAATTTAGCAAATTCTAATGCTTGTGAGTTAAATGATATGACAATTGGAATTAGTTTTCCGGAGGGGTTAACACCATTTGGAAAATCAGTAATAGCAAAATCTGAGAATCTATCGGAACTTACAAAGTTAGTTTCAATGGAGTATGGTAAACCAATGCAAATAAGATTGATAGATAGCGAAAACGAGGCAGCTAATAATTCTACACTAGATAGTATTGTAAAAGATTTAGATTTGCCACTAAATATTATAGATTAAGAAAGGATGATTATTATGTCAAAAAGAGGAGGTTTCCCAGGTGGAATGGGAGGTTTTGGAGGGATGAACCTAAACCAATTAATGAAAGAAGCAAAAAAAATGCAAGCTGATATAGAAAAATCGCAAGAGGAGCTAGGAAATAAAGAATTTTCTGCAACAGCAGGTGGTGGAGCAATAGAGGTTGTTGTTTCTGGAAATAAAGTAATAAAATCGATGGTAATAAAACCAGAAGTTGTTGATCCTAATGATGTTGAAATGCTACAAGATTTAATAATAACTTGTGTAAATGAAGCTATGGGAAAAGTTGATAGTGCACAAGCATCAGAATTAGGAAAATATAATATTCCAGGAATGATGTAAATATAAAAAAAGGAACATCCGTAAAGTGCATGTTCCTTATTTTCGTAACAGAGAAAGAAAAGAGGTCGGAAGATGTCATACTATTCACCATCAATAGAAAAATTAATAGAAGCATTTGAGAAATTACCAAGTATAGGAAATAAAACAGCAGCGAGATTGGCGTTTTATATGTTAAACTGCAGTGAAGAAGAAGTTTCAGATTTTGTTAATGCAATTACAAATGCTAAAAAGAACTTAAAGTATTGTTCAGTATGTTACAATATATCAGATACAGACCCATGTAGTATTTGTTCAAATGCTGGAAGAGATAAGTCTACAATATGTGTTGTTGAAGACGTAAAAGATGTTGTGGCAATGGAAAAAACACATGAATTTAAGGGTGTATATCATGTATTACATGGTTCAATTTCACCAATGAATGGAATTGGTCCAGATGATATAAAAATAAAAGAATTGTTAGCAAGATTAATGGAGGGAACAGTTAAAGAAGTTATTATTGCAACTAATCCTAGAGTAGAAGGAGAAGCAACAGCAATATACTTATCCAAATTAATTAAGCCAATGGGAATTTCAGTTACGAGAATTGCACACGGAATACCTGTTGGCGGAGATTTGGAATATACAGATGAAGTAACTCTTAGTAAGGCTTTGGAAGGAAGAAGAGAACTATAAAAAAACGAAGGATTTTATTCCTTCGTTTCTTCTATATTATAAAGAGCCTACAGTTGTTCTATTATTTAAAATTATGTCGCAAATATCACGTGTAGCAAATATATGTGATATTTTTTTTGCGTTTTCTCCCATTTTTTCAAGTATATCTGGGGAATTTAATAAATTATTAATAACTAAATCCGCATTATCAAAAGGTTTTATCCAAATAGCTGCACCGGATTGCTCTAAAAATTCTGCATTTTCTTCTTCTTGACCAGGAATTGGATTTATAATAAGTATTGGTAACGAAGATGCTAAACTCTCAGACGAAGTTAAACCACCAGGTTTAGTTACAACTAAACTTGAAATACTCATAGCCTCAGGGACATTAGATATATAATCAAAAATTTTGAGCTCTGGCGGATTACCAAGTTGGCTCGATACCTCCATAAATGCTTCATTCATTTTTTTATTTTTGCCAGAAATTGCAATAATTTGATAGTTATCAAGATGTTTTGTTAATGCTGTTAAAATCGATATTGTAGGATCTTTCCCAAGACCAAATTCGCCTCCACCAAAAAATAAAATTATTTTTTTGTCAGGAACTAAACCGAACGATTTAATAATTTCCTGCTTATCAAAATTCTGCAAGAATTTTTCAGATAATGGAATCCCAGTTGCATAAACTTTATTTTTTGCAATACCGAATTTATTTACTAAGTCATCACGCATTTTTTCGTGTGATACAAAAAAGTAATCACCATATGTACTCCCTACAAGCCATTGATCATGCGGAGCAAAGTCGGTTAGAATGGTTGCTAATATACAATTTATTTTGTTTTTCTTTTTTAGGTAACTAATCATTTGAGATGAAAACATGTGTGTTGAAATTATAATATCTGGGGAATATTCAGCAACCAAATGATATAATTTTCTAGCCATAAATTTATTTGTTCCATTACTAATTTTAGATAATGTACCTTTTTCTGAATTGTAATATACTTTTTTCCATAATCTGGGTGTGGTTGTAGTTATTTTTTTATAAGCACTTGTGCTAATTTTATTTATAGTTTTATTAATGTATTCTATACAGTCGACAATATTTGTTTCAATATCTTTGTAATGGTTATCTATATAATTTTTAATAGCGTTAGCAGCTGAACTATGTCCACCACCGTATTTTGCATATAGTATTAGAATTTTTTTCATAATTTTGAGCCTTTCATAAATAATATATAAAAATTTTAACATAATAAAATAAAAACAACAAGTTAATTTTATTGCGATTTGAAAGGATTTGATAGGGTGAATATTCAAAATAATAAAGTAAAAGAGCTAGCAAAAAGAATAAGAGCTAAACGTATGTATGTATTTATAGCATTACTTATTTTAGTTATTGTGTATGTTATTACTCGTATGTACGAAGAAAAAAAGTCATACAGAACAGCCATAGAAAATAATTATAACATGGCTTTTTATCAACTGGTAGATAATATACAGGATGTAGAGGTACATTTAGCTAAGGCTTTAATTTCAAACTCTCCAGAAAAGGGGACAGAAACTTTAACATATATTTGGAAAGAAGCGAATCTTGCACAAACTTATTTATCAATGTTGCCAATAAGTAGTTCAGAGCTTGAAAATACAGCTAAATTCTTAAATCAAGTTAGTGACTATAGTTATGCTTTAACAAGTAAAACCTTAAACAATAAAGAGCTGTCACAAGAGGATTTAAATAATCTAGAAAAGCTGCATAATTTTAGTTATGATTTAAAGAATATATTAAATCAGTTGTCTGTTGATTTAAACGATGGGAAAATATCTTGGAGTGAACTTACAAAAGAAAAGAATCCGGCTTTTGCCCAAGAAGTAAGCAATATTACAAAAGATAGTTTTGCTTTTGTTGAAGAAAATTTTCATGAATATGCTGGATTGATATATGATGGTGCATTTTCAGAGCATATGACTAATCCAGAGCGTAAAGGATTAACAGGAGAAAATATAGATGAAAAAACCGCAAAAAATGTGGCAATAAAAATGATTGGAGAAGATAGAATAAAGAAAATAGATTTGAATGGTGTCACAGAGAATGCTAATATAGAATCATACGACTATACGGTTGAGTGTACCGATAATAATTTATGGTGGATGTCGGTATCTAAAAAAGGTGGCCATATTGTATCTATGAATAGTAATAGAAGTGTATATAGTGAAAATTTGGACGAAGACCAAGTAAGCATGTATGCAGAGGAATTTTTAAATAAAAATGGGTATACAAATATGAAAAAAACATATTTTTCAAAAAGCAATGGAATAGAAACAATAAATTATGCCTACGAACAGGATGGAATTACAGTTTATCCAGATTTAATAAAAGTAAAAGTTGCTTTAGATAATGGAGAAATTTTGGGAATAGAAACTACGGGATATCTTAATTCACATACAACTAGAAGTATTCCAGAAGTTAAAATATCTAAAGATGAAGCAATTGAAAAAATAAATAGTAATCTAGATATCTTGTCTGTTGACATGGCAATTATTCCAACAGAATTTCAAACAGAAATTACCTGTTGGGAAATAAAAGGAAATGTAAATGAACGTGAATTTTTAGTATATATAAATGTAGAAAATGGAAAAGAAGAAGACATATTAATGATTTTAAACTCATCAGAAGGAACACTTACAATGTAAATTAAAAAGTTAGTGAAAACCTCCTTGTTAAATTTATGAAAAACAAGGAGGTTTAACCTATAATAATATAATATTTTATAAAAAACAGTGGCCCTACATTATAACATATGCAGACTAAAAAAAGCAAATTTTCATTGAAATAGAAAATAATTAGTGCTATAATTTTGGCAGATGAATATTAGGAGGACGTCAAACAGATGATTTTTAAGAATTACTATAAACTGTTGGATTTACCTAAAAATGTAAAATCAACACAAGATGAAATAAAAACTGCGTACAGAGTTCAGGCAAAAAAATACCATCCAGATGTAAATATACAAAATAAGGCAGCAGAAGAGCGTTTTAAAGATATAACAGAAGGATACAGAATTCTTTCAGATCCTATTCAGAAAAGGAAATATGATAGGACATGGAATAATTACGTAGGAAGAAAATTACATAAAGAAAAAATGGCTCAAAAAGAAGTTAGGGCGAATGATATTGTAAATATGTTCTTTGGAAAGAATGTTACAAGTAAAAAGGTCGAAGCAAAGACTCCACTAAAAGGTGAGAACATTGAAACCACCATAGAGCTATCTGTTAAAGAAGCTTTTGATGGAACAGAAAAAAGAATAAGTCTTGCATCTAATGAAGGCAAGAATAAAAATATATTACTAAAGATTCCTGCAGGAGTAAAAGATGGCAAAAAGATGAGAATCGCAGGAAAAGGTAAAAAAGGAAAAAATGGCGGAAGTGATGGAGACCTAATAATTGAAGTTAAGATTGTAGATAGTGGGATATTTAAGCTTGTAGGGAATGACATAAATGTTAAATTATTTTTAACACCATGGGACGCTGCACTTGGATCCAGAGTAGCAATTGATGGAATAGATGGTCAATTTTCGATTATTGTTCCAAAAGGAACACAAAATGGAGATAAAATTTCTATCCCAAATATGGGGTACTACAAGGATGGAAAGAATAGGGGAAATTTAGTTGTAAGTGCGGAAATACTAATTCCTAAGAAACTTTCAGATGAAGAAAAGAGATTATTTACGGAGCTAAAGAAAAAATCAAGTTTTAATACAAAAAACATAGTGAACATAAAATAGCGGTTGACAATAATTAAAAATAGATGATATAATGTCCTTTGTATTAAATGCTAAAGATAAACTATGAGGAGTCATAGGGAAGGGGTGTAATATTGTATGGAATATATACAGGGTAAACATTTTAGTATAACGGATCCAAAGAATACAAACACAGTGATTTATGAAATAATAAAAAACGATCATTCAAAAATTAAGAATGTTCCTAAATATTCAATGGAAAGACTAGATACTATTGAAGAGCTAAGAAATGAAGGAACAAAAAGAACATACTTTGTTGATATACCAAAAAAATCGGGTAATCAGCTTTTGTTTCTGACTTTCGGAAATGGAAAGGTAACTGTAAATCAAGGAGTTCTTAAGGATGATGAGATAAAATTTGTTAGAAAACCGGTTCCAATGAAATTTGATACAATATATAAAAATACTGAAAGCGAATATTATAAAGAATACAATTATACACCAAATATGAAAAGGCAAATTTCTATAGTTGATCCTGAAAATGGAGAAGAAGTTAAGCCGATTTTATATTATGATAATAAAACTAACGAAATTAAAGGAAAATGCAAATTAAAACCAAATAAAACATATTTGGCATTTCAATTAAGATTATCTTAAAATATTAGGAGGATATTATATGGATGGATCTATAGTTATAGCAAAATCTGGATCTAAAGTAATTAATTTAGATGCAGTACAATGTGGCGTTGCTAAAGAAAAAAATAGGTTTAGTTTTTTTGCAAAAGCTGTACGTAAGATTAAAGAAAAGGGAGAAAATTTAACTGAAGATGCACCACTAAAAGTTGAGAAAGTTAAAAGTAACTTGGTTGTTGAAAAAGATGATGTGTATGCACGTATGAGCGTAAAAGATAAAAAGGCTGTTACAATAAAAGGGTCCGAGTTTAAGCCAGATAAATTAAAAAAAGAACGATTAGACATGCAATTCTTGGAAAAGTACGGAGAAAAATCTAAAAAACCAAGAGCTACTAAAAGTAGATAATCGATGAAACAAATGAGAAGGTGAAAAAATGGGAAAATTTTTTACAGAAAAAAGAAAAAAGGAAATATTTATTTATTTAATACTATGGTTAGTTTTCGCCATAGTATTAGTTTGGCCTATGGCTGTTGCTAGTATAGATTCAACATATGGCTCAGAATTTAAAGCAAATCATTTTCTATCGATAGCACTAGATTACATATTAAGCATAGATGTAAGGGTTAAAGCTTTTCAAGAAAAATACATAGCTAATACTGGAACTGCAATGAAGTATTACACAATATTTTACTTTTTGGTAGTTGTAATTCTAATGTTAAAGGCCGGAAAAGGCGAATACAATAATATTGAACATGGTTCAAGTGATTGGTCTTCTGGAGGAGAGCAATATAAGGTATTAAGTAGAAAAGAGGGTATTATTCTTGCAGAGAAAAATTACTTACCAGTTGATAAAAAAGGTAACGTTAATGTATTAATTGTTGGACGGATCTGGTGCTGGTAAATCTGCTTCATATTCAAAGCCAAATGCGTATCAAAAACTAGGTTCATATGTATTTACAGATCCTAAAGGAGAGTTATATGATGATACAGCCGGATACCTACAGAGAAATGGTTATGAAATTAAAGCACTTAATTTGGTTAATCCCAATTATAGTGATGGATACAATCCATTAGCACACATCAAAAGCGACTTAGATGTAGATGTTATAGCTAATACAATTATTAAGGGCCAAAGTAAGACAGGCGCAGCTGACCCATTCTGGGATGATACAGCGGAAATGCTACTTAAAGCCTTAATATTTTATCTAATAGCAACAAGACCGCCTGAGGAACAAAACTTAGCAAGCTGTGCAGAAATGGTAAGAGCAGCTGCAGCAGATAGTAACGGAAGTAACTTATTAAAAGATATGATGAGTGTATTGCCACTTAATCACCCAGCGAGAACATACTACAAAAACGTTGAAGTTGCCTCAGAAAAGACTTTTAGCTCTATTCTAGTAAGTGTTCAGGCAAAACTTGGTAAGTTCGATTCAAAAGATATAGCTGAAGTAACATCAACAGATACAATTAACTTTGAAGATATTGGAACAAAGAAAACGTCAGTATATGTTATTTCATCAGATACGCATACAGCATACGATTTCTTACTAACAATTTTCTTCTCACAGATGATTCAACAATTGTACGAATTAGCTGATAAGTCACCAGGAGGAAAATTAAAAGTACCAACATATTTTATACTTGATGAGTTTGCAAACATTGGACAAATTCCGGATTTTGATAAGAAAATATCAACATCAAGAAGTAGAAAAATCTCATTTAGTGTTATATTACAAAACTTAGACCAGCTCGAGGCTATTTATGATAAATCATATGAAACTATTATGGGTAACTGTGATACTCACTTATTCTTAGGAAGTAACTCAACAAAGACTGTTGAATATTTCTCTAAAGCATTAGGTGAGAAAACAATTTCAAGAGAGAGCACATCGGTAAATAGAGATAAAGATAGGCATAAAACAGGAACTACTGATTCTGACCAAATAATGGCAAGAGCACTTATGACACCAGACGAGCTTAGAAGAATGAGTATGGATTATGCAATTATCTATGAAAAAGGTTTAAAACCAATTAAAGCTAAAAAACTATTTTACTATAAAACAAATATGATTAAAGAATTTGAAAAATTCAAGTTAGATCATAACCAATATAATGGTGGTGAAAGAGGTGCATGGAGAAGATTTAATCCATATAATCCGGATCAAGGAACCGCTGAAGAGCCACAGAAGGATTTAAAGGTTGATTCTTTGGATGATTTGTTTGATGATGATACAGAAAATAAAATAAAGGCTACAAATAAAGAGGGAGCTAGTGCTGCAAATGGAGGAGGAACATTTAATTTAGATTCATTTGACGATTTACTAGCAGATGACAATGTACCATCAAATAATAGTAAGAATTCGTCAGCAGCAATTAGCGATAGTGATTTGGATGAGTTATTTGCAGATGATTATTCAAATACACCTACTCCAACAGATAATGAAATACTAGATATTCAAAAAGAGCTTGAAGCCAAATTTGATGAATTATTTGGAACATCAAATAATGACTAAGATTAGATAACAAATGATAAATGTGAGGTGAATATATATGTCGCTCATTGAAAATATTAAAAAATTTATCGATGAAAAAATTCTAAAAAAAGAATCACAAAAATTACTTATGGCACCAATAGATACTGAGGAGACAGAAGAAAACGTTATTAATTTAATTTCAATTAATAATTTTATAAAACAAGACAAATACGGAAGAAATTTGTATGTTTCATTTGGAAGAATTAGACCTGCGATAAAAAAGAAGTTACTAAATAATATTGAGATACAACTAAAGGGAATTCTAAATACAACGCATGACGATACTTCATTGTTAGAAGGTCAAATATCTGGAGAAAATTTTATATCCGTAAGAAGAAAAAATGTTCCATTGAATAAAGTTGGTCAATCTATTCTAATGGATAGTGGCTATATAGATATTTCAACGCGAAAAAAGGCAAAAGAAAATAAATATTCTAATTTAGCCTATAAAGAATATAAAAAGAATGATCAATCAGAGGAACTATTTGAATATAATCAAGAAGATGAGAGTTATAGTAGAAAAATAAAGATAGGAAATGTTACATATTTTGAATCAGCATGTTATGTTACGGAAAATGAGATTGGGTTCTTAGAAGACAATGCACAGCCAGATGATGAGAAACGTGCTTTAGAAGAATATGAAAGAATAACAAAATTAACATATATTTCAAGAGATGAAAAGCATAACATTTCAAATGGAATTAGAGCAAATCCGTTTCTTGTTAAAATAGAAGCATTTAGACAAGATAAAAATGGAAATATAGTTGTAAGAAAATCGATAAATACGATATACAAAAGCAAAAAAGAATGTATTGTAGGATATAGGCCAAAGATGATATTTATAGAGAGTGCAGGAAGAGATAAGGAAAATAATAAAATGTATAGATTAACTCAAGATGAAGGGCTATATGTTGATAATAGTACGTTCAAACAAAATTTTGAAGGGAAATACTCAATAAAGAAGGTTTCCCTAGGAGAAATCGAACAAACAGTAAAAGAAATTCCATTTTCAATATCTCAAGAGACAAAAAATATACTTAGAAATGGGTACGATGTTCCAATTCATATAAAAAAAATATATGAAACTGGGCTAGCTCAAATACATTCGTTAGGTTTAGATAGAATAAAAAGAATTGATGAATAATAAATAAAAGACTATTTTGTAATAAGAGCATTACAGAATAGTCTTTTTTACATTAAAGAAAGCATATTGTTGTTCTGTATAAAATGTAATAAAAATTTAATATAATATAAAGCAAAAATCAAATTCATTATTTGCGTAGTAAAAGTAAGGTAAAATGTTTTATGTATAAAGTTTTATTAAATATTAATTATATATATAATTAGTACAGTAAATTATTATGAGAAAAATAAGGTGGTGCGTATGCTAGTTACACTAATTGGAAATAATAAAATGTACAAAATTACTTTGCCAGAAAATATAGAAGGAGATTATTGGATTAGTGATAATTCGGGAAAAGAAGAAGTTAAGCTGGCCAATATAAGAAGTTGTAATGGAAAATGGATTCTAAAAAGCAATAAACATTCCAAAATTATAAACGAAAAATATGTAAAAATAAGCGAGGAATCTATTTCTATTATTGCTGCTAATAATATTATTGTTGATGAAGCCGAATTGAAAAATTATTCTAAATACTACATTTCGCCTAGGGAAAGCGAAGATTTGTATGTTTTGTTTTGTTCACCATCATATGAAAGAAATGTAGTATCATTGGAACCAAAAAATAATGAAGAAATATCAATTGGCAATGGCAAACGAAGTGATATATACATAAACAGCGATATTGTTTCAGATTTTCATGCAAGTATATCAAAGAAAAATGGAAATTGGATTATAGAAAATTTTGACAATAATATAAAAACATTTAAAAATGACATATGTATTGATGATGAATATGATGTAATTGAAAATGGAGACATAATTTTTATTTGTGGAGTAAAAATTATGATTCTTGGAAATACAATCAATATATTTGGACCGATAAATAATGTAAAAATAAGTTATAAGAATCTAACAAAAATTACACCTAAAAACGATAATCCACAAATAATAGAAGATTTTTCTGATACCGAAGATGAAGTGGAATTATATACAGAAAATGATTATTTCTATAACTCTCCTAGAATACGCGATAAGATAGAGCAAGTGAACGTCAGTATTGATCAACCCCCGAAGGCGGAAGGAATTGGTAATGGCGGGATAATGCGGTTTTTTATCGATGTTTTCAACTATGGCTATGGGAAGTATTACACTTATAACATTAGTAACAACTATATCTACTCTGGGAAATAACAATATAAATAATAAAACACAAATAATTACAAGAATATTATCTTCAGTTATTATGCTTATTTCTATGCTGCTTATACCTATACTTAGAGCTATAATTCAAAAAAAAATACGTAAAAAAGCAGAAAAGAAGAGGCAAATTGAATATAAGAAATACATAAATTCTAAGATAATTCAAATTAATAATATAATGGAAGAGCAAAGTGATATATTGAAAGAGAATTATATGTCTGCAGAACAATGTGAGAGAGTTGTATTAGAAAAGTCTATAGAGCTTTGGGAAAGGAAAATAACAGATATAGACTTTTTAAGAATAAATCTTGGAGTTGGAAATAGAGGATTAGATTTAGGATTTAGTAAGCAAGAGCCTAAGTTTTCTCTTGAGCATGATAATTTATTAGATATATACTATGATGTAACAAATCAATCAAGAACATTAGAAGAAGTTCCAATAGTAGTTTCTTTGGCCGAAAATAACATAACATCTGTAATAGGTGATGACAAAAAGAGAATGAAAGAATATATGGAGAATATAATTTTACAATTAGTTGCATTGCAAAATTATAGAGACTTAAAATTGGTATTTTTGGTAAAAGATGAACAGAATTGGGATTACGTAAAATTATTACCACATATATGGGATGATGCAAAAGAAATTAGGTTTTTCGGAACAAATGATAGTGATATTAAACAAATATCGCAATACTTAGAAGAAATATTGAATGAAAGATATGGCGATAATGACAGTAACACAATTACTATATCTAGAAAAGGAAAAGATTATAAGCAATTTGATTCGTACTATCTTGTAATTACAGATGATTATAGAAAAATGAAAAATGTAAGAATTATTAACAGAATTTTAGGATCAGAAGATAATCTTGGTTTTGGACTATTATGCGTAACAAATGATATTACACAATTACCAAATCAATGTAAGATGTTTATAGAAATTAAAGAAAATAATAAGTGTATAGTTTTTGAAAATGAAATATCATCAGCAACTAAAAAAGAGTTTAGTTTGGATAAATTTGAAAAATTAGATTATGGTAAAATTTCAAAAGTGATGTCAAATATACCAATAAAATATACATCAACAAAGGCTACAAGTCTGCCAGACCATTATAATTTTTTGGAAATGTTTGATTCTGGAAATATAGAGCAGCTTAATATTTTAGATAGATGGGGACACAATGATTCAACATTATCATTACAAGCTCAGATTGGTGTTGATGCAACAGGAGCTCCAATATACTTAGATGCTCATGAAAAGTATCATGGACCACATGGACTAATTGCTGGAACAACAGGATCTGGTAAAAGTGAATTTATAATAACGTACATATTATCGCTTGCTATAAATTATCACCCAGATGATGTAACATTTGTTCTTGTCGATTACAAAGGTGGAGGTTTAGCCGGTGCTTTTAAAAAGAAAAATGTTCAATTACCACACTTAGTTGGAACAATTACAAATATAGATTCTGTTGGTTTGCAAAGATCATTGGAATCAATTCAAAGTGAACTTAGAAGAAGACAAGTTATGTTTAACGAAGCTAAAAATATTACAAATGAATCAACAATTGATATATACAAATACCAAAAATTATATCATGAAGGAATACTTAAAATTCCAATTTCACATTTATTTATTATATGTGATGAGTTTGCAGAATTAAAGCAACAACAACCTGACTTTATGGCAGAGCTAATGAGTGTTTCTAGAATCGGACGTAGCTTGGGTGTACATTTAATACTTGCAACACAAAAACCAGCAGGTATAGTAAACGACCAAATACGTAGTAATAGTAAATTTGGCGTATGTTTGAAAGTTCAGGATAAATCAGATAGTAAGGATATTATAAAGAAACCAGATGCTGCAACCTTAAAAAAGGCTGGTCAATTTTATATAAATGTAGGTAATGATGAATACTTTGCACTTGGACAATCAGGATATACAGGAGTTCCATATGAACCATCAGAGACAGTAAAAAAAGAACAAAATAATTACATAGATTTTATTACAGATATAGGTGCAATTTATAAAAGAATAGAAGATAAAAAGCCAGAAACAAAAGTAATGAAGGAAAATGGAGATCAGCTAACAAATATTGTAAAATATCTAGATAAACTAGCCAAAAGGCAGAATATTAAAGAAAATCAACTATGGTTAGATCCTATACCAGAAAACATATTTATAAAAACAATAAGAAATAAATATTCCGTTAAACCTGAGCCCAATATTATAAATCCAATTATAGGAGAATATGACGATCCATTTAATCAGTTACAAGATGTATTAACTCTTAACCTAACAGAAGAAGGAAATACAGCAATATACGGAAGTGCTGATAGTGGAAAAGAACTACTTTTAACTTCTCTTGTATATGATGTATGCGTAACACATTCAAGCGATGAAGCAAACTTTTACATATTAGACTTTGGAAGTGAGACTTTAAGAACATTTAGAGGATTTCCTCATGTGGGTGATGTTTTGCTATCTGATGATTCAGAAAAAATAATGAGGCTCTTCAAGATGCTAAGTAAAGAAATTAGAGAAAGAAAAGAAAAATTAGTTGAATATAATGGAGATTATCAGTTATATTTAAAAAATAGTGGACAAAAGATGCCTATGATAGTTGTTATAATAAACGAATATGGCGCTTTTTTACAAAACTATGCTCAATATGAAGATCAAATTGTAATAATGGCAAAAGATTGTATGAAGTATGGAATTACATTTGTTATAACAGGAAGTACGGTGAATGAATTAAAGCAAAGATTGATACAAAATTTTAAAAAGAAAATTGCACTGCAAATTATAGGTGATGATTACACATATATATTTAATAAAGCAAGAAAAAAGAAACCATCTAACTATACAGGTAGGGGATTAGTAACAATAGGCAGTGATATAGTATATGAGTTTCAAACAACAAGGATATGTAAGCCAGAAAACGTAAATACATTTATGAAGAATGTAAAATTAAAATTAAGCAAAATAAACCCAAATAAAGCTCCAGAAATACCAGTACTACCTGAGGTTGTTACAATTAATAATGTAAAAGATGAACTTACAGATATATCTTCAGTCCCAATAGGAATTTCTGCAAAAACAATAAAAACATATAAATATAACTTTAAGAGTCAAATAGTTACATTAGTTACTTCTAAAAGTTTGGAAACAACGGCTTCATTTATTACTAATTTGTTGATAGAAATGAAATTGCTAAAAAATGTGGAGCCAATTCTAATTGATATGGAAGGATTACTTTATGAAGATAAAGTTGACTTTGTTGAAATATTTAATGGTATAACACTAAGGTTAAATGAAAACTTAGAGAAAAAAGAGGAAAATCACTTAGTTTATTTTATAATAGGAATAGATACATTTATAAATAATTTAGGAACTGAAAAAGAACGATTTACAAGAAATATATACTCTGGGCAATTAGCAGGAAATTGTAGTTTTGTAATTATAGATGATGTAACAAAGCTAAAATTACATGCTATGGATTCGTGGTATAAACAATTTGTGATACCAGGATGTGGTTTATACATAGGAAATGGTTTTGATACACAATATACAATAACATATGAAGCAGATAGAAGAGATATTAATTCAAAATGTGGTGATAGTATGGGATATATTGTTTATAAGTCTAAGCCTCAATATATAAAGGTTCTTGGCATAGTAGAAAAGGGTGAAGAAGATGAATAGAGTTTTAGTTAGATTATATGTTCCGTTATTGGAAAAACAATATGATATATGGATTCCTATAAATAAAAGTGTATTTTATGTTATAAAAGCATTTTTAGCAGGAATAGATTCAATAAATAAAATTAATTATATATATGATGGGAAAATTCCTAAACTCTACAATAAATCAACAGCTGATTGTTACAATATGAATTCGAGGATTATTGATACGGATATAAGGAATGGAACAGAATTAATAATATTTTAAAATAAAGGCAATAATATAATAGATAATATACGAAAGATATTACGAAAAGATTACAAAAAAAAGTCAATTATATTACTTTGGAAAAATTTATTGACATTTTTTGATAGTTTTTGTATATCTAATTTAGGTCGCGTGATGATGCATTATGTAATAATTAGATAATAGGCATTACATGTAAATAGTAAAGATAAAAAAGGAGGAATTTTTTATGGCATTACAGTGGAACAATACAGAAAGTATGCAATTAGCAAAAGAACTTAATGAGAAGGGAATTATGGTTAGAGAATCTATATCTGGAATATATAACCTATTTAAAACAGATTTACCAAATTATTGGACAGGAAAAAACTTTAACAATGTTGCAGAATATGTAAACGGATATGCAAGTTCGTTTTACAAAATGACTAGAATTCTAGCAACAGTAATTCCAGGATCAATTAAAGATATTACAAATCAACAAGTTGCAGATGGTAAAGGAACAATTGATAATTTTACATTGAAGGATGATGGAGTGACAGAATCTTCATGGGTTATACCAAAAACAACTGAGAGTGCAGATGGAAGAATTAGAATAACTACAACTACCGTAAAGAAATATTTCCAAAGCTCACAAGCACCATCTGTATTGCATCAATTAGAAGAAACGAATCAACATTTATCAGAATATGTTAGCTCTATTGATGCACTTTCTCAATATGCTAACGAAAATGATGCTGTAAAATTGATGATTCAAACGGCTACAAATTATCAAACTAGCTTTAAGATGAAATCAGCTGAAATAATAGATTTAATAATAGAAGTAGCTAACCAAGAAATTAGTGGAATTGAAGAAGTAGATGTAGCAGCAACTTCAGTTGCAAGAAAGGGTATATTCTCAACGATGGCTGAAGGAGCAGCTTCATTTATTGAAAATGCACCAGGTAGAATAAGAAAGGCAGGAAATGATGCTGATGCATTTGTAGCTGATAGAGCAGATGATTATAAAACTGGTAAAAAGATGGTTAATGATTTTGTAGATGATAAAATAGATGACTGGAAAACAGGTGCAAATCAAATAAAGACAGATACAAAGAACTTTGTAGATGATAGAGTAGATGACTGGAAAACAGGTGCAAATCAAATAAAGACAGATACAAAGGACTTTGCAGCTGAGAGAGTAGATGACTGGAAAACAGGTGCAAATCAAATAAAGACAGATACAAAGAACTTTGTAGATGAGAGAGTAGATGACTGGAAAACAGGTGCAAATCAAATAGAGACAGATACAAAGAACTTTGTAGATGAGAGAGTAGATGACTGGAAAACAGGTGCTAACGATATTAAAAAAGGTGCATCTAATTTCGTTGATGAACTTGTAGACAACTGGAAAACAGGAGCAGCAGATATGAATGATGCAGTTGCAGATGGATTAGAAGATACTGCAGGTGCGTTACATGATAATGCAGATAATCTTAGAAAATAAATTAAAATTATATATAAATTTTTACAGAGATACTTATAGCTAGGAACAATGAAAAATATTAGAAAAAATACAAAACAATACATTTCTAAAAGATAAAAATTTGTGAAAATTTAATATTTTCTTTACTATAAAGTAATAGTAGATTACCAATGATAGAGATGTATAAAAAAGGAGGAATTTATAATGTCAGATGAAATTAACTGGGAGCCACAAAGTGTAGCAGATTTAGCTACTCAATTATCAAGAATAGGAAATGATTATAGATCAGCAATTGCAGATGTATATTCAGCATTTAATAGTATTGGATTAGAGCAAAAATGGGTTGGTAAGAATTTCAATATTATAGCTAACGAAATTCTAAACACTTCGAGAGGTACATTTGAAGGATGGTCAGATTATCTACAAGTAACTGTACCAAGAACTGTATATCAAATAGCTGAGATGCAAGCAGAGCGTGGTGGAGGAAGTGTTTCTTTCTCACTAACTCCAAATTCAGTTGAGATATCAAATGTTGAAAACACAGAAGAAAAAGCAGATGGTAGCCAAAGATTAGACGCTACAGCAGTTAGAGCTACTTTAAATGGTGTAATTCCAACAAATTGCCAAACGGCATCAACAAGATTACAAGATTACTATGGACAATTCCAAGAGCTAGGAACATTAAATGGAAATGCAGCCATATTAGAAATATATAAAGAATTAGATTCAATTCTTGGTAAAACAAGACAAATCTTGGAAACATTCCAAGATCAAGTTAATGAAACTGCAGAAAAATCAATACAAAATACAGAATTAACAAATGAAGAAACAATTCAAATAGCAAATCAATTAGCAGCTATATTAAATGGATAATATAGAATGTAATAAAAAAAGGTGCAGACGTATTGGCTGTACCTTTTTTATACAAATAAAGGGGCAACAGGTATGGATAATAATATTGATTGGGAACCTCAAAATGTGGCAAATCTTGCTGAGGCACTTTCAAAAATTGGTAATGAATATCGTTCAAAAATAGCAAACATATACTATTTTTTCAATAAAATTGGCCAAGACCAGAAATGGATAGGAAAAAATTATAATTCAATTGTAGATGATATAATGAATAAGTCAAGAAATACGTTTGAAGAATGGGCAAATTATTTACAATATATAGTTCCAGAAACAATATATACAATTGCTAATATGCAAGCTAGTATTGGAGGAGGAACGATAGATTTTTTTATTTATCAAAATAGCGATGAAATAAGAGCTGTAGAAGATACAGTAGAAAAAGCCGATGGTAGTATGATAATAAATTATGAGGAAGTTAGGAAGGTAATAAGTAATAATATAGCATCAGAGTCAAGCGCAGCTATATCAAAATTACAAGAGTACTATATGCAATTTGAAATGTTGGGAACATTGAATGGTAATGAAGCTATAATAATTATGTATGAACAATTGGACAACTTAATATCAAAAAACAAAGCAATATTGAATACTTTTATTGAAGAGATGGAAAATTCTGTAGAAATGTCTATTAGAAAAACAGAAATTACTAATACTCAGACAATACTATTGGCAGATAAAATATTGTCCATTTTAAATTAAAAATATAGATTACGAAGCCTTATAAAAAAGGGGAGCATAATATAATTTAATATTATGCTCTTTGTTTGTATTTTAGGTACAAATATTAAAATCTACTTGTTTAAAAAAATGATTTATGATACGATAACCTCTAGAAAAGCAAGTGTAACCAGCAATCTAAAAATATTGTGGCAATTCGGAGGAAAAAATGAGTACAAACTTATCAAGCGAGAAACGAGAAATTATATTAAATAATATAAAAATAATGAGAGAAAAGCTTCAAGATGAACCAGAGCTAGTAACAACACTAAATGAGATAGAGCATGAATTAAAAAGAAAAAAATATGGCCTAGTGTGGGAGAATCATGAAGAAAAAATAGATCAAGAAATAAAAGATAAAATACCTGTTTTTGTAGAAGATAGTAATTTAGAAATAAAAATTGATGAAACAAAATCAACCAATTTTATACTTGAGGGAGATAATTTACATAGCTTATATCTTTTAGAAAAAACACATAGAAATAGAATAGACTTAATAATAATAGATCCACCATACAATAGGGGACTAAATGATTTTATATATGACGATAATTATATTGATAAAGGAGATTCATTTAAACATAGTAAATGGATTTCTTTTATGAATAAACGTCTATACATGGCTAAAAAGTTATTAAAGGATAACGGAGTTATATTTATAAATATTGACGACAATGAGCTTGCTGGTCTAAAACTATTATGTGATGATATATTTGGCGAAGAAAACTTTGTTGCATGCTTCCCATGGCATAACAGAACTTCAGTGCAAAATGATACAGATATAAGTATTAACCATGAATATATATTAGCGTATGCTAAAAAAAGAAGAATTGCAAATAGAAGATTAAAAGCTAGTAATGAAGATTTATGGTATAAAACAGATGATTTTGTAATTCAACCAAAGGAAACAGATTCAAGTAAATATGCTAATCCAGATAACGATCCACGTGGTTTATGGAAAGCAGATCCATTTGATGCACCTAACATAAGACCAAACCTAACGTATGAAATAGTAAATCCAGTTACGGGAGTAAAGTATTTACCACCAAAAGGAAGATGCTGGAGAACGGAACAGGAAAAATTTCAAAAGTTACTTGAGGATAAAAGAATAGTATTTGGAAAAAATGGGCGTTCAAAGCCACAACTAAAAGTATTCTACAACGAAGTAAAAATGAAAGGTGAGATACGAAATAGCTGGTTTGATAGCGATTTATACGATACATCTACAAATGGAAAAAAAGAGCTCTTATCAATCTTACCAGATAAGAAAATTTTTAATACACCAAAGCCAGTAGCACTATACAAAGAAATTATAAAAATGGCAATTTCTCCTAAAGTTAAAAATCCTATAATATTAGATTTTTTTGCAGGATCTGGTACAGTAGGGCAAGCTGTATTAGAAGAATTTCAAGGTAAGGATGCAAGTTTTATTTTATGTAATAGTAATGAAAGCAATATATGTAAAGATATAACTTACGAAAGAATTAAAAGAATTATAACTGGTTATGAGAATCAAAAAAAAGAAAATGTAAAAGGAATAGAAAGCAATTTAAAATATTATAAAATTAATTACATAGATAAAATGAGGGCTGAGGATGAAAGTTACTACGTAGAAAACGAACTGCAAAAATTTTTGAAAGAGTTAATCCAACTAGATAATATGAATAGTACTGATAATGGATTAATAGAGCTATTATTATCTGATGATGATATTGATGAATTCTTCGGCAACAAGCAACGTTTAAATAAATGCAAAATTGTATATATAAGCAGTAATGCTTTAATTACGGAAGAGCAAATTGAAGAATTTGAAAAAAGAAATATTGAAGTACAATATGTACCAGAGCTTTATTATGAAAAAGAGCTAAACGATATTAATCAATGGTAAAACCTAGGGAAAAAATACATTCAAAAGGAGGTTGAATTTAATGAAAGATATAAAATTAAAAGATTTTCAAGAACGATGCGTAGAGGAGCTACTAGAGCAAACTGCATTTGGAGAGCAGGAAGAGATTTTACTCCAAGCACCTACGGGAAGTGGAAAAACTGTAATTTTACTTGAATATATAGATAGATTTTTAGCAGAACACGAAAGTTATGTTTTTATATGGCTTACACCAGGATCTGGAGAGCTAGAAGAGCAAAGCATGAAAAAAATGCTTGAGCTGCTTCCTAATAGAGAAACAAAAACACTTGAAGATGCTCTAAATACTGGATTTGAAAAGCAAGACACAGCATTTATAAATTGGGAAAATGTAACTAAAAAAGGAAATACAGCTCTTAAGGAGCTTGAAAAAAGCAACCTGTATGATCGAATAGAGCAAGCAAAAGAAGATGGCATAAAATTTATTGTTATAATAGATGAGGAACACAGAAATAAAACAGAAAAAGCAGAGGGAATAACACATTTATTTAATTCAGAACACATAGTAAGAGTATCTGCAACAACCAAAAGAAACGATGAAGCATATAATATTAAAATAAGTGAAATGGAAGTTATTAATTCGGGGCTTATAACAAAGTCGTTATATATAAACCAAGGGATTGAAAACAACATTGTTCTAAACAATGAAGTAGAATATTTATTAAAACTCGCAATAAATAAAAGAAGAGAGATAAGGAATTGCTGCACCGCAAATGGTATAAATTACAATCCATTAGTAATAATTCAGTTACCAAGTATGAGCGAAGAGCTAATAGAGCAAATTGAGCAGTTTCTTAAGGAAGAAGGATTTACCTACGAGAATAAGCTTTTAGCAATATGGCTAGCAGATAGAAAAGAAAATATTGAGGATATAAGTAAAAACAATGCAGAGCAATGTTTTTTAATTATGAAACAGGCAATTTCAACAGGTTGGGATTGTCCAAGGGCAAAGGTACTTGTTAAAATTAGAGAGAATATGCATGAGGATTTTGAAATACAAACATTGGGTAGAATAAGAAGAATGCCAGAGGCAAAACACTACGGAAATGAACTTTTAGATAATTGTTATTTATATACTTTTGATGATCAATATACAGAAAGTGTTAAACAAGAGCTTGGTAGAAGTGCCGCTAATGTAAAAGCTTTATTTGTAAGGGACGAATATAGAAAATTTAAACTAACTAAGGAAACAAAGAATACCGAGGCAGATAACTTTGCACCAAGAGAAGCATTCCTTGCAATTTACGAGTATTTTATGGATGAGTACAAACTTACCAATCCTGAAGAAAACAGAGCAAAACTTGAAGAAGTAGGATATAATTTTAACCAAAATATAACCAACGAAATTGTTCAAGGAAATGCTGTAGAAATAAACAAAAAAATATTTGTAAAGAGCGAAAAAATACGTATTCAAAGTACAGTAGATACATATAAGAATGGTTTGGATTTAAGGCATTCAATTAATGTAATAGCATCAAGAATTGGAATGATTTATCAATATTTATCTCCAATTTTACAACGTTTGTTTTTAGGGAACATTGAGTTTCCACAAAAAATATTAAAATTAAATAAAAAGGAGTTTTACGCATTTATAATTAATAATGAAAGAAAGTTAGAATTTGATATTTTAGACGCTGTTATTCAAAAAAGAGAGCAAAGGGTAAAACTTCAAAAAGAATTTAAAAAAACAGAAGATTTCTATTTTCCAGAGAGGATTACAGTTAAGTACAATAAGAAGGATAGCTCAATTTCAGAAATGAGTAAAAATGTGTATTATGGATATCCATCAACAACAATAAAATCTAGTTGTGAAGAAAAATTTGAAAAATATTGTGAAGGATCTAATAAAATTAAATTTTGGTATAAAAATGGTGAATCTTCAGAAGAGTTCTTTTCAATTGTATATCTAGATAAAATGAATAAAGCCTGGACATTTTATCCTGATTACATTGTAGGCGACACAGCAGGTAATACATGGATAATTGAAACTAAGGGGGGAGAAGATTTATATGGTCATTCAAAAAATATAGATATAAAGGTAGAAAACAAATATCAAGCTTTAAAAGTTTATGCTGAGAAATATAATTTAAAGTGGGGGTTTATACGAGATATTGATGATTTAATATTCATATCTAATGGAAATGAATATATTGAAGATATGAAAGATCAGAGCTGGACGAATGTAAAATTTTATTTATAAAAATGCAGACAATAGCTTTTTCTCTGACTGGATTAAATAAAAAATGTTAAATTGTAACTATTTTTTGAAAAATAAACAAAAGATGTATTGACAAGATTAAATGAACTAATATATAATATTAAACGTACATAAGAATTGTACATCCCAAGCAAGACTAATTGCAATGCCGGAAGGAGGGGAATGTTATGTCAGAGATTAAAGTAAAAAATGGAGACGTTGAAGCAGCATTAAAAAGTTTCAAGAGACAATGTGCTAGAAACGGTGTTTTACAAGAAGTGCGTAAAAGAGAACACTACGAAAAACCTAGCGTAAGAAGAAAGAAAAAGTCAGAGGCTGCAAGAAAGAGAAAATTCTAATATAATTTAAGATTTATATAAAGGGGTAAACAGGTGTGTTGCCCCTTTTTGTAATGTTTTGGAGAAAATTTAAAAAAATACCAACAAAACACAAAAAAATAACATCTAAAGTATAGGGAGAGGGGTAAAAATATGTTAAAAGAAAAATTATTAGAAGATTTAAAACAATCAATGAAGGATAAAAACATTAATAGAAAAAATGTTGTTCAAATGGTTAGAGCAGCAATACTTCAAAAAGAAAAAGATAATAATATTGAGTTAAACGATGAACAAATAATGGAAATAATTGCCAAAGAACACAAAAAAAGAGAAGAATCAATAGATGACTACAAGAAAGCAGATAGACAAGATTTAGTAAACCAAATACAAGAAGAAATTGATGCACTTGCAGAATATCTACCTAAAAAGATGGAAAAATCTGAGATTGAAGTTATTGTAAAGGAAATTATAGCAGACTTAAATGCTACTTCAATGAAAGACATGGGAGCAGTTATGAAAGAGGCAAAGGCTAGATGTGGCTTAGCTGCAGATGGTAGAGACATAAACCAAATTGTTAAAGAAATGTTGACTTAAAAAGATTATTGTAGTAAAATTAAAATAACATCTGACATAGTTGAATTTTGTCGAAAGGGAGGGGATTAACGTGAAAAAAGCTTGTATTTCAATAATTAATATAATACTAATAATTTGCTTGTCCGTTTGTCTGTTTCTTCCCGTAAAGTATAGCTATGCAGAAGAACTTAATCCAGATAATTATGGAACACCTGGAGATACAGGATCAGACTACGACACAAATTTTATAGACCGATATGCAAGTAAGCTATCTTATTTATTTTTCACGGTTGCTATTATCATAGCGATAATTTGTGTAATGTTTGTCGGTATAAAATACATAACAGCAGGTGTAGCTCGGAAAAGCGGACTACAAAAAGGACCTTATTCCAATGGCAGTAGGTGCTTTTATAGTTACATTTCTTGGCGTAATTCTATCAATCATTGCTAAATTAGGCGAAAGCATATAGGATAGGAGGCGGAATTTTATGGGAATAATAAAAAAATTTGCCATAGTAATTGCAATTGCTATTGTTTGTATGCTCATAGTTATGCCTCAAAAAGTTAATGCAATTGATATGACAGGAATAATGGATGGTGCTGACAATTTTATCAATAGTGCAGAAGACAGGGAATTATTTAATAAAGATAAAGAAAAAGAGCGGCATAGATCAAGTATATTTTACAATGCTGACAATAGGGATTGTGCTAGCAATTTTGGTCGGTTCAGTTCTTGGAATTCAATTTATAACATCTGGCGCTATAGGACAAGCTAAAGTAAAAGAAAAATTAATTCCATTTGCTCTTGGCGCATTTGTAATATTTGGTGCATTTGGTATTTGGAGAGTAGCATATAATTTGCTAAACGATTTTTTTTAATTTGTTATTATTATTTATATTATATAAATATAAAAGGAGGAAAAGAATATGAAGAAAACAGTAAAGATTTTAGCAATAGTTTTATTATCTATTATGATGTTATTTGTAACTGTGCAACCAGTTAGTTATGCGAGGGATGCATCGGAGATAATTAATGAGGCAACCAAGGAGCCAACTGATAAAAAAGCTGATACAAGTGGACTTAACAATGTTGCTCAAAATGTAATCAATATAATTTGGATTATTTCAATTATTGTAGCAATTGTTGTTGTTATGGTTATAGGTATTCAATTCATAGTTGGTGGTACTCAGCAAAAAGCGGAATACAAGAAGGCATTAATGCCAGTTGCAGTTGGTGTTGGCTTAGTTGTATTTGGTACATCTATAGTAAAATTCTTATTCAGTATGAATGGATAAAAAAATTGAATGTAGGGGGTGTTAAGCAAAAGCTTACATCCTCTTTTTATATTATAGGGAATTCCTACGGAATTCCCTATAATATAAAGGCTTCGCCAACATTGCACACAAAATTTAATATATAAATTTTGGCGCACGAACAATTACGCGAACATTTGCATTAAATTTTATCTTTTGCAATTATCATAATGTCCGCTATTGTTCTATTATAGAATAAAAAAATAAACATTGCATTATTGGATTATAAAATGTATTCTCATTGCTAGGGAAATAATATGTTAGAGAATATATTTTATAGTTTAATATTAAAATGTTAAATAAATGTCAAATAAATGTAAAAATAGATTGAGAGGTAAATGTTATTAAAAATCCCTAGATGTTTTATATAGGTATATGAGTTAATACATTGTTTGACTTTATATTTAATAATAATTAAATTATTTATAAATGCATTAACAGGAGGTAAAGTATGGGAACGTATAATATTCCAAGAAATACAAAAGGTGAAGGAAGACTTTTTTATATATTTTCAACCAAAGCACTATTGTGGACGGTTGGAGGACTTATGCTGGGGGTTGTTATAAAAACAATTCTAAAATACATAGGTTCACTATTTAAGGCAGCAGGTGCATTTAATATTGTTGGAATTATTTTAACAATTATACTTGCCTTACTAGGTTTTGTAATTGGAACGTTTAAAATGCCAAAGAACGAAAGATTTGAGATAACCAAAAAAGCGGCTGGAATTGGCTTAGACAAAGTATTAATTGAATCAATAAAATTTAAGTTAAATCGTGTGAAGCTATATGTATACGATACGGATGAACTTTCTAGAGAAGAAATTGAACATGAGCTGGACGAAAAAGAAAAGAACGAAGAAAAAGAAGAAAAACTTAGAGCTGAGCAAATAGAAAAAGCAAATAGAAATAGAAGGGGGTATATCAGATAATGGATAACTTTTTATTATTAGCTGTTGCTGGAATACTTATTGTTGTTGCAATACTAGCAGCAGTACTTGTTTTTATGACAATGAAAGAAAAAAGCCAAAAGAGCAATGCATCAGGAGCTAAAAAAGTGGATGATGAATTGGAGACAGCAAGAGCAAAAAAATCAATGTTTAAATTTATGGAATTTGATGGCGTTGAAGATAACATGATAGTTCAAGACGGAGGAAAAAGATACTTAATGGTACTAGAGTGTAAAGGCGTTAACTACGATTTATTATCTGAAGTTGAAAAGAATGGTGTTGAGCAAGGTTTTATAAGTTTCTTAAATGCCCTTAAATTTGAAGTGCAATTATATATTCAAACTAGAAAAGTTAATTTAGCCCAAAGCACAATGCGATACAGAGAGCGCTTAAAAATAATTGAAATGGATATGAGGGAAGAAGAGCAAAAGTATCAAAACCTACTAAGAAATCCAAATGCGACCAGAGATGAAATTGTAAAAGGACAAAAAGAGGTAGCTAAAAAGAAAAATTTATATGAATATAGTAGAGATATTATAGAAAATACAGAGCAAATGAGTGAAGATGCAGACTTAACAACAAAAGAATACTACATAGTTGTTCCTTACTACACAGATGAAATAACATCAGCAGGTGACTACGATAAAAGAGAAATAGGCAGTATGGCTTTCTCTGAATTATATACAAGAGCACAATCATTAGTAAGTGCGTTAACAGAATGTGATGTAAGAGGTAGAATATTAAATTCAAAAGAGCTTATAGAGCTATTATTTATTTCATATAATAGAGAGCAACACGATACATACGATTTTGATGAATACATAGATAATTCTGGATACGACTCATTCTATTCGGTTGCACCAGATGTACTAGAAAAAAGAATGAAAGCATTAGATGATGAAATAGAGCGCAAGGCCAAAGATAAGGCAATTGAAGCATATAGAAGAGTAAATAGAAGAACAGAATTAAGAATTCAGGCAATTCGTGATAGAGAAGAAAATATGAAAGAATACATAAATCAATTAGCAGAAGAAGCCCTTGATTCACAGGCTAGTGTAATGGGAAAAAGCAAAGCGGAAGAATCGAAAAAAGAGCTTGAAGTTATGGATAAAGAGCTAGAAGAAAAGAGAGCAGCAAGAAAAGCAAAAATGGAAAGAGCTAATGGTGAAAATAACAACAATAATGCAGATGAAGAAGCAGCAAGAGCAGAAAGAGCTAAAAGAATAAATAATTTATCAAGAGAAGAAAAGATAAAATTAGCTCAAAGGCTTAAAAAGAAAAGAATGTTGAAAGAAATGGAGGCAAAGAAGAATGGCGAAAACTAATTTATTAGGAAAGAAAAAAGATGACAATAGCGAGAAAGTTGAGCAAGAGCTTAAGAGACGTATTATTAGAAAGAAAACAATAAAAGAAATGATTGCTCCAACAGGAATTGATGCCTCAAGCTTGGATCACATTGAAATTATCTCAACAACAGATAGATTTGCAAGAAGTTTTTTCGTTGCTAATTTACCACGTATGTGTACGTTCCCAGAGCTATTTAGAGATATGTACACGTTTGGAGATATAAATACTTCTGTTTATATTAATCCAATTCTTGAATCTACATCTCAAAACGACTTAAACAGAACAATTAACGAGTTAGAAACAGAAAGAATTTTGGCAGAAGATAGAGGAAACATAAACAGAGCAAGATTGTTAGCGCAAAAAAGAATGGAAACAGAGCAACTAAGAGATGAAATTGCAGCAGGATTTAACAAAATGTTTGAAGCAACAATTGTATGTACACTATTTGCATACGATTTAAAAGATTTAGATACATACACACGTTTACTTTCAACAGAAATGGCAAAAAGTTTGGTTGATATAAAATCAGCCTGGGCGAACCAAGACGATGCTTTTAGAAGCAACTTACCATTAATGAGAAAAAAAATTAATGAAAAACATTTATTTGACAGGGAATCTATTGGAACAGTGTTCCCATTTACATCATCAGAAGTAGGACATTCATCTGGAATACCACTTGGATATAACTTACAAACGGGAGTACCAATTTTATTTGACAATTTCCACGAGTCACTAACAAACTATAACATGGTTATATTTGCTAAATCGGGTGCCGGTAAATCTGTAACAATGAAAACTTTAATTTCTAGATCTGCCGTTTTAATGGGAATTGAAAGTTTGGCACTAGATGCTGAAGGTGAGTATTCAATTGTGGCCGAGAGTTTAGGTGGCACTAACGTTGTTATCAGCCCAAGCTCAGATACAATTATTAACCTTTTTGATATAGAGGTTGAAAACATTAAAGATGAAATAACAGGAAGAGAGCGTGAAGTTCTTAATGTTGAAAGTAAAATAGAAGACGTTACACAAGCTCTTCTTACAATGGCAAAAGGTAGTACAAGAAGTAAAGAAGTAAACGAGCTTACAAAACAGATTATTGCAGAATCTGTTGGAGATGAATATGCAAGACTTGGTATTACAAGTGACCCTCAAAGCCTATATGTTAGCGAATCTGCAACAATAGTTGATGGTAGAATTGTAAAAGAAAAGAAAGAGCTTCCTACAATTGGAAGTTGGTATAGACAAATATGCGAAAAAGCTGCCAACAATACAAACTCAGATTACCAGTTCCACTATAGTTATTTAATAAAAGTTATGAAGCAGTATACAAGAGAATATGATGGTCAGATGGCTTATTTTGATGGTCAATCTACAATAGATTTACTTGACGAGTCTCCATTTATAAACCTTGATATTTCGCAGTTAGAGGAAAGATTTGCAAGACCACTTGCTCAGCAAATATTACTTTCTTGGATTTGGGAGAAATATGTTAAGAAGAATAGTGAAGATAGAAAGAAAGCTAGGAAAAAACGTGTGCTTGTGGATGAGGCATGGATGTTACTTCCATATCCAGAAGCTGTAGATTTCTTAAACACAATGGCAAGACGTGCCAGAAAAAGAAATGTATCTTTGTCTATAATTTCACAAAGATTCCAAGACTTTTATGAGAAACAAGAAGTGCAAGCCGTTTTAACTTCTTCAGATACAAAGTTATTTTTAGCACAAGATAAATCTGAAATTGAATATGTAAAAGAAGTGTTCAAGTTGAGTGAAGGTGAAGCAAGCTTTTTAACTACATGCCAAAGAGGTCAAGGGCTTTTAAAAGTTGGACAAGATTCAGCTCTAATTTCTATTAGACCAACGGCTAAAGAGTTTGAGTTTATGGAAACTAACCTAAATAAGGTTGTAAGTAGGCAAAGATAAGGGTTTTAACATACTAATTAAGTTACATAATAATTGACAAAGCGCCCAAAAGATAGTAAAATTAAGGTAAACCCAAAACTGGGTTTACCTTGAGTAAAACGAGAGTTTTGAAAACAAAATTTTGGTTTTACTTAAGGTAGATAATAGAATGTATTTTATGTAAAAATAAAAGGAGAAAGAGATATGAAAAGAAGTATTTTTAGTAAACTAAAAAAATCTTTAATCGTAACAATGATTTTTATTACGATAGGTATCGCGATGCCTAAAAAGGCCAAAGCAGATATAATTAATGATTTCGTAGATTTAGTTTTACATATACCGGATGGTGTTATGTATGTTATCGATCATACATTTGGTGGATCAATTGAATTTACCAGTGAGGAATTAGATTTAAATAATGCTGATGATGGAGGAAGAGGTGAAGTATACAATTTTATTGTTACACCATACGAAATTTTTTCTTCTGGAAGATATGTAGACTATGGGACTTTTTATGACACAAACATGGGATGGTTAGATATCAACTTTTTTCCTGATAAACCCATTGTATCAGCTAATACTTCAGTTTCATCAGAAATACTAGCTCCTGTAGTAGGTAATATATATATATCATTAAGAAATTTAGCAATGGTTTTAATGTTGTTAGTTATTCTATATATTGGTATTAAAATTTTAATATCAAGTATTGCTGCACAACAAGCTAAATATAAACAACTTTTAATGGATTGGTTAGTTGGTTTCTGTTTACTATTTATTATGCATTATATCATGTCAGGTATAGTAAATTTAAACACTATAGTTGTAAACTTATTAAGCAATGACGAAGGAGATTCGTATTACATTGGCGTTTCAGAATTAAAAGGCCAATTTGGGGCAACATCTAGGTGGCTTGATGTGTTAGATGATAAAGATTCGATGCTAAATGGTAGTAGTTTTGAAAATTTTAAAAGGAACAGACTTATTGTAGAAGGCGGTGATAGTTCAACATCCGTTTATAGTGTAACGGAAAGTGGAGTTGATACTGGTTACTTAAATCTGAATGGACAAAATAATAGAGGATACAAGGGTGGTAGTGTAGACCTAAGCAAATGGGGCAAGAATGGAGAAATATATCTTGCAGCAACAATATATAATACAGGGTCAGATCAACACAAAAATAAAGCAATTATAAAGTTGAATGCGATGAGTTATGTTAGAACAATATCTAGTTTCGCAAGCGGATCAGAATGGTTTAGTGGGGGTCAAAACAGAAAAGTTCATTTTTATGAGAATGCAACAACAATAGAGGCTTCATTATCAACCGCAATGGGATACTCCGCATTATATCTTTGTCTAGTTATTGAAACAATAATGTTTTTATTTACATATGTTAAGAGGGTATTACAAATGGCATTCTTGACTATGATTGCACCTATAGTAGCATTAATGTATCCTGTTGATAAAATTGGAGATGGTAAAGCTCAAGCTTTTAATACGTGGTTTAAAGATTATCTGTTCAATGTTTTAATTCAGCCAATGCATTTATTATTGTACACAGTATTTATTGTTGCAGCTGGAGAATTGATATCTAAAAATATTATATATGGTTTAGCTGTATATGGATTTATGATTCCAGCAGAGAAGTACTTTAAGAAGATTCTTGGATTTGATAAGGCATCTACAGGTGGTGGTGGACCACTTGGAGGGGCAGTTGGCCATGGACTTGCAATGGATGGACTTGGAAAACTTGCTGGTATCGGTCCTGCTGGAAGAGGCGGAAAAGGTGGATCTGGCGGAGATGGAAAAGGAAAATCTAAGATAAAGACAAAGAAAAACGAAGCTGGAAGTAGTCCTGCTCCACTCGGATCTGGCGAAGGCGGAGTACCTGGCGCATCAGGTGGTATCGGAGGTTCATCTTCAGCTGGCACAGGTGCAGGAGGAAGATCAGGGAATAGAACAGCAGGAAGTAGGACAGCAGGGAATGGAGGAACAAATAGGAGAAATCCTAATGCTGGTGGTGCCAAACCAAGAAGTAGAGATAAAAGAGCTAGAGGTGTAATTGGCAAGAAGGTTGCAGGAGCACTAACTGGTGGAAAATATGACCATCTAAATACAAGAAATGGTTCTTGGGCTGAAGTTGGAAGACACGTATTAGGAAGAGGTCTAGGTAGAATGGTTACAAGAGGCGCAGGTGCGGTTTTAGGTGGAGCTGTAGGTGTAACAGCAGGTATTGCAACAGCAATGGCAACAGGCGATATTAACAACATATGGAAAGGTACTGCAGTTGGAGCAGGTGCTGGAAATAAGATTTCATCTAACTTGTATGACAGAGGTGCAGATTTTGTAGAAAGCTTTGCTAGTGAAATGAAACAAGAACTTGCAAATGAAAATTCAGATGAAGGTAAAGAAATGACTCAAAGAATACGTAATGAAGAAGCTTTCGAAAAACTAGATGATGATATCGAAATAATGGATGATGATAATCATGATTCAAGATTCAATAATCAAAGTGACAAACAAGTAGCAATTGATACAGTTAAAAGATATGCGCAATATGTTGATTTTGACAACATAAAAGATGTAAAAGCAATGACAAACATTAGAGCGGCATGTCGAGATGCTATGGGTGAACATGAGGATACTGCTGTTGAAATATTCAACGAAGCAAAAGGTTTTGATGTTGAAACACATAGATCATCTTTCTTAAGAAAGAAAATGAGACAGGAATTAGGGTCATCATTCGATGCCAAATTAATTGAAGATTTAGCATCAGGTAAAGTTAGTATAACAGATCCATCTATTAGCTCAAATACCAACCTTGTAAATGCGTACCGAAATGCTGTAGAACGTGCGGATCTTGTTGAAAGTGTACAACAAAAAATGAAGTAATATATTATAAAGGATATAATAATGATTAGAGATTTTTGGATTAGTATTAATGAAAAATATCAAAGAAATAAAACAGTAATCTGGTTTATTGTAATGGCTGTAACTTTATTTATAATAGTTACGCGAAATATGGATAAAATGGCTAGTTCAACCAGAGGTAGTAGTGTGAATTCTACTACCTCTGGAAGTGTTTCTAATGATGAGAAAATTGATGAGATTGTAAGCAAGACGGAAGATAATTACGAGCAAATAAAAGAGCAAATGCAAGATGTTAATATTACTGAAGAAGATTGTATTAAGCTATTTGTTAAGTTATGTAATAGTGGCAAAGTAGATTCTGCATATCAATGCTTAACAAATGAGTGTAAGGAAGAATTATATCCAACAAAACAAGATTTTATAGATGAATATTATAGTGTTATTTTTAAAACCAGTAAGAATTACGAAATTACTGAAGTTAAAAATGATACTTATAAAGTAAAATATACTAACGATGTAATATCAACTGGAAATGAAACTAGTTCAAATAGTTCAGTAATTGACTATATTACAATTAAAAACGGAAAAGTTAGTATATCAAATTTCATCGGAAAACAAAGTATAAATATTACTTCAATTGCACCATATTTTACTATATATATTGATGAAAAATTGGTTTATATGGACCATGAAATATACAAAGTTAGGGCAAAAAATAATACAAGGGCAGATATATATTTAAATGATGCAGATAATAGTAATTTATACCTAAAAGATTCATATAACAATGTATATAGTATAGATACAAGCAGTATGTATGATAGTGATTATTTAATTACTTCTAAAACAGAAAAGAGCGTAGATCTTACATTTAATATTAATTATGCAGAAAATACACAAATAACAGAAATGAGTTTGGGAACTATGAAAATAGAAAATAAAGAGTATCTTGATAGTACATCGGAAGTGGTAAATCCACAAACGGGTAATAGAGAATATGAAAAGGTAAAAACTAATTATCCAGAGCAATATAGCTGGAATATTAAATTTACAGAATAAAATGCAGAATGAAAGGAGGTGACACATATGGAAGAAGATGAGAACAGAGGGCAAGTAAGCCAAGAATCAATGGAAGATTCAGCACAAAGTACTATGGATGCAATACAAACAGGTGCTAATGCTATTGATGATGCAACAAGTGGTATTAGAGAAAAAGGCAAAAAGTATTTAGGTGATAAACTTAAAAGTACCAAAATGGGTAAAAAAGTGGAAAAGGCCAAAGCAAAAGCTAGAGCCGTTGCAGATGAAGCTGAAAAAGGAACTAAAAAAGTAGTAAAAGGTGCAACAACTCTAGGTACTGGAGCTGCATTATCTGGATTAGGAACTGCAACGCATGCAGCTGGTGCTTCAATGAGTGCAGCCGGACAAGCAATTACGGCTTCAACATTAGGAATTGGAGCAGCCATTGGCGAAACAATGGATGCTATGGGTAAAGGAATGCAAAAAGCTGGTCAATCCATGGTTAAGGGCGGAAATAAACTTATGAAAAAGGGTACCGAAACCATGAAAAAGGGTACCGAACAAATTGCTAAGGCACCAATGGCAGAGCCTGGTAAATCGTCAAGCTCAGATGGTGCTGATGGACCAATTCCAAAACCAAAAATTCCTGGGATTAGTGGTACTGTAAAGAAAAATGGTAAGAAAACAGCAAAAAAGGTAAAAAAATTTATAAAAGAGCACCCATATATAGCGTTAGGAATTCTAGTAGTTATTATATTACTTGCTTTTATAATATTTATGGTACTTGGAGTTTCATCTACAGTAAATAGAGGAAAATATGTTGAAGGTGACCTTTCAAATGTTCCATATGTGGTTAACCAATTAGCTGTACAGAATATAGAAGTTTTTTCAGATGGAAGTGGAGGATACACGTATGGTTTTGTGGACGAAAATGGAAATCCACGTACATTTGATGAAACCGTAGACAATATATTAGAAATTTTAAAGAAAAATGAATCTAGTGCTCTTTCTGATATGGGAACAACAGATGATGAAAGAAAAGAATTTTTAAAACTATTAATTAAAGCTGAAGTAGCTACACAATATCCAGATTTAACAGTAGAAGGTACAGGAACATATAGCGATTTTTCAACAGCCTCTGGTATAACTGTTCAAACAACTGGAAAGGACTTTGTTGTAGCAACAGATGCGGCAAATGCAGCAAATGTGCTAGATGAAGCAGGATTAACTGCCGCTGTTACTAATTCAGATTTAGGAGAGCAAGCAAAACAAAATGTTTTAGGTGTAGTACCAGATTTAGTTAGACTTCAAGATCAATATAAGGTAAATGCAGTATTTTTAATTGCAGCAGCCAGAACAGAATCTGGATGCGGTACAGGGTGGGATTTAATAGACCCAAGTACATATAACTGGCTAAGTGTTAAAGGTAGTGAAAATGGTGGTTATGTAGATAGAAACGGAACATCATGGAATAAGTTTAGTAGTTATGCAGAAGCTACGGAATCTTGGTTTAAATTAATAACGGGTAGTGATTACTATTTTAAAGCAGGAAAATATACTGTAAAAGAAATAGCACCGACATATTGTAATACAGAATGGGGCGAAACAGTATGCAGATATATGGAAGAATTTTATGGTTATGCTGGTGCATCTAGTGACCGTGAGATTGCAGCTGTAAGCAATACTACTGTAGCAGCAAGTCCATCACAGAGCCAATCTAGTATAGCTCAATGGGGATGGGTAATACAAAACGAAGATATAAACGCATATTATTACGAACATGGATATGGTAATATTACATATGATTCTCCATATGTAAATGGATACATAACTCAAGACGGAAAGAATTACATAGTTGTTTCAAACTCAACTGGATGGTACATTGGACAAGGCGTACAATTGTATTCTGGTGGAGCATGGAACGATTTTAATATAAACTTATTGAAAAATCATGGAGTTGATACAAGCAACATACAAGTAGGAAGTACGATAGATGCAAATGTTGTTGACTTAGTATCGCAAGAAATTTTTGAATATAAAAAGAATGAAATAAAAAGCCAGTCTATGGCAAAAGGATTAAGTTTAACAGAAAATCAAATAGTAGCATTGGTTGATATTTCGTACTTAAATGGTAACGTTGATGCGCAATTAAATAATATAGCAACATACGGAGCAGATAGCGAAGAATTAGCAAATACTTCTGGTTTTGCGGCATGTAACGAAAATGATACACCAACAAGTAGAGAACAGGCTACATGGAAATTATTCCATTACGGAAAATACGAAGCTAGAAGTGGAAATCCATACGATCCAAGTTACTTTGGTGGATCTCCAGCAGATTCTGAAGCAAGTACAAATTCTAATTCTGCAAGCAGTGGTAATGCTAGCTCAGGTACATCAAATAGTGGAATTGCGCAAGCTGGTGGAGTTGATGCAAATGGTGTTACAATTACATCTGGAGGAAATATAGACTTTTTAAATTACGCAATAGATTGTCATGCTCTAGTAAGAGAAGAAGAGTTCTACTATGGCCAGGGAAGATCGTTACCTGTAACAAGGAACGATAGGCTAGGGTACATAGATTGTTCTTGCTATGTATCAATGGCACTTGATGCATATGGGTTAAATGATTGGAGTAGTTATCCACACCAACTTACAGCTAGTGGTGGATCACTTGTAGCATATGCAAGAGAAAAGAATTTTGATTTTATATATGAAGGTAGCGCATCTAGTATTAATGAAATTCCAGATATACAATCTGGAGATATTGTACTTATGCCGGGACATACACAAATATTTTATGGATATACAAGCTCGGGTGAATCTGTATGGTTAAACTGTGGTTCTACAGATAGTATTTTAAAACAAGAAGGTGATGAGCATGGCTGGTACGCTACACCTATAACTTATGTAATTAGGGTCCCTGGTGGATCTGGAAATGGATATTCTGGAAATAGATATTCAAGAAAAGCTGTACAGGTTTTAACAAATAACGAGGATAGTGTAGAAGGTAAGATTAAGATAAAGAGAAAAGATAGCTCTGGCAAAGAAATTTGGCTAGAATATATAGATGAAGGATCTTTCGATAGTATGATTCAGTCGAATAATTCAAATGTTATGAACTACTATACCTTGAAAAAAGGTGCATCAACAACTAATAATAGTGCCGGCAGTACAACTAGTGGTACAACAGGAAGTGCAACGTTAACTGGAAGTGATGCAAAGGAGCAAATTTGGAATTTTTTAATTGATAGTGGGCTTACAGAACAAGGTGCTGCTGGATTAATGGGAAATATAGAAGCAGAATCAGGATTTAACTCTATGTGTGTTGAAGATGATTGGGCTAGGTCCGACAGAATGGAATTTGATACAGAATATACAAGAAAAGTTGATAGTGGAGAGATTTCTGAGTCTACATTTGTAACTACAGGAGGAATTAATTCAGGAGATAAGGGGTATGGCCTTGTTCAGTGGACAACGCAAGATAGAAAGCAAAACTTATATAATTACGTTAAATCAAAGGGAACATCTATTGGCGATTTACAAACGCAACTAGAATTTTTAGTTCAAGAGCTCCAGACATCATATAGTGCTGTTTGGAATGTAATTACAACATCTAACGATATTAATGAGTGTAGCGATGTTGTACTTAAAAAATTTGAAATACCAAGAGATATTACTGGACAAACACCAAAAAGAAGACAAAATGCATCTAATATATATTCTACGTATATGGGAACAAGAACGCCTGGAAGTGGTAATAATACGGCTACGACAGGTTCAACCTCAACGAGTTTAAGCACAAATAACCAGAGCACAAGTAGTGTGGCAAACTCATCTGGAGCATCGAATACGATTGATGGAAATAATTATCCGCTAGCATACTATGCAATGTGGCTAACACATGCTAGTTATAGCGGATGGGGAACTGTTGCATACCATTATGGATACGCATCTTCAGATTATCGTATGCCAGATAAAGATCATATAAAAATTGAAAATGTTGAAGGATATAAGAACGTTGGACCAGGAGTTTTAATTGATAGCTCTTGTATAGAGAGATTTAAGAAATATGGTGTTGATGTATCTAATATGGGAGTAGGAGATATATTAGACGCAGAAATCGTAATGAAAGTTTCAATGGATGAATTCTTTGAGAAAATAGAAAAAGTAAAATCTCAAGCACAAAGCCGCGGTGTTACACTTACAGATAATCAAGCTGCAGCACTAGGAAGCTGTATGTATAGTACAGGTAATATTAATAGTTTCTGGAAGCTATATGACCAGTATGGAAGTGTTGAAGAGGCTGCGGAGCATTATACACATACTAGTGGAAATTCAGATGTTAGTGAGAGATTTTATCAAGTAGATAGATCAATTACAGATAGTGAACTTGAATCAATGAAATCTCAAAATACTGATTTAGCAAAATCAGCTTCAAGATATTTAATGTTCAAGTATGGAGATATTAGATCACCAAGAGAGAACTTTAATCAAGCGGCAGAAGATTTGAAATCTGGTAAACTAAAACTTGGTGGTGTAAATGGAAGTGCTAGTTCTTCAAGTAATGCTACTACAACTACTCAAATTACTACAACTTCTAATAACACTACAAGTGCAGCAGCTGCTGCACCATCACCAGAGATGGCTTTATATAAAGGTGACGGATATGACTTTAATAGATTTTGGATTATGACCATAAGCTACGAAGATTGGGATGTATATTCTTATCGTATGAATTTACCAGATAATGTAACATACGAAGGTGGATATAATGTAAAGAAGAAGATTTCAGAAGATAGGCAAACTTATATTGTTGGTAGAGATGAGCAAGGAAATCCTGACGTTGGTATGGGAGTATGGCTTGGAAGTGGAAGCAGTAATTTTGAAAGATTTGAAAGCCACGGAATTTCTGGTAGTAGTTTGGTACAAGGTTTCTTAGTATCGTGTGACATCACAGACCAAGTTTCTCAAGAAGAATTATTGGATTGTGTTGAAAAAGCTAGAAAAGATGCACAGAAGAATGGTGTAACATTAAAGGAATATCAGTTACAGGCTGTTGCAGATGCATATTATAACTATGGTTCAAATGCTAAATCTTGTAAGAGTTTCTGGACATTATATAAGCAATATGGTGAATCTGATGAACTTGCAAAACAATGTGGAATATTTAATTATGTGCCAGAAAATACAACATATGAATCACTTCAAAGCCTAGGCCATGGAACTTCAAGAAAATCATCGAGATGGATGTTATTCAAATATGGTAAGTATATACCAAGACATAAAGCTTATTATGGAAATGAATTAGAGCTAAATATAGCAGGAGCTACAACAGCAACAGTATCGTTTGATAACTTCCTATTCCTTGGAGATTCAAGATATGTAGGAGTTAAGAGCGAACTTGAGGCACTTGGAAGCAATGTTTCTGTATGTGCAGTAAGTAGCTCTACAGCAAAAGATTGGAGTAGTATAATTGATAGTGGATCTGGAACAGTTTTAAGTACAAGTATAACATTGCCAGATTCTGCATCTGGAGTTTCTGTAATGCTAGGAGCAAATTCTGGAGCATATCAAATTCCTGAATTAAAAGAAGTAATGGAAAAATTACATACAAGATATCCTAGTGCCAAAATTTACTTTAACAGTGTATACCATTTAGGCTCTAATTACACATATGCAAATGTTGATGATACAATAGCAGGATATGATAGAGTAAACGAAGAAATGAAAACATTCTGTAGTTCAAATAGCGATTGGGCTGTGTATGTAGATATTACAAATGGTTTACATGATGAAAATGGATATTTAAAATATCCAGATGATGAAGGAATTCACTTAGTAGGTGAGGGTAAGACAATACTGGTTGATAACATTAAAACAAATATTAAAGGTGCAGTAAGTGCTACAGCAGCATCAAGTGCAAATAGTGAGGCTAGTGAAGGAACTGCATCTTCAAGTACATATGTTATAGCTGTTGCAAGTTACGACAAAAAAACAGTAACAAGTGTAGATTCATACCAGTATGCATATACAAAAGTTATATCTACAAATAGTGGTACAACTGGATATGGCTCTCAATTTTCAAGTACGCCTGCTGGAAGAACAACATCGAATACAACGTTAACATACAAAACAAGTTACATAGATTATCAGCCAGCTGTAAAAAATCATACAATGTTTTTTGATTTCTTGTGGGCATTATTTATAACGACAGGAAATAAAGGATTTATCCAAGAAATGGCCCAAGAAGCGATGGATAGTAAACTTGAGATAACGGTGTATGAAGATACAAAAGTAACGCAAAATGTTTCAACATCAACGCTACAACCAAAAATACAATACATGAAAGATGGAAGTACAGCATACGAAGATCACTACAATGGAACAAACACAACTACTACAACAAACACGATAGTATCATCTAAGGGATGTTTAACTTTAGCAAATGTATGGAACATGGAATACGAAAATAATGCAAAATCATATAGTGAATTTAAATCAAAATCAAAGGAAAAAGTTAGGGAGAAAATTGAAGATGATGATAATATAGTAAAGATACTAAGAAAAGGTAATAGAGCAGACAGATTATCCAAAGAGTATTACTTATTAGAAAGAATGTTAGGAGACAATGCTCGTGTATCACATATGATTGATATATTTAAGTATTATGTAGGTATTGCGCTAAAAGTGCCAAAAGAAAAGCTTGGAATTTCAACAAGTAATATTATAGATACAAACCTATTCGATCTAAGCAATTCAGAAAATACATCCACGGTGAAAGTATTGTTGTACACTAGATTAAATATTTCAGAGTCTGAGAAAGAAATGATGTATAAAGCAGTTGAGCAAATGACAGCAGGTTTCCCAGATGACGATAAAAATACACAAAGAAAGAAATATATAGCATCTGTTATACTAAATAGAGCATTATCATCAAAATTCCCAGATAGTGTTGCAGATGTATTGAATCAAACGGGTCAATTTCCAAATTATGATCCAACAGCTCAATCTGCTGAAGCAACCTATTCGGATAGTACAAAAGCTGCTGTTGACGCAGTAATTCAAGGTGGAGATTGTGCTAAGTATAGTGTATACTTTAATACTCCATCTGGAGCAGAAAAGTTAAAATGGGATACTAAATACCAAAAGACATTTAACGATGGTGATGAATCTGATAGTTCATATACGTACTATACGGATGATGCAATAGTTAAAGAATTACAATCATTTGAAGTAAGTGTGGCAGCCGGAACTACAATGCCTTCAGATACTGCACAAAAAATAGTAGCTTGGGCTGAGGCACAAGTTGGTAAATCTTCATTCTATAACAGCTACCAGAGCAAATCGCAAGTATCAACAAACTATTGTGCAGCCTTTGTAGAATGTGCATACTACGAAGCAGGACTTGGATATTATGGAGGTAATGCTATGGATTTACCTCATCCAAATCAAATACAATTTAATGATGATGGAACAGTAAATTATTCTAAGATACCAGTGGGGGCAATACTTGTATCTAAAGGCGTACCAGTAGATGGCGTAGAATACGGACATGTATGTTTATATGTTGGTAATGGATATGTAATTGAAGCTGGAGGAAGTACAATTCAAAAGAAACCAGTAGATGATTCTTTTGGTGGAAAAGGTCACAATTGCGCACCTTTCGTAGGATGGGGATTTGCAGTTGAAGATCAAGATGCAGCATATCAACAATTAGTAATAAAAATTGGTGGAGGAAGCGTTGGAAATTATCCTGAGGGATGGACACAAAACGAGCCACAGGGAAGCGAAGTAAACGCAACTGGTGTTGAAGGTTATTATGTTGCAAACGGAAGGCAATATGCTGTGTATGCCCAAGGTTTTAATGATGTTTGGGGAGGTATGCCTTATTCAATGCAAACTTTTGGATATTCTGCATGTGGAGCAACATCAGTTGCAATTATTGCAAGCGCAGTAGATCCAACTGCTACTCCAATTGAAACGGCACAAGCTATATATAGTGGTTTAGGATTAACGTATGGAAGTAGAACCACAGCTGTTACATCTCACGAAGGTTTATCAAAAGGTTTGGACGCTTATGGTATAAAACATGAGTGGAGGTATAATGCAAGTACACAAGATGTTATTGCACATTTACAAAGTGGCAATCCAGTTATTGTAAATGTACATAGTACAATAGGAAATAACTACTATAGTGGACATTATGTAACGCTATTAGGAATAAATGCTCAGGGAGAAATTCTACTAGGAGATCCAGCAGGTGGTGGAAATAACTCAGGATATTTCGATCAATCTAAGATTTTTCCACTACCAGAGCATGGAATATGTTTCATATATTATGACTAAAAAGGGGGTTTTATTATGAGGAATAGTAAAAAGAAAATAATACTTGCTATAATAATATTATTAGTTGCAGTTGTTATTATCTTGATTGTTGGAAAAAAGAAAAAAGAGCAACCTTATAATGAAACTCCTGTAGATATATATGGAGAATATCAAAAGAATAGAGAAACAGAAGGAAAATCTGCAAAAGATGAGGTCGCACGTGAGGAAGATAATATGAATGAATATATGACAGTGCAAAGTATTGTAAGCAAGTTCAATAGAAATGTATTGTATTTGAATGCTACAGCAGAAGATTTAGATTTAATTGTTACGAAAAATCAAGAAGCAAATGTACTTGCTAAATATAAGCAAGAAGGTACAGACTTTATAAAAAATGTTTTAGCTCCAAATTACAAAACCAAATATTCTGTGGATGACAAATACATAAACAATATGTTAGCAAATTATTCAAAGTTGAATTACGTTATAACAGATATGTATGTTATTGAAGATTCGGAATATATAAATACATATTTTGTATATGGATTATATGGAGAAACAGAATTTAACTTTATAATAGTACTAGATAGGTATAATAACACATACCAAATATATTTAAACAATTATTTTAAAGAGCAAGGATATTCAAAATCTAATATTAATTCAATGAAAACATTGAATATTTCTAGTATAGAAAACAATGGCAGCAATACATTCCAATACAGAAATATTGAAAGAGAGCAAGTTGCTCAAATATATTATGATGAATACCTAGATATTATAAAAAATAATAAAAAAATTGCATACAATATGCTCGATTCTGAATACAAAAAAGCAAGATTTGATACGATTGAAAAGTTTAATGATTATGTGAAAAATCTTCCTACTGGAAATAAAGCCAGAATGGCATCGTATACAATAACTCAAGGTGATGGATACGATGAGTATTTGTGCAAAGATGCGCTGGGTAATAACTTTATTTTTAAAGTTACTGGCGCAATGAAATATTCGGTAATATTAGATACATACACAACTAATGTTTTAGCATATGAAAATGAGTATAAAAATGCAAGCGCTGAGAAGAAAGTGAAACTTAGTTTTAATAGATTCTTTGAATGCATAAACAATAAAGATTACGAAAGAGCATATGGTTATTTAAATAAAACATTTAGAGAAAATGAATTTCCAACACTGGATGAATTTAAACAGTATGTTGAGTCAAATTGGTTTAATGTAAACAGCTTTACTTATCAATCTATGGAAGTAAGCGTAAACGAAACATATAGTGTATATGGAACGATTCATGATTATGAATTAGAAGGTAGTTATGATGCAGGATTCTTAAATAAAACATTCTATATTAAATTGGGTTCAGACTATAATAACTTTGAAGTTTCATTTGGAAAATAATATTTACTTAAAGGGGAGGATGTATTATGGAAAATAAAACGAATACAACGGATAGAATTGTACAAACTGTTCAACAAGAGCTAACAGAAAGATACGATGTAGAAGAAGATATTAGGGAATTGATATTGTCTATGCAAGAGTATAAATCATTACCTATAACAACTCCAAATTCTGAGCACGAAGTTAGTTTAGTTCTAGAAGACGTTGTTCTAATTACAAAGGAAAAAACTTTGAGAAATGGTGAGAAAATTCCAGTATATGAGCTTTTCGGTGAAAATGGAATTAAAATACTAGAAACTCAAGATGATGGAATGATGAAATTTGATAAAGAAATATTTGATGACCTAATTAAGAGCAAAATAAAGGCTATTGAAGATGCTGGTTATGAAGTTGCTGGCGTAAATACTATGGATGAAAGTGGAAAAATTGAATCTTTCTTTGAACTAATAAATGGGAAAGTAACAGCAATTAATAAACATCAGAAAGAGCGTATAGATAATGCAGAAGATAGAGCTAGCGTTATGGAAGATATAAATGGAGAAACATCTGATCCAGACATTGAAACAAGCGAAATAAGTGATAATGAGCAGAGCATGCAAAATGAACAACAAGTTCAAGAACAAATGAGTAAAGATTTAGGCTTTTCAATATTCCAAATGACAAAAGTTGATGACCCAATATTTAGAATGAATAATCCTCAAACTAGAGGTAATGACTTGTATGTTGTTTATACTCATAGCGGAGAGGTTCAGTTTGTTACAGGCTCTGATGGACATTATGAAACGATGGAAGGTTTTAAAAATAGTGGAAGAGCCTCTGGAAGAACAACTAGAATATTAAATGACGAAGACTCTTTAGAAGATAACGAGATTAATACATATGGCGAAATATATCCAACTAACAGGGATGATATAAGGTATACGATAGAAAGGGGCCAATATGGCGAGATAAAACTTGTAGAGCAAGTAAGATATGAGGGAAATAAAATGTCTGAAACAGATAAATGGATATCTCGTGAGGTTGAAACATCAAATACAAATTATTTGGATAAGAACAGAGAAGGAGCAGAAAATAGCAAAAACATTACCGCTAGAACTTTCAACAGATCAAGTACTAATACAGATGCAAACAAGTATGGCAGTTATAATGGAAAAGGTGGATTATCTGAAGTTGGAAAAACTATGAAAAATAATAAGCCAACACGCACAAATATGGAGAGTTTGGCTGCAGATGAAAACCAAAGATATGATGAAGCTAAAAAGATGGTAGTAGATGCTGCTAATAAAACCGGAGCATCATTAGATCCCGATACTGAGGCTGCTATAGATAAAAGAGTTCGAGATATTGTAGATTATATGAATGAACCATTTACAGAAGATATTGCTGAACAAGTGTTAATTGAAGTAAAAATGCAAATTGCAGAGCAAAAAAGGGCTAATACTCCAAAACCACCAGAAGAGGATGACTATGAGCAAGAAGAAGGTAGAAGTAGACTTGATGAAGAATTTCAAAGAAAAATGAATAAACGTTAGTAAAAAGACCTATGATGATTTAATGATTGTCATAGGTCTTTTTTGTGCAAATGTTAATTGCTCGCTATTATTCCTCTTGAATATTTTTCCACAATAGTATTATAATATGATATGAAATTTGACAGTCTAGGAGGAAAATATGGATTACGAGAAAATAAAATTAAAGGATGGAGTTACCATTCATAAAATTAATACAACTAAGTTTAAAACAAATCTATTTGCTATATTTTTAACAACACCCCTTACTAGGGAAAATGTTACTAAAAATGCATTAATTAGCGCTGTGCTAAGAAGAGGTACAGAAAATTATAAAAGTCAAAATATAATAGCCAAAGAGCTTGAAAATATGTATGGTGCAAGTTTTGATTGTGGCATAGATAAAAATGGTGATAATCAGGTACTTAAATTCTATGTTGAATCTATAAATGATGATTTTTTACCAGAAAAATATAATTTGGCTGAAAAATCATTAAAATTACTTGTAGATGTTGTTACAAACCCACTTGTTGAAAATAATGGTTTCAAAAAGGAATTTGTTGATGTTGAAAAAAATACTCTAAAACAAATAATTGAAGGGAAAATAGATAATAAAGGAAGATATGCATTAGATAGATGCTTTGAAGAGATGTATAAGGGTGAGCCATATGGTTTATATAAATATGGATACGTTGAAGATCTTGATAAAATAAACGAAGTAGATTTGTATAATTATTACAAAGAGTTAATTTCAAATTGTAAAGTAGATGTGTTTATATCTGGATTTGATATGCCTAATTCAGGTGAGAATCAAATATTAGACATTTTTAAACCGAGAACTGCAAATTACAAAGTTATGACAAATTTATACATTGAAAATAAAATTGACGAGCCTAGAGAGGTCATCGAGAAAATGGATGTCACTCAAGGTAAATTAATGATTGGAATGGACGTTTTAAAGCTAAAAAAAGAAAATAGGCCAGCTGCTTCTATGTATTCTGTTGTACTTGGAGGTGGTGCAAATTCTAAGCTATTCCAGAATGTTAGAGAAAAGGCAAGTCTTGCGTATACGGCAGGTGCATCATATATTAAGGCAAAAAATAGTGTTTTAATTAGATGTGGAATAGAAACAAAAAATTACAAGAAAGCTCTTGATTTAATAAAAGAGCAGCTTAATCAGATAAAAAATGGAGATTTTTCAGAAGATGATATAAATAGTGCAAAGCAGTTAATTCTTGCATCATATAAGAGCATTAAAGAAACACAAGATGGAGAAATAAATTATTATTTCTCACAAGAATTATCTGATGAATTTGTTAGTATTGAGAAAAACATTCAAGATATAGAAGCTGTTAATAAGGAGCAAATTGTTGAAATTGCTGACAAAATTGCATTAAATACAATATACTTTTTAACAGATAATAATTAAGAAATTTAGAAAGGATATATTAATAGATTTATGGAAGTTATAGATTGTTCAATAATAAAGGAAAAAGCTTATGTTGATAAGCTAGACAATGGATTAAAGGTTATTATTGTACCTAAAAAGGAAACCAACAAAAAATACATTATATGGGGAACAAATTTTGGGTCGAATGATAATAGATTTATTTATCCAGAAACAGGTGAAGAGGTTATTGTTCCTGATGGAGTTGCACATTTTTTAGAGCATAAAATGTTTGAACAACCAAATGGAACAAATAGCTTAGATACATTAATGTCTCTTGGTTTGGATGCAAACGCATATACAACAAACGATCATACTGCATATTTATTTGAATGTAGCGATGATAGTACTTTTTATAAGGGTCTTGACGAATTTATGGATTACGTGCAAAGTCCATATTATACAGATCAAAACGTGGAGAAAGAGAAAGGAATCATTGGCCAAGAGATAATGATGTACGATGATGATCCTGGATTTCAATTATATCTGGACACTTTGAAGTGTTTATATGAAAAGTTTCCAATAAGAATAGATATAGCTGGAAGCATTGAATCTATTGCAGGAATTCATCCCGATATTTTATACAAATGCTATAATACATTTTATAATCCAGGCAATATGGTTTTGGTTATTAGCGGAAACTTTGAACCTGAAGAAATAATAAAAGAGGTAAAAAGCCGTTTAAAACCAAGTAAAGATATTGGTAAAATAACAAGAATATTTGAAGAAGAGCCAGAAAAAATTTATAAAGATTATATAGAAAAGAACATGCCAGTTAGCATGCCGATATTTATGATTGGTATAAAGGATATAGTTGTTTATCCACAAGAAAGAGTAAAAAGACATTTGGCTATAGAAACAATTTTGGGCCTACTTGCTGGAAAAAGCTCTGAATTATATAAGAATTTATACGAAAATCAAAACATATTTGGAGAGCTTGATTATGAATATGAATTTTCAAAAAATTATGCACATGTTTTAATTAGTGGTCAGTCAAATAATCCACAATTAGTGAAAAATATGTTGATAACTCAAGTTGAAAAATTAAAAAAAGACGGAATTAATCAAAATGATTTCGATAGAATAAAAAGAAAAATATATGGAGACTTTGTTACTGAATTTAATGATGTGGCAAGTATTGGTAGAATGTTTTTGGCAGATTCTATTAAGGAAGTTAACTCTTTCGATTACGTTGAAAAGTTTGATGATATAACTATTGAGTATGCCACTCAAATTTTACACGAAGTATTTAAGGAAGATAAGCTTGCACTATCTGTTGTAAAAGCTAATTAGGTATTAGGAAGAGCGCCCGTAATAGAGGTGTTCTTCAATACTTTTTGGAGGTAGATGATGGATTTTATTATTAAAACAGGGCTTATTCCAAGAACAGCTTTTACAATTTTTGGAATAGATATATATTGGTATGCCATACTTATTACTTCAGCTATATTGATTGGATATTTATGGGCAAAAGTTCATAATGGTAGGTATAACATAAATTATGATGATGTTTTTACTTTAAGTATTTTTATGATTCCAATTGCGATAATATGCGCTAGAATTTATTATGTAGCTTTTAAATGGGACTATTATGGATCTAATATTGAAGAAATTTTAGATTTTAGAAATGGTGGAATTGCTATTTATGGTGCGTTAATTGGTGCTGTGGTTACAATTTGTGTATTTTGCAAGATAAGAAAGATTAAAATTTTAGATTTATTAGATTACTTAGCACCAATAATTCCATTATGCCAAGCAATAGGAAGATGGGGAAATTACATAAATATTGAAGCCTATGGTACAGAAACAAATTGGCCAATTAGGATGGAAATAATTGAAAAAGGTGTTACTAAATATGTGCATCCAACATTTTTATACGAATCCGTTGGAAATCTAGTAGTATTTTTTGTACTATATAAGTTGTCAAAAAATAGAAAGTTTTCTGGACAGGTTGTTTGTTTATACTTTATGGGGTATGCATTGGTTAGATTTTTCGTGGAGGGACTTAGAACAGATAGCTTAATGCTAGGAACGATTAGAGTTTCACAAATTCTGTCATTAATTTTATTATTTGCGTGTTCAATATTGTATTTTTATAGAATAAGAAAAACAAAAAAGGAATTGATATAATATTCTGAAGTAAAAGTATATATTAGCATAGATATGGTTTAACTTTACAAAAAAAGTCGAATTTTGTCGTACGAAAATTGCTCGAAAAGGGGAAAATTTGGTACTTTTTGTTTGACTCTGTAATGTTATTATGGTATCCTAAGTATAGTGGTACTTATCAATGATAACGCTCATTAAAGGAGATGGTTACTATGTTAATAGATCAAATTTGTAGTTTAAGGGACAAGTTGAACAAAAGCATACTAACTGAAGATTATGAATACACATATGAATTAAGTATTGAATTGGACGAACTTATCGCGGAATACTATAAACAAAACTATAATGTAGAAGAGAACGATGATAACAAGAATAAATAAATTACTAGAGAGGATAGAGCTAAATAAATCAGTGAGCTGGTTTATTTAGCTCGTTTTTTGCCAGAAACCAAAATTTAATGATTTAGGAACGTGTCCCCAAAAGTTTAATAACGTTCATCCGTACTATCAGATACTGCAAGAGTTGGTGAGTCTTTTTTAGATTTAATTGATGGTCTATTAGAAATATTGCCAGTATTACAACTTTGAGATGAACGTGAAAGAGAGGATGGTTGATACTTATGCTTTTCTAGTTTTGTCTTTAAAATGTCACCAATTTCACAAATGTCCATAGATAAAATATCGGCTGTTTTTTTCAAAATTGTGTCTTTTTTGCTTTTAGAAGAGTTATTTTCCATTTGTAATATTAATGAATTACCTATTTGGGAAAATGATTGTTGGTATTTGTTAAACAAAATATTGTTATCTACGGTACTACATAAACTACTTGCTCCTGTTATTGTTTTGGGAATTTGAGTTGTCCACGATTCATACAAATTACAAAGTAATTCGTAGTTTGAGTTACCAACAATTGCTTTAAACTTCTTTATAGATAGTTCACCAGTATTTATTTTCTGAATATAATTTCCAAAAATATTCATAAATTGTTTGGTTGTTTCATCAGGAAATTCGTACGTTACGTGTCTTTTACAAAAACTTTCGTTTTTATAAGGCATTTTTAATAAATCAATTAAATGATTTTCTAACATTTTTTTTACAACATTACGAACTTGCCAGTGATGCATTACTTCTTCTGTTGTACTATGTCCTTTGTATAAATGATAAATTTTATTTTCTTTAGGTAAATCAATGTCTTTCGTTAAGCTATGCCACCTTAGATTTTGTATAAAATTACTTAATAAATTATCGCTTACTGTAAGAATTCCACTTTTATTTGCTGATATATCCCTTTCAAAAAGTCCTGATCTATATTTATTTTTTGATATTTTCTCTTTCGAAATATGCATAACTTCGTGAATTGCTATTTTTAAATACTCTTCTTTTGTTTGGTATTGAAGGATAGGTAAATAAATATACCTATAATTTTTAGTTGAATCTTTTCCAATATATTGAGATACAAATTGTCCATCTTCTAACATTCCGCTTAGTATGCTTGAATAATATTTATCATTTGGGGCTTCAGCTCTATGTTTAAAATATGAACTAGTTTCTATCAAAATTTTTTCCTTAACATCTTTTTCGTATTTAGCAATACATTTTTTTATTTTAGGATATCTTAATTTAAATAATGGACTTTTTTTACTATTGTTTAAAGCATCGTTAACCAAATATATACTTTCATAAATGCTGGAGAATGAATTCTTGTGTAGGATTGATTGTAAATCAATCTTATTTGCTTGAGGTAGTATTTTGTTTAGATTTTCTATTAGAGTAATTGTATAGTTTTTTATTATTTTTTTTTCTTCAAATGTTAATCGTTTTAATAACTGGGTTTCATTTTTTAAATTTTTTTCAACGTATTTTTGACCATATCTAATTCGTTCAGAATTTATGTATTCACGCAAATGATCTAGAGTTACGTATGGTATAAACATAGTGTTGTTTAATATTTCATTATACGTTGAATGATACAACTTCTTATTTTTTTTGTAATTTTCTTCTCCATATTGCTCTGTATAGATACATTCTATGACTTTTTCATTATGAAAAAATTCTATAAGATTTTTTTCGTATATATCTGATATATCTTGTAAATTCACAATAATCCTCCTAAAGTAAATAATAAATTTTCGAATAATATACCATATTTCTAAAACATATTCAAGACGTGATATCTAGTATAACTATACATTCTTAGCTAATATTCTTTTGTATACTTTGTATTGATATTAAAAAAAAATTTTAAATAGTAACTTTTTATAGAAAAAACTACAGGTCTAAGACACAAAAAAATTTTTCAGCACTTGACTTATATGAAGTTAATCTATATAATAGTACATCGTAAGAAATATCAAAAAGATGTTGAATGATAAAAAGGTGGTTTGATTAAGAATTGTTTTTTTAATACTTAACCCTAACTACCTATAGATTCTTCACATATCTAAAGAAGAATAAGGGGTGAACAAATTTGTTTGTTGTTACAATCCTAGTTTTGTTGATTATAAACTATTTAGTGCTATTCAAGCAGACTTTACAATCTCAGCATGCAAATGCTGTGAAAATTTTGGGAAAGCCAATTAAAGTAAATAAAAATGGTTATATCAATGAAACACATTGTTGGAGATATTATGTCTTCAATAATAAAAATAAAGAAGCAGTATTGGCTCTGTGTAGTGTGAAAAGGAACATGTTGCCACAGACCATAATGCTTCGGATCGTTGCTGCAATAATCCATGAGGATTATCCTTAATCTGTATTGTAGTACCAAAAATATATACAGAAAGGAAAAAACGTTATGTTAACTTTTATTGTAGCATTTGCTGTAATTGTGGCTGTTTTTCTTGTAATCTGCAAGGTATGCAAGAATACATCTGCGCAGAACGTTCAGCAAGCGACTGTAGTCCGTGAACAAATCGTAGCTATCTCTATTGCAGATGCGGAGTCTTTTGAGAAATTCGTACTTGAGGGGATTGATTCGTCAATCAAAGGAAAGTGCGATAGACAGTCTGTCCAAGGGGCGATGAACGATGCAATCGAGAGCAGGCGGCAGTATTTGAATGGCCGCTATACAGCTGCTCAGAGAGAGAAAGCTACTCGCACAGAAAAATTGGTAGGCGACTTAAGCAAAATGAAAGACATGCTGGAAAGAGTACAAGAGAGTATACCACCGAAGTTGGGTTTTAACAAGGTTGTTTTAAATGAGCTCCTTGAAGAAATAGAATACGACTGCGCTAACAATACTCCTCTGCGTTTCTTTAAGTTAAAATTTCAGGGAGATTGTGCTCTCCTCTTGAAAAAAAATACCACGGAGAGACGTAGAACTCGCAAAGGTAAGGTTCGTATCAAAGCTATACCAAAAACAAGCGTTCTGAATGAGAAGAAGACCGAAGAGGACGAGTTCATGACGGAATACTTTACTGGTCTGATGGTTCTTGACCTGATGATTTTTAGTAATTCCTACATTATGAGCCATGTTGAGCTTTGTGAAGAGGCAAACAATCTGGTAGCATTAATTGCTAGAGACGCTATTTCTATCACCCAGACAATTGCAGATGAATTGTACTGGTCAAATGAGAAAGCGCATTTGGAATTCTTTCTTGAAGAGCACAAAATTGAACTTGAAGCCTTTTTTGGTTAATGGTTCGTAAAAAATCCACCCCCGGCTTAAAATACCGGGGGATTTTTTTCGTGTGCAATGCAAAAAGGGACAGGTACAAAATTCATCAGAAATTAAGACAGTATCATAAATGAATCATATAAGTGTCCAATTTTTCAAAAAAGTTGACAAAAATTTATAGATAGTATAGAATAAACGAACTTGCTCTTAACAGAGTAAAATAAATCTTGATGCCGTAAGGCGGAGGTAATATGAATGAAAGACAATCAGAAGCACAACTACCTTTATGCTAAAGCGAGTGAAATCAGATGGGCAGCACCAAAGCTTATTGCAGATGGAAAATGGGATGAGGTTCGGAATCTCATAAGCATAAGCAACGAATATTGGTCTGGACCAGAGGCAAATCAGTATTGCAAGATTTCTGAAGAAGCTATTGAAAAGCATTCTCGCGAGGCTGTAGTTAATTTCCTTCCCAGTTTTATTGAAAGGTCAATTGTAAAAAGGAAGGAATCGAATGACAGAGTTACCAAACGTATTAAAGAGGCTTTAAAAGGAATTTTAAAATACTAACGGCAAAGGAGCTTCCCTTTTATAGGGGAGCTCCTTTATTAAAAGCATACGGAAAGTACCATATGGGCCTAATGTGTGTTTTTTTATTTGATATATTTGTAATAAAAAAATAATAATATATTAAAACTTTAAGTATCCCTAAGGATTAGGGATACTTTTTTGCTCTTTTATTAATTTGAGAAAACTACTGCTCTATATATAATAGTAAAAATATATTTATACAAAGGAGTAGGTTTTATGAAGAGGAAAGGACTAATTTTATTCGACATTTTAATGGCTATAGTTGTGCTATTTGGAATAATATTTGGCACACAAATAAGTACTAATAAAATTGGTTTGAACGAATCAAGTATGCTAGCTGAAAATGTAAATAAAAAATTTGATTTTGTTGCAACTCCAGATTACCAGAGAAAGCAAGCTGGACAAACTGCAAAAATTAAGTTGAAAATAGAAAATATTGATATGGGAGAAG
>JAFRCC010000025.1 GCA_017404545.1 Clostridia bacterium
CTGAAAAGTATACGAAACATTTCTGGTGATGATTACATGGAGGTAATACCTGTTCCCATACCGAACACAGAAGTCAAGCTCCAATGTGCCGAAGATATTTGTGGGTTACCCTGCTGAGAAAATAGGTTGTTGCCAGATTTTTTTATTTTATATAAATAGAGCATAGATTAGAGATTTATACATTTTTAATCTATGCTTTATTTATTGTTTTCTCTATGATATAATATATCCAGATGTTATACAGGAGGTGTATATGAAAATAGACGAAATAAAAACACCGGAAGATATAATGCAATACTTTGAAGAAAATATACAGTATGGATGGTTGGATTTGAATAAAGAGCCTCATATAATGACCATGAAAGAATATAGAAAATTATATAGAACAGTAAGTATAGAAGATACTATCAAATATGGTATGGGGGTATGCATTGAACAAGTTCACTTAATGCATTTTTTATTTGATAAAATACGTATCAAAAATAAAATGTTTTGTTGCAGAATATGGGAACCAGATGATTATAATAATTTAGAAGAAGAGGAACATATGCATTGTTTTCTTTTGTATTACTATAATGGAAAAGTTTATCAGATGGAACATCCAAACTTTACAAGAACGGGGATATATGAATTTGATAGTGAAGAAGAAGCAATTAATAGTATTGTTCAGTATTATGTGAGTCTTCGAGGAGGAAAAGATAGTCCTACGAAAGAATTTTTCGACGTTCCTGTAGATTTATCATTTCAAGAATTCAATGCATATATCAATAATTTATAATTGAAAGGAAATATTTATATGGCAAGAGAAATATGGAAGTCAGGGACATTTATATATCCATTACCTGCTGTTATGGTTACATCAGGAGATTTTGAAAATTCAAATATAATGACAGTAGCTTGGACTGGAATCATAAATACTAACCCTGCAATGTGTTATATATCTGTTAGACCAGAAAGATTTTCTTATAATTTAATTAAGGGATATGGCGAGTTCGCTATTAACTTAACAAACGAAAGCTTAGCGTATGCAACCGATTGGTGTGGTGTTAGATCAGGCTCTAAATATGATAAATTTAGTGAGATGCATTTAACAAAGGAAAAGGCTAAATTTGTTAAATGTCCTATTATAAAAGAAAGCCCAGTTGCTATTGAATGCAAAGTAAGAGAAATCAAAGAGCTTGGAAGCCATCATATGATAATTGCTGACATTTTATCAATTGATGCTGACAAAGAATACATAGATGAGAAAGGTGCATTTGATATATCAAAATGTGATTTAATCGCATATTCTAATGGAAAATATTACTCTTTGGGAAGAAAAATTGGAAAGTTTGGATTTTCGGTTGAAAAAAAGAAAAATAAAAGAAAAAATAACACAAGAAGAGGTTGACAGATAGCTTGACTAGTGATAAAATAGGAAAGCATATGATTAGAAAGGTAGCTTATTATAAAGCAAAAATATATAGCTGGAGGTGTATCTAAGATGGCTGCAAAAGGACCAAGAGAATTTATAACATTGGCATGTTCAGATTGTAAAAGAAGAAATTATACAACTGAAAAAAACAAAAGAAATAATACAGACAGACTTGAAATAACAAAGTACTGTCCATTCTGCAAAAAACGTACAACACATAAAGAAACCAAATAACCTTTTAGGGAGGAAATTTTTATGGCTAAAGATGAAAAAAATAAAAAAAATAAGAATGTTAAAGAACAAAAAGGTAGTTTTTTCAAGGAATCAAAGGCAGAGTTAAAAAGAGTTTCTTGGCCAACACCAAAAGCTCTAGCTAACGATACTGCAACAGTAATTGGAATTGTATTTGTTGTTGCTATTATTGTTATTATTTTAGATTTTTTATTTCTAAAATTTAATGAAAATGTTATTCTTAAAGCAGAACAAAATATAAGGAATAAGGCAATTACAACTCAAGTTGTAGAAAATGTAGAAACAAATGATTCTAAAAACCAAGAGCAAGAAAATGTTGATGAGAACAAAGAAAAAACTGAAACAACAGAAAAAACTACTGAAGATGTGGAGTAATCTTTAAAAGTTAAAGGAGGCTTAAACATGTCTCGAGAAAACGAGGAATTAATTCCTAGATGGTATGTTGTTCATACTTATTCAGGTTATGAAAACAAAGTAAAGACAGACTTAGAAAAAACTGTAAAAAACAGAGAGCTTGAAGAGTTCTTTTTCGATATAGTTGTACCAATGGAAGAGCAAATTGAGATAAAAGATGGCAAGAGAAAAACAAACTTAAAGAAAGTTTTTCCGGGCTATGTTTTAGTGAAAATGATTGTTACTGAAGAAACGTGGTATATTGTAAGAAATACAAGAGGTGTTACTGGATTTGTTGGTTCGGGAACAGACCCAATTCCGCTCACGGATGATGAAATCAGAAGTATGGGATTTGAAAAAGTAGAAATTAATATTGATTACGATGTAAATGATTCAGTAAAAATTGTTGATGGCGCATTTGCTGATTGTGTTGGAACAGTACAAGAAATTAACAAAGAAAAACATAAGGTTAAAGTGTTAGTATCAATGTTCGGAAGAGAAACACCTGTTGAGCTTGAATTTTCTCAGGTACAAAAGGTTTAATTAAGTTAATAATTTAAAATTATATAAATTATTTTTTCAATATCATATTAAAGGAGGTGCAATGGACAATGGCAGGCAAGAAAGAAGAAGAGCAACAAGATAAAATAGTTAAATTACAAATTCCTGCAGGTAAGGCTACACCAGCTCCACCAGTAGGACCAGCTCTAGGTGCAGCAGGTGTTAATATTATGGCTTTTGTTAAAGAATTCAATGATAGAACTGCAAATCAACCAGGAATGATAATACCAGTAGTTATTACGGTTCACAAAGATAAATCTTTTGAATTTATAACTAAAGTTCCACCAGTAGCTGTGTTAATAAAGAAAGCTGCAAAAATTGAAAAGGCTTCAGGAAAGCCAAACAGAGAAAAAGTTGCTACATTAACAAAAGCTCAAATTAAAGAAATAGCTGAGCAAAAAATGCCAGACTTAAATGCTGCATCATTAGAAGCTGCAATGAGTATGGTAGCTGGAACAGCTCGTTCAATGGGTGTAGTTGTAGCAGATTAAATTTAAATTATTGGGAGAATGTATATTCGTTAATACCAAAGGAGGATTAGAATGAAAAATAATGGAAAGAGATATCAAGAAAGCCAAAAGCTTATTGATAAATCAAAAGTGTATCCTATAGCTGAAGCTATGGAGATACTAGAAAAAATGCCAAAAGCAAAGTTTGATGAAACAGTTGAATTGCATGTTAAATTAGGAGTTGATTCTAAACATGCGGATCAACAAGTTAGAGGTACTACAGTACTTCCACATGGAACAGGTAAAACACAAAAAGTTTTGGTATTTGCTAAAGGACCAAAGGCAGAGGAAGCTGTTAAAGCTGGAGCTGACTATGTTGGAGCTGAAGAATTAATACCAAAAATTGAAAAAGAAAACTGGTTTGATTACGATGTAATTGTTGCAACTCCGGATATGATGGGAGTTGTTGGTAGATTAGGTAAAGTGTTAGGTCCAAAAGGATTAATGCCAAATCCTAAGTCAGGAACAGTAACAATGGATGTTACAAAAGCTATCCAAGAAATTAAATCAGGAAAAGTTGAATATAGATTAGATAAAACTAATATTATTCACTTAGGTTTTGGAAAAGTTTCATTTGGAAAAGACAAGTTAGTAGAAAACTATGATGCAATTATGGGAGCTATTATAAAGGCTAAACCAGCTGCAGCAAAGGGACAATACATTAAGAGTGTTGCAATTTCTACAACTATGGGACCAAGTATGTATATTGATCAAAAATAATTTATAAATTAATAGCCAAAGAAAGTAGGCATATGTAAGTCCTACCGAGGCATGTATAATGAACGGATATATCCAGTCTTTATTATGCCTGCATGGCTATAAAGATTGGATTTATTTTTGCAAATCTATTGGGAGGTGAAATGTAAATAAATGGCTAGCGAGATAGTTATTAAACAAAAAGAAGAGATAGTAAATATTTTAGCAGAAAGATTAAAAAATGCGAAAGTTATTATATTAACTGATTACAGAGGAATTAACGTTGCTGATGTTACAAAATTAAGGGCAGATTTAAGAAATGTTAATGCTGAGTATAAGGTAATAAAAAACAACATTGTTAAGAGAGCTTTAGACAAAAATGGAGAATCAGGTTTAGATGAATTATTATCAGGACCTACAGCAGTGTTAATGGGTAATGAAGATTACCTTGAGCCTGCAAAGGTTATATATAACTTTTCGAAAGACAATGATTTCTACAAAATTAAAGGTGGAATAATTGATGGTAAAGTTATGACAGCTGAAGAAATAATTACACTTGCTAAATTACCATCAAAGCAAGAACTTTTGTCAAAACTTGCTGGATGCTTACTTGCAAATATTTCAAAATTGGCTGTTGCTCTTGATCAAGTTAGAGCACAAAAAGATGCTGAATAAGTAAATAGTGGTTGCCCATGTGCAACAAGGAATAAAAATAGAGCAATAATTGCTCAAATAAAATTATAGGAGGATTAAATAATGAATAAAGAAGAAATGATTGAAGAAATCAAGAAAATGACAGTTGTTGAATTGGCTGATTTAGTAAAAGCTATAGAAGAAGAATTTGGAGTATCTGCTGCAGCAGTAGCTGCACCAGCTGCTGGAGGAGCTGCAGGGGCAGCTGCTGAAGAAAAAACATCTTTTAATGTTGTATTAAAAGATGCAGGCGCTAACAAAATACAAGTAATCAAAGTTGTTAGAGATGCTACAGGATTAGGATTAAAAGAAGCTAAAGACTTAGTTGATGGAGCACCAAAAGCTGTTAAAGAAGGCGTTAGCAAAGATGAAGCAGAAGATCTTAAAGCTAAATTTGAAGCTGTTGGAGCAACTATTGAATTACAATAATAAATCCTTTAAGGATTTGATTTCCTTTGAGATAGGTGAAAGTGATTTTACCTATCTCTTTTTATATTATAGGAAATTCCTCCGGAATTCCTATAATATAAAGGCTTCGCTAACATTGCACAGAAAATTTCTGCGAAATTTTCGCGCACGAACAATTACGCGGACATTTGTATTAAATTTTGTCTTTTGCAATTGTCATAATGTCCGCTATTGTTCTTGACAATAGTATTTTAAAGTAATAAAATAAATTAGCAGATATACAATTTTGTATGGAGGAATGTATGAAAATTTTATTCGATGTAATGGGTGGAGATAATGCCCCTGATGCCAATATAAGAGCTGCTGTAAAAGCAATTCATGAAGTTAGGGCTGAAATTGTATTAATTGGAAAAGAATCAATTATAAATGAAAAAATTAAAGAGTTTTATAATAAAAATAGCGTAAATGAAATAAGTGATAGACTAAAAGTTGTTAACGCAGAAGAAGAGATAACAATGGAAGATATTCCAACAAAAGCAATAAAGAGCAAGAAGGAGTCTTCGATGGTTATTGGCTTTAATATGCTGAAAAATGGTGAAGGAGATGTCTTTGTTTCTGCTGGTAATTCAGGAGCTTTGCTTGCCGGAGCTACGTTGTTAGTTGGAAGAATAAAAGGTATAGATAGACCTGGGTTAGCTGGAATGCTTCCTGCTTTTGAGAGTAAATTTTTGCTAATGGATGCGGGAGCTAATACAAATTGTAAACCAATAAATATATTGCAATTTGCACAAATGGCATCGATTTATTTGAGAAATACGTATAACATTGAAAATCCTAAAATTGGGCTATTAAATAATGGAACAGAAGAAACAAAAGGTAATGACCTAATGAAGGAATCGTATCAATTATTAAAAGCAAATGCTAAACAGATGGGATTTGATTTCTATGGAAATATAGAAGGTAGAGAAGCTTTTTCTGGTGTAGTTGATGCTGTTGTAACTGATGGATTTACGGGAAATATATTCCTGAAGACAACAGAAGGTGTTGGAAAGATGGTAAAAAGTAATCTAAATAAAGAAGCAAAGAGGAGTATTCTATCAAAATTAGCTGTATTAACAGCATTACCAATGCTAAAACGATTTGCTAAGTCTATGGATTATAAAGAATATGGTGGTGCACCATTTTTAGGAGTAAAAAAACCAGTAGTAAAAGCACATGGGAGTAGCGATGAAAAATTATTTTTATATACTTTAAAGCAAGCAGAAAAATTTGCAGAAGCTGATACAGTAAATAAAATAATTGATGAATATAAAAAATTAGAGCCTAATGATAATGCAAATGAGTTAACAAAATCTGAGTAAAATAATTAATTTTGAAAAAAACTTGACTTTTTATTACACATATATTATTGTAATAAACATAAGATGTATCTTTGAAGGGGGGTGTGAACTTATGGATTCAGAGAATGAACTTTTTGAGAAGGTAAAAGGAATTATAGTAGAGCAGTTAGGTGCAAATGCAGAGGCTGTAAAATTAGATGCTTCATTTATAGATGATTTGGGTGCAGATTCATTAGATATAGTAGAGCTAATAATGGCGTTAGAAGAAGAATTTGATACTGAAATACCAGATTCAGATGCTGAAAAAATAGTTACAGTAGGTGATGTTGTTGACTATATAAAAGAGCATGTTGAAGGTGAATAATTCAAAAGATAAAGAATTAAATAACAATATATTTAATTCTTTCTATAAGAAATATAAAATGAAAGAGTTATACTCTTTCGTTTTTTCTATTGTAAGGTAGGAGGGAAAAATGGATTTCAGGAATTTAGAAGAAAGTATAGGATATTATTTTAAAGATGAAGCAATATTAAAAAAGGCTTTAACACATACATCGTATGCATACGAAAATAAAATTGAAAGTAATGAAAAATTAGAATTCTTGGGTGATAGTATATTAGAATATATTTCAAGTAAATATATTTATAACAATTATCCAAAATTAAAAGAAGGAGAAATGACTAAAGTTAGAGCAGCAGTAGTGTGTGAAAATAGTTTATATAAAGTAGCTATGAAGCATAATTTTAGTGATTTCTTATATTTGGGTAAAAGCCAGAAACCAAAAAATAAAGAAGTTAGACCAGCAATTTTAGCGGATAGTGTTGAAGCTGTTATTGCTGCAATATATTTTGATGCTGGTCTTGATGAGGCAGAGAGATTTATCATTGACAATCTAAAAGGTGAAATAAAGGCAGCTAGTGCACATGTAGGAATGAAAGATTATAAAACAGTTTTACAAGAAAAATTACAAGTACATGGGGCCGTAGATATAAAATACAATATAATAAAGGAAGTTGGACCAGATCACGATAAGGATTTCGTTGCAGAAGTCTTATGTAACAACAAAGCTTTGGCTCAAGGGACAGGGAAAAATAAAAAATCAGCTGAAATGGATGCCGCAAAAAAAGCACTTTCAGTAATAAAAAAGAAATGATAAAAAGGAGGTATACCATGAAAAAAGAGTATATTATTCCGATTTTTGTACCACACCTGGGATGTCCACATGATTGTACATTCTGTAACCAGAAAAAAATAAGTGGACAAACTAAAATGGTGACTGCTGAAGATGTAAGAAATACAATAAATTATTATTTGAAGACTTTTAGAAAAGAAGATAAATACGTAGAAATCGCCTTTTTTCGGTGGAAGTTTTACTGGAATTGAAACCGAGAAACAAGAAGAGCTACTTTCTGTTGCATATAAATATGTGAAAAAAGGAAAAGTTGATAGTATAAGACTTTCTACGAGACCCGATTACATAAATAAAACGATTTTAAAACGACTAAAAAAATATGGAGTAAAAACAATTGAGCTTGGAGTTCAGTCTTCGAATGATTACATTCTAAAAAAGGCTCAAAGGGAGCATACTTTTGATGATGTAAAAAAAGCTTCTAAATTAATAAAAAAATATGGTTTTACATTAGGTCATCAAATGATGGTTGGACTACCTGAAAGCACAAAGAATGATGAGATAAAAACTGCAAAAGATTTAATTAAATTAAAGCCTAAAATTGTTAGAATATATCCAGTTTTAGTTATAAATGGCACACAGCTTGAGAGAGATTATTTATCAGGAGAATATAAACCATTAACAGTAGATAGTGCAGTAGAAGTTTCAAAAGAGCTATTAATTTTATTTAACAAAAAACACATAAAAGTAATAAGAATAGGATTACAAAATACTTTAGAGATAACAGATCCTAATGATAAAAATAGTCAGGTAGTATCAGGTCCATACCATCCTGCGTTTAGACAATTAGTAGAATCAGCAGTATGGTATGATGTTATATCTGATAAAATCAAAAAGATTAATATGAAAATAAAAGACGTTAAAATAGAAGCTAATCCATACGATATAAATAATATAGTTGGACATAAAAGGAGCAATGTGAAAAAAATTGCAGAGATTTATGACACGAATCTAATTGTAAAATCAAACAATAAAATTAGAAGAGGAAAATTTAAAATTACATCATTAACAAAAGCATTAAACTAAGTAAATGCATAGAAATCACCTTTTTGTAAATAATTACATTAAAGGTGATTTTTGTGGATATAAGTAATTTAATGAAGGTTTTCAAAGAATATCTCTATATAGTTATTGGTACAATTCTGATGTCAATTTCAACAGCAAATTTTTTACTACCAAACCAGTTATCAACGGGAGGATTTTCAGGCATAGCTACAGTAGTGTACTATTTATGGAAATACCCGGCAGGAACAGTATTAGTTATACTTAATGTACCTTTATTATTAATAGCATTTTTCAGAATAGATAAAAATTTATTTTTTAAATCAATAATTGGAACGGCATTGCTCTCATTTGGAATAAATATTTTTGAAAGATTTGGTTCGGTTACTTCAGATAGGTTTTTAGCATGCGTGTATGGTGGAATTATAATGGGGATAGGTACGTCTATTATACTGAGAGCAGGAGGATCAACAGGAGGAACAGATTTGCTTTCGTATGTAATAAGATCGTTTAATAAAAAATATAGAAGTAGTAGGCTAATTTTGATGGCAGATACAATTATTATTGGATTGAATATTATATTCTTTAGGGAGATAGAGATTGGTTTATATTCGGCTATTGCAATATACCTAATGGGAAAAATGATTGATATTGTATTTGAAGGATTTTATTTTACAAAAATAATGTTTATTATATCTGATAAACACGAAGAAATTGCAAGTGTTATTGGTAAAAAGGTTAAAAGAGGAAGTACTGGATTATATTCAAAAGGTATGTATTCGCGGAGAGGATAAAATTGTACTTTTTTGTGTGGCATCAAGAAAAGAAATTGGCGAAATAAAGGGATTAGTGAAAGGTATTGACCAATCAGCTTTTATTGTAACTACTGATGCAATGGAAACTTTAGGGAGAGGCTTTTCAGAATAAAAAATTTTTTTTTTCATATATATGAACAAGGTGATTTATTTGAAAAGAAAAATATTTATAATATGTTGTTTAGTTATATTTGTCAGTAGTTTTAAATTTTCATATGCTGATGACGAAATAGAAGAGCTTAATAATAATGATATAGATAATATACTGGAAACGTCTGCAAAAGTTGAAGAGAATATTAATATTAATTCTAGGATTGCTGTGGCATATGACAGAGAGTCTGGAAGAGCAATTTGGGGAAAAGATGAAAATAAAAAAACAGCAATGGCATCAACTACTAAAATTATGACTGCACTTGTTGTAATAGAAAATGCCAATTTAAATGATATTGTTGAAATTTCATCTAGAGCAGCTGGAACTGGTGGTTCGCGATTAGGATTAAAAAAGGAAGATAAAATTTCAATAAGAGATTTATTATATGGTCTTATGCTACGCTCTGGAAATGATGCTGCGGTTGCTCTTGCTGAGTATGTTGGAGGTAATGTAGAAGGCTTTGCTAATCTGATGAATAAAAAAGCTATAAATCTTAATTTAAAAAATACACATTTTGTAACACCGCATGGCTTGGATGATCCAAATCATTATACAACAGCATATGAACTTGCAAGACTTGCAGATTATGCATTAGGGAATGAAACTTTTTCGAAAATTGTTGGAACAAAAAACTATACAATATCAATTAATGGATATCCAAAAAATATAAATAATACTAACGAATTGCTTGGAAATTTTGTAGGAGTTTATGGAATAAAAACAGGATTTACTAATAATGCAGGGAGATGTTTAGTTACTGCAGTAAAAAATGAAACCTTTGATATAATTACTATTGTTTTACAGGCTGATACGAAAAAGGATAGAACCAATGATTCTGTAAAGATTATTAATTACATTTTCAAAAACTTTCAAAAAGTTGATTTGGAAGAAATTGTAAATAATGAATTTGAATCTTGGTGTGAAGTTAATAAAAATAGAGTTAATATAAATAAAGCAAAAGAATATAACATTGAACTAAAAAAAGATGATGTAAAAAATAGGGTTTTAGTAATTGATCAAAATGGATTAAAAAGTATTGACGTTGACATAAATGGAATTTTTGAATATGAAGCTCCTGTTGAAAAAAATACAAAATTTGGAGAAGTAAAAATATATATTGGAAATGAACTAATAGAAATTAATAATATATATATTAACAATTCAGTCTCTAAAAAAGATTTTTCCGATTATTTAGAGGAATGTATGAGAGCAATAACATATTTAATATGAAAACAATCCTTAAAATTGGATTGTTTTTTGTATTAGAAGAATCAATAAATGATTTTAGAATAGTCTGCTATTTTTCTTGTACATAAAAAAATGATATGATAAAATTTTTGTAACAAAGGAGAATTTGTATGAGAAAAATATTAATAGTAGATGATGAAGAAAGAATAAGAGAGCTTATAAAAATGAATTTGGAACTGGCAGGATATGAGTGTATTGAGGCTGAAGATGGTGAGGAAGCATTGGAAAAGATTAAGAGTCATAGTTTAGATTTAGCATTATTAGATATAATGCTCCCAAAAAAGAATGGGTATGAAATTGCGGAAGATTTTATTAAGGCTGATATACCAGTAATATTCTTAACTGCAAAAGATAGCGTTATTGATAAAGTAAAAGGCTTAAAATTAGGTGCTGATGATTATATAGTAAAACCATTTGAATCAATGGAGCTATTGGCACGAATAGAAGTTGTGTTACGTCGTAAAGGAAAGGACATTGATGAATTCAACTATAATGGAGTTAAAATAAATTTTTCAACGAGAGCTGTTAGTGTTAATGGTAATCAAATTGAAATGACAGCACAGGAGTTTAGTCTGCTAGAGGTTTTAATAAAAAATAAAAATCTTGCATTGTCGAGAGAAAAGTTATTAGAAACTGCCTGGGGATATGATTATTATGGGGATACAAGAACTGTGGATATGCATATACAGAGGTTAAGAAAAAAGCTAAATTGGGAAAACGTAATAGTAACAGTATTTAAGTACGGATACAGATTAGAGATTGAATAATAGGAGAATAAAATGAAATTATCGTTAAAAATATTTTTAGGTATATGTATTCCTTCCATAATTGTCGCCATGATAATCTCTATTATAGTAATTAATAGAAATCATGAAACAAATATTGAAGCGGAAAGGCAAAATTTAATACAAAATTTGAAATCAATTGAAAGGAATTTAAATAACGTAGATGAAAGTTATGGAAAACAAATTATTCAGCTAATGTCCAATAATTATAGTAGTAAGAACATCCACATTATCTATTATTATGATACTGTTGAGTATAACAATAGCGAAAGTATAAATCCTAATATGATTGATTATAGTAATGTGCAAAACTCAGAATATTATGTAGAGATAAAAAACATAGATAATAACCATTTTTCTATTGCAACATCTAAATTAGATAACAATAGGTATGTAACGGTTGAAAAGAATATTAATGAAGTTTTTGATAAAAGGAAGGAACTAATATATAATTGCATTTATATAATTGCAATTTCAATGATTATAATTGCTATAATTGCATATATAATTTCAAAAACATTAACAAGACCATTAGAGCGTATGAAAAAAGAGATGACAAAACTTTCAAAAGGCGATTATAATATTAATTTAAAAGAAGGTCATGATGAGTTTGGAAGACTTGCAAAGAATTTTAATAATATGTCAAAAGAGCTTGAGAAGCGAAATAATGAATTAGTAGAATATGCAAATAGCAAACAAATTTTTATCGATAATTTATCTCATGAAATGAATACACCATTAACATCTATCCAAGGATATGCTGAGCTTATGCAAAAAGCTAACCTAAATGAAGAGCAAAAACAAAAATATTTGAAATATATTCAAGATGAAGGTAAAAGAATTCAAGATATGTATAAAAAACTGTTATTGCTGTCATATAAAAAGAATACGGATTTTGAAAAAAAAGATATTGAAATGAATAAAGTATTTGCTGAAATAGAAGATACATTTAAAGAAAGAATTAATAATGCGGGGATGGAGCTCATTATAAATAACCAGCTAAGCACAATATATGGAGATGAAACTTTAATAATAATGAGTATTTCAAATTTAATAAAAAATGCCATGAACGTATCTGATAAGAATACTAAAATAATGGTAAATGCTTTTAATATGAATAATAAGAAATATGTACAAGTTGTTGATCAAGGACCGGGAATTAGTGAAGAAAATATTAAAAAGATAACAGAGCCTTTCTACAGGGTTGATAAAGTAAGATCAAGAAAGAATGGAGGTGCTGGGCTTGGACTTTCTATTTGTAAGAGCATAATGGAAATGCATGGTGGTAAATTGATTATTGAATCTGAAATTGGAAAAGGTAGTATTTTCACGCTAGAATTTAATTAACTATAAATTTACAAGTTTTTTACAACTTTTATATTATTTTGAAATAAGTTATACTTATAATAAAATCAACATAAGAAAATAAAATAATGAAAAGGAGAGGTTGTTATGAAAATTAAAAAAGTTAGTTTAAACAAAAGAAATTTTATTATTGGTGGAGTTTTAATTGGAGCAATGTTAATATTTACAGGATGTGGACAGGCAGATATCAGCGTAAAAACATATGAAAAAGATAATGATGTAGAGATACAAGGAATGAACGAGATTGCAAAAAAAGAAGACGTTGTAACTAATCAAGAAAAAGAACAAGCAAAAGATGAAAGCAAAAATGAAAGCAAAAATGAAAGCAAAAATGAAAGCAAAAATGAAAGTCAGAATGAAAATAAAACAACAAATATACAAAAGAAAGATAGTGTTACCGCATTCGGAAGCAATGATTTAAAATTAAGTGGAATTACATTTGGTTCAGGAGCTGAAGAAGTTGTTAATGTGTTTGGAGCAAATTTCGAATCTAATCAATATGAGGAAGGTGCTACAGGAAATTTTATATCTGAATTAAGCTATGACAATGGATTGGTTGTTGCCGTAATAACTTCAGGGGAAGATGGAATTGTATATTGGTTTAAGATTACAAAGGGAACACAATTAAAGACAGCGAGAGGAATAAAAATTGGAGATACACGTTATGATATCGAAAAAGCATATCCAGATAATTCTATATTAGAAAATAGTGACGAGAATGTAGTTGTTGGATATCCTAATGATGATAACGATTATTATTCAAATGGAAGAATATATTTCCGAATGGACGGAAACGTAGTTACAGGTATAGCTTACTATAATACATATGCTGAATAATTAATAAAATAACAAATAAAAACAAGTGGAGATGTAGTTTAATATCCACTTGTTTTTTTATTTTTGTATTGAAAAAATGAGGATAACAAGATATAATGTGGAAGGTTTAAAAGATATAATGGGAGGAATTAAATATGGCAACGAAAGATAAAAGTATTTGGATATTAATTATATTTATATTATCAGGTATTGTAGTAGGTGGTTTATTAGGTGATGTGGCTGCTAAATCGGGTGGTATGTGGTGGCTTGCGTATGGCCAAGAATTTGGCTTAACAGAGCCATTAACATTAGATTTAAGTGTAATAAAGGTTACATTTTCACTTTTAATAAAGCTAAATATTGCAAGTATAATAGGTATGATTGTTGCTGTATTTATTTATAGAAAATGTATCTAATATAAGAAAAGGGGTTATGGGGGCAGAAAGGTTTTTTTATGAAAGTAAAAATTAAGGAGCTACCTGTAACAGAGCGACCATATGAAAAATTAGAAATGTATGGTGAAAAGGTGTTATCAAATTCCGAATTATTGGCAATAATAATTAAGAATGGGACAAGAGAAAATACTGCTATAGATATATCTAATATAGTTCTATCAAAAATAAATAATAGGTTAAGAAATCTGCAAGATATACCATTGACTGAACTAAAAAAAATTCAAGGAATTGGAAAAATTAAAGCTATACAAATAAGAGCAGTATGTGAACTTGCTAAACGAATGTCTAGACCAATTAACGATACAAAAATTCAAATAAAAAATACAAAAGATATAGCAAATATTCTTATGGACGAATTAAGGCATGAGAAAAGAGAAATAGTTAAACTGATACTACTAAATACAAGAAATATTATAATGAAAATTGTAGATGTTTCTTATGGAGGAACAAGTTCTGCTCAGGTGAGTCCAAAAGATATATTGGCGGAAGCATTGAAGATAGGCTCTCCAAAAATGATACTGGTACATAATCATCCTAGTGGAGATCCAGAGCCAAGTTTTGCTGATTTTGAGATAACCGAAAGAATAGAAAAAGCATCAAAAATAATGGGAATCGAATTATTAGATCATATTGTTATTGGTGATGGAAATTATGAGAGTATTTTTTTGAAAAGAGGAGTTAATGATGTTTAATTTTAATCTATTTAAATTTGTATCAAAAGATATTGGAATAGATTTAGGAACGGCTAATACGTTAGTTACAATAAAAGGTAAAGGAATTGTTTTAAACGAACCTTCTGTTGTAGCGATTAACAAAAAAAACGGAAGTATTTTATCAACAGGATTTGAAGCCAGAGATATGCTCGGTAGAACTCCTGAAAATATAAAGGCAGTTAAACCATTGCAAGATGGTGTTATTGCGGATTTTACAGCAACCCAGTTGATGTTAAAAAATATACTTTCAAGAGTATGTAGGAAGTATAACATAACAAAACCGAGGGTTGTTGTTGGTGTTCCATTTGGAATAACTGAAGTTGAGGAAAGAGCAGTTCAAGAGTCTGTTATACAAGCAGGTGCCAGGGAAGTATATCTAATAGAAGAACCTATGGCAGCTGCTATAGGTGCACATATTGATGTTGCTGAGCCAAGTGGAAATATTATTGTGGATATAGGTGGGGGCACAACAGAGGTTGCGGTTATTTCACTTGGAGGTATAGTTGTGAGCTATTCAATAAAAACAGCAGGTGATGAGTTAGATGAAGATATTGTTAACTTCGTGAAAAGAGAAATGAATTTAGCAATTGGAACAACAACTGCGGAAGAAATAAAAAAGGCAATAGGATGTGCAAAACCGCTAATGACAGATATGTCTGTTGAGGTTAGAGGTAGAGATTATGCTACAGGACTTCCAAGGACAGTTACATTATATTCATCGCAAGTTTTAAATGCAATGAATAGCTCTATTATGAAAATTGTAGATTTAGTAAAATTAACTCTTGAAAAAACTCCACCAGAGCTATCATCGGATATAATGGAAAAAGGAATAATTCTTGCCGGTGGCGGTGCATTAATACAAAATTTAGACAAGCTATTGATGGATCACACAGGTATGCCAGTGTATGTAGCTGAAGAGCCGTTAAATTGTGTTGTAAGAGGAGCAGGAAAAACATTAGATGATATAGATAAGCTTAAAAATGTTTTTTTTAATTCAAGAAAACATAAATAATATAGGAGATAATAATGTATAAGGATGACAAAAATGGAAAGATAGGGTTTTTTATAACCATATTAATTCTCATATTTTTAGTTATTTTTACAAACTTGGACCAAAATATACTTGGAAAATTATCTAGTCCATTTGTAAAAATTTCCAGATCAGCACAAAATGGATTTACAAACTTAAGTAACAAAATGAAAGGGAATGAAGAGTATTTTTCATCGCTTGAATCTGTCAAAAAGCAATATGAAGATTTAAAGCGAGAATATGAAAGATTAGAATCTGAAAATCAAAAATTAGTTGTATTAGAAGCGGAAAATAAAACTCTCAAGGAGCAATTAAATTTGGCTGAGAACTACAAGGAATATGAGACTATTCCTGGTTATGTTATTCAAAAAGATTTTTCAAACTACAGTAAGGTGTTAGTTATAAATCTAGGAAGTGAGGATGGAATTCAAACTGGAATGACTGTTGTAGCGGAACGTGGTTTGGTTGGATACGTAGTATCCGTAGAAAGTAATTCGTCTAAAGTACAAACTATAGTTGATACAGCCAGTGTAGTAAGTGGTTTTATTTCTAATTCAGAAAAAAGTCTTGTCGCAAGAGGATTATTAGATACAAATGAGAGGATAAAAGGAACATATATAGATAATGATGTAGTAATAAACGAAGGTGATAGCATTACTACATCAGGTTTGGGTGGAATATATCCTAAAAATATTATTATTGGAAAAGTGGGAGAAATTGTTAATACTCAAAATAAAACTAATAGATATGTTTATATTGATGTTGCAGTCGATTTTAATAATTTGAGTAATATTATTGTTATAAAAAATAAGTAATAAGGGGGACCGATATTGAGAAAAGTTAGAATAATAATATTTTTTATGATAGTATATTTCCTTATAGTATTTTTACAAGCTAACTTTTTTAGTTGGTTCAATATTAAAGGGATACAGCCAAATTTATTTGTTGTTTTTGTATTGTTTGTATGTTTATATACAAATTCTAAAATTGGTCAGATTATGGGATTTATAATTGGTATTTTTACAGATTTAATCTTTTCAAATTCAGTAGGAATTTCAGCCGTGTTATTTATGTTTATAGGATATGCTGGAGAAATTTTACAAAAAAGATTCCCAAAGAATAGTAAAATTACACTAATTATTATGAGCTCAATTACAACAGCAATATACGAAGTTATACGTGTATGTTACAGATACATGTTTTTTTCGTCTGAAATGAGATTTCTTCCTTTTGCAATGACTTTATCAATTGAATTAGCATTTAATGCATTATTAATAATCATATTATATCCAGTAATAAATAAAGCAGGAATTCTTGTGGATGACATTTTCAATGGAAATGATACTGTTACAAAATACTTCTAAAGGAAGGTGGGTCAATTGGAAGACAATAATAGAAAAGCTACTAATTTAAGATTTAATGTACTTACTGCCATTGTATTCATAATTGGCTTTATATTGATTTGTCAATTAATAGATTTGCAATTGGTACATGGAGATGAATATCGAATATTGTCTAGTTCAAGATTAACTAGAGAAACTACAATAATTGCTGATAGAGGCGAAATTTTAGATTCAAATGGCGTCAAACTTGTAACTACTAGTACAGGATATACTCTTAATCTATATAGAACTACTACAGATAATGAACAGTTAAATAATAATATACTAAATATAATAAATGTTTTAGAAGAAAATGGTGATAAGCATGTTGACAATTTAATATTAGCAGTTGAGCCATTTGGTTTTTTGACGGAAAATGAAGATTCGATAAAAAAATGGAAAAGGAATAATAGTTTACAAGAAGAAAGTAGTGCCGAAGAATGTTTCTATGCTCTTAAGGATAAATATCAAATAAAAAATGAAGATGTTCAAGAAGCAAGAAAAATAATGGCAATTAGATACGAAATAACACAAAAAGGATATAGTAATGTTAGACCTGTTGAAATTGCAAACAATATTAGTAAAAATTCGGTTTTAAAATTTAGCGAACAAAATAACATTTTTTTTGGAATTGATATTGTAACTACACCTGTTGTTACATACAATTACGGATCTTTAGCTTCTCATTTGCTTGGATATTGTGGGAAGATTACGCAGTCTGAGTTAGAGAATAACGAAGGATATACAGAAAATGATTTAATTGGAAAAACCGGAATTCAATATGTTTTTGAGAAGTATTTGAGGGGAAAAAATGGAATTAGACAAATAGATATGGATGTAAATGGAAATATTACAGGAGAATACATTACTGAAGAGCCAGTAGTAGGAGCTGATGTACAGCTTACGATTGATGCAGATATTCAAGCCGTTGCAGAGCAAGCCTTAAAAGCAGATATCGAAAAAATTTCAAATGGTGGATACGAGGAAACAAGTGATGCTAAAGCTGGAGCTGTTGTTGTAATGAATACTAAAACAGGAGAGATACTAGCACTAGCAAGCTATCCGGATTTTGATCCACAACTATTTGTTAATGGAATAAGCAATGAAAAATACCAAGAATATAATGATAATCAAGCTCTGTATAATAGAGCAATAAGTGGAGCATATGCACCGGGATCTACATTTAAAATGGTTACAGCAATGGCTGGATTAGAAACTGGAAAAATATCAACTGGAGAAAGGATTAGTTGTGTAGGAGTGTATCCGTACGCACACAAGCCAGTTTGTTGGTACTATACAAAATATAGAGGAGGACATGGAGCTTTAAATGTTTCGGAAGCAATTCAACATTCATGTAACTATTTCTTTTATGAAGTTGGTAATAGGATTGGAATAGATACGTTATCTAGCTATTCATCGTATTTTGGTCTTGGAAAGAAAACCGGAATTGAACTTCCAAGCGAGTCGAGTGGAAATATAGCTAGCAAACTGAGAGCAGAAGAAGAGAATAGAGAATGGTACTTGGGAGAAACATTATCAGCTGCCATAGGGCAAAGTTATAATAATACTACTCCAATTCAAATGGCAAAATACATTAGTATTCTTGTTAATGGGGGGCATCAGATAGATGTTACAACCATAAAAGCTGTAAAAAATTCGGACGGAACTGAAGTCTCAAAAGATGAAATAAACAGATATGTGAACAATTTGTTAGGAATAAACGATATAAATGAAGAAGAAAAAACATTTAATGATGAAAATATGAGAGCCGTTATGGAAGGAATGAAAAATGTTACCACAGAATCTGGTGGTACGGCATATTCTGTATTTAAAGATTCAGCGGTTACTGTGGGGGGGAAGACTGGATCCGCACAGGCTGGCAGAAAAACTCATGCGTGGTTTGTTGGATTCGCTCCATTCGATGATCCAGAAATTGCAGTTGTTGCAATAGTAGAAAATGGTGCACATGGTGCATATGCTGCACAAATAGCTAAAGATATTTTTGATTCTTATTTTTATGAAGATGAAACATTTTAAAAAGAGCGTTACTAGATAAACTAAGAGACGCTCTTTTTATGCAAATAACAAGGCAAATAGAATTACATATAGTAATAAATCATCAGTTCCTTCTTTGTGAAAAAAAAAGATGAGTAGTAGTATGAGTAAATCATCACTAAAAAGTTTTATTCCTTTAAATTCAAAAATTGGTATATCAGTTGATATTTTTTTAGGTTCAGAAATTCCAGTTTTAGTTTGATAATTAAAACCATTTGAAGTAGAATTATAAACTTTTGGGGGAATGTGATTGTAATTATAGTATGGATATCTGAATCGAAGAAATGGATTATAAAAATTATTCAATCTTTGAATCACCCCCCATTAAATTCAGAGATTCAAAAGCTGCAGCTATTTTTAAAAATTTTATATACTGATCAATTTTTTCTTTTTTTGAGTCCTTAAGATAGGGTTTTAAAGAATTTAACAGATTTGTACGTGAATCGTTTTGAGTACTATTGATATTATCTATGATAGACTTTAATTTCAAAATGGTAGCCATATCAAAATTTGGGCTATTTTGAGATGGATTATTTGAATCATTTATGTCAGATGTAGAATTAGTTGAAGAGGAAGATGAAGATGTTAAATTATTCATAATATTTTTTATATTTTCTGAAGCTTCTTTATCTGACATTATAGAGTTTAGTTTTTGGAAAATATCATTCATATCTCCATCCATAAATTCACCTCCAAATTATTTATGATTTATATTATTTTTTAGTTGATTTAATATTTTTGATTTATCATTTGAGTTAAGAATTGAATTAAGCTTAGTCATTCCGTTTTCTAAGTCTTTTTTATCCATATTTGATAACATTTTCATAAGTTGGTTAATATCTATATTATTATTATTCATAGTACCTCCAAGAAAAAAATCTTATTATAATATATGCAAACTATCAAAAATGTATATATAAATTTTTTCTTAAATATTGTTTTTTGTGGGATTTTGAGATAAAATAAAAATCGAAATTTGTGTTATTAAATAAAAGTATAAAAGATAAAAATAAATTGTATCACAATATGTAAAAAACTTTTTAAGATTTATGTATTAAATGCGACAAAAAAATTAAGTTCAATTGTGTAATATAAATACATAAATAAAAAAGCAAGAGGTGGTAAGGATGTTTCAAGGTGTAGCTGGTGATTTTGCTAAGAAAAATCACAATAAAGATGTTAAATATAATCAAATTGAAGTAAAAGATTTAGTAATGAAGCTATTTTCAGTAAGAAATATTATTATATATATAATTGCATTTTTAGTATCAATGGTTAGTTTTGGAGGAGATGAAGCGCTGGGAATCGCTCCATTTTCATTATCAATAGTTGCAGCTTCAGCTAGTTGTGGTATTCCCATAAGTGTTGTGTATATAGCAACAATATTGGGAAGTTTTGTTGGTTTGGGCCCCGATGCTACAGGTAGTTATTTTTTAATTAGCATTGTTTTTTTTATAACACTTTTTATCTTAAGAGCAAAAAAACAGGAAGATGTTAATGAAAAAGCAAAATTTGGAAAGAATATTGTTTTATCAATAATATTGGTGAAGGTTGTTCCGATGTTATTTTCATCAATAAATATTTCACAATTAATAATTTCTACTATGCTTTGTATTACAACATACATTTTTTATAAGATTTTTGTAAACTCATTGGATGTTGTATATGAATATGGTTATAAAGCGGTATTTTCAGTCGAAGAACTTATGGGGGCAGCGGTACTTCTAGCAATAGCAATATCTGCTTTAAATCCAATATCAATATTAGGCTATTCATTAAAGAATATTTTATGTATTTTGATTGTTCTAATATTAGGATGGAAGAGCGGAATTCTTTTGGGAACTGTTGGTGGAGTAACAATTGGTGTGGTGCTTGGAATAATAGGAAATGAACCACCTATCGTTGTAGCAGCTTTTGCAATAGCTGGAATGCTTTCAGGAATTTTAAGTAAAATTGGTAGATTAGGAGTAATCATTGGATTTATAGTTGGAAATATAGTAATAACCTATTTTTCCAATGGTAATTTGGAGCCAATAATAGTGTTCCAAGAAATTCTTATAGCATCACTTGGACTATTACTTATACCAAAGAATTTAGAATATGTGATGGATGATTTGTTCGATAATTCATCAATTTTACCAGAAACAACAAAGAAAACGTTAAATACAAGTAAAGAAACTGTAAATAAATTAAGCAGTATGTCTGAAACAATAGCTGAAATAGCTAAAAGTTATACCCAAGTAGCTGCAACAGTTGTTGAAATAGACGAAAAGAAAAATGAAGTTCAAGATGAGAATAAAGAGATATTTGAAGAAGAGTTAAAAAATAATCTAGAAGGTTTAGAAGAAAATATTTTATATCAAGATATAATTACTTCAAATGAAATTGCTGGAGATATATATGATTGTTTAAAAAATAAGAACAAATTGTCTAAAGACATACTTATTGCAATTTTTGCAAAACATAATAATTACATTATAGGTGTAGAAGATGGTAATATAAACAGGAGTATAGAAGATGACATTAATAATATGATTGAGGCGATAAATAAAGCATATGATGTAGAAAAAATGAATTTCATCTTAAAGAAAAAAATTGATGAAAAAAACCAGAACATGCGAAATCAACTGGAAAATGTTTCTGAGGCAATTTCGGATTTGGCAGAAGATATTGAAAATGAAAATAGTAATAAATATAGTGAAAAAAAACAATTAATTAATAAAATTTTGAAACAAAAAGGAATAGATGTATCGGAAGTAAAAATAAAAGAAAATGATTCCAAAAGAAAAATTATAAATATATATACTAAAAATGAAGAATGTAAACAGGAAGCATGTGAATATAAAAAAATTGAAAAAGTTCTAACAAAAGTATTTGCTGAGCCAATAGTAATGCAAAAAAAGAAGTGCTCAGTAAAAAATGATACGGAAGAATGTGCATATAGATTTACCTCAAAAGATAAATATGATTTAAAAATTGGAATTGCAAGAGCAAAAAAACATGATTCATTGGTATCTGGTGATTCGAGTATACAGTCTAAGTTAAATGATGGAAAGTATTTATTAGCAATAAGTGATGGAAAAGGCTCTGGACCAGAAGCTAGAAAATGTAGCAAAGTTGCAATAAAAATGCTTGAAAAAATGCTTTCATCAGGATTTAAAAAAGATGTTTCAGTAAAGATGATTAATTCTACACTTACGGCGAATATGGAAGAGGATATGTATGCTACATTAGATATTGCAATATTTGATTTATACCAAGGAAATATAGAATTTATAAAAAATGGAGCATGTCCAACATATATAAAAAGAAATAAGGAAGTGGAGCTTGTTAATTCAGTTGCTTTGCCAACTGGAATAATGAGTGAAGTTGAATTTGTAACTTTTGAAAAGGATATAAAAGAAGGTGACATCATTGTTATGTGCAGTGATGGTATAGTTGAGTCAAACGGAGATTTTATGCATAAAGAGCTATGGCTGAAATATTTTATGGAAGAAATTCAAACAGACGATGTACAACAAATAGCAGACTTAATAATAAGCGAAGCAATAGACAACAATTATGGAAAAGAGAAAGATGATATGACTGTTATTGTTGCTAAAGTCTCAAAATAACATTATAAAGTAATATGATAAATTGTCGCTAGTAAAATAATAGCGACAATTTATTATATTATTGGAAAAATATCTCAAATTCCTATAATATAAAGGCTTTGCTAACATTGCACCAAAAATTGCTATGCAATTTTTGGCACACGAACATACATTAGCTGTTTGAATGAAACGAATTACGGATAATGCTTACAAAGGAACGGGTGTGGGCTTTTCTGTAAATAGAATAGTCTGACATTATAAAAAGCTCTCTGTTATTCTTTACTTAAAAAAATCAATATGGTATAATTAGTAGGAATTTATAAAATAGGGAAAGGTGCGTTAATATGAATCAAATTTTGTCATTTAAAAATACAGAGAACGGCAAAAAGATACTAGAGAAAAATACAAAGCATCTATGTATATTTTTAATATTATTTGCATTAGTTTTAGTTGGAGAAGGAGCATGGAAGTTACATGCAAATCTAAACAAAAAAGTTAATGTAATAAAACCAGAGATTATTGGATATATACAATCAGGTAAAACTTTATTTAATGTCAAATCTGAAATTGGTGTCGAAAGAATCATATATGCATGGAATAATGGAGAAGAAACTACAATAGATAAAACTGGTGAAAAGGAGTTTAGTTTTGAGGTTAATAATCCAATTGGAGTCAATGAACTTTCATTAAAATCTGTTGGCGTAGATGGTAGTACAGTTGTATATAACAATATAAAAGTTGTATATGACGAAGAGGAAGATGATGGACTTGGGGAACCAGAAGAAGTAGATGCTCCAACAGAAATTGTAGATAAAGAGGAAGCCATTGAAAATGATAAGAATGAACCAACAATTTCTTTGACAGCAGAACCAGGAAAGGTTGTAATAACTGCTTCAGACGATATAATGATGTCTTATGTTGTATATAGCTGGAATGGTGGAGAAGAAGTAAAGATTACAGGATTATCTGAGGATGAAAAAACTCTAAGAGCTAAAATAGATGCTCTTAAGGGGGATAATAAATTAAAAATAAAAGCTTTTGATAAAGCTGGTAATGTAAAAGAATTTGAAAAAGAAGTTCATGGAACAGATGGTCCGGAAATAATTGTAAAAAAAGATGAAGGAAAAATAAAAGTTACTGTAAATGATGAGTTCGGAATCTCAAAAATAGAATATAACTTTAATAATGAAGAGACAACTATTGACAATATTGAGGGAACAACATACGAAAAAGATTTTGAGATGCAAGAAGGCGAAAATTTCATTATAGTTTATGCCTACGAAGGAAATGTAAAAACTGAATATAAAGGTAAAACAACAAAATAAAAAAATTGATAATCATTTAGATTATCAATTTTTTTACATTCTAGGAAATTCCTCTGGAATTCCCAGTTGCTCTGTGAGGATTAACAGCATCCACCTCTGTTGCCTCCACAACAGCAACAAAGTATAAGTATTAATAAAATTATCCACATGCAGTCATCTCCGAAACCGAAACCACATCCACAATTTCTATTCTCTGGCATTTAATTCACCCCTTCCAAATTCTTGGTATGTTATATATTATTCGAAGCATAAAAATCTGTTACGAAAAAATTAGATAAAATAAATTTTTCTATGTACAAAACCTAATTTATAATGATATAATTTCCAAAAATAGACTCAATTAAATAGAAGAAAAAAGATTTTAACACCAGAAAGGATAGAAATAACAAATGGGTAACATTGTACTTTTAGATGATTTAACAATAAATAAAATTGCAGCAGGAGAAGTTATAGAAAGGCCTGCATCAGTTGTAAAAGAACTTATGGAAAATTCAATAGATGCCGGAGCTACAAGTGTAACAGTAGAAATCAAGAATGGTGGAATTACGTATATAAGAATAACAGATAATGGTAAAGGTTTTTTACCGGATGATATGGAAATTGCGTTTGAGAGACATGCAACAAGTAAAATTAGAAGTGCTAAGGACTTAGAAGAAGTAAAATCAATGGGATTTAGAGGTGAAGCATTAGCTAGTATTGCAGCAATTGCAAAAGTGGAACTTACTTCTAGAACACAAGATAGTGAAATAGGATACAGAATAGTAGTTGAGGGGGGACAGATAATAAGTAAAGAAGAAACTGGATGTCCTAAAGGAACAACTATTATTGTTGAAAATTTATTTTACAATACACCAGTTAGATATAAATTTTTAAAGAAAGATTTCACAGAGCTTGGATATGTTGAAGATACAGTAACAAGACTTGCTCTTGTTAATCCTGGTATTGCTATAAAATTACAAAGTTTAGGTAAAACATTGATTAAAACAAATGGAAATGAAAATATAAAAGATACGGTTTATAGCATTTATGGTAAAGATATTGCAGAGAATATAATAACAGTAGACTATAAATTTGAAGATATGAAAGTTAGTGGGTGCGTTGGAAAGCCAGAAATTGCAAAAGCAAATCGTACAGGTCAATTATTTTTCGTCAATGGGAGATATATAAAAGATAAAACATTAACTAGCGCGGCAGAGCAGGCATATAAAGGTTTGGTTCCTGCGGGTAAATATGGTTTTTTAGTTTTAAATTTAGATATTGATTCACATAAAATAGATGTAAACGTACACCCTGCAAAGTTAGAAATTAGATTTCAAGAAGAAAATAAGATATTTAAGCTTGTATATCATGCTATTAAAGAAACTTTAGCAAATTTCAAAGAAAGTAGCCAAGAATACAAAAAAGAGGATGACATTCTAGAACTTATCAAGGAAGGTTCAAATACTAAGTTCGATATAAAAGAATTAGAAAGACAGAGAGATTATATATACTCAAACCCAGTAGATAATAATGAATCAAACGATATTCCAATATCAAATACTGGAAACTTAATTGAGGATATATATAATGATAGACTAAGACAACATGCTGTTGAAGATGTGAGCTCAGAATTTATTGAGTCAGAAGAGATAAAAAATAATGAACCAGAAAAAGAAATTGTAGAAGATGACGGAGTTAATTATTTTGAAGATATACTAAAATTTCAAGAAGAGCTTAAGAAAAGTGATGAAATCCAACAGAATTCTGATAAAGAAGATAAAACTGATACTGAAGTAACAGAAAATCTTATTGTTAAATCGATAGAGGAATTTGAAAATCCAATAAAAGATAATTTAATAACAATAGAGAATCCGAATGATGATGAATATAGCATAGAAATACCCACGGAACCTGTTAAGATGATTGAAAAATCGGAAGATGTGAAAAAGCTTCAAGAAGATGATGAGGATTTAAATAGTTCTTTTGAAGAGATGTACAGAAAAACTTTTGGTATAAAGCCAGTTGAGAAAATAGAGACAGAATCCATAGAAGAGAATAGAAATATAAAATTAGAAATAGCGGAAAATATTGAAAATAGGAGCATGTACGATAGCGTTAGATATAAATTTATAGGAATAGTTTTTTCTGAGTATATTATAATACAAATTGATGACGAGTTATATATTATAAACCAAAAGGCTGCAAATGAAAGGGTAATTTTTGAAAAATTGAAAAAAAGTTACTATGCAAATGGTAATAGAGAGTCTCAAATGATGTTATTGCCAGATGTTATTAATTTAACGAGCAAACAGATGGATATAGCAAGAGATAACATGCTATTATTAAGAAAAGCTGGATTTGAATATGAAGAGTTTGGTGATAGTACTATAAAACTTGTTGGTGTGCCGGAGGTATGTATTGATTTAGAAACAAAAGATTTATTTATAGAAATACTAGATGAAATAAATAAAGTAGCAAGGACTTCAAAGAATGAAATTGAAGAAAAATTTATTGCAACCATAGCAGCTAGTGTAGCGAAAAATGAAAAATTAGCAGAAACCTTCGAAGAAGTTGATAGCTTGATGCAAAAGTTGCTAATTATAGATAAACCATTTACTGGTATGGCTGAGAACCCAATTGCAATAAGATTATCTCAGACGGATATAAAAAGAAAAATCTCAAAATAGTGGAAGGTGATTTATATGTGTAAGCCAAAAGTAGTGGTTATTGGTGGTCCAACAGCATCGGGAAAAACTGCGCTTTCAATAGCTTTGGCTAAAAAGATAAATGGTGAAATTATTTCAGCAGATTCAATGCAAATATATAAAGATATGTCGATAGGTACAGCAAAACCAACTATAGAAGAAATGGACGGAATAAAACATTACTTAGTTGATTGGATATCTCCAGAAATTAGATATAGTGTGGCAGATTTTAAAAAAGATGCTATTGCAGCAATAGATGAAATATTATCTAAAGGCAAAACACCAATTGTTGTTGGTGGAACAGGTTTATATATAGATTCGCTTATTTTTGGAATTGACTATAATGAAATTAATGTTGATTTAGAATACAGAAAATATTTGCAAAATTTAATTGATGAAAAGGGACTAGAATACGTGTATAACCTAGCTAAAGATATTGATGAAAAAGCAATGAAAAAAATAAGTATTAATGACAAGAAAAGAATTTGTAGAGTACTCGAAATATACAAATCTACCGGGAAAAACAAAACTGAAATGGAAGCAGAATCTAAAAAAAATGGCATAAATTATGATTTTAGAGTTTTTGCAATTGACATGGATAGAGAAGTTTTATATAACAGAATAAACAGAAGAGTTGATTTTATGATTGAAGCAGGACTTATAGAAGAGGTTGCAAATTTAATAAAAAAATATCCAAGCATGCCAACTGCAATGCAAGGGTTAGGATATAAGGAAGTTATAGAATATTTTGAAAAAAAATGCTCTAAAGAGGAAATGATTGAAAAGATCAAACAAGAGAGCAGGCGTTATGCTAAAAGACAACTTACATGGTTTAGGAGAAATAAGGAAATAAAATGGATTGACGCTTCAAATTCTTTAGATGAGAATATAGATTTTATTATAGAGGAAATCAGGTGAAGGAACTATAGAAGAGAGAGTTTTTAGAAAAAAACAGAGTAGAGATTCTGAAAAGAGAAAGGTAACTAAAATAGCAGTAATTGGAGCTGGTATTGTTATTTCGATATATCTTATAGTATTGTTGATAAATATTTTTAAAAAGCCAACTTCAACATTTGTTGTTGAAGAGGGGAAGATATATAAAGAGGAATACACAGAAGGCTACATAATTAGAGACGAAATGTTAATTAGTATACCAAATGCTTCAAATGGATATGTTGCCATAAAATCTGAAGGTGACAAGGTTGGTAAGGGAGAATATATATATAGATATTGTGTTGATAATGAAGAAGAAATTAACAAGCAAATTGCTGAGGTTGATAAACAAATACAAGAAAATATTGATGATGACGAGGAATATTTTTCAGCAGATATAAAATTAATAAATACACAAATTAATTCTAAGTTAGATAGTTTGTATGAAATTGATGACATACAAAAAATTAGTCAAGGTAAATCTGAAATAGGAAATTATATTACAAAAAAAATAAAAATTAGAGCCCAAGATTCGGATAATGAAACATTGAAGTCACTATTAAAAGATAGAGAAGAATATGAAAATCAATTAAAAGATGGATCGACATATATTGAAGCAGAGAATAGCGGTGTTATATCATATAGGGTTGATGGACTTGAAACAAAACTTAGGAGTGATGATTTATCCTATCTATCCGAATCGTTTCTTAGCAATTTGAATATTGAATCGGGAAAAATAATTGCATCAACTATAGATTCAGGAAAAATTGTTAATAACTTTAAATGCTATGTGGCATGTATACTGGATTCAGAGGAAGCGCGAAATTGTGAAATTGGGAAAAATATTAAACTTAGACTACAGGATTCTAGCGAAATTCCCGCAAAGATTGTTGATAAGAAAGAGCAAACATCTGGAAAACAGCTTATAGTATTTGAAGTAACAAATTCGGTTGTTGATTTAATAAAATACAGGAAAACTTCTTTTGATGTAATTTGGTGGAGTTATTCAGGATTAAAAATTCCGAATTCAGCGATAAAATATGAAGGAAATTTTGCTTATATTATAAGAAATAGAGCTGGGTTGAAAGAAAAAATTATTGTAAAAGTATTAAAATCAAATGATAAATATTCTATTGTAGAAAATTATACGTATGCGGAACTTAAAGAGGCAGGATATGATATATCAACGTTATCAAATAGAAAAACTATATCGGTATACGATCAAATAGAAAATTAAATATTACAAAAATATTACAATAATATTATTTTTATGTTACAAAGTAACAAAAGTATTGACACGACTGGAAAAAAGTTAGATACTATATGCAAATAATACAAATGAAGAGTATTAGAATTTAGGAGGTTATATTTATGTCAGGTGCTATAATGAACAAGGTTTGGGATTTATTTGGTATGGATACTGCAGAAGATAAAGATGAAAATGAATACGATTACGATGATTATGAGCAAGAAGAGGAAACCGTAGAAGAAAAGAAAGCTTGGGGAAAACGTAATACCAAGTTATTGAGCTTACCACAAGCACAACAGGTTAAAATGGTAATATCTCAGCCTACATCTTTTGAACAATCTGAAAGTATTTGTGATCTTTTAAAGGACAAGAAATCTGTAATTGTTAATTTAGAATATGTAAATAAAGATATTGCAAGACGTATTATAGATGTCGTAAGCGGTGCTGTTCATGCGTTAGATGGTCATATGCAAAAGGTATCAAACTCAATATTCTTGATAGCTCCATACAACTATGACATTACAACTGAAATGGCTAGAGAGGAAATAAAAAATAAACTTTCTGTTTCATGGCTAAAAAATAATACACCAAACGAGTAAAATATAAGTTTAGGAGGGATAGTATATGATTACACCTTTAGATGTAGAAAATAAAAAATTCTCTAAACGGATGGAATGGCTATAGTGTTGAAGAAGTTGATGAATTCCTAGATCAAATAACAGATGAACTTGAAGGAAAATGTAAAGCACTATCAGCATCAACAAAAGAAATAGAACAATTGAAACAAGAGCTAGAGCATTATAAGGGAATGGAATCAACCATTCAAAACACTTTGGTTATTGCTCAATCTGCCGCGGATGAAGTAAAAAACAATGCTAAACAGCAAGCATCTCAAATAATAAAAGATGCCGAAGGGACAGCGAGACAATCTGTAGAGAATTTATCTCAATCAATTGTTATGAAAAAGAAGGAATTAGAAGACCTAGATAAACAACTTGATGTTTATAGAGCTAAAATGGAATCCTTATTGATTTCTCAGTTAGAGCTAATAAAGGATGCAAAAAAAGATAATTGATTACTAAAGATAAAACAGAGGTGATTCATAGTCCTCTGTTTTTATTTATATAGATAATATTATTAATTATTTAGTGTAAAAATAATGGTTAAGATATTCTTAATCATAATTTTTGCATTAAATAAAATATATGTAAAACTACTGTAAACTCAATATTGGCTTTATATTACAAATTTGTTAAATCTATGTGACAATTTTATAAAAGCTATTGACATATACTAAAATATCTATAAAATAGTAGTTGAATTTGATTTTATAATAGGAGTAAGTATGAGGGTTATCAGTCGGAATGGCTAGGGGGACAAAATTAAGTTCGATAGACAGTAATAACACAAGACCAACACTCGACAGAGTGAAAGAATCACTATTTAATATAATAAACGATAGGATAGATGATTCCGTTGTATTGGATCTTTTTGCTGGAAGTGGCGCAATAGGAATTGAGTTTCTTAGCCGTGGGTGTAAAAAAGCATATATGTGTGATAAATCAAAAGAAGCACTAAAATTTATAAATGAAAACATAAATAAGACGAAATTACAAGAAAATGCTGTTGTAGCAAATAAAGACTATACAGATTTCCTTAAAGACCTATATAAAATAAATGAAAAATTTGATATTGTATTTCTTGATCCACCATATGAATTGAATATTGCAGTAAAAGCAGTTAGTTTAATATTAGAGTATAAACTATTAAAGAGTGATGGAATTATAATTATAGAAACAGATCAAAAAGAACGAGAGATAAAAGAACTAGAAGAGATGAATGTAGAAATTTATGATACCAGAAAATATGGGAGAGCTAATCTTATATTTTTAGTTGAAAGGGGATAAGCAATGGAAATTTTTACTATACTAGAAAGTATTGAAGACATATTAGAAAAAAGCAAAGGTGTACCTTTCTCTAATAAGGTTGTAGTAGATAAAGAAGAAATTTTAGAGCAAATAAGTGAATTAAGATTAAAATTACCAGAAGAGCTAAAACAGGCAAAGTGGATTAAAGAGGAGCGTCAACGTATTTTAGTTGAAGCACAAAAAGAGGCAGATGATATAGTAAAAGAAGCTGAAAATAGAATTATCTCAATGATAGATGAACATGAAATAACCAAAAAAGCTTATGAGAAAAAAGCAGAGATTATTGAAACTGCAAACGAAATGTCAAGAGAAATTTCAAAAGGTACAAAAGATTATGCTGACAATGTATTAAATGGAATAGAGGTAGCATTGCAAGAGGCACTAAGAATAATACAAAATAATCGTAATGAGCTTAAATAATAGAAAATCAGTAATCGGGGAGTTTTAGTTAATTTACACATATCCGATTACTTTTTTTAATAGGAGGATAAAATTGAATGGCAAAGAAAAAAGTTTCAAGTAATAAAAACAAAAAAAAACAATTCAAATTAGATTCTGACGTTAAGGTTGTATTACTAATATTGATTGGAATTGTAATGACTGTATTGATATATAAAAAATCAAGTACAATGGGAATATGGCTAAATGATATTTTGGGAGGTATTTTTGGAATAATAAAATTTGTTGCACCAATTATACCATTTGTATGTGCAATATATACAGCGAGCAAACATAAAGATTTAATAATGGCTAAAGTGATACCGATTGGAGCATTGGTTTTATGTTTCTCTTCGCTTTTATCGATAATTCAGATGATTAATAATGTTTTAGAATATAATATATCTTTTTCAGAAGTTATTGATAGAGCATATCACTTGGGAACAACAAATAAAGGTGGTGGCGTGCTAGGTGCTATAATAGCATATCCACTTGCAAAATTATTCTCTCCAGTTGTGGCACTTATAATTGTTGTTGGAGTAATGGTTATTGTTGCTGTAATTGTATTCAGGTTAAAACCAGGTGAGAAAATTGGAAATTACATAGATAAGAAATATGAAGAACGCGAATTAAACAAACAAAACTACATAGAAAAGACACCTAAGAAGAAATCTGTTATACAAGAAGATTTAGGGGATCAAGTTGAAGGAAGGCCCGAAACCGCCAAAGAGCGTAAACAAAGAGAAAAAGAGGAAAAAAGACAAGCAGCTCTTCAGGTTGATGAGCAACTAACAATTAATATGATGGAAGATAGATCTAATAAAAATAAAGATTATATTGAAAACAATATATATAAAAATAATGTTCCAAAGTCAGGTGGTGGAAATGAACTATTTGAAACAGTCGATCAAGAAAAGGAAGATAAGACGAAGGAAGTACTACAACTTGAACATTCACAAGTTGTTGCAGACGAGCATTATGAATATCCACCTGTTGAAATACTAAGTTTAGGTGAAAAAAAAGCAACAAAAGGTAGTGCAAAAGCTCTAACAGAAAATGCTGCAAAATTACAGAAAACATTATTTAGTTTTGGTGTATCGGCAAAAGTTCAGGATGTATCTGTAGGTCCTACAATTACAAGATATGAACTTAAACCAGCAGAGGGAACAAGAGTAAGTAAGATTGCAAACTTGGCAGACGATATAGCTTTAAATTTAGCTGCTGAAACAATAAGAATTGAGGCTCCAATACCTGGAAAACAGGCGGTGGGTATTGAAGTGCCTAATGAAACAAAGGAAGCAGTTCATTTAAGAGAAGTAATTGATAGCGATGAATTTGAGAATAATAAGTCTAAATTAAGTATTGCCTTAGGTAAGGATGTTGCTGGTAAAACTGTTGTTGCTGATATTGCAAAAATGCCACACGTTTTAATCGCGGGATCTACTGGATCGGGTAAAAGCGTTTGTATAAATTCAATTATAACAAGTATTGTATATAACGCCAAACCTAGCGAGGTTAAGCTTGTAATGGTTGATCCTAAGGTTGTTGAGCTCTCAGTATATAATGGAATACCTCACCTTCTAATTCCTGTTGTTACAGATCCCAAAAAAGCTGCTGGTGCACTTGCATGGGCTGTTATTGAAATGGATGAGAGATACAGTAAATTCGCACAAAAAGGTGTTAGAGATTTAAATGGATATAACAAGGCTATAGAAAAGGAAAATGAGAATGCTAAATTGCCACAAATCGTAATTATTATAGACGAGCTTGCAGATTTAATGATGGTTGCAGCAAAAGACGTTGAAGAAGCAATTTGTAGATTAGCACAAAAAGCAAGAGCTGCCGGTATGCATTTAGTAATAGCAACACAAAGACCGTCCGTTGATGTTATTACTGGTTTAATAAAAGCGAATGTTCCATCTAGAATTGCATTCGCTGTTTCATCACAAGTTGATTCAAGAACTATATTAGATTGTGCTGGAGCAGAAAAATTGCTTGGAAAGGGTGATATGCTATTCTATCCAGTTGGAGCAACTAAACCTCAAAGAATTCAAGGGGCTTTTGTTTCAGATGAAGAAGTCGAGAAAATTGTAGACTTTATTAAAAGTAATGCTGGAGAAGTTGTATATAATAATGAAATTATTGAAACAATAGAAAATAATAATAAATCAGATAAAGAAATACTTGAGGGTGAATCAGTAGATAATACATGTGATCCATTTTTGAACGAGGCAATAGAAACTGTTGTTGAAACAGGACAGGCATCAACATCTTTTATTCAAAGAAAATTTAAAGTTGGATATGCCAGGGCTGGAAGAATAATAGATCAAATGGAAGAAAGGGGCATTATTTCTGGATATCAAGGAAGTAAGCCAAGAGAAGTATTAATGAGTAAGGAACGTTGGGAAGAGCTTAAAATGCAACCAAGTAATGATGAATAAAGGGGAGATTTAATTTGAAAAGAAGCAAAGATAATTTACTTTCCAAAAATAATTATGATATTCAATTCGAGGAATTACTTGAAAAAAAAGGATATACTGATGAAGCAAAAAGTTTAGTACTTAACATTATATATAAAATTGAGGGAGCTTATAACGATTACAAAAAAACAAAACCAAATGCAAAGTCTAAAATAGATATTATATCGGACATTGTAGATACAATAGAGCATAGATGTGATGTGATTGAGATATTAGATCCAGACGAGACCAAGGGAAAATTATATGTTAGTAGAAAAAATAAAATAATAAAGACATTTCCTAAAGATACCGATTTATTACAAGCAATCTATTATATAAAAACCCCATATACAAAAAAAATGGAAAATATTATTGAGAAAGCAGTACTTCTTACCCTAGAAAAGGGAATGGCAATTAATGGGGTAGAAATTATCAGAGACTTTAATGGATGGTCGTGGAATAATGTTTTAGAAGATGAATTTGAAAAATACTATAACTTATTGTATCAAGACTTAATAATACTTTTAGGAGAGCGTGAATTAGAAGCAGTAATAAAGAGCCATAAAGTAATAGATGAATTATCATTACAATTAAAAAATTTATACGGAAGATCAAAAGCAGAGGACTTTTTAATGTGTTTCATAAAATCATGTCTAGTAATCTACATTAATAACGGAGACAAATATGAGAATGAAGTTATGGAATATCTAAATAAAAAAGAAAGTGAATTAGCCGAATTTTCAAATAAATCGGAATATATATCGAAAATTACAGATAAAATGAATGAAAATACAAAACTTATATGTAAGATTGATTCCATTTTATCAAATCCAAAGATATTGAATAAAGAATATTCAACCAAAAAAATATCAAAAAAATATAAAGATATAGATAGTTATAAAATTTCACTGATAAAGTATAAAAATCAATTATCAAACGAAATAACAGCATGCAGAAAGATAATGAATCCTTTTGAATATGTTAATGAGAAAAAAATAATTCAAAAAGAAGTTGATGATTTAAATAATTTAAAATCTTGTTATAATAAAGATGGAATAATTGTTAAATCATTATTAGAGTTACAGAAAAAGGTTATATCTTGTTTCTACAGAAAAATTGAAGTGTACGATTTAAAGAAAGAACTTTTAAATTTAGTATATGAGATAAGATATTACAACTGTTTACCATTAGAAGATAAAAAGTTGAAAGAATATAGATTTTTAAAAAATGATATGGAAAAATTACAAATAGAGTTTGTAAAAAAATTAAAAAAAAATAGAGTTGTCGATATTTTTTCAGACTTCGCAAGAGTTAATTATTTTATTGTAAAGTATATTTTTGAGGCAAAAATGGTAAATATTAGTAAAATTACGTTCAAATATAAACGTGTAAATAATGGGATTGATGTAGAATATTATGATGAAGAAATTGCAGAGCATAAAGCTCACTTTGAGTTGACAGACGATGAAATGTATGGCTTTGTGAAAAGAGAAAATAGAAAGATAAAAATATTTGTGTAAATTAGGAGGTACTAATGAAAGTTACTTTTTTTGGAGCAACTAAAACTGTTACAGGTTCAAATTTTCTTGTAGAGGGGGCTGGAAAAAAATTTTTAGTTGATTGCGGATTATACCAGGGTTCAACTAAAGAAGAAATTAAGAATAATGAGCCGTTTCCATATAATATTGAAGAAATCGATTTTATGTTGCTTACGCATGCTCATATAGATCATTCAGGAAGAATACCAAAGCTGTATAAAGATGGGTATAGAAAGCCTATTTTTGCAACAAATGCAACATGTGACTTGTGTGCGATTATGTTACCGGATAGTGGTCACATTCAAGAAACTGAGACTGAGTGGAAGAATAGAAAGAGGCTTCGTAGAGGCGAAGATCTTATTGTTCCAATTTATGATGCAGAAACAGCTGCTAAGTCGTTGGAGCTCTTTAGAGGTGTTGGTTATGACCAAATAATTGAGATTGATGATGATATACATGTTAGATTTAATGATGCAGGACATATGCTAGGATCTGCCACCATAGAAATATGGATTAGAGAAGATGGAGAAAATAAAAAAATTGTTTTTTCTGGAGATATAGGAAACAATGATATTCCGTTATTATCAGAACCTACAATGATTGAAGATGCCGATTTTTTAGTTATGGAATCAACATATGGAGATAGATTGCACATTGAAAATGAAAATAAAGCAGAAAAATTTATAAGAATTGTTACAGATACAATAAGTCAGGGGGGAACAGTTGTAATTCCATCATTTGCTGTTGGAAGAACTCAAGAAATTTTATATGAATTAAATAAGTTTAAAGGATCTTCAAATGATAATCCAGAATTTGATAGAAGATTCGATTTATTAATGCATACACCAGTATATGTTGATAGTCCGCTTGCGATATCTGCAACGGAAGTTTTTAGGGAAAATATGGATTTATTTGATGAAGAGACGCAGGAATTAATAAAAAGAGGAGATAATCCTCTTGAATTTCCAGGGTTAAAATTTACACAGACTGTGGATGAGTCTAAGGCCCTAAATGAGAGCGATGAATCATGCATAATTATTTCTGCAAGTGGAATGTGTGAAGTTGGAAGAATTAAACACCACCTAAAACATAATATATGGGATCCTAAGAATACGATTTTGTTTGTTGGATACCAGGCTATAGGAACTCTTGGAAGAAAAATTGTTGATGGTGCAAAAACAATAAAAATATTTGGTGAAGAGGTATCAGTTAATGCGAGAGTTGAATATATAGAAGGTTATTCTGGACATGCAGATCAACAAGGACTTCTTAATTTTGTATATTCATTTATAAAAAAGCCAGAGCATATTTTCTTAGTTCATGGTGAAGAGCATGGTCAAAAGGTTCTAAAAAATAAAATAATTGAAGACACCGAAGTACCTGTTACAATACCAGATTACGGAGAAACATATGAACTAACAAAAACCGTTAAACTTACAGATATTGTAAGACGTGAGCGTGTTAAAGAATATGCAAAACTTGAAATTATAGATAGAATGGAAACTCTTAAAGAAGAGCTGGCTGACATGGAAAGTATTGTAAAAGAAGACATCTTGGCAAATACTGTAAACGATGCAGAGATTGAGAAATTGAATGAAAGAATTAAAACATTAGAAAGGCAAATACTAGAAATAGTTGAGAATAATTAACAAAAAATTTTATTCATAGGAGAGGATTAGTATGGATAAATTTTTCAATAGAGCAATTATTGGTAATAAAAATATTGTAGCAAGTTATACGGAACATGGAGAGATGCAGAGATTTTGTTACCCAGTTATAGATGGTAGACAGTTTGTGGATTTTTTCCATATAGGTTTAAAAATAAATGATTCTAATATTGTATTTTTACATGATGACTATAATAATGTATATAATCAAAAATATATTAAAAATACTAATATTCTTGTTACAGAAATAGAAAATTTGTATTTTAGAATAAAAGTAAAGCAGACAGATTGTGCACTTATTAATAGAGATATATTGGTAAAAAAATATATTATTAAAAATGAAAATGATATTGACATGAATTTAAATTTTATTGTTAATAGTAAAATTTTATCGAGTTCACTGGAGAATTATGGAAGTAGGATTTTCGAAAATGGAATTGTTCAATATAACCATAATTATACTTTTTGTATATTTTCGAAAAATCTATTGTATGGGCATAGATTAAATGATGTTTCGGAGCACATTACATCAGGAATTTTAAAAGATAAGGATTATATTGGAATGTCGAACGAAATTGCAATTTCATATAATCTTGGAATTCTCAAACCCGGAAATAGCGTGGAATTTTATTTATATGTTTGGGCAGGTGAAAATCAAAAAGAATTTGAAAATAAAATATATGATGTACTTAAATTTGATGATGATTCAGAATTTGATGAAACAATAAACTATTGGCAAAACTATGTTGAAATGCATAATTCAATAAAAATAAAAAATGTTGCTAGCAATTTTAATAAAAAATTGGTTGAAATATATAATAGAACAATTTTATTATATCCACTACTGATTAATTATGAATGTGGTGGTGTTGCCGCAGCTTTAGAAGTTGACGATGAAAGATGCAAAAGCGGTGGGTACAGATATTGTTGGCCAAGAGATGCAATATTTATTACGAAGGCATTTGATTTACTAAAAATGAAAGATGAAACAGAGCTATTTTATAATAAATTCTGTAAGGAGACTCAAAGTGAAAATGGAATGTGGGAACAAAGATTTTTTACAGATGGAAGACTTGCTCCATGTTGGGGATATCAAGTAGATGAAACGGCAAGTGTTATATATGGTGTATATGAACACTACAAATTATATAAGGACAGAAGCTTTCTAGAAAAAAATTTAAAAATGTGTGAAAATGCAATTAAGTTTTTAGTTGAATATGTTGAAAATATTCTCGATGTAGATGATAATGACATAGTTAAACGAGACTTGAGAGCTAAATATAAAAAAGTATTTGAACCTGCAAAGCAAGTAAGTTATGATTTATGGGAAATGCATGAAGGAATACACCTGTATTCTCTATGTGCAATTGTAGCAAGTTTTAATGCAATGAAGAATATTTATGATGAACTGGATAATGACGATGAAAAAAATTCTAGATTAAAAAAAGAAAAAAGAAATAAGTTAATTCAGAAACTTAATAGATATATTGCGTTTTTACAAGATTATATACAAGAAAACCTTATAGAAAAAAAAGCAAAAGTGTTAAAAAGAAACACAAAAGATTGTATAATGGATATTAGTGTTATGGGAGCAGTTTATCCGTTTGATGTTTTTGATGTGGAAGAAAAAGTTATAAAAAACACTGTAGACAAAATTAATATGACACTTAGAACATATAAAGATGGTTATTTACGTTTTGAAGGTGATTCATATATGGGTGGAAAAAATCCGTGGATAATAACAACATTGTGGATGGCTTTATATTATTTAAAAGCAGGAGACATATCGAGAGCTGAAATGTGTTTTAAATATGTTGTTAATACAAGTGCTAAGCATGGTTTTTTATCGGAACAGGTAAGTAATGATGATGAAAATTTTCAATGGGTTATTGGTCTTGGATGGTCGCATGCAATGTTCATAATTGTTCTAGATGAGCTACTTAGAGCATACGAAGAGGAGAAAAAGTTAAAATATGGCGAAGGCAAAAACAATATTTGTTTGTAATGAATGTGGATACGAGTCAGTAAAATGGCTTGGAAAATGTCCAGCTTGTAACGAATGGAATAGTTTTGTAGAAGAAAAAATTAAAAAAACAGATGATTTGATAGTTGCAGGAAGCGAAAATAAAAAAATAAATAAGCCAATGATTTTGAATTCTGTGGTGGGAAAGGAAAATTCTAGAACTTCCACGGGTTTTTCAGAATTGGATAGAGTCCTTGGGGGTGGAATAGTTAGAGGATCTCTTATTTTGGTTGGAGGAGAGCCTGGAATTGGTAAGTCTACTCTTATTTTGCAGCTTTGCGATAAAATAAATGGAAATGGAAAAGTGTTATATGTTTCAGGAGAAGAGTCTGCCGAGCAGATTAAACTTAGAGCTGATAGATTGAATATAAAAAACGATGATATAATGTTTCTTGGTGAGACTGATATTGATAATGTCCAAACAAGCATATTAGAAATTAATCCTAAGCTTGTAATAATTGATTCAATTCAAACAATGTATTCTGATGAAATAACATCGGCTGCAGGAACAGTGAGTCAAGTTAGAGAAATAACAGCTAGAGTGATGAAAATTTGTAAAAGTAACAATATTACAACAATAATAATTGGCCACGTTACAAAAGAAGGAAATATCGCGGGTCCCAGAGTTTTGGAACATATGGTAGATACAGTTTTATATATTGAGGGGGAAAGATATTTTTCATATAGAATACTTAGAAGTGTGAAGAATCGTTTTGGGTCAACAAACGAAATAGGTATGTTTGAGATGCAAAATGAGGGAATGGTAGAAATTGAAAATCCTTCTCAGATACTAATTTCGGAAAGAGAAGAAAATACCTCAGGGTCAGTTGTTGTAGCAACAATGGAGGGATCTAGACCTTTATTGATTGAATTACAAGCTTTAACAAGTACTACCGTTTTTGGTTTCCCAAGAAGAACCGCAAATGGATTTGACGGAAATAGACTTACGCTCTTAATGGCTGTGCTCGAAAAAAGAGCACACATGAACTTATCAAACCAAGATATCTATTTAAATGTTGTCAGTGGAATAAAAGTATCGGAACCGGCTGTAGATTTAGCGGTTATTTTATCTGTTGCATCAAGTTATAAGAATTTAAGTATTCCGAAAGATTTTGTTGCAATAGGAGAGGTTGGATTAACTGGTGAAATAAGAAGTGTGAATTTTATAGAAAAGAGGTTGAAAGAAGTCGAAAAATTGGGATTTAAGACGTGCATTATTCCAGAAAGTAACAAAAAACTATTGAAAGAGAAATTTAAATTAGATATAATAGGCTTGAAAAATGTGAATGAGGCGTTAAATGCCTTGAAACTAAAATAACTTTAGGAGTGATTAATTTGGCCCAAAGAAGAGATGAGGTAATAACCGAAATACTGAAATTAATTGCACCAGGTACGAAAATTAGAGAAGGTTTGGAAAATATTTTAAAAGCTAAAACTGGAGGTTTAATTGTAATTGGTGATACCAAAGACGTGTTAGATATAGTTGATGGCGGTTTTAATTTAAATGTAGATTATACTTCATCAAGGTTGTATGAGCTTGCAAAAATGGATGGAGCAATTATCTTAAGTGAAGATCTTAAGAAAATTTTATATGCAAATGCACAATTGATACCATCACCTAGCATCACTACAAATGAAACAGGAACAAGACACAGAACGGCAGAGCGTACAGCAAAGCAAACTGGAAAAATTGTAATAAGTGTATCTCAAAGGAGAAATGTAATAACTATATTTAAGGGAGATATAAGATATGTGTTGCAAGATAGCTCTAGAGTAATAACAAAAGCAAATCAAGCTCTGCAAACAGCAGAAAAATATAAAAAAGTTTTTGATGATAAATTAAATCTATTGAATGAATACGAATTTAATGATATAGTAACTCTACAAAATGTAATTGATTGCATACAAAGAGCGGAGATGATTTTAAAAGTTGCATATGAAGTAAACATGGCAATATACGAACTTGGAGAACAAGGAAGATTGTTCCAAATGCAGTTAGAAGAGTTGTTAGGCAATTTAGAAGAGGAAGAAACTTTTATTATAAAAGATTATCTTGTATACAAGAGAAAGAAAAATGTTGAAAGAGCTTTGGAAACAATTCGCAGTATGGATTTAGAAGAGCTTATGAATACGCAACTTATGGCAAAAGTACTTGGTTACGATGACTTTGAAAATCACGAAGAAGTTAGCGTGTTTACAAGAGGGTATAGAATTTTAAGCAAAATACCAAGAATGCCTAACAATATAGTTGAAAATTTGGTGACAACGTTCAAATCCTTTCAGCATATTATTCAAGCAGATATACCAGCATTAGATGAGGTTGAAGGAATTGGTGAGATAAGAGCAAAGGCAATAAAACGCTCAATAAAGAGAATGCAAGAGCAATTTCTTTTTGATAATATAAGCATATAAAATAAAAAACGAAAGGAAGAATATTAAATGAAAGACAAAAGTAAAGCATTATTAATAGTAGTAATTATACTAGTAACGGCGTTAATCGCATATGTATGTTATGGAATTTTTAGAGGGAATAAGAATCCAATAGTAACGATGGAAGTATCGTATATAGATAGTGAGGGAAAAACAAAAAATGGTACAGTAAAAATAGAGCTTTATCCAGATTCTGCACCAGAAACGGTTGCAAATTTCATAGCACTTGCTAATAATGGTTATTATGATGGACTAACATTCCATAGAATTGTAAAAGATTTTGTTGTACAAGGTGGAGACAAAAATGGAGATGGAAGTGGTTCGGCAAGTTATAGGGATTTATTCGCATCATATACAATAAAGAGCGTGGAAAATGATAAGATTACATGTGAAAATACAAAAACAAAAGAAACAAAAGAGATAAAGGCTTCTGATTTACCAGAAAAAATAAAGAAATTACCAAAGGAAGAAAAAGAAGGTAAAATATTATTATATAAAGATGGTAAATATCAAATTGAAGACGATGTTGATAATTATACATACTCAATAAAAGGTGAGTTCGCTGCAAACGGTGTAAATAACGACGTCAAATTTGGAAAAGGTATAATTGGTATGGCAAGGTCTGATTATAGCTCTTATGGATTAACTGAAGAAGGATACAATTCTGCAAGCTCTCAATTTTTTGTTGTAACGACTGATGATAAAGCATCTTTAAACAGCTTAAATCAGAACTATGCTTCATTTGGAAAAGTAATCGAAGGATATGAATTTATTGAGGAAATTGGAAAACTATATTCTGAAGAGGCTGATGGAAGTACAAATAATACGTCTACAGAAATAACAGAGTCAGGAGAAGTAGCAGAGAATGTAGATGGAAATACCGAAGTTATACCAGAGAAAAGCAATGAATCTGATGAGCAGACAGAAAAGAATGTTCCAAAAACTACAAGGGTAAGAGTTGACACATTTGGAGTAAATTATAAATTGCCAAATGCTTTAAACTTTGATCAAACATTAAATACCATTTCTCAATACCAAAGTTTCTATCAACAATTAAATCAACAATACCAAAATGGTACAACAGAAGTTGAATAAAAATGAAACCGATATGTAAAAGCATATCGGTTTCATTTTGTTTACATAAAAAATCACATGCTGATTAAATATCTTATAGGCAAACTCCTTTTCGAATCCATCGAGAAAAAAATAAAAGAGTATAGCAAGACTATACTCTTTTATGGTGGGCAGGGATGGATTCGAACCATCGTACTCAAATGAGAACAGATTTACAGTCTGCCGCCTTTAGCCACTCGGCCACCTACCCAAATGTCGATTAATAAAAAAATGAATACTTGTGAGTATCCAGATTTTTGGTGCGCCCTCAAGGATTCGAACCTTGGACCCACCGGTTATGAGCCGGTTGCTCTGACCAACTGAGCTAAGGGCGCGTGTTCTTCTTTCAACGATAGTTAGTATATAATATAATTTAGATTCTGTCAATATAAATTTTAATTTTTTTACTAAAATTTTAGTAAAAAATTTGTTTAAAGAAATTAAGAAATATGCTATAAATAAATATGGAGGAATTAGTATGTATAGAGAATTACAGGCTGAAATTAAAGATGTAGATCTTATTTTAGATTTTAAGTTAGACATTATTTTTAATAGTAAAGAAATTGCTTCTATGGAAAGATGTGATTTAGAAAAAATTGTTAATTATTGCGAAGAAGAAATTAGAGAAAATATAGATAAATACAAATTATGGTACGATGATGAGAATATTGTAGCAGCTTTTTCTGTTGATGATTACTCGGATGAAAAAATGATTGATTTTATATATGTTACATATGAAAATAGACGAAATGGTATAGGTAAAAAAATTTTAAATAATATAATAAATAAGAATTATCAAGTACTATATGCATGGGTAGATAAGGAAAACGAAGCAGCTATTTGTATGTTTAAAAACAATAATTTTGTTATAGATGAAGAAACAGATTTTAAATATCTTATGAAAAATTTAAATGAAAAAGAAGAAAATAAATCTATAAAACAAAGAATGTTTGAAGATGAAGTGGCTAAATTAGCCAAGAAATATGGAATTAGATATAATCTGAGAATTGAGTAAAATGTTGACAATATGGTTCATCTTGAGGTATAATGCTCTTTGACATTCAAGAAGAAATCGCAAAGGAGGGGTGGTATCTTGGTACATATTTGCCAATCAGATGTTGGAAAACGAATCGACATAAAGTATACACCTACGTCTAGACGGATAACTGGAAAAATTATTACTGTTACAGATCGTATGGTTGCAGTACTGACAGAAAGAAATTCAAAGTTATATATTCCGTTTTCACAACTCGAGAAGTATAGCTATAAGATCCACTAAACAAAATGTTGGACGCTCTGTTTGGGCGTCCTTTTGCTATATTATAGAAAATTTCTCTGGAATTCCTATTATATAAAAGTTTGGCTAACATTGCATTGGAAAGTTTCATAGCGATTTTTCGCGCACGAACAATAAAACGCGAGCAAAGAAAAAATTTTATATTACTGCTAATGTTAAATGCCCACTATTGTTCATAAGTGTGAAAATTTTGTGAATTAGCACTCTGGTATTGACTTTGCTAAAAAATGGGTATATTATACGATTTGTAAATAATTAAATTAAGAGGTGTTTTATATGGAAACTAAACAATTTAAAGCAGAGTCAAAAAGACTTTTAGATTTAATGATAAACTCAATATACACAAATAAAGAAATCTTTTTAAGAGAGCTTATTTCAAATGCAAGTGATGCAATGGACAAATTATATTATCAATCATTAACAGACAAGAATATTGATATTAATAAGGATGATTTAGTGATTAAACTAACAGCCAACAAAGATCAAGGGACAATAACCATAGAGGATAGAGGAATTGGTATGAGTTCTGCTGAACTAGAGCAAAATTTAGGAACTATAGCTCAAAGTGGCTCTTTTGCATTTAAGAATGAAAACGAAAAGAAAGATGATGTAGATATAATTGGACAATTTGGAGTTGGATTTTATTCGGCATTTATGGTTAGCAAAGAGGTTGAAGTTATAAGTAGGAAATATGGTGAAGAAAAAGCGTATAAATGGACATCAAAAGGTGCAGATGGATACACAATTGAAGAAACAGAAAAAGATGATTTTGGTACAAAAATCATTTTACATATAAAAGATGATCAGGAAGAAGAAAAATATTCAGATTTTCTAAATGAATATAGAATAAAAGGAATTGTAAAAAGATACTCAGATTATATAAGATTTCCAATAAAAATGGATGTAACAAAAAAGGAGCTTAAGGAAGGCTCTAAGGATGAATATGAAGAAAAAGTAGAAACAGAAACTTTAAATAGCATGATTCCAATATGGAAAAAGAAAAAATCAGAAGTAACAGATGAAGAGCTTAATAGTTTTTATGCTATGAAATTTGGGGACTTTGAGAAGCCAACAAAAGTTATAAGAGCCAGCGTAGAAGGTATGCTTAACTACGACATGTTAGTATATATTCCTTCTGTACTTCCATATGATTATTACACAAAGGAATTTGAAAAAGGATTGCAATTATATTCAAATGGCGTGTTGATAATGGAAAAGTGTAAGGATTTGCTACCAGATTACTTTAGTTTTGTAAAAGGGTTGGTAGATAGTCCAGATTTATCATTAAATATTTCAAGAGAAATTTTACAACAAGATAGGCAATTAAAAACAATTGCTAAAAATATTGAGAAAAAGATAAAATCTGAATTGGAGGATATGTTAAACAAGAATAGAGACGAATATGTAAAATTCTTTAAAACATTTGGTATTCAGCTAAAATTCGGATGTTACAATAATTTTGGTGTTGATAAAGACAAACTAAAAGATTTGTTGATGTTCTATTCTTCAACTGAAAAGAAATTAGTAACATTAAAAGAGTATGTTACTAGAATGAAAGAAGGACAAGATAAGATATACTATGCGTGTGGGGAAACTGTTGATAAGATTGATATGTTACCACAAGTTGAGGGAGTTAAAGATAAAGGATATGAGATTTTATATTTAACAGACGAAATTGATGAATTTGTTCTTCAGGTATTAGTAAATTATGAAGAAAAAGAATTTGCAAATGTTTCTGCAAATGATTTGAATTTAGAGAGCGAAGAAGAAAAAAAGCAAATTGAAAAGTTAAACGAAGACAGTAAAGATATGTTAACAATAATGCAAGAAGCAATCCCAGAGGTTTCAAAGGTATGTTTTACAAATAGATTAAAAGAGCATCCGGTATGCTTAACAAGTGAAGGGGCAATTTCCGTGGAGATGCAAAAAGTTATAAATGCTTTGCCAAATAATAAATCTATTCAAGCAAAAACATCTTTGGAAATAAATGAGAATCATGCAATTGCAGAAAAATTGAAGAGCTTATATGAAACAGATAAAGAAGCTCTAAAGAAATATGCTAAAATATTGTATGCTCAAGCTAAATTGATTGAAGGTTTAAGTATTGATAATCCAACAGAAATTAGTAATTTGATATGTGATTTAATTTCAAAGTAAGAATAATGAGCAAGGTATTTCTAAATACCTTGCTTTTTCATATAATATGAAAGTTCTCCCAAATGCTAATAGTTTAAATAGAAAAAATCAGATATAGAAACTGAACTGCTGAGTTGATAACTAGTTTTTCTATGTCTTGATATTTATGCCAAAAATGGTATAATAGTGTGGATTATTTTAATAAGGCTTATGTTCTAAAATGGACAACCCTGAATATAATATTATAGTCGGGAGGAGTCAGAATGATAAATATAGCACGAGTACTTAAAAAAGAAAAAAATTGTTTATCAGAACAGGAGCGTATTCAAAGATCCAGTAATAAAGTACTAACATTTATTATTGTGTTAGCAGGTATAGTTTTTACTGTAGATTACGTGTTAGTACTAAAATTTATAGAAATAATAAAAAAATTGTAACTAGGAGATGTTATAATATGAATTTAGCAAATAATTGGAATGATTATCAAATATTAGATATGGCAAATGGTGAAAAATTAGAAAAGTGGAAAGATATTGTACTTGTAAGACCTGATCCACAAATCATATGGAAGAGCAAATCATTTCCAGAAAAGTGGAAAAATGCAAATGCAGAATATATAAGAAGCAATACAGGTGGAGGACAATGGAGATATAATAAAAAAGTTCCTGACGCATGGCAAATAAAATATAGGAATTTAACATTCAATATAAAGCCAATGGGATTTAAGCACACAGGATTATTTCCTGAGCAAGCTGTTAATTGGGATTGGATGATAGATAAAATTAGCAACTGTGGAAGAGAGATTAAAGTGTTAAACCTATTTGCTTATACTGGAGGAGCAACGGTTGCGTGTTTATCTGCAGGAGCTGCTGTAACGCATGTAGATAGCTCTAAGGGGATGGTAGCATGGGCAAAAGAGAATGTTGCTTCATCTGGTCTACAAGATAGAAAAGTTCGTTATTTAATTGATGATGTTGTAAAATTTGTTAATAGAGAGATTAGACGCGGAAACAAGTACGATGCAATAATAATGGATCCACCATCATATGGTAGAGGTACAAATGGTGAGGTATGGAAATTTGAAGATAACATCTATAATTTAGTAGAGCTATGTTGCAAAGTGTTAAGTGATAATCCATTATTTTTCTTAATAAATTCATATACAACAGGAATTTCTAGTATGGTGCTTGAAAATATTCTCAAGTTAAATATAAAAAAAGAAGGTAGTTTCAGTAATGGAGAAATTGGTATTCCAATGCAGAATTCAAAGCTAGTTTTACCTTGTGGAATTTTCGGAAGATGGGAAGAGTAATTTTTAATTTAAGAAAAAACATAAAATAGATGATATTATTGAGAGGGTTAAAAATGCAAAAACTAAATGTGTTATATGAAGATAATCAAATTATTGTTGTAGAAAAAATTATAAATATTCCATCACAAGCAGACAAAACTGGCGATATAGATATGCTTACAATTATTAAGGATTATTTAAAAGAAAAGTATAATAAACCGGGTAATGTTTATTTAGGTTTAGTTCATAGATTAGATAGACCAGTTGGTGGTGTTATGGTGTTTGCCAAGACATCAAAAGCAGCTTCTAGACTTAGCGAAGAGGTAAGAGTTAAGCAGTTTGAAAAAAAATATTTGGTAATAGCGAACGGAAAGTTTGAAGCCGAAAAAGGTATTATGCAAGATTACTTATTAAAAAATCAAGCAAAGAATATGAGCAAAGTCGTAAATGAAGGAACTAAAAATGCAAAATTAGCTGAACTTGATTATGAAGTAATAAAGTATGATAGAGAATTGGACTTAACAGTTGCAAAAATAAATTTACATACAGGAAGACACCATCAAATACGAGTTCAATTGTCAAGTAGAAATCATAGTATATATGGTGATCAAAAGTATGGAGGAAGAGGACACGGAAAACAAATTTGCCTATGGGCATATAGTTTAAAAATAATTCATCCAGTTACAAAAGAAGAATTATTGTTTGAATTATACCCAGAAAAAGTTGGCTCTTGGAAAATTCTAGAAGATTGCTTATAGAGCTGGTACGAAATTAGTAAAAAGAGATATGAAATTTAATTTTAAAAATTTCATATCTCTTTTTGGCTCTTTTGTGTATGTTTTGCTCCAGGTTTTTTTTATAGATATATCATTATCTAAGAAAGAGGGGGTTGCTTATGGTAAACCAAATTTGCAACAAACTTATGGATAGAGTTAGATCAAAAATGCCGGAGGTAGATGATGAGAGGGCAGAAGTAATTAGATATGGGTTTGAGCTTCTAATAGGAGAGGTACCTAAACTATTATTAATGTTTGTACTAGCAGCTCTACTTGGTAAATTGAAATATTTCTTAATTTCTTTAGCTATAATTTGTCCATATAGAACATTTTCTGGAGGGATTCATTTAAAGACACATATAGGATGTTTTATTACAACAAATCTTATGTATTTGGGAAATGTGTATTTTTCAGAGTGGATAAAATTTAATAGTATATATGTAAAATTGGCAGTTATTGTATTTACTTATATATTTGCGGTTACAATGATTATTTTGTATGCACCTGCCGATACGGAAACAGTTCCAATACTAAGGAAAAATGATAGAAGAAAGAAGAAGATAGAAGCTATAGTGTGGGCAACAGGCGTACTTATTATATCTTTTTGTGTAAAAGATATAATAATAGGTAATATGTGTGTGTTTGGAATTTTATTTCAAACACTAACTATAACAAAATTAAGTTATAAAATATTCAATGTAAAATTGGGATATTTAGAATATATAAAAAGTTTATAAAATGTACTGTACAGCATTTTTATAATAAATATTAAGGAGGAGTTTACTATGGTAGAAAAATTAGTAAAAGTTGCTGAGGATTCAGCTAAAAGATCTGCAAACAGTGGAAGTATATTTTTGGCAATATTTCATCAACCTAAAATGCCAAAATGCTTAATAAAAAAAGATGAAAAATAAAAAAAAGGATGCGTTTTAGCATCCTTTTAATAATATACCGCAAATTGTTGGCTGAACATATTGTCTTCTATAGAAGTATATAAATCTAAATTAGTATTTTTCGATAATATTTTATGTACATTCCATAATCCAAAGCCAGAATTTCTATTTTTTGTTGAGTAACCTTTTTCAAATATTCTTGTTGTTGATATATTTGTATCTTTACATGTATTTTTTATAATGAACAATTGCTTTTGGTTATCAGATTTAAATTCAATATCAACTATTTTATCTTTACTTTCTTCAGCTGCTTCAATAGCATTATCTAAAAGTATTCCCATTATTCTTGAAATTTCATACATATTAAAGTTAATTTTTGATAAGTCTGAAAAGATAGAGAACTTCATTGTAATACCCTTTTCTGTTGCAACAAAATATTTATTTGTTAATAAGCTATATATAGAAGGGTTATTAATTGCTTCCGGGTTTAGTAGATTTAGATTATTCGTTAATTTACATTCTTCAAGTAAATGCTGATAGTAATCTTTTAAACCATTCATATCATTTAAAGCAACATAACCACCAATAGCTTGAACAATATTATTAAAGTCATGCTTAAAACCACGGATATTATCGTGAAGTAAAGTTAGAGTTTTATTGTATATTTTTTCGTTTTCTAAATCTTCTTCAGTTTTTTCTAATATATTTGTACGGATTAGACTATACATTGCAATTATGAAATATATAAATGTTGAAATTATTATAGCTAGTGTTAATAGTAAAGGAATTTTATCTATATGAGTTGATAACATGTATGTTTCAAGAACCATAGTTGTTATTCCTAAAATGAAATTAATGATGAGAGTTACTTTTAAAGACATCTTTACATTAATTTTTAGGAAACACATTTTTAATTTATTTACTAAAACAGGGATAAAATATAGTAATATACTTCCGAACAACTGAGCCATAAAATTATATATTGGTATATTTAAAATACAATATAGTTCAATATTTAACACAAACACAAGGATAAAACTGATAGTTGATTCTGATAAAATGGCACAAAAATATGAAAGAAATACTGCTAAAAATGTATTTTTTATATTTAAATTCAATAAATAGTGTAATAAAAGTAAAAAAGGAATTATGGTTAGTAAATCTTTTAAAATGCTAGTTGGTAAAAACATTACTACTATTGAACAAATTGATAATATTAGTATAAATAATTTTTTTTGCTTGCTTGTTGATTTTACTTTTAGAAATATCGAAAAAATTCTATAATATAAAAAAGCCTGAACTATGGTAGATATTACTGTAATAATTCTAATTAAAATAGGATTTTCATTTGTTAAGATTTGCATTAAATTCATTATTAAAAACCTCAAAAAAATTTTTCTTATAAACTTGACCAATAGCACATGTATAATTATTGGCTTTATCAAAATGTATTACATCATTGTTAATACTGTCTATGTTATCAATATTAACTATATATGATTTATGACATCGAACAAAGTTAGAAGGTAGTTCCGCCTTTAATTTATTAAAAGAAGAGCTAACACAATATTCCGCGTCTGTAGTTCTAAAGATGATTTTGTTTTTGCTCTTCTCTATGTAATATATTGAATCCGCATTAATTAACGTATTCTTATTATTAATTTTTATAAAATTCTTTTTTGAATTATTATCTTTTATGTCATCAAATAGTCTTAAAATTGTTGCTTCTAAATTTTCCATAGAAATTGGTTTGGGTAAGTAGTCAAAAGTCTTGCATTTATACGCTAATATTAAATATTCCAAATGTCCTGTTGCAAATATAATATATACTTGTTTATTTATAGATCTAATTTCATTTGCTATATCAATTCCAGATATGTTTGATTTAAAGTTTATATCAAGAATTAACACATCAACAGAATTGCTCTTTATATAACTTAGCGCTTCATTTGGATCAGGAGTTGCAAGGGCAATTTGACCATCTAAATCGTTATTTGTAAAAATTAAATCCAACATATTAGAAAATTTATTAAGAATATGGATATTATCATCACACAATACAAAATTTAACATATTTTCCTCCATAGCCAATATATTAATATAAATATTTATTTTGTGGCTCTCTTTTAGTTAGCTGTTCATAATATATAATGAATTTAAAAATTTGTAAATATTTTAAGGGGGACTTTTGTGAAAAAAAAATCATTGTATTTTAATTGTATTTCACTAATGATTGCGGTAATAACATTTAGTTTTTGTATTGCAGAGGTATTTAATGGAAGAAGTTTAAATACTTCTACAAATAATATTTCAGATTATTCAAATTTAAGTAACAAAAAAATATGTTGGGGAATAAAAAGAGCAGATAACCATAAGCAACCAGATGTAGGGAAAACAAATGTAGACGTAATGGAAAAATACAATAGCTTATTTATGGGAAATTCTGAAAAAAAATATGTATATCTTACTTTTGATGCTGGGTATGAAGCAGGTTATACAGATAAAATTTTAGAAGTATTGAAACAAAATAATGTAACTGCTACATTTTTTATTACAGGTCATTATTTAAATACTCAACCAGAGCTAATTAAAAAAATGATTGATAATGGAAATATTGTAGGCAATCATGCACCTAACTACTTAATGTCCAGAGTTGAAAAAGTTTAAAAGATGAGGTAAATAGCCTATTGTAGTGATTAAAATTTACTTTCACACTACAATTTTTATTTTTGTAGGTGAGAGTAAATTTTTTATTGTAAAAAAATAAATTTGATTTAATATATAAAAAGTATAGGATAAATAATATAAGGTTTTAATTGGTTTAGAAAGCAACAAAACAATACAGTTGGAAGTAAAAAATATTATTTTTTTTGACTTTTATTAACCATAACTATAAAAAAGTCGGAAAAACATTGAAATAAAAAATGAAAATGGTATAATATATATAATAGATTAAAAAGGGAGGTATTAATTATGAGTAAATTTTTTGAAAGGACAATTTCAACAAAATTTAAAGAATTATCTGAAAATTTTCCAGTTGTTCTTATAACTGGTCCACGTCAAGTTGGAAAAACCACATTATTGCGTGATTTTATAGATAATAATGAACGAAAAATTACATTTGTTACGTTAGACAACCTAAACGATAGAAGTTTAGCACTAGAAAATCCAGAATTATTTTTAAGAACTTATGAACCTCCTGTTGTAATTGATGAATTTCAATATGCACCTGATTTATTATCATATATAAAAATAAAAATTGATGAAATGCGATATGAGGCATTAAAAAATGGAACAGATCCTAATGGGCAATATTTTTTGACAGGATCACAAGTTTTTCAAACAATGGAAAAAGTTGGCGAAAGTTTAGCTGGTAGAGTTGGAATTCTTAATTTATACAGTTTATCAGAAAGAGAAATTGAAAAAATTGAGGATAATAAGTTTTTGCCTAAAATCGAGGATATAAAAAATAAAAAAAATACCAAGAGGTATAGTACATCAAAATTATATGAAAAAATATTAAATGGTGGTTATCCTGAATTATGGAAAAATCAAAATTTAAACAGAAATGATTTTTTTAATGAGTATATAAAAACATATATGGAAAGAGATATAAGACAATTAATTAATTTGAAAGATGAACTTAAATTTATTAGATTTATTCAAAGTGTAGCAGCAAGAACTGGTCAAGTAACAAATATTGATGATATTTCAAGTGACGTTGGTGTCTCAAATAATACAGGAAACGAATGGTTTTCTATACTTGTAAATACAGGAATTGTTATGCTATTACAACCATATTACAATAATAATTTATCAAGAATAATAAAATCACCTAAATTATATATGACAGATACTGGTTTGGCTTGCTATTTGACGGGGTACATGGATGCAATGGTACTTGAAAGAAGTATGTATAACGGTGCTATTTTTGAAACATATGTGGTAAATGAAATTGTAAGATCGTATGCAAATCAGGGGCTTGATCCATCTAAATATTTATATTATTATCGAGATAAAGACAAAAAAGAAATTGATATACTTATAGAAGATAATAAAACAATATATCCAATTGAAATAAAAAAGAATTCCAAAATTGACAAGGATGCTATAAAGAATTTTGATGTATTAAAAGCAACAGGATTTGAAATTGGAAATGGAAGTGTAATTTGTATGGCTGAAAAAATAATGCCATTAGATGAAAAGAATTATATTATTCCAATTGAATATATTTAAAAGGTGACGAAACAATACATGTTAATTTTGAAAGAGCAACCAAGGATGGTACATATAGAGTATGTTTGAAGCACCGAGTTGTATTATATTAGTTCAAGAAGGTAATTATACGCAAAAAGGATTTTTAACAATAAGAAATATTACTACTAATGATAGAGAATAATTTTATAAAAGAGCAAACTATTTTTACTAGCTGTTTACATTGGACATTGACAATAGTACTTTGGGGAACAATTAGTCTCATATTATATAAAAAAAGTAAAAGCAAGTTAAAATTTGATATTATAAGCCATAATAAAATTCAAAGTAAAAATATAGCATTTGCCATTGTGTTATTAATAGCATATTTAATAATAAAATATTTTGTTATAGGCGGTATGAAAATTATAAATGAATTTAATGAATTAGGAATTGTAAAATTTATTTTTCAATATGCTTACTATTTTTTTGAGGTAGTTTTAATAATGCTTACTATTTCATTTGGACAAAGGTTTTTTGAAGGAATATCTAAAAGCAAAGTTATTCCATTTGGTGGGATTGTACTTGCATGTACTTGGGGATTAATGCACATATTAACGCAAAGTTTTGCTACAGGAATATTTGCGTTTGTTTCAGCAATTATATATGGAATTGTGTATTTACAATTAAATAAAGATAGTAAGTATTCTTATTTTATTATATTGCTAATGTTTATATTGTAATAATAAATTATAATAAGAATTTAAATTATGAAGGAGAGATAATAAAAAATGACAAGTATTATAAAATCCATTGAATATATTCTGTTTTATGTTTTATTTCAATCAATTGTGATTTATATAATTGCAATGATTGTAAAAAATTCAGTAAATGATGTTAGTCAAATGCAGAATATTATTAATAGTAATACTCTTGGGTTAGCAATACTTACTAATATTTTAACTATTTTATTATTAAGTTTATTTTTTTTATTACATAAAAAAGGCTGTATAAAGAAACAAATATAAAATTAGTGGACATAAAACAGTGCATATTGCCTTGTATTATTGCTTTTTCAGCATCTATGATTTTTTCAATACTGACAATAAATCTTAATTTTGAAAATGAAAATTTAATACAAAATAGTGTTAGATATTACTCAAATATTATGCCGTTCTTGGGAATAATACTACAAATAATTGCTCTTTTATTAGTTTCGCCGTTTACAGAAGAAATTATTTGCAGAGGTTTGATTTTAACAAATATACAAGACAAGTATAATAATGTTGTAGCTATTATAGTAAGTGCATTATTGTTCGGTATAATTCATTTTATGGCAGGAGGAATAATATTAGTAATAGGTTCCGTTTTAATGGGAATTATATTCGGATTTATTTATGTAAAAACAAAATCACTATTACCAGCTATAATTGCTCATGGAGTAGCAAATATTCCTGATTTTATTATGGCTGTATTGCCTAAATTATCACAATCAACATCAATTTGTTTGATTGTTGCATTTTTCTTGATTTTTGTTTTTTCAATATATAATTTTTCAAGAAGAATGGATAAACAACAAATACAGGAAAAGAAAAATTAATTGATATATATTAATATTTTTTTCTAGTTTGGAATGCTTTCTAATTATGTAGATTACAAGTTATCATAACGTTAATAATATTTTTAGATGTTAAACATCTGAATTTTAGCATTTTGTAGATATGTTACTAAAAGTAACACGATTGTTTATCTAAGTGTATTTAAAAATATTTACATATACGGTACTATTATACAAAGGAGATGATAGTTATGGAGATTTCAGAAAAAATAAAACAAATTAGAAATAAAGAAGGGCTTACACAAGAACAATTTTCAGAAAAAATTAATGTATCAAGAAATGCAGTGGCAAAATGGGAAACTAATAGAGGTTATCCAGATATTCAAAATTTAATTAGTATAAGCGAAGTTTTTTATATTAGTTTAGACGAATTAGTGAAAGATGATGTTAATGTAAAAAATAAAATTATTGCAGAAAGTTCATCAAAAAAATGGCATATTCTTGTTATTCTATATTTGGTAGCAATTATTATATATATTGTGTATTTCCTAATTTTTCATAAAATTTTTATGATTGGATTTCTAATTTCAACTATTTTTATGTTAGGGATAGAAACATATATATTTATAAAAGATAAAATATGGAAAAATAAGAATTAAAAAAACTCATAATATTTTAATATTCTAAATTATTAAATATTATTTCAAAATTTATTCAAAATTCATTCATTGACTATCTAAAAATAAGGTAGTATTATCATAAATATGAAAATATATATCAAACGAGAGAGCTAGAGATGGCTCTCTTTTTTTAGCATAATAATACAAAAGTAATAATTCTTTTTCAAGCATAAATTTGAGAGAAATAGTCTATTATAGTAACTATAAATTTACTTTTGTACTGCATTTTTACGTTTTGTGGTGTGAAAGTAATTTTTTTATTATGAAATTTCAAATCCTACAAAAAGTCTATTTTACAAGAGTATAGAATAAAGTATAGGATAAACTATAGAATAAAGTATAGAATAAAATAAAGAATAATTATAAAAAATGAGTTAAACGGCCTTTCCTGACCAGTTTTTAATACGAATATATTAAAATTGGTCGGGAAGAGGCATTTATTGAAAATTTAGTAAATAAAAAATATTCTGAAAAAGCCAGTTATCGACATAAAAATGTATTAAATCTATTAAAATATGTCAATAACTTATGTTTTCGGGTGAATTTGAAAATTGGGTAGCAAAAAAATATAAAATATGTTATACTAATTACGAAATATTTAATAAATGAGAAGGAGCGTGAATTATAATGACATATGAATTTGCAAAATATCCTGATGGGACATTAGGAGTATTTTCTAATATAGGAAAAAAAGAAAATGGTGAAGAATATCTTCGTGTTACTTTTGAAAGACCTATGGAGTATGGATTTGATACTTATGTAATTGAACTTCCAAGCTATGAAGTAGTTTTAGAAGGTGGAAACTATTCTGATGAAGAAAAGAAAAAATTTATGGATATAGCTAAAAATGGAGCCTCATTTTTCTTTAAATATGCACGATTAGGAGGTTTAGAAATTGCCTAGTATTTTTGAATTAAAACGGATATAAAATTTATTTTTGGACAAATGAAAATGATGAACCAATACATGTTCATATTTCAAAAGCAAATCCAACAGTAAATGCAACCAAAGTATGGTTAACTCAATCAGGTGGTTGCATACTTTGTCATAATAAAAGCAAGATACCGGAAAGAGAATTAAATATAATTTGCGAAGATATATCATTACATTATTTCCAAATTGTTGAGATGTGGAAAGCAATTCATTCAGGTAATGTTAAATTCTATTGCTAATATTCCAGAATGGTATGGATTTAAAATAACAAAATATTCAAATAAAATAGCAACTCTACAGAGTGGAGAGTACTGCTTTTTTACAGAGCTTTTAAGCTAAAAGCAGATAACTAGAAAGCTTGTCTTTCTACGAGTTTATGTGATGCACACTGCATCACTATCCTGCCTTTCGAGATATAATAGAAAGGAGATGCTTTTGTGGTAGATTTAGAATTATATAGAATATTTAAAGTTGTTGCCGATGAAGAAAACTTAACAAGAGCAAGTGAAATCTTAAATATTTCACAACCAGCAGTAACAAAACACATACACAATTTAGAAGATGAATTAGAAATAAAATTATTTGATAGAACAAAATATGGAATGAAATTAACTGTAGATGGAAAACAAATATACAATCAAATAAAGGATGCTATAAATACATTAATGAATGTAGAAAATAATATAAAACAAAATAAAATATTAAATTTGGGAATTCATACAAATATGCCCAAGGAATTATATAGGAATATAATAGCAAAAATAAAACAAAACAATTTTAATATAGAAGTGAACATTGAAAAAGCACCTACAGAGGATATGTTTTCAATGTTAGAAAAACAGAAAATTGATGCATATTTATCAAAAAAACAGCCAGAAGATATACATAGTGAATCTATAAAATTTATAAAATTAGGAGCTTTTCATGATGATTTCTTTGTAAATGCTAATTCAAAATTTTTAGATAAAAATATTTTAAAAGATGATGAAAAGGTTACTATATACACCTTAAGAAATATATCGACCACAAGTAGAAATCTGGAAAATATATTAAAAGAAGGGAATTTTAAAAATATAGAAATAAAGAATGCAACATTTAATACAATTATTGAAAAAATGCAAAATAATGATATAATTGCATATATAACGGAAGAATATATACAAGAAGAACTTGAAAGCGGTAAATTAAGCAAATTGGAATTAGGAATTGAATCGACGGTCCTAGAGTATGGAATTTATTATAATTCTAATAATAAATTAAAGAATGTTAAGAGTATATTTAAAAGTGTTCAATAATGATGAGAACGAGCACGAAATATAACCAGAAGTTATATTTCGTACTCGTTTTTGTATTTTACATAACACAAACACCTTGTTACAATAAAAAAAATAATAACAAGGTAGATACCTTATGTAAAATTGGAGGAATTATTATGATTAATTATACACTGAATGACCCGACACAGCAAATGCTTCTTCCTCACCTTGAAATCACAGAAGAATTGCTTTCACGGGTTGCAACTAAACTCTCTGGGCAAAAAATGTATGCAGAAATAACTGCAATGCCCGATCTTGGCATTGCACATAACTGCACTCGCATGATGGGAGGATTTTTCACTGGCGCACGCTATGTATGGAATTCAACTGTTCCATTTATTCCAATTGATGCCACAGTGAATGTATGTGGTACTGCTGTATGTAAACTGAGCAATGAAATCTCTGTCAAGGAATTTCTTGACAGAGTTGAAACTGTACTCGCAGACAGAACTCGCTATACTTGGAATTACACAAACGGGAATCACTTCATTAGTTTGTGCTGTTCTAATGGTGAATATAGCACAGAACCCGGATATTATATGGTAGTTCATGCTTCAGCAAATGAGTTCAAGAATGGTCCGAAGGGGCTGTACCCTAATTCAGACGTTTGGTATTATGATGCTATACAGACAGAGTATCTGGATGGAACATCAAGATATCTTCGTTATATTGCGGGAGCACCAGCAGAACGTTTTTATGAAATAGCGAAAGTGCTTATCTCCTTTAATGAAGAACGCAATCGATATTTTATTAGAAATGTACTTCAGGAATATCTGGAAAAGGAAGTTCTTAGTGTTCAGCACTACGGGATGCCGAATAGTCATACAGTTTGCATTGGATCACATTGGGAAAGTAGCTCGTATACGCTCTTGACAGCACCAGGTCGCCCAATTTTTCTGGTAGAACCGGGAAAAAATTATGATGGTTCGCCACATGGTTTTGGTCTTGCAGTCAAGAATCCACAGATTGAATTTGGACAGAATGCTATTACAATTGGAGAAAAGACATTTCAGCGTGGAGAGAGCATTAATATTGGGGTAGATGCACTTAATAGATGTTCTTCTCCTAAAGACAATCTCGATGATTATGTTAGCGGTATTCTCAATGTTTGCCCCGGTAAAATCATTGGAAAGCTGTACCAGATTGTTTCCATTTCCAAGGATGGAACAAAAATCTGGTAAACGAGTAGAGGAGTATTCACTGAATACTCCTCATACTAATTCTAGGAGGTTTTGATTATGAAAGTAGTACTTTTAAGACATGCCGAGACCGTAATGAACAATTCCGGGAGATTCTGTGGTAGAACGGATTGCAACATAACGGACAATGGAAGAATTATTACTGCCAAATTAGCCAGTATTGAACCGTTTGTATCTGGTTTTACAGCAATGTATGTTTCTCCTCTTAAACGGACTGCTCAAACATTAAGTGTAGTTTATCCAAATTGTAATTATATTGTAGATGAACGGCTGATTGAGATTTCTCTTGGCTCTTGGGAAGGACTTGAAAAAACAGCGGTGGATCAAAGCAAACGGAAAGCTTTTCTCAAAGGATTATATACTCCACCTAATGCAGAAGAAACTCATAAAGATGTAGTCTATCGCATTATTAGTTTTTTTAAAGAACTTGAGAATACGTATGACAAATATGATACTATTCTTTTAGTAACACATAATGGGGTAATACGAACAATAAAGCAATTACTTAAAATCGAAGATGTAAAAACTAAAAACTCAGATTTTATTATAATCGATTCCAAGGATTTAGTTAAATTGTAAAAGCTAGAGAAATCCTATATTACTGGTTTATTTAATTGGTAATATAGGATTTAAAAAATATAATAATAAGCTTTATAATTTCAAAATTTATTCAAAATCCATTCATTGACTATCTATTTTAAAGGTAGTATTATCTAAATATGAAAATATATATCAAACGAGAGAGCTAGAGATGGCTCTCTTTTTTTAGCATAAAAATACAAAAGTAATAATTCTTTTTTCTATTCATAAAATTAGAAAAAAAGAAAGATTTGGAGAGATTGTGTTTGAAAAATAATTGGCAAATTTCGTTGTTAAACTGCGCATAAGAAATCCTTGACGTACCAACGTATGTCTCCGGTTTCTTAGCTTGTTTGTCTAGAAATTTACTCAATTCTTTTCCAAACATATTGCTTCGAAGAAAGGAATAATAGAATTTATGATGATTAGTATTGAATATGGTAAAGATAGTTTGAAACAGATAATTTTGAAATTATTAAAAGAAGAATACATAAATTATATAACTATAAATGAAAAATAAAAGCCTATTTTGAGCTGACATATTTATAATTACACGGTAGAATTTAGTTATGCTATAAATAGGCTATTTGCTCTTTGGAAAAGTTCAAATTATAATCACCATTATACGTCGTTAAACATCATTTGAAATCTATTCAACGTACAGTGAGTACGCCTCATAGATTTCAAATTCGTTTGCCTTGTAAAATAGCAATTCTAATTTGAACAGAAAAAGTGAGGTGATTTATATAAACAGAGTAAATAGTTATAGAAGTATTAGAGTTGCAAAATATATTAGGCTTTCTCGTGATGATGGAGATGATAGAGAGAGTGAAAGTGTTGAAAATCAAAGAGATATTATTGATAATTATATTTCAGGACATGAAGAATTAATAGATAGCGGAGAATATGTTGATGATGGCTTTACGGGAACAAATTTTAATAGACCAGGGTTTCAAAAAATGTTACAAGATATAGAAGATGGAAAAATAGATTGCATAATCACAAAAGATTTATCAAGATTTGGAAGAGATCATATAGATACCGGCTACTATTTAGAAAGATATTTACCTGCAAAAACAATTCGATATATTGCAATAGGAGATAATGTAGATACATCAAAGCCTGATGGCTTACAGTTTTTAACATTTAAGCTAAGCTTTAATGATTACTATGCACAAGATATTTCTAACAAAATAAAAACCGTTAAGCAAAGAAAAATTGAAAAGGGCGAATATCAAGCAGGAATTCCACCTTATGGTTATAAAAAAGATGTTGAAATAAAAAATCATTTAGTACCAGACGAATATAGTTCTCAAATTGTAAAAGAAATATTTGATATGTATGTAAATAAAGGAATGTCTACAATAAAAATTGCAGATGAATTAAATAGGAGAGAAATTTTACCACCAGCAGTATATTTAAAAATTCCAACATATATGAAGAAAAAAAGTGTAAATCTAAATGGAAAATATGTGTGGTTAAGAGCTCAAATTGGAAAAATCTTAAGAAACGAAGTTTATCTTCGGAAGTGTAGTTGGAAGAAAGTTTCAAAAGGTAAGCCATAAAATTGCAAAAGTAAGATGCACTAAAAAAGAGGAACATATTGTTTTAGAAAATATGCACGAACCACTAATTGATATAGAAACTTGGAATAAGGCACAAGACAAATTAAATGGATATACAAAAGTACGAGATAGAAAATATGACCATGAGTTAAAAGGTTTAGTATATTGTGGAGAATGTGGTAATAAAGCAACTCTAAGATGTAGAGAAGAAAAAAGAAAAGATGGAAGCGTCTGGAGGGGTACTTATTTTATTTGCTCTAAAAGGAATAATTATAGTGGACTCTGTGATTGTAAGCAAATATCTGCAAATTTAATAGAAGAAGCAGTAAAACAACAAATAAAAAATGAATTAGAAAAGATAGATTTGACAGAAGATGAAATAAAACAGGTTTACGAGGAAGCAAGACTACAAGCAAAATCAAAAGATAATTTATTAAAAAATATTTTGAAAAATTTAAAGGAAGAATTAAAACAGGTAGAGCAAAACATTGAAGAAATCTATCAAGATAAAATAAATAGAGTAATACAAGTTGAAGATTTTAAAGTGATTTACGAAAAAATGCAAAAGCAAAGAGACAAAATCTTAAAAGAAATAAAACAAACAGAAAACACTTTAAATCAAAACAACGAGAAAACTCCTAAAATAGATTTCAAAAAAATAAAACAAATAGCAAACGAGTTCTTAAAATTGGAAAAGCTAAATAAAATTGTTTTAGAACAATTAATAGAAAAAATAGAATTTGACAAAGAAAAAAACATAAAAATTAAATTAACTTTTGATAATCCAGTTAATTATTTTTTTTTGACATTAAGCTCCTAGGCAACCATACTGTAAATCACAAAAGTTCGCCGGATATTTCACTTGACGAAGTAAAAAATGAGATTATGAATTTACATACTGCTGTCTATGAAAAATTTGGGTACGAAATGAAGTATTTTAGACCTCCAAAAGGAGAATTTAGTGAAAGAACTATTAGCTTTACTAATTCACTCGGATATACATCTGTACTATGGTCTTTAGCATATGATGATTGGGATGAAAGCAAACAAAATAGGGAAGAATACGCCAAAAAGAAAATTTTAGACAATGTTCATAATGGAGCTATAATATTATTACATTCAAATTCAAAAGATAATTCTAATATTTTAGATAGTGTTATAAAGGAGTTAAAAGCAACGGGATATGAGTTTAAATCACTAGATGAATTTGAAAAATAGAGAAAAATTTGAAAGAATCAGTCTTTTTGGCTATGTAAGCCCCAGAAAGGGATGTAATTTTTTATGAAAAAAAATAAGATTTCAAAAATAAATAGATTATTAGAAATTCCTGAGGAAGTAAGTTCTTCAATACCAAAATTAACTAATTTAGGTTTTAAGAGAATGTTAGTTGAGAACTATAAAAATATTTTAGAATATCAAGATATTTTCATTAGAATAAATACAAGTATAGGAATTATAAATATTAGTGGATTTGATTTAAAAATGGAAGAAATGACAAAGGATGATATTGTGATAGAAGGAAAAATTGATAGTATTGATTTTGAAGAACTTGAAGAATAGGAGGATGGGCTTGCATATACAAAATATTATTGGGGGATATGTTTGTGTATCAATTGAGGGATTCTATATTGAAAAGGTTATTAACATATGTAAAAAAAATGGTGTCGGACTAATAAATTTGGATAGAAAATCTACTACATTAATTTATGTGGGGATTAAAATTGTAGACTTTAGAGTGCTTACTAAAATTGCAAGAGAAAATCATTGTCATATAAAAATTTTAAAAAAAGTAGGGATTCCATTTTTTTTACACAGATATAAAAAAAGAAAAATTTTTGCTATAGCCGTAATTATTTTTTGTGTGGCTATATTTTCATTGTCAAAATTTATTTGGAATATTGAAATTGTTGGAAACGAAGATATTTCACAAGAATTATTCCTAAATATCGCTAACGAGGAAGGTCTTGATATAGGTAAATTAAAGAGCAAAGTTGACCTAGAAAAAATTATTAATAGAATTAGAATGGAAATACCTAATGTATCTTGGGTTGGAATAAAAATTTCTGGAACAAATGTAAGAATAGATGTGGTTAAGTCAGACGAAATTCCTAATATAGTCGATGAAAGTGAATATTGTAATATTGTAGCTACTAAGGATGCTATGATTGAAAGTGCAAGTGCACAAAATGGTACTTTACAAGTGAAAAAAGGCGAGGTAATAAAAAAAGGTTCAGTTCTCGTAGCAGGTTATATGGAGGGAAAGTACACGGGGGTAAGGTATGTACATTCCACCGGAACTATAATTGGAAAAGTATGGTATACGGAGAGAGCAAGAGTTTATTATAAGCAAACTAAAAGAGTTCAAACAGGAAAAAAGGAGAATAAATATAGCATAAAAGTTAGCAATTTTGTAATAAATTTCTCTAAAAAGCTTTCAAAATTTGAAATTTATGATACAATAAGAATGGATAAAAAGTTAAAAATATCTTCGAATTTTTACTTGCCATTTCAATTCGAAAAAAATACAAATTATGAGGTTAAAGAAGAAAAAATAGAATATACAATAGATGAGGCTAAAGAGCAAGCAATAAATGAAGCAAAAAATAAGCTTAAACAGTGTATTGGCAATAATGGGGATATTATTAATGAATATATAAATACAGATGAAAATGAAGAGTATATTGATGTTGAAGTAACATATGAGGTGCTCGAAAACATTGGAACTGAAGAAAAAATAGCATTATGAAAGGATGAAAGGCATGGAAGAAAAAAGCTTAAGAGTTTATGATACTGAGAAGACATTTTTTTCTAAGATAGGTAATACTCTAACAAAATTATTAACACCAGGGAAAATGGGAATAAATGGCGTACTTATTTCTATGAAGAGAAATAATATGCTTAAGTGTTATGAGAATTATGTTGAAAACGAAAAAAATAACGATCGTAAGGGTGTGTATTTAAAAAAATATGAAGAAGCATATTCTCTATATCTTGATTCAATTGATAAAAACGTTATTGATGCAATTTACAAAAAGGTAAAAAATAATACAGCTACGGAGTTTGAAAAAAATGCATTATCAAGATATTACAGTGTAATTCATATAAAAGATTCAGACTATGTTGAATATAAAAATAAAAAACAAAAATTTTTATTAGAGTTAGATAATGAAAATGTTCAAGCCACCGGAAAAGCAAAAGTCATAAAAAAATTCAATAGTTTCTATTTAGAAAAAATAGATACACTATATAAGAATATCATTAAGCAATATTCTGTTAAATTATTAGATTTAAACACTGAAAATGAAAAAAATGAAGTATACAACAAAATTTGTTCAACAATTGAAGAATATGTTAATGATATTCTACCTAAAAAGATAGAAGAAAATCCAAGTAAAGAAGTTTATATAGAAATCAGTAAAGAATATGACGATTATAAGCAACTTAGATTTAACAAAGTTGACCAAAATGACGTAATAGAAAAGAATATGTTATTGCTTGGCTTAAGTAGAAGATTATTTACACATAGTTTACCACTTGGTGTAGCTGAGCAATGCTATAATAAATTATTAAATGACTTAAGAAATCTCATTGTAGATACAAGAGTCCCTAAGAAAAAGGAGAGAGCATATAGTTTATTATTAAAATTTATAAAGGAATTCAACTTGAAAATTTTATCAACCAAAGTTTATTGGGATAATGCTGATGAAAGAAATAATTACAGAGCTTTCTGGAAAGAATTTCAAGACATTGAAAAAATTGAGAATAAAGAAGAGCAAGATAAGAAAATAGAAATTTTATTTATTAAGAATGAACTAAGAGAAGTTCAGAAGAATGAAAATAAATATGGTAAGATTATATCTTTCTATAAGTCAAAATTGGTAGAGCTAGGAATAATGAAGAAGTTGCCAAATAAGTGCGGAAGTCTTGAAAAAAATGGTGTATATATTCAAGATTTAATGCAAGAAAAACAAGGAAAATTTAAATCAAAGGTGAAGAAGAAATAATGGATGAAATATTAGAAATTAACTATGTTGAAACAGAAGAAAATCCAGAAAATGAAAGTTTAATTAGAACTGTATTAGAGAAATGCTTTGAAGTAGAAAAAATGGACAAGTTGGGGTTATATGTAAGTGTAACCTTAACTTGTCCATCCTACATAAGGAAGATTAATAACGAGTATAGAAAAATTGATAGAGAGACTGATGTGTTATCTTTTCCAATGTTTGAGAAAATTGAGATTGACCAAATGATTGAAAATCAAAATAATATAGTACATGATGTACTAGGTGATATTATCGTATCTGTTGACAAAGTAAAAGAGCAAGCAAAAGAATATGGACATAGTTTTGAAAGAGAACTTGCATATATGATAGTTCACGGATTCTATCATTTAATGGGTTATGACCATATGACGGATGATGAGAAGAAGGTTATGAGACATAAAGAGGAAAATGTACTTGAAAAATTAAATATAACTAGATAGGGGATAATATGGAAGAAGAATTTAAGTCTGGATTTGTTTCGATGATGGGACGTACAAACGTTGGTAAATCGAGCATTATAAATAGTTTAGTTAAAGAAAAAGTTGCAGCCATAGCTAATAAACCGCAAACAACAAGGAATGCAATAAGAGCGATTGTTAATAGAGACAATGCACAAATTATATTTATAGATACTCCAGGAATACATAAACCTAAAACAAAACTTGGTAATGTTATGGTTGAAACTGCTTTTGGCGTAATACCTGATGTGGATGTTGTATTATTCGTAATCGAGGCTACATCAAAAGAAATTGGTAAAGGTGACAGAATAATACTTGATAAAATAAAAGATTCAAAGAAAAAAACAATTTTAATTATTAACAAAATAGATTTGGTTAATAAAGAAGAAGTTGCTAAGTTGATAGATTTATATAAAAATGAATATAATTTTGAAGCAGTAATTCCAGTTTCAGTTGAGAAAAACATAAACATTGAAGTTATAATAGAGGAGATAACCAAGCATTTGAAGGTTGGACCTGCATATTATGATATGGATGAATATACAGATCAAACACTTAGGCAGTTGGTTGAAGAAATAATAAGAGAGAAGGCTCTGAGATTATTAGATGAGGAAGTTCCTCACGGAATTTTTGTTGAAACAGAAAAAATGAAAGAACGTACAACAAAAAATGGAGATCCAATATATGATGTAGAAGCTACAATATACTGTTTAAGAAATTCACATAAGGGCATAATAATAGGTAGAGAAGGAAGTATGCTAAAGCGAATTGCTTCGTATGCTCGTTCAGATTTAGAAAAAATGCTTCAAACAAAAATTAATTTAAAAGTATGGGTAAAAGTTAAAGAAGATTGGTTAAATAATGAAAGTTTAGTCAAAAAATTTAAACTTCAATAATATAATAATAGTATAAAAAATAAAAAACAGCAAAAGATATGGTGTACGAAGAGTATATCGATAGGAGATGATCATATGATAAAACAAATGGCATGGAACACTTTTAAAAATACAGGTAATATTAATACTTTCATGGAATTAATGGAATTTGAAAATATTGAAAAAAATCTTAATAACAATGAAAAAAATAATAGTACTAAGGTGAATGAATATGGGGAGTATAAAAACAAAGGGAATAATACTATTGGAAAATAATATGGGAGATTTTGATAAAATGGTTACTTTGTTGACTCCATCAGGGAAAATTGGGTGTGCTGCAAAAGGATCCAAACGAAATAATAGTGGTCTTATGGCAGGCACCCAGTATTTATGTTTTGGTGAGTATATGCTGTATAAAGGTAATAACTCATATAAAATAAACTCATGCGAGCCAATAGAAGTTTTTTACAATATACGAACCGATTTAGATAAATTAAAATATGCAGTTCATATATCTAAAATTGTAAATGATGTTACGGATGAAAATCAAAATACATATAGAATACTGCAGCTAATTTTAAATACGTTGTATGTTATTTCTGAATCGGACAAGAATTTAGATCTTATATTATCTATATTTAGACTACGCTTGCTTTGTATTATGGGATTTAGACCTCAAACAAATAAGTGCTGGAGGTGCGGAAATGAAAATAATATAAAATTTTTTAGTATAGCGGATAACTCTGTTAAATGTGATGAATGTGGCAGAGTAGATAAATCAGCAATTTCACTAAATGCAAGCACTTTTGATGCAATTAGGTATATTTCGTATGCAGATCCTAAAAAAATTTTCTCATTTGATATACCAAAAGAATCCATTAAAGAGCTTGATTTAATAACAAAGATATATATGAATGAAAAATTAGAAAAAGAATATAAACTAGAAAATTTATGGTAAAATAATTAAATTTAAAAAATCACTTGCATAAAAATACACCTTATGATATATTATATGTAATAAAGAATAACAAATCCCTGCATAGTGCGTGTAGACTGGAATTTTAGAACCAACGCGGATTAAACGGGAATCTGCCTTTAGATGTGGCGTGCAAGCTCAAGCTAGATTGAGAAGCCCAGGAGCATTTAACAAGATACCCACCTGTGAAAGCAGGTCCTTAAAATTTCACTTATCATTACGGCTAAAGCGGGGGATTTTTTGTTTTGTAGAAAATTCCTCTTTTTTAAGAGGAATTTCTGCTTAATATGGAAAAGGATGATATAGTGAAAGTTGAAGAATTATTAAAATATGGTAGGCAATATTTAAAACAAAATAATATAGAGGATTACGATTTAATATTAAAAATTCTTATAGAATATGTTTTTAAAATAAACAAAAACAAAATAATTATATATAAAGACAATGAGTTAGATGAAGAAAAGTGCGAGGAATACAAATATATGATAAAAAAGATAGCAGATGGAACTCCACTACAATATATTGTAAATCATCAAGAGTTCATGAGCTTAAATTTTTACGTTGACGAAAATGTTCTAATTCCACAACCAGATACTGAGCTAATTGTTGAAGAAGTTATTAACGAATATAGCAATAAAAAATGTAAAATATTAGATCTATGTACAGGTAGTGGAGCAATAGGAATTTCACTTGCAAAATACATAAATAATGCAGAAGTTTTTGCAACAGACATAAGTAAAAAAGCTATTCAGATTTCAAAGTTAAATGCAGAAAAGAATTTTGTATGGAAAAGAATGACATTTATAGAGTCAGATATGTTTGAAAATTTGAAAGAAAAAAATTTTGATGCTATAGTGTCAAATCCACCATATATAGAAACAAATGTTATAGAAAAGTTAAGTAATCAAGTTCAAAGTGAACCATATATTGCACTTGATGGTGGAGAAGATGGATTAAAGTTTTATAGAATAATAGTAGATGAAGCATACAAATATTTAAAGAATGATGGAAAAATCTTTTTGGAAATTGGATATAACCAAAAAGATACTGTAGGAGAGCTTATAAGTAAATCAGGTAAATATTGTGATATGTATTCGAAAAAAGATTTAGGAGGAAATGATAGATTAATTGTTGCAACTGTTAGGAGGTAAAATATGTCTTTTTCATCTAGCGTAAAAGAAGAATTGAGCAAAATGAATAATTTGAACAAAAAAGATCAAGTACAGATGGAATTAGCAGGTTATTTGATCAGCTCAAACACGAGTAGAAAAAAAAATAAAATAAAATTTTCAACGGAAAGTGAATACAATATTAATAGATATGCAAAGTTAATAAAAAATATCGGAATAGACAATTATAAGATTAATATAAAAGGAAAAATTTATTATGTAGAGCACGATATTCCAGAAGATATGAGTAGAGTTAATTTTGAAACTGGTATAGAACTTGCTGAATACGAGAAAAATGAACAATTGGACAAGGCCTTAGTGAGAGGTGCATTCTTAGGAAGTGGTTATGTTAATAATCCAGAAAAAAAGTATCATTTGGAAATTAATTTTGATAATAAGGTAAACCTTGATAAAGTGTATGAAATCTTACAAACATACGAGATTAAAACTAAAAAATTAATAAAAGAAAAATCATATACATTATACATAAAAGAAGGAGAAGAAATTTCTAAAATACTTGCATTTATAGGTGGAAACAGCTCTGTATTAAAATTCGAAGAAGCGAGAGTTATTAGAGATTCGAGTAATAAACTAAATAGATTAGTAAATTGCGAAACTGCAAATTTTTCAAAAACCATACAAGCAGGAAAAAAACAAATTGAAGACATAAAATTGATAAAAAGTAAAAAGAAGTTTGGAGAATTGTCTGAAAGCTTACAAGAAGTAGCTAATATGAGACTTAAGTATCCAGAGGCATCTTTATCAGAGCTGGCAGAACAAATGGATGGAAAAATCTCAAAATCGGGAATAACGCATAGGCTAGCCGCAATTTCAAAGTTTGCTGATGAGCTAAGAAAGTAATAGGTGAGAAGATTGAAAGAAATAGGTATATATGTACATATTCCATTCTGCAAAAAAAAATGTTTTTATTGTGATTTTTGCTCTTTTGAATGTGATGAAAATACTCATAAGGATTATGTAAAAGCTCTTATAAATGAAATAAGGGCTTTTAGAGTAGATTATGGAGATGATTTTATTGTAAAAACTTTATACTTTGGAGGCGGTACACCTTCATACATAGAAGCGGAATATATTCAACAGATAGTAAATTGTTTAAAGGAAAAGTTTTTATTTCACGACGATATAGAGGCAACTATTGAGGTAAATCCAGGGACAACATGTTACGAAAAAATAAAGAGATATAGGGAAATAGGATTTAATAGACTTAGCATAGGTTTACAATCTACAAATGATAACTTGTTGAAAATAATTGGCAGAATACATAATTATGAGGATTTTGAAGAAACATATAATAATGCAAGAAATGCAGGATTTATGAATATAAATGTAGATTTAATGATTGGACTACCAACACAAACTATAGGAGACGTAAAAGATAGTTTGGAAAAAATAATTAAAAAAAATCCAGAGCATATATCAATATATTCACTCATATTAGAAGATGAAACAAAATTAAAAAAAATGGTGGATGAAGGAAAAGTGCTATTGCCAGATGAAGATGTAGAAAGAAATATGTATTGGCTTGTGAAAAATGCTTTAGAAGAGCATGGATATGAACACTATGAAATATCAAATTTTTCTAAATCAGGGTATGAATCAAAACATAATACAGATTGTTGGAAACAAAAGGAATATTTGGCATTTGGACTTGCAGCACATTCATATATGAATGATGTAAGATATTCGAACATAACTAATTTAAATGAATATATAAACAGAAATTTGAATGGGACGTACAATGGCAGAATTATTGAAGAGCACCAGGATATCAAAGCTAAGATGAATGAATTTGTAATACTGGGGCTAAGAATGATAAAAGGTTTTTCTGAACAAAGTTTCAAAGAAAAATTCCATACAGATTTTTACAACGAATACAAAGATAAGCTAGAAAAACTTATAAAAATGGGGCTATTACAAAGAAATGATAATGTAGTTTCTTTAACTAACAAAGGAATTGATTTGGCGAATATTGTTTGGTGTGAATTTATCTAAAGTAGCTTTTTTTATATGGAGGTATTAGTATGAGTAATGAAAAAAATTATGGAAAATTATTTTGTGATTTTTATGATAATTTATATAGTAATAATGTACTGGATAGTACGGGCAAAGAGCTTGGTACTTGTAATATCAATTCAGTGATCGGAGTGACACTAGAAAAAACTAAATAAATGCTTGTATTATTTAGTATAAATTGATATACTAATGATGCAGAATATATAATAGGAGGTATTTTATATGGATAACGAAAATTATAATAATAATGAAAATGTAGATAATGGAATGGTAGCTGAAAATGCTGATGAAATAGTTGTAAATACAGCTGATAGTAATAAAATAAAAATTGCAGATGAAGTTGTTGCTGTAATTGCAGGAAAGGCTGTTACAGAAGTGCAAGGTGTTTATGAAATGTCTGGAGGCTTTGCAGGAGGTATAGGAGAGGTATTAAGCGGAAAGAAAAATCTTGCTAAAGGTATAAAAGTTGTTGTTACAGAAAAAGAGGCCAAAATAGATGTGAATATTATTGTTGAATATGGAGTTAGAATTCCAGAAATAGCTTTTGAAATTCAAACAAAGGTAAAGAAGGCTGTAGAAACAATGACTGGACTTAAAGTTACAGAAGTAAATGTTCATGTACAAGGTGTAAATACAAATATAGATAAAAAAGATGCAGAATAATTTTAGAGCTAAATTGAGCTTTTTCATAGCTCAATTTAATTTTATATTATTAATTATATAAGAAGGTTGTTATGAAAATATTAGAAAAATTTGTTTTAATTTTATATTCATTTTTAATGCTAATAGTATCTACAATAATATGTCTTATATTATTTAGGGTAATTACAATTGAACAAATAAAGTATTGTATGGATTTTGTGCAGAGCGACTCTGCTTTACTTATAACAATACTATCCATATCAATTGTATGTATTTTGCTATCAATAAGATGTTTATTTTTTAGAAAAAAGAATCAAATAAAAAAATCTACAGCATCAGATATTTTATTGGAAAATGAAGCAGGAAGATTGTTAATATCAAAAAACTCAATTGAAAATGCAGCAAGGAACATTGTAAGAGAGTCTTTGCATTTAGATACCGAAATGAAAGTAGTAGTAGATATTGATCCTGCAAACAATATAAGTGTATACATATCTATAATGCTTGACAGGGCACTGAAAGTTAGAGATTTAACGTTAGATTTACAACTTAAAATTAAAAATGAAATTAAGGATAGTTTTGGATTAGAAGTGAAGCAAGTAAATATTAAGGTTGATAGCAACGAAAAAGAATTAGATAAATTAGAAAAATCAAACAAAAAAGAAGAGGCAAAAATACAAGCCACAAAAATAGAAGAAAAAGCTAAATTAGAGGCTGGTTTGAAAGAAGCTGAAAATGTTATTGAAATAAATAGCAATAGCGATAATAATTAGTTTTGGAGGTATTTTGCAATGAATAGTGGAGTAAAAGGTTTTTTTCAGAAATATGGTGGTGGAATAATTGGTGGATTAATTGCACTAGTTTTAGCATGTACCAAATTATATCGAGTTGTAATTGGTATAGTTTTGGTTGTAATTGGCATATGGGCTGGAAATTACTTTCAGAAAAATAAAGAATTTGTAAAAGAAAAACTAAAGAACTTAATTGACAAGATGTAAAGATGTAGAAGGGAATGTAGTTTTATGAATAAATCAGAAATAAGAGAGGAAATATTCAAGTTAATTTATAGTTTAGAAGTTCAAAAAAATGAAAGTAGTGAACAAATTGATGTTTTTTTAGAAGATAGTGATATGCCTGATAAGGTAAAAGATGAGATTAAGGTAACAGTTGCCAAAATTATAGAGTTTAGCCCAGACATTGAAAATGAAATATCTAAAAATCTAAAAACGGAATGGAAAATAGAGCGTATTTCAAAAATTAATATGTCCATATTAAAAGTTGCAATATATGAAATTGTATATAAAAAATTACCATATAAGATTTCAATAAATGAAGCAGTCGAGATTGCTAAGAAGTATGGTGAGGAAACATCTGCGTCTTTTATTAATGGAGTTCTAGCAAGTATTGTAAAGGATAACAATTTAGCAGAAGAATAAGAGAGGTTTATATATGGAGCATAATCCAATAACAGTAACTGATTTAAATTTATATATAAAAGATAAATTCAATAATGATGAATATCTCAACAACGTATTAATAAAAGGTGAAATTTCTAATTTTAAGCATCATTATACGGGCCATATGTATTTTACGCTTAAAGATGAAAAATCATTAATAAAATGCATTATGTTCAAATCTTATACAGCAAATTTAAGATTTGTACCAAAAGACGGAATGAAGGTAATAATATTAGGAACAGTATCTGTATTTGAAAGAGATGGTGTTTATCAAATATATTGTAAGGGGATGCAAGAAGATGGTTTTGGAAGCCTTCACATTGCATACGAAGAATTAAAAGCAAAACTAGAAAAAGAAGGTCTGTTTGATCTAAAGTACAAAAAACCTATACCTAAAATGCCGAAGTGTATAGGTGTATTAACATCTAACACAGGAGCAGTAATACGTGATATTATAAATGTTTCAACAAGAAGAAATCCAAATGTAAATATTAGGCTTTTACCTGTACCCGTACAGGGCGAGGGAGCAGCAGTAAAGATAGCTAAGGCAATAAAAATTATGAATGAAAAAAAATTAGCTGATGTAATTATTATTGCAAGAGGTGGAGGCTCATTAGAAGACCTATGGCCGTTTAATGAAGAAATAGTTGCTAGGGCTATTTTTGAATCGGAGTTACCAGTAGTATCTGCTGTAGGCCATGAAACAGATTTTTCTATTTCAGATTTTGTTGCAGATTTAAGAGCTCCAACACCATCGGCGGCTGCTGAGCTTGCAGTACCTAACATTTCAGATATTATAATAAAACTAGACAACTATAATTTAAGATATAAGAACGCACTGAAGAAAAAAATTGAAATTATGCGTTTAAGATATGAAAAATGCATGATGAACAGAGTTTTTAGAAGTCCACTTCAAAGCATACAAGATAAATACGTCTATATAGATAGAATTAATAAATCAATACAAGCCAATATAAGTACAAAAGTACAAGTAAGTAAAACCAAGATGGTTGAGCTTATTACCAAACTTGATAATTTAAGTCCATTAAAAACATTAACAAGAGGCTATTCAATTATTAAAAAAGAAAACAAAGTTATAAAATCTGTAAACGAGGTAAAAAATGGGGATGAAATAAGTATCAGATTAATTGATGGCAAAGCAAAAGCTAAAATATGTGAATGAAGGAGGGTTACATATGAATAAAAAAACAAAATGTTTGATAGTTTTTTTAGTACTATTGATTATAGCAGTTGTAATTTTCTTGTGTTGTACATATGCAAAAAGTTTTGATAGAGTAAATAATAGTAGTTATGCAAATAATGAAACAAATACAGCTGTTATAGAAAATACTATTGAAAATATTGAAAATACTACAGTAGAAAATACTACAGTAGAAGTTATTGAAGAAGAGCCAGAAGAAGTTGAGAAAGAGCCAGAAGCGGAAGATGAAATTGTTGAAGAAGAAGATTCAGAGCTACAAGACGATAATGACGAAGATAAAGCAATTGCTATAGTAAAAAAAGATTGGGGAGATACGGATGAGGTTGCTTTTAAAGTTGAGCAGATTAACGGAGATGGAAGCTACGTTATTTCTGTTAGAAATGATGAATCTGTAGCTTTAGAATGGTACACTGTATACCCTAAAACAGGAAAATTTTCTAAATAAATGTGAGGAACTAGAATGAATAAAGAAGATATTAATTTTGAAGAATCAATGAAGAAGCTAGAAGAAATTGCAAATAAATTAGAAAAAAACGATTTAGATTTAGATGAATCTGTAAAAGTTTTTGAGGAAGGTATGAAACTTTCTAAAAAATGTAGCGAAATATTAGAGAATGCGGAAAAAAGAATTACAATTCTTATTAATGATGGGAAAGATAATTTAACAGAAGAAAATTTTAGTACAGATCAATCAGAATAGCATGCAATTTTCATCTATTAGTATAAAATGTTAGGATTTTAAATGATTATAAATCTTATATACCAGTAATGAAAATTGGGCATGGTGCGGAGGAGGTAAATAATGATACCTGAGAAATATGCAAAGGCGTACACAGAAGTAGTTGAGATATTAAAATATGTACCGAGTGATGATGTAAGAAAAATTCCTCAAGATAAAATAGATTTTTATAAAGACAATATGGATACTTCATATTGTTATAGGATTGATGAAACTATAAATTTTGAGGAACAAGAACTTTCTGAAGAAACAAAATCAATATTGGCTAATATTTATAGGGATTACTGGGCAACTGAATACCAAAAAAAACGAATAAAAGACAAAGAAAGATACGATATAGAAATTATCGAGGAAGAAAAACAAAAAAAATATAATCCGGATGATATTTTCAAAAAAAATGATAAATTGGATAAAGAATATATTGATAAATTGCCAGTAAAAATAAAAAAAGAGCGCTTTATTAACCGACTGATGAGATTTCTAAAAAAATATGTCAAAAAAAAATAAGTATGGGAGATTATTATGGAGCAAGATTATGAGCAAATAATTGCATCATTAGATACAATGGGAGATGAATATAAAATTGTTGGGATACTTCGAAATCTTCCCGATAAATACAAAATAAAAGGATTGAATAGACTAAAAAATGAAATTTGCATGGCGATGGTTATATCAGCCATAGAAAACAAAGAAATAAAGAGAGAATTGATAAAAAGATTAGGTAAAGATTTGGCAAGAGCGTTTGTAATAAAATCGCTAGATGATATGGAAAAAATAGAATATTTAGAGATAATACAAGATGACCATGCTAAAGCTAGTATTGTAATTTCAATTAAAGATGAAAAATTACAAGAAGAGGCCATTGGAAAAATTGATAATAATTTATGGAGAGCAGATGCAATATCTGGCATCAAGAATATAATAACAAGATTAAAATATTTAAGTGCTTTTTCAGAGATATTTTTAAAGTACCATATACTAAGCAATATAACAGTCACAAGTGAAGAATTGATACAGAACTTTGATGTCATAGATGACGATATAAGTAAGGCAGTTGCTTGTACATTCATAGAAGATGAAAAATTTAAAAAACATATTTTTGATCAACTAACGAATGAGGTAGCAAGAAGCATTTTATTATCTACAATACAAGACAACGATTATAAAAAAGAAAAATTAGCAAGCATAGCAGATAAAAAAACAAGATCGCTTGTAGTTGCAGGATTTAGTCAAATATCTCAAAAGGAACAATATATGGATAAAATAGAGAAAACATATGAGAAACTTGGATTAGATGATGACGTAACTGCTGGAATTGAGATAGAAAATGAAGGGATGTTTGGTCCTGTTTTATGGAGAATCTCCAATATTATTCAGGATTGGAGTGCAGATAGAGATGGTTCATTAGATAAAGGTGATGGTGTGGAAATTATATCACCAATATTACATGATAATGATAGGGATGTTAATGACATATATTATATGTGCAAAACCTTAAAGGATTGCCGGACAAGATGTTTCTTCCCGCTGTGGAGGTCACATCCATATTGGTGCTAATAAATTAAAATCAAAGCAGGCTTATATAAATTTTTTACAATTGTGGTGTAATACGGAAGATTTAATGTTTTTAATATGTAACGAAGAGGGATGTATGCCAAGAAATGGACAAGTAGAGTTTGCGCCTCCAATTTCTAAAATTTATGCAGATGCAGTTCAAAATGGTGTGATAAATTTGTCAAAGCAAACAACGAAAGAAGAATTTATTGAACAAATAAAACAAATTCAGGGATCGAGATATTTTTCAGTTAATTTTCAAAATATTGGAAGTGAAAATAAAAATACAATAGAATTCAGAATTTCAAATGGTACAATTAACCCAGATAAATGGATAGAGAATATAAGTTTATTTGGTGGAATGATACAAGTAGCTCAACAATTAGCGGAAATACAAGAAAAAAATAAAAAAGAACTTAACCATAATGAAAAGAAATTGTTAGAGACATTTTCAATTATTCAAAGCGGTGGTGTAACAGATAAACAACGATTAAATGCTATATTAACATTAGTACTTGATTCTGAAGAAAAAAAGAATAGATTTATAGAAATTTTTAAAGTGAATAGTATAGAAGCTAAAAATAACGAAGTATATCAAGAGTTAAAATCAAGAATCAGTCCTATTAGTATTGATTCTAAGATGGTAAAACCATATGTTATTCAAACAGAGCAAATAGGACTAACAACTATAAATCAACCAACAACAAGTAAACGTGAGGCGGAAGTAATTGAAAATAAAGAGCGACAAAAAGAACAAGAAAAACAAACACGTCCTATTTCGTAACACGAACTTGATTTTTATAGAAAATAAAATTGGATGCTGATAACAGATGAAGCGCTCTTGGTTAGTGCACTGGTGTCAGCATTTTTTGATACAAGTCATTCTCAATGGAGTTATCGTTACAGCTTATACGCTGTAAGGTATTTTATTTACAATTCTCTTTTCTCTATCTATGATTAGAAATACTAAGGATTTTGCGAGAGTTAAAGTTATAGGAATTTATTTTTGGGGGGTATTAAAATGAGTGATATTGAAATTGCTAAAGGAGCTAGTTTAAAAAATATAAATGAAATAGCTAAAAAAATTGGTATAAGTGAAGAATATGTGGAACAATACGGAAAGTATAAGGCTAAGATCGATTTAAAGATTAATAATAAAATAAAAAATAATAAAGATGGAAAATTAATTTTAGTTACGGCTATAAATCCAACACCACTAGGAGAAGGAAAAACAACAGTAAGTATTGGGCTAACGGATGGATTAAACAAAATAGGGAAAAATGCAATGGCAGCATTACGAGAGCCATCTTTAGGTCCTGTGTTTGGAATGAAAGGTGGTGCAACAGGAGGTGGTTACGCGCAAGTTGTTCCAATGGAAGATATTAATCTTCATTTTACTGGTGATATTCATGCAATTACGGCAGCTAACAATTTGCTTTCTGCTATGATAGATAATCACATCTATTATGGCAATAAATTAAAAATAAAAGAAGTTATTTGGAAAAGATGTGTAGACTTAAATGATAGACAATTGAGAAAAATTAATACAGGTTTATCTGGAGAAAAAAATATAAAAGAGCGTATTGATGGATTTGATATTACAGTTGCATCTGAAATTATGGCTATTGTGTGCTTATCGAAGAATTTAGATGATTTAAAAGAGCGAATTTCTAGAATTATAATTGGTTATGATGAAGAAGGAAATGCTGTTACTGCAAAGGATATAAAAGCCGAAGGTGCAATGACAGTACTTTTAAAAGATGCAATTAAACCAAATCTGGTACAAACAATAGAAAATAATCCAGTTTTAATTCATGGAGGTCCATTTGCTAATATTGCTCATGGATGTAATAGTATTATAGCAACAAAAACAGCATTAAAACTTGCAGACTATGTTGTAACAGAAGCGGGCTTTGGTGCTGATTTAGGGGCTGAAAAGTTCTTAGATATAAAAACAAGAGTAGCAGATGTTATACCAAATATAGTTGTGTGTGTTGCAACAATTAGAGCTCTAAAATACCATGGAGGAATGGACATAGAATCTATTACAGATGAAGGCATAGAGTATCTGAAACGAGGCTCAAAAAATTTGTTAAAGCATGTAAGTAACCTAAAAAATGTGTATGGAATTAACGTTATAGTTGCAATAAATAGATTTACAACAGACACAGATAAAGAGCTATATACTCTAAAGGAAATATTAGATGAACAAGGTGTAGAGCTTAGTTTTATGGAATGTTGGGCCAAGGGAAGTGATGGTGCAGTCGACTTAGCGGAAAAAGTTGTAAAACTCACAAATAATGATCCAAAAATAAATTATCCTTATAATATCAATGACGGTCTAAAAAACAAAATTGAAATTATTGCAAAAAAAATATATGGTGCGGAAAGTGTTATATATTCAAAAGAAGCAGACGAAAAAATATTAAAATATGAGAAAATGGGATTTAGGAATATACCAGTTTGTATTTCAAAAACGCAATATTCATTTTCAGACGATGCAAAAAATTTATTATGTGAAGAGCCATTTAGTATTACAGTTAGAGATGTTGCAATAAAATCTGGTGCAGGATTTTTGGTTGTTTTAACGGGAAAAGTAATTACAATGCCAGGGCTTCCTAAAGTACCGGCTGCTGAAAAAATCGATATAGATAATAATGATGAAATAGTAGGATTATTTTAAAATGAATAAAATTGCTCCATTTGGTAAATATAAAATCAAATGGAGTGATTTTTATGAAAAAGAATAATAAAAGAAAAATTACAATAATGGCTATATTAATAATTGCTATTTTTTGTGTAAATTTAATTATATTTATAAATCATAGTATAGCCATTTCAAAATACGGATCGAGTGGTAGTGAAGTTACAGCTATACAGACAAAATTGAAGAGGTGGGGCTACTATTCAGGCTCTATAGATGGTTTTTTTGGAAGTCAAACTTTAAAAGCAGTAAAGGCATTTCAATCAAAAAATGGATTAACTGTTGATGGAATTGCAGGCACAAAAACATTAAATGCAATGGGAATTATGAACTCTTCTGCTTCAAGTTCAGCTTCGAATAGTAATTCAGATTTAAATTTATTATCTAGGATTGTATATGCAGAAGCACGAGGAGAGGTTTATGCAGGGCAAGTTGCAATCGCTGCAGTTGTTTTAAATCGTGTGAGAAATAGCTCTTTTCCGAATAGTATATCAGGAGTGATATATCAGCCAGGAGCATTTACTGCAGTATCAGATGGTCAAATAAATCTGACGCCAAACTCAACTGCAAGAAAAGCAGCACAAGATGCTTTAAATGGATGGGATCCAACATATGGTTCTATTTACTACTTTAATCCTAATACAGCAACGAGTTCATGGATTTGGTCAAGACCATATGTGGTAACGATTGGGAAACATAGATTTTGCAAGTAAACTGTCTCACATTTTATTGACAAATTTAGCATATATTGATAAGATTAATGCAATTAAATGAGGTGAGATAATGATTTTTTATCCTAATTTATATTGCAAAAATGTGATGGCTATAACAATTGATGTTTTGCAAAAAAATAATATAAAGGGATTGATTTTAGATGTTGATAATACACTAATAGATATAGATAGAAATATGGATCCTGGAGTAAAGGATTGGATATGCGAATTAAAAAATAATAATATAAAATTATGTATTGTTTCCAATTCAAACAAAATTGATAAAGTGAAAAAAGTATCAGAAACTTTAGACATACCATATTTCTATTTTGCAAAAAAACCATTTAAATCAGGATTTCTAAAAGCAAAAGATTTAATGAAACTTGAGTGTGAAAACATTGCAGCTGTTGGAGATCAAATTATGACAGACGTGATGGGGGCTAATAGGTGCAAAATGTTTTCAATACTCGTTGAACCTATTAGCGAGAAAGATATTTTTATTACTAAAATAAAAAGACCGATTGAGAAATTAATAATAAATAAATATTTATCTAAGTTGAAGAAAGAGAAGGTATAATATAATATGTATATAAATGATGTAAATATAATTGCTTACGTAATTGTAGCAATTTTGGGAGCAGTTTCTGGAGAAATAACAGATGTATTAAATTATTTTTTTCCAAAACATAAAAAAATTTTTTCACGAAAAAATTTCAAAGAATATATGTCTACCGCAACGCCAAAATATTTGTTAATGGTAATACATATTTTTATTTATATTGGAATATTATTAAGATATGGAACTAGTAGTGTTAATACAATAAAATATATGGTACTAACACCTTTAATAATTTCAGCTTTTTGTATTGATTATAAGAGGCAAATTATTCCAAATAGATTAACTTTAACAATTTTTGAAGTCGGATTAATATTTATGTTTATACAAGGAATTTCAAACATTAATATTGTTATTAGCATGTTGCAGGGGTTAGTTACAGGAAGTGTAATTTTCATAGTAATAACTTTAGTCGGAGGGATTATTTTTGGAAAAGAAACCATGGGATTTGGAGACGTAAAAATGATGGGAGCCCTTGGTTTATATTTTGGATTCCAGGGAATTATTGCTGTAGCAATCATAGCTTTTTTGGTAGCAGCGGTTTATAGTATTGGTCTCTTAATTATACAAAAAATTAGAAAAGAAGAGCTAATAGAATATATTGCTTTTGGGCCATTCATTGTAATTGCTGCATTTATAGTAGTATTTGTACCATTAGAAATATTAATGGTATTGCCATTTGTTATATTTTCATTCGGTAAGTATAAATTATAGAAAATAAGAGGGGATGTAGTATGAACGAGAAAATTAAGTGGCTAAGGAATAAATTACTTGGTTTAAATATGCAAGGAATTATAATAACAAATCCAGTAAATATTCGATATTTAACTAATATTGATGCGGAAGGAATTTTTGTAGTAAATAGAAAAGAAAATATATTTATAACAGATAGTAGGTATATCGAACATGTAAATGCAACTTTAACGCTAGATGATGGAATAGTTGTAATAAATATTAAAGATTTAACATTGGAGGACTATGAAAACTTTTTTATATTTTGTGAAAATGTTGGATTTGAAGAAACAAATTTAACATATGCAAAATATAAAGAATATATGCATAAGTTTAAAATAAATAATTTTGAGGAAACTGAAGGTATAATCGAAAAACAAAGAATGATAAAAGAGCCTAATGAAATTGCGTATATAACAAAGGCTTGTCAAATTACAGATGAATGTTTTGATTATTTAAAATCGTATGTAAAAGTTGGAATGTCTGAAAAACAGGTAGCAAATGAAATTGAATCTTTTTTCATGAGTCACGGAGCAGAGAATCTAGCATTTGACACAATTGTTGCATCAGGAAAAAATTCTTCTATGCCGCATGCTGTCCCAACAGATAAGCTAATTGAACCAGGTGATCCAATTACGATTGATATGGGATGTAAAGTAAATGGATATTGTTCGGATATGACAAGAACAGTTTTTGCAGATTTTATTCCACCAGAAATAAAAGAGGTTTATGATTTTGTTCTTAGAAATCAGTTACACGTTATTGACATATTAAAAGAGGGTGTTAATGTAAAAAATATTTCAAAAATGATAGATAATAATTATCAATTAGCAGGGTACGAAGTAATGCATAGTCTTGGTCATGGAGTGGGTTTAGATATACATGAATATCCGTTTTTTGGTAATAAAGTAGACTTTTTATTAAAAGAGCATATGGTTATTACAGATGAACCGGGAGTATATATACCAAATAAGTTCGGAGTACGAATTGAAGATACATTATTAGTCAATAAATATTCTGTAACACCACTTACTAAATCGGATAAAAATTATGTTGTAGTATAGTAAACTATTGATTTTTTTGGAAATTTGTAGTATTATATAAACATTGTGAAAAGAAAAATAGTCGAGGAGGAATTTATAATGGCAGAAGTATATATGGCAGGAGATTTTAGAAATGGAACCACATTTGAAATGGATGGAAATGTAATGAGAGTAGTAGAGTTCCAACATGTAAAACCAGGAAAGGGTTCAGCATTCGTAAGAACTAAACTTAAAAATGTAATAACTGGAGCTGTTATCGAAAAAACATTCAACCCATCAGAAAAATATCCAGGTGCAGAAATAGAAAAAAGAGAAATGCAATACCTATACAATGATGAAGATTTGTATTATTTCATGGATAATGAAACATATGAGCAAATACCATTAAATAAAGATCAACTAGGAGATAGCTTAAAATTTATAAAAGAAAATATGAATGTAAAAATTCTATCTTATAAAGGAAATGTATTTTCAGTAGAGCCTCCAATGTTTGTTGAATTAGCTGTAACGTACACAGAACCAGGATTTTCTGGAAATACTACAACAACTTCTGGAAAGCCAGCTACATTAGAAAATGGATATGAGATATCTGTTCCACTATTTGTAAACATAGGAGATGTTATAAAAATAGATACAAGAACTGGTGAATATATGGAAAGAGTTTAATTGAGAGGAATTTTAAATGTCTGAATTAAGTAAAAAATACCAAGAAATAATAAGCGAGCTTGATAGTAGAATAAGAAATAAAGATGAGCTTATATTTGTAAAGGATAAAATTTCAGAAATATCTATAATATTTATAGATTTAATAGAAAAGATTAGCGGTGTTGTTGAAGATAAAATTTCTGGAATTGAGAGTAGTCAACAACAAATTGAAAAAAAAATATCAAATATTGAGAGCTCTGTAAATTCTATTAAAGAAGACATTTATGAGGAAGATAAAGAAACTGAAATTATATGTCCATATTGTAATAGTGAATTTTATGCGGAAATAAGTGAAGAAACAGAATCTGAGATTGAATGTCCAGAATGTCATAACATAATTGAACTAGATATGAATTCTGAAAATATTGAAAATGATTTGTATGGAATTCACAATTGTGGAGGACAATGTGGTGGCTGCAGTGGATGTGGCTATAGAAAAAATAAGGATAATAAATAAAGGTAAGCTAAAGAAGCTTATCTTTTTTTGATTAAAAAAAATTCAGAGGGTTCAAATAGGTTGAATCTTCGCGTACTGCAAAATGTAGGTGAGGACCAGTTGTAGCTCCATTTGTTGGATTATCATTATTGTCCTTATATTTGTTGTCTGAAAATCCATATACATTTTTAGGTCCAACTTGTGCAATAATTTGTCCTTTCTCAACATAAACGCCGGGTGAAACTAAAAAGTTTGGAGAAACATGACAATATGAAGTATATATGTTACCACTTTGAATTGTTACAGTACAACCACCACTACCATTAAATTTTGCAAGAACTACTATTCCAGACATTGCAGCATAAATATTTGTTCCAGGAGGAGCGGGTATATCAATTCCCTTATGAAATGAAGAGGCATATGCAGTTGGAGAAGATCGTTTCCCAAAATATGAACTTATTTTTTTATGATTTGGCAATGGCCAAAAGAATTGATTGGAAGATAAATCTGCTAAATTTATTGATTTATTTTCTGGTGGTGTAACATTCTGATTTATATTATTAGATTCTGAATAAAAAATTGGAACAAAAAGTATAATAATAAATACGGAAAAAATGAGAACAAAGTGATAAAAGAACTTAAAAAATTTTATAATTAACCTCCTTCTAAGAGCTAATTAAAATTTAATTAGCTTTTTTGAATGCAAAAAATTTGCTTATGAAAAAATTTAAAACTATAACTATAATGGTTATGGAAATTTTACTAACAAGCTTTGGAATATGAACAATATTAAACATTAAATAGAATCCAATAAGTTCAACTCCCATTGTAAAAGCACGTCCTAACATAAATTTTATAAATTCATATAGTTTTTCCTTATGGGTTGAAGCACTTGAATTAAATACTAAACTCTTATTTGAAAAATACGCAAATAAAACTGCAACTACAATTGCAATTACATTAGATAGATTTTCCTCTAAATTACAGATGTATACTAAAAGAGAAAATATTCCTATATTCACAATTGTAGTTAAAACACCAAAAAAAACGTATAGAACAACTTCTACACTAAGTATTTTTTTTTCTATTTCTATAATTTTTGTGGGAAAGATTTTTTTTGAGATATGCATAATTGAATCAATAAAATTCTGTGTTATGTTTTGTATTTTCTCCATGTAAAGCTCCTTATATATTACTTATAAAATTATGAAAAAAATGGCAGGGGTACTAAGATTCGAACTCAGACCTGTGGTTTTGGAGACCATCATGCTAACCATTGACACCATACCCCTATCAACAAACACTATACTAGCATAGATTCTATAAAAAATCAAGTGCTCAAAAAATTTTTTTATTAAATGATGAGTTAAATATTGTTGACATTTTTTTCATTTATTTTATAATTGAATTAAGTAAGAAATTATGGGGGAAAATAGAATGGGAATTATCATAGGTGTAATAATTGCTGTTGTTATAATTTTAATGATTGTTTTATATAACAACATGCTAAAGAAGAAGAATAGAGTAAAAACAGCTTTTTCTGGATTAGATACTATGTTAAAGAAAAGATATGATTTAATGCCAAATTTAGTAGCAATGGTACAAAAGTATGTTGCTCATGAGAGCGATATTCTAACAAGAATAACAAAATTAAGAGCAAGGGCGCAAAGTGCAAAGAATATAGATGAGAGCGTGAAGATTAATAAAGAGCTTGATGATGCAATAAAACAGCTAAATATATCTGTTGAAGGGTATCCAGATTTAAAATCAAGCCAGAATTACTTACAAATGCAAGCAGCTTTAAATGACGTTGAAGAGCAAATTTCAGCTGCAAGAAGAACCTATAATGCAAATGTTGAAACTTATAATACATATATTGGAATGGTTCCATTAAATATTGTTGCACTAATATTCGGATTTAAACCATACGAACAATTTACTGCAACAGAGGTAGAGCGAGAAAACAAAATCTGGATAAATCAATAAATATAAATGAAAGCGTAGATTTATGAAGAGTATTTTTAAGAGCGAAGAAGATTTTAATCAGTTTTTTGATCGTGTATATTACAATGTTATATCGGAGTATTATGAGGGCTATAAGAATAGAAGAAAGAATATAATTATCTCTAAAGTAATTTTTGGAGTAATACTAAGCATATTTTTCGTAATAATTACTAATGTAATTGAATTAAATAAATATACTGGTGGACATGTTTGGCTTGTAAATTTTTTTGTTGTAGCTGCTATATTCGCGTGTATAATAGCTTCTATTTATAGCGAAATAAAAAATGATATGATTAAAAAAAATGATCATACGATTAAGGATATTCTTGCTTTCATAAGCGATGTTAGTAAGGAGCAAATTGAATATGAGCCAAATAAGATGGTAAGTAGGAGCTCTTTAAATGAGGCAGGACTTTTTAATTTAGATAGAGTTGAATACAATGGAAAGAATTTTACGAAAGTTCCTTATTACAAAAATACTATGGTTTTCTCTGATATGTGTACGTACGTTTACAAAATTGATGAAACACAAAAAGAAATATACAAAAATGGAAAAAAATATATAAGAACAATAAAAACTAAAAAGAAGAAATTTCTTTTTGATGGAATATATATTGGTGCAACAATGAATAAGAAAAGCAAAAATCAAATTTATTTAATACCAAACAATACAAGCGACAAATTTATACAGAGCAAGATAAGAAACTATATAAATTTTAGAGGTTACGACATTGTTCTCGAGAATGCAGAGTTTTCAAAGAAATATAAAGTGTTTTGCGATGACGAAATACAGGCGAGATACATATTGTCGATGAGTTTAATGGAAAGAATCAATAAAGTTGACGATATAATAAAGGGGAAAAAATACATAGTTTTTAAAGAAGGAAAACGATTTACTATGTGTATAGAAGGTCTTTCCATAGAAAAAATAAAACGTAATGCTTTGCCCACATTTCCAAATAAGGAAAAGGAGCGTAAAGTATTATTGAAAATCTTTAATGAATTGAATAATTTATTAAAAATATACCATATATTAGATCTTGGAAACGATTTGTACACTAAATATAATGTTGATGATTTTATTTCTACTGCTGGTGTTCAAAGCGCTGTAAAAATAGATAGAGCACAGGCTGAGAAAATAGCAACAATTAGCTTTAAGGCTAAAGAATAATGATGTTTGTAAGCGGAAATCTAGTTAATTTCTGATTACATTTATGGAGGAATTATGGAATACTTTAAAAATATTATTGAGAATGAATCAAAAAAAGATTATTATGCAAGTTTAAAAAAATTTGTGGATGATGAATATGAAAACAAAATAATCTATCCTGAGAAAAAAAATATATATGCAGCTTTGGAAAAAACTCCATATGAGAATGTGAAGGTTGTTATATTGGGGCAAGATCCTTATCATGGGGAAGGAGAAGCCCATGGTTTATCTTTTTCTGTTTGTCCAGGTATAAAAATACCACCATCGTTAAAAAATATTTACAAAGAGCTTAATAGTGAACTGGGATGTTATATTCCTAATAATGGATATTTAAACAAATGGGCAGAACAAGGTGTTTTGCTTCTTAATTCTGTTTTAACTGTTGAAAAAGATATGCCAGCATCACATAGAGGGAAAGGTTGGGAGATTTTTACTGACAAAATAATAGAGGAAATTAACAAAAAAGAAGAGCCAGTGGTTTTTATGTTATGGGGGAATTTTGCAAAATCGAAAGAAAAATTACTTACTAATAATAAACATTTGATATTAACATCAGCACACCCAAGTCCGTTTTCTGCTAGAAATGGTTTTTTTGGAAATAATCATTTCAAAATGGCAAATGAATTTTTAAAATTGAATGGGTATACTCCGATTGATTGGCAAATTGAAAATATATAAAAGTTAATAAATAAGCGAATTGGAATTGAAAAATTGATTGACAAAACGCATAATTATAGTATAATATAGATATGTCTAATGTAAAGGAGAGATATTATGTTAGCAAAAATATGGAGGAAATTATTATTATTTATACTAATTATAGCTTGTCTATTTAATGTTGTTAATAAGCTAGTAAAAAAATCGTCATTAAAAGATGAATTACTATCTTCGGCAAAATATATACAAAGTTTACAGCAAAAATAATGTCAAAAGTATTGAAATGCATAAAAAAGTATGATAATATATTACATAGTTTTATCTAATAAATAAAGGAGAGGTGAATACATAATGAAAGAAGGAATACATCCAAATTATCAAGAAACAACAATTACATGTGCTTGCGGAAATGTTTTTACAACAAATTCTACAAAAAAAGATATGAAAGTTGATTCTTGTTCAAAGTGCCATCCATTCTACACAAATAACCTAAAAGTAGAAAAAACAGGTGGAAGAATCGAGAAATTCAAAAATAAATATGGTCTAAAATAAAAAACGAAATAGAGAAAACTATTTCGTTTTTATTTTTTTTATTATATCCATTCTCCATATTTTTTTACATAAATCTTTTTAGCAATAAGAGCTACAAAACAATATAAAATAGGTACTCCAAAAATTACAGTCATATATTTTAAAGGAATTGGAACAAGACCAATTAAATTTCCAAGCCATGTATAAGGAATAGCAACTCCAACTATTATTAGAAGTGTTGATGAAAAATATACGAATTTATGAGCGTTACTTTCTATAAATGGTTTCTTTTGAGTCCTAATAATATGCATTCCAAATAAATTTGAAACAATACTATATGTGAACCAAATTGTTTGGAATAGGGCAACTTCTCGTAAATCAAACGCAAACCATAAAAATGCAAATACAATTAAGTCAAATATTGAACTCAGAGGTCCCATAAATAACATAAAGTTTTTTAAACTTTTTAAATTAAATTTTCTTGGTTTTTTCAAATATTCTTTATCGACATTGTCAAAAGGTAAAGTTAATTGACCAAAATCATAAAGTAAACCTTCAACCAATAATTGTATAGGTGTTTCTGGTAAGAAAGGTAGCAGTACACTTGCTATTATTACAGACATAACTTCTCCAAAATTAAAGCTTGTTGCCATTTTTATATATTTCATTAAATTTCCAAAAGTTTTTCTTCCTTCAGTTACTCCATCAAGTAGTACATGCAAATCTTTTTCTAACAATATTATGTCAGCAGATTCTTTGGCAATGTCTACTGCAGTATCAACAGAAATTCCAACATCAGAATTTGTTAATGAAGGTGCATCATTAATTCCATCACCCATGTAACCAACAATATTTCCAGATTCTTTTAGCAATCTAACAATTCTAGCTTTTTGAATAGGTGAAAGTTTTACAAAAATATTAGTTTTCTTTAATAGTCTAATAACGCCCCTGTCTTCAAGATGTTCAAGCTGACTACCTTCGACAATTGCATCAGAATTAATTCCAACTTTTTTGCAAATACACTTTGTTACTTCTAAATTATCACCTGTTAATACAATAACTCTAATACCGGATTTGTTGAGCTTTTCAATTGCAGATTTTGCAGACTCCTTTGGTGGATCTAAAAATCCAATAAAACCAAGAAGAACCATGTCTTTTTCATCGGTAATATCAAATATATCTGTGTTTCTTAAATTATTTTTTTGACAAACAGCAATTACTCTTAGTCCATCTTTATTCAAATTCTTAGAGATTTGTTTTATGTTTTCTTTAATTTTATTTGTAATAGGTGAAACTTGACCCTTATAGTCAACCATAGTGCAAAGTTCAAGTATTTCTTCAACTGCACCTTTTGTAATCATTTGTTTTTTATTTCCGTCAGAAACAATTACAGATAAACGCCTTCTTGTAAAGTCAAATGGTATCTCATCAATTAATTTATACTTATTAATGTATTCAGACATATTATTTGAAAGAGCTCGGTTAACTACAGCTTCATCAATATTACCACGTAATCCTGTTTGAAAATATGAATTTAAAAATGCATGTTTTAATATTCGTAAATCTTCATTACCATTAATATCTAAATATTTTTCTAAAACAATTTTATCTTCTGTTAGTGTACCAGTTTTATCTGTGCACAATATATTCATGCCACCAAAGCTTTCTATTGAATCAAGTTTTTTTACAATAGTTTTCTTTTTCGACATTTTTACGGCGCCTTTTGATAAGCTCGAAGATTGGATAACTGGAAGTAGAAGTGGTGTTATGCATATCGCTATTGCAACAGCAAATGTAAATGCTGTTAAAGGTGCATGTTTCCATACGTTTAGTATGAATACTATTGGTGTTAATACAAGCATAAACTTTATTAACAATTTACTTATTCCTTCAATTCCTTTTTGGAATGAAGACTTTTGCTTAGTGTTTGATAAAGTTTTTGCAATTTTTCCAAAGTAAGTATTATTAGCTGTTTTTATAACAACACATTTGGCGGAACCGCTTATTACATTTGTTCCCATAAAACATATGGTATCTAAATCGGAAATACTAGAAATCTCATCAATTTTTAAATCAGTACGAGCAAGCTTTCTTACAGCATCAGATTCACCAGTAAGCGCAGACTGACCTACGTATAAATCTTTTGATTCAATAACTCTTAAATCTGCAGGTACCATGCTTCCAGCAGATAAAATAATTATATCTCCAGGGGTTACATCCTTTATAGGAACTTCAATTTCTTTTCCATTTCGTACAACAGTAGTGGTTGTAGCAACTAATTCCTTTAATTTTTCAGCAGCTTTATTTGAACGAAATTCCTCAAAAAATTCAAGAAGAGTGCTTGCAGTGACAAGAATTGCTATAACAATTATGTTAGCATAACTCGGTGTTTCTGAAAGATAAACATCTGTATAAAATAGAACAGCAACTATTCCAAGTAATATGCAATTGAATGGACTGAGCAAACTTTCAAAAAGGTAATGATACCATCGTTTAGGCTTACTACTTTTTACTTCATTTAGTCCGTATTTTTGTTTTCTAAGTTCTGCTTCTTCAGAAGATAAGCCGTTTTTATTAACATTAAATTCTCTTATAAAATCTTCAATAGGCAACGTACCTTCCTTACCATACATTTTTTGTGCTGTAATTTCTTCTTTATGTATTTTAATATCTGACATTTTATTCATCTCCTATATTCTTTTGTTCCTAAAGATTATATCACTATTGAAATTTTTTTAATCAAAAATTTGAAAAAAATATAAAAATGTGTTAAAATTTTCGTCCATAGACAAAAAGGAAGTGTGTTATATGAAACTTATTAGACCAGAGGATATAATAGTAGAAAAATTAGAAGCTCTTATTGGAATTATAATTGCTAAACTTATAGAACCAGATATGAAATTTAAGAATGTATTAGAAATAGATGAACATAGGATTAAAGATTTTAAAGAAAATTATGGAATCGAAGGAATTATTTTGGATGTTGATGAGACACTTAGAAATAAAACCGATAAGATTCCAGAATGCAATAAGCAATGGATAAATCTTATGAAAAAACATTTTAAGGTTATAATTGTGAGTAATGGAAAGAGCAAAATGCTTGCCGAATATTTTTCTTCGATAGGAATTGATTATATATTTTTTGCACATAAACCAGCCAAAAATGGTTTTAATAAAGCGTGTAAAAGCATAGGCGTCAGGCCAGAGAAAATTATTGTCATTGGCAATAGTTTATTTGACGATATATATGGAGCTCAGCGTAGTAAGATGAAGGGGGCTCTTATCAAAGAAGTACAAGAAGATGGTGATGAAAATAGATAAAACAAACATATGTTTACAATGAGCCATACCTATGATATAATGCATAAAAGAAGGAGGAAGGCTATATGTCAACATTTATATGTATTGATTTGAAAAGTTTTTATGCATCTGTTGAATGTGTGGAACGTGGCTTAAATCCGCTAACAACGAATTTAGTTGTAGCAGATAGCTCAAGAACGGAAAAAACTATCTGCTTAGCAGTAAGTCCATCACTTAAATCTTATGGCATTCCAGGAAGAGCAAGACTATTTGAAGTAGTGCAGAAATTAAAGAATGTAAATATAGAAAGAATAAGAAGAGCAAGAAACCATAAATTAGTGGGGTCGTCGGTTGATGATATCGAACTTAAAGAAAAATTAGACTATAAAGTGGATTATATAGCAGCGGTACCTAGAATGGCTTTATATATGGAGTATAGTAAAAGAATTTATGGAATATATTTAAAATATGTTTCCAAAGATGATATTTATCCATATTCTATTGACGAAATTTTTTGTGACATAACTAATTATTTAAGCCTGTATAAAATGACAGCAAGAAATCTTGTAACTAAGATGATACAAGATGTATATAAATCAACAGGAATTACTGCAACTGCGGGAATTGGAACTAACATGTATTTATGTAAAATCGCAATGGATATTGTTGCAAAGCATATGCCAGCAAATGAAAATGGTGTTAGAATTGCAGAACTAGATGAAATGTCTTATAGAAAGCTACTATGGGCACATAAACCATTAACAGATTTTTGGCGTGTAGGTCCTGGTTACAGGAGAAGATTAGAGGCAAAAGGAATTTATACGATGGGAGATATTGCAAAATGTTCTATTGAAAATGAAGAACTTTTGTATAAACTGTTAGGAGTAAATGCAGAGCTCCTTATTGATCATGCCTGGGGGTGGGAACCATGTACACTAAAGGAAGCAAGGGAATATAAACCAAGAACTACTTGTTTAAGCTCTGGGCAAGTATTACACTGTCCATATGATTACAAAAAAACAAAATTAATTATAAAAGAAATGGTTGAGGGGTTGTCACTAGATTTATCTAGGAAAGGACTTGTGACTAATCAATTAGTTTTAACAGTTGGATATGACGTTAATAGTTTGAATCTAGTAGGCGAAGACGGTAAGAAACTGTATAATGGAGAAATAACTATTGATAGATATGGAAGAAAAATACCAAAACATGCGCATGGAACTATAAATATAGATCATAAAACTTCTTCTACGAAGATTCTTTCCGATGCAGCAGTTGAATTATTTGAGAGAATAATAAATCCAGATTTATTAACAAGGCGATTAAATATAACTGCAAATAATCTTGAGAGCGAAGCAGAAGTAAAAAATAAGGTGGACTATGAGCAAATAAATCTGTTTACTGACTATACGGTTGTTGAGTCAAAGAAGAAGAAAGAAGAACAAGAAAAAAAATTACAAAAAGCTGTTTTAGAAATAAAGAAAAAATATGGAAAAAATGCTATCTTAAAGGGAATGAACTTCGAAGATGGAGGAACGGCCATTGAGCGAAATGGTCAAATTGGAGGTCATAAAGAATAAATGAGAGAGCCTATTGAAAAATATATAGATATTATTAATCTTCCACATCATATTTCTAAGAAACATCCTCAAATGCCAAGGTATGACAGGGCTGCACAGTTCGCACCTTTTGCAGCATTAACTGGGTATGAGGAAGTTATAGAGGAAGAGGGAAGGCAGACAAATGATAGAATAGAAATTAATGATGAAGCAAAATATATATTAGATATGAAGATGCAGATTCTAATGAAAAATATAAAAGAAATGCCATTTGTATCTATTACATATTTTATTCCGGATGAAAAAAAATCTGGTGGAGAATATGTTACTTTAGATACTAAAATAAAAAAAATTGATATACAAAAACAAGTATTAATAACAGAAGATGGTATTAATATATTAGCAAACGAAATTGTTGATATACAGGGTGATATATTTAAAAACCTAGAATTAGATTATTAAATTTTGACATACATTTGCATGCAATGATATAATCTGTGCAAAAGGAGGATACATATGAAAAAAGTTCAAAAGATTATGCTAATTTTAATGGCAATTGTAGCTCTCGTAGTTTTTTCGGGTTGCAGTAATAAAAGTGAGAAAGGTAGCAAAAATAAAACTACAGAAAGCACTTCTAATGTGGAGCAGGGAAAAATAGTAGATGAGAATAATCCTGTTGCGACGATGGTTGTTGAATATGTAAATGAAAATGGAAATAAAGAGGAAGGAACAATCAAAATTGAATTATATCCTGATGTTGCTCCTGATACTGTAGCTAATTTTATTAATTTAGCAAACAATAACTTTTACAATGGATTAACATTTCATCGTATAATAGAAAATTTTATGATTCAGGGCGGTGATCCAAACGGAAATGGAACTGGAGGCGCTAGCTTGAGTGATCTAAATAAAAATATTAACAAAGGAAGTAGTGAGGACTATAATTATTCAATAAAAGGTGAGTTCGCTACAAATAACTTTAGAAACAATATAAAATTTGAAGCGGGAACAATTGCAATGGCCAGATCAGATTATAGCACTTTAGGAATGGCAGAGGAAGGTTATAATAGTGCATGTTCACAGTTTTTTATAATGAATACAGATGATAAGAGCACAAATTCATACCTGGAAGGAAACTATGCAGCTTTTGGAAAGGTAATAGAAGGCTACGACGTTGTTACTAAGATATCAAAAACAGAGGTAACTGTAAATGAAAATGGTACTGAGCAATCAGTGCCTAAAGACGCTCCTGTAATAAAAGAATTATCTGTAGATACAAAAGGAAAAGAATACAAAATTCCAGACACGATAAATGCAGATGAAGTTGCAGAAAAGATTCAAGCCAAATATATGGAATTAATTCAACAAAGCTATAATAATTAATAATTCAAAGATAATGCTATTTGTTTAAAAAATAGAAAAAGGAGCTGAATATGGCAAGAGAAGAGATAAAAAATAAGATAATATCTGTAGAAACAATTATGAAAATAGCAAACTTACTAGAGAATGAAAAATTGCACTATCAAAAATTAGGATTGTACAATCAAAAATTTAATTATTATAATAAAAATGAAATAAGTGTGTATGAAGTAAATTCAGATAAAGTAAAATATAATATAAAGCTAAAAAGTGGTGAAAGTGTTGAAAAAGAAGATTTAGAATGGTTTAAAAATCAGCTAACTGAGAGATATCTATCAGCAATAGATAGTATAACTATTTGGTTTGATTTAAACCTTTGGTCTGAAAGAACAAATAACAAAGAAGTAAATTATTCAAAAAAATACAAAAGTATTGATGTAAGTGTTAGATTATACGAAAATGAAGCTTCTTTTTCTGTAGATGCAAGCGAGTTAGAGGATGAGGCGTATAAGTTGCATTCAGATATTGTAAATATACTTAATAGTTGCCCAGATAGATATAACAAAACAATAAAACATAGATTTATTAGAACTCAGTGTTTGGCATTAACTATAGGATTTGTAATATCATATATTGCAATTTTTATATTGAAGATGTCTTACAATAATTTGCCAGAGGTGGTTCAAAAAGTATTTGATAGTACAATATACTCATATGTAATTTGCTTTTTTATAATTGCTTTTGGTGTTGGAAATATAATAGGGCAAGGTATAATGGCCGGTTTATATAGGGTTATAGCACCGAAAAAAAAATACTCTCACTATGATGTAAATAGTAAAAAGTCTGTATATGTGGATAATATTACAGAATATATGGAACATGATGAAGTGCAAATCGGAAAGTATTGTAATAGTATAGCCAGAAGAGCAAAAATAGAGAAAATATTTAAAGTTACTGGAATTATAGTAACTATTCAAATATTTATAACGATAGTATATTGCTTAATTATAAGAATGTAATAAGAGTAAGCATAAATACAAAGATAAAAGACCCTGGTATAAGGGTCTTACTTAGTTTATTCTACAAAATTATTATATAAATTAATGAAATGTTGTCTTTTTATAGAGTCTGGCTCCGAATCAATATCTTTTTTTAGTGCATCTATAAGCTCTTCATTGGTATCTAGTGAATCCATAAATTTTTGCAATGCCTCTGATGCTGAATCAGAACTAGTATTTGTAGTCTCAGAAGCCTTTTCAACTTCTTCATCTTCAGTTAATTTGGGTTCAATAGAAGTTTTTACTTGATTCCTATATAAAACGCAGTATGAAAGATTTACAAGAATCTGTTCCATCATATCTCCAATATTGCTATCCGATAAAAGTTTCTGGGTATATTTTATATTTTTTTCATTATTTGTTTGAAATAATAGGCCATAATGAATATCTTTCATTATTGTTCTAATATCTTTACCATATAATTTAATGGCAGTTATAAGATTATGAAAATTTAGAATATGTATGTCATTTCTTCTCTCGTAGTTCGTAATAAGTTTGTCAAATCGAGAAATATATCCAACTTTTTCTAATGGGGCATACAAATAAAAAATTGGTATTGCTTTTTTTGTAACATCAGCTTTGTAGCAGTTGTTTTCAACATACGAACAAAAAAAAGAATCTACTACAGGTTGTCCAGTAAGCTCCACGAAAATTAATTTTAATTTTCTGTTTGTATACAAAGATTCAATGTTTTCGATAATTGTTGTCCTTGTAACTGCTGTATCAGAGGTTTTTCCTAAAATATCTGTTAATATAGATAAAGATTGTTTATATTCGTCTTCTTTCATATATTTTAGGTGAAACATTGATGTTTGAATTTTATATGAAGAATCGACTTTTCCAAAAATTTTTTTAAAATATTCTAAATCGCTTTGATTTAATTTTCTTAAAATTTTATTTATATAATCAAAAGATTGCTTTTCGTGCGGTGCTTTTTCTACCAAATATATTATAATTAAATTTAAAATTAAATCTGTATACGAATATAAAAGGTCTACTTCGGTGTGACCCTCATATAAAAATTTTTGAATGGGAGTGCTATTTCTTAAAACAACATTTACTAAAGCTTGTATTTCATCCTCTCCATTAACGTTATTGAAAACATTAAAAGTATCTGTTAAAGAATATCGCTCTGTTTGATATCCGTAATTTTGAAATTTATCTTTACATAAATTATAAAGATTATTATTCTGATCAAATATTACATAGGAACCAAGTTTTCTCTTTATGTTTGGCGATAAAAAATTTGAGAAAATACTTTGAATATCATCGCTTACAGTGAAAATATTTGTATTATAACTCATAAAATCCTTATTATCAGCATCTATGTTTTGTGCTAAACCGATATTTTTATTCATATTATAAAAATTCATAAAAATTTTCCCCTTTGTATAATATCTGCAAATATAATATCATAAAAAATTTTTAGCAACAATAATGTCAGTGTAATATAAATAATATTTAGGCATAAATAGTGTATTCATTGAATATATTCTTATAAAAATACTAAGGAGGATAAGCTATGTGGCATACAATAGAAAAAACAGATTTGGCAAGAAAGTTGAAAACAAATTTGTTGTATGGAATTACAGAAGAGGAAGCTGAAGAAAGATTAGAAAAATATGGAAAAAATAAAATTGAGGATAAACAAAAAGAGCATATACTTATAAAATTTATAAAACAATTCAATGATATTATGATTATAATACTTATTGCATCAGCGGTAATTTCTACAATTATTACTAAAATACAAGGATCAAATGACTATCTAGATTCAATAATTATTATTGCAATTGTGGTTATGAATGCAATAATGGGAACAATTCAGGAAGCAAAGGCTGAGAAATCTATAGAAGCATTAAAAAAATTATCAACTCCTATAGTTAAAGTAAAAAGAAGTGGAAATATATATGCAGTACCAAGTGAAGATATAACAATTGGAGACTTAATTATTCTTGAAGCAGGAAATTATGTTCCAGCTGATTGTAGAATTATAAAATCTTATAATTTAAAAATTGAAGAATCAAGCTTAACTGGAGAGACTGTACCAGTAATTAAAAATGAAAATGTAAAATTAAATGAAAATTGTGCTCTTGCAGATATGGAAAATATGGCTTTTGGAACAACTATAGTTACAAATGGTAGTGGAGAAGCAATTGTTACTGATATTGGAATGAATACAAAAGTTGGAAAGATAGCCAAAATGATTATTAGTGATGAATCCCCAGAGACACCGATACAAAAAAAGCTTGGACAAGTTGGAAAAGTTTTAGGAATAGGATGCTTATTCATATGTACCACAATATTTTTTATGGGAATTCTAAAAAAAATACCACCAGTCGAGATGTTTATGACTTCTGTTGGATTGGCAGTTGCAGCTATTCCAGAAGGTCTTCCTGCAATAGTTACTATAGTACTATCAATTGGAGTTACAAAGTTAGCCAAGCATAAATCTATAATAAGAAAATTACCAGCTGTAGAAACACTTGGAAGTAGTAGTGTAATTTGTTCAGATAAAACAGGTACATTAACTAAAAATGAAATGAATATTGTTGAATATGAAGATTTACATGGAAAAAAAAGTGATTTTATATTAGAACTTGCTACAATGTGTACAAGTGTGCAATTACAGAATAATGGTGAGATACTCGGTGATCCTACAGAAATTGCTATTGTGCAAAAAGCAAATGATTTATCTAAGAATAGAAATGATTTGTATTTGAAGTATCCAAAAATAAATGAAATACCTTTTGATTCAAATAGAAAACTTATGACAACAATACATAAGTTTGGTAACAAATATAGAATAATCACAAAGGGTGCACCAGATATATTATTAGAAAGATGTACTAAAGTATATGACAACGGAAATATTGAAGAGCTTAGTTATTCGTCAGTAAATTTTTTGAAAAAAAGAAATGAAACTATGGCAAACAAAGCACTTAGAGTAATTGCAGTGGCGTATTTGGATTTAGACATAATTCCACAGATAATTGATAGCGAATTTGCTGAAAATAATTTAATTTTTGTTGGTCTAATTGCAATGATGGATCCACCTAGAGAAGGTGTGAAAGAAGCTGTGCAAAAATGTAAAGAAGCGGGAATAAAAATTGCTATGATTACTGGTGATCATATATCAACGGCCAGAGCAATAGCTCAAGAATTAGGTATATTTGAAAAAAATGACAAATTTATTACAGGAAAGGAATTAGATAATATTGATCAAAAAGATTTAGAGCGAACAATTATGAGATATTCTGTATTTGCAAGAGTATCTCCTGAACACAAAGTTAGAATAGTAAAGGCGTATAGAGCTTCTGGTGCTGTTGTTGCGATGACTGGTGATGGGGTTAATGATGCTCCAGCACTAAAAATTGCAGATATTGGAATTTCTATGGGACTAAATGGAACCGATGTGGCTAAAAATGCTTCAGATATGGTATTGGCGGATGATAATTTTTCTACTATTGTAGAAGCTGTTAAGTATGGAAGAAATATTTTTGATAATATAAAAAAAGCAATACATTTTTTAATTGCAACAAACATTGCAGAAATTGCTACAATTTTTTTCGGACTATTAATAGGTTTTAAAAGTCCATTAACTGCTATTCAGTTATTGTGGATAAATCTTATTACAGACTCATTACCAGCAATTGCTCTGGGACTACAACCAGCAGAGCAAAATATAATGAAGATAAAACCAAGAAAGGCAAATAAATCATTATTTGCTGATGGTCTTTGGAGTAAAATAATTGCAGAGGGATTTTTTTTAGGAACATTAACATTATTTACTTTTTATGTTGGATATAATAAATTTGGTTTGGAAGTAGCAAGAACAATGACATTTTTTACGCTAAGTATGCTAGAACTTATACACGCAATCAACGTCAAATCTGAAGAATCAATTTTTAAATCAAATATATTTACGGATAAATACCTAATAGGAGCTTTTTTAGCAGGAACAATATTACAAATTATGGTTATGGTAGTTCCATTTTTAGCAAATATATTTGAAGTTACTTCATTAAATACGTCACAATGGATATATATCGTTATAATTTCATTTGCTTCAATATTAATAATGGAAGTTCAAAAATTTTTAAATAGAGCAAAATTGCCAAGTAAATATGAGAAAAAAATATTAAATATAGGGATAGAGCATAAAATTTAAATAAAAAAAGCAAGTGCATTGAAGAGCACTTGCTTTTGTGTTATTATTCCAGGTGATAAAAACAATAATAGGAGTGTACAGAAATGGAAAGTTTTAGTGATATTAAAAACAAGAAGAAAATTGTAGAAGAGTTTTTTTGTTGGGTATATGACAAAGATAATATAGAATTGTTTGAAGAAGTTGATTTATCATTGGCACCAGACTACTACGACCCAAACATATACTATACAAAAGAATTATTTGATTTTTTTAATACAGAAGCAATGAAAAGAATTGGAAGAATTGGACAACTTGGATTAATGATTTTAGAGAATAAAAATTATTACCATAATCGTCTTGAACATTCTAAAGGTACATACAATAGAAAATTAGAAGAGCTTATATATCTGGCATCAAATCCTAAATATAGAGAATATGTAGAAAAGAATAATTTAAAGTTATACTTAATAGCAGAGCTTATAAAGGAAGCTGCACACGACATAGGTCATTTACCACTTTCTCACATTCTAGAGGTTTATGTAATGGGAAGAAGGGATTTTCATGAAGACATAGGCAAAAGAATATTGTTAGAAGATGAGCAAATACGGAGAAGTTTTTAAATCTATAGCACCTAATTTTAAGGATGTTATGTATGATTTAATTTTAAATGATCCACTAAATTCAAAATCACATGATGAGGGAAATTATGATGTAGATAGGATGGATTATATACTAAGAGATGCACTCTATAGTGGAAAAAAATTAGAGAATTATACGCATGAACAATATAAAAGAAAGTACGCTAAGATAGATAAACATGGAAATATAATGAAAAATGCCGATGGTAGTATCATATTAGTTGATGAAAAATCAGACGAACCAAAAATTCCAATTGATGTATATGAAAGAAAATCTCTGGAAGCAATTGAAAACTTTTTAGAGCGAAGAGTTCAGGCATACAAAAATATGTATTTTTCTGGTAAAACCCAGGCAAGTGATTTTTTAGTTGGAAATTTTGTCGAATACGCTATAGAGCATGATGATTCTGCAAAAGAATTGAAAATATTCATAGAGCAGTTAAAAAAACAGGATGTAAATATAGATTTGCAAGAATTTTTAAAATGGGAAGATATAAGATTTTATAACAATTGTATAAAAGTTGGAGAAAGTAGCAAAAATGAGCACGTTAGAGGTTTTGCAGGAATGATAATTCCTAATTTAGAAGCTCTTATGTATATTACATATTCGCATTTAGATTTGAAAAATCAAAGAGAAAATTTAAACGAATACGATAATAAATTTATTGAAAAGATAAAAGATTTAATACAGTCGGATTCTGATTTAAGTTTGATGCTTAAAGATAAAGATTACTACGATAAAAATTGTTTGATATGTACAGATAATGATAAAATTGAACGTATTAGAAGTAAATTTGGAGATAAAGTATTGTATAGAGAAACAACAGTAAGAGCTTATAATTTAACAATACCATTATATATTGAAGACAAAAATGGTAATGTATTTATGCTACACGAACATCCAGAAAGAGCATGTGATTGGAATAACAGGAAAGAAACGGTAAAGGTGTTGTTTGTTTCCATTCCAGAGTTAAAAATGCAAGGACTAAGTGATAAGGAAATTGATGAAATAAAAGAGGCTTTTCAGGAACAAGAAATGCCAAATATTGATACAATGAATAAAAGTAACAAAAGAAAAATTAATATGAGTTTAGTAAGAGCAGATAGTAAAATAGAGGATTATTTTTGTATATGAGAAAGATGTAGAAAAAGTAATAAGATTAAGCAAAGGATATACAGATTTAACTGAAATATGAAATGATTTTGAGAAAGAGATTTGATAAATTTGTTAATAGTAAAATACAGCAATTAGTTTAAAAATTTGAAAAGAAAAAATAGGGGGGGAGATAATATTGAAGTTATCTACCTCTTATTACATAATTTTTTATAATAAATAAAAGGAGAGCAAATTTATGGGATTATTTAATTTTAGAAAGAAAAACAATAATATAAAATCAAATAATGAAGTAGACCAATGGGATGATTTTTGCAGATTAGATGAGTCATTTAAAAATGATATAAAACTAAACCCAATATATTATTTAAAGATATATGGAAAAAATATGATTAACACCAATTCAGAGGTAAGGAACAGAGCTAAAGCAGATTTTATTCGAGCTATATTAGATAGTATAAAAAGTGAAAACAATTATACAATAAGATGTCTTGTAGATTATTTGATTAATAAATATGAGATATTAGATAATGAAAAATTGATAGATATTATAAGTAATTTGGACAAAGATAGCCTAGAAAAAATTGCTAATTCGCATTCCTTTTTAACATATGTTCAAATGAAGAATCAAATAAGTAATATAAATGATGATGAAATAAAAAAATTAGTTGATCCTCTAGTAAATGTATTAGATAACAAAGAAATGGAATATCAAGTTTTTACTAAAAAATATTCAAAAGAATTAAGAGACTATATTTTAAACATATATAATATTATGATTAATGAAGATTTCGAAAATTATAAGTTTAACGGAAATAAAAGTAATATTTATTTTTATGGATATAAGCTGATAGTTATATTTAATGAAGATGAAGAAAACATGGATTTTGGAGTTAAGGAAAGTAATATAGTTCATATGCAAAAAGTAAAAAGACTTTTAAATATTAGTGATGAATTATTTACGGCAAACTACAAAGAAATAATTTGGAATGATAAAGTTCCTGAACATATTGAAAACAAATTTTATATTGGAAAACCATATTATACATTCAAGCATGAAATATATGGTGATATTGAATTTTATTATATAGAGGATGAAATTGAAATAAAGTGCAAAGCATTAGATTCTGAAAAATTCGAAATTATTGGTATAGAAGATACTTTTGAAAATGAAGATATAATACAACTGTATATTAAGGCTATTGAAAAAATAATTGAAATAAAAGGAAAAGTTTTAGTTACACTATATAACTATACATTCGAAACATGTAAATCTTGGGAAGAAAAAGATAAAAACGGAAATGAAATATCAAGAGATTATATCGAAAGTCATTTTTCAAGAATTAGAATTAGTATTTGGCCTCAAGTTAAAAATGGAAAAGAAGGATATTCAGAAGAAAATACATCAATTTCGTTTGCTGGAGATTTATATGGCGAGGATGGTAAATATGGCGTAGGTTTACTTGGTGGACACGAAATAGTTGCTAATATAGTTAATGGAAATAAAATAAATTGTTCTTTAAATGGGTAAAATTAAAAGTATAAAAATGCAAATAAAATCTACGGATACGTTAAGGAAATTTATGGGATTATTCAATTTTGTAAAAAAACGGAGGAATACAAGATGAGTAATAAAGCAGTAACAATAATTATATCAATTTTTATAATATTATTTGCTATAAACTGTGTTTGGTGCATAAGCGATTTATGTAATACAAAAGATGTATATAATTTAAAAATAAGTCAGGCAGAAGAGTTAGATGCAATAAAGAAAATAAATAATCCAATAAAACTTGATGTAAAAATTGCTACTTCATTAAATGAAAATGAAAATAAAACGATGTCAAAGATATTTTAATATTAAAAATATGAATAATTGAATCATATAAAAAACACCACATATAATTACAATATGAGGTGTTTTTTATATGATAGTGTTACGTAAAAAAAGATTAATTTTAATAGGAAGTTTCTTATGCCTATCACTGACCGCAATCTCACTAAAATCGGCATTTATAAGGCCAAAAACAGTTGCTACAGTAACCCTTCCAGTATCAAACAAAGTAATAGTCATAGATGCAGGACACGGAATTCCAGATGAGGGGGATAATTTATTGAAGTAATAAGAGCTTTCTATTCGATTTAAAATTAGACACTTTTTGGGTGTCTTTTTTTAATGGAGAAAGCTATTTTATGGAGGTAAATAAAATGTGGCAATTTATATTAGGATTATTTATAGGGGCAAATTGTGGATTAATAGTATTTGCATTAATTAAAGCAGGAAGTGAGGCTGATAGACATGATGATTAATTTACTTGCGAACAATGGCTATATAGTTTTAAATAAAATATTGATGAAAAAGGTTGGCTTATACGAAGCTATATTGATTGGCGAGTTGTCATCAGAGCAAATATATTGGGAAAAGAGAAACGAACTTGTAGATGGATATTTTTACTCAACAAGAGAAAATATAGAAGAGCAAACTATGTTATCAGCTCATCAACAAAGAATAGCTATTGAAAATTTAAAAAAGATGGGAATTTTAGAGGTTAAATTGTTTGGTATGCCTCAAAAAGCATGGTATAAAATAATTGAGGATGGCTTAGTACATACTTTAAACGGAGAGGGAAACTTTATTAATATATTAGCAAATAGTAATTATATAGTTGTAAATAAGAATATAATGAAAACTCTAGGTTTGAATGAGGCAGTTTTAATAGGAGAATTATCAGCAGAATATTTATATTGGCAGAAAAATGGGGAGCTAAAAGAAAACTATTTTTATTCTACAAGAGAGAATATAGAAGAGCAAACAATGTTATCAGCATATCAGCAAAGAATAACAATAGGAAATTTAATTGATAATGGAATTATTAATACTAGACAAAAGGGGATGCCTTTAAGAACTTGGTACACTATAAATGAAGATGCAATATATAAATTAGTGTCTGAAAACCTTGAAAAATCAAGTAGTAAAAAAATTGAACATCAAGTAGTTAAAAAATTTAACAACAAGTCATCAAATTCTTTAACACCATGTTGTGAAAAAATTGAACACCATGTTGTAAAAAATTTTAACATAAATAATAATAAAAATCATAATAATAATAATACGATAGATAGATTATTTAATTATATTATAAATAAAGAGCAAAAAATTCCTGAAGAATTTTCAGAAATTAATTTCGATGATGTATATAGTATGTTATATTACTATGATATGCTATATACGGAAGATATAATTGAATCTATGCAGTCAGAAGAAAACAAAAAAAGAATAAAACAAATTACATATACAGTAGCCTTGTTAGTAAAAGATAATTGGCAGGGTTATTGCAACAATATTACAAGAGAAGACCTTATAAATATATACAATGAATGTAAAAACAGAGAAAATGAATATAAGGGCACAGCAAATGAAATTGAAGATTTTACGAGGTACTACTACCGAAGTGTAGTAAATGAATTAAAGAGAGGAAATACCTCTTCTTTTTTTGTACTTAAAAATCAGCAAACAGAAGAAGATGAAGAGGAGCGATAAACTGAAGATTTGGAGGTAAATACGTAAGATGGTAGTAGATATATACAATACAGATAAAAAATATAACATAATATACGCAGATCCACCTTGGAAATACACAGGTTGGAGAACAGGAAACAGAAGTGCTGAAAGCCACTATCCAACAATGGCAATAGAGAGCATAATTGATATGAAGGATACAATAAAATCTATATCAGATGAAAATTGTATTCTTTTTCTATGGGTAACATTTCCTTGCTTGATAGATGGATTAAAAGTTATGAAGGAATGGGGATTTGCATACAAAACTTGTGGTTTTAACTGGGTTAAGCGAAACAAAAAAAGCGATACATGGTTCTTTGGTTTAGGTTATTGGACTAGAGCCAATTCAGAGTTATGTTTGATAGGAACAAAAGGAAGTGTTCCAAGAAAATCAAGGAAAGTTTCTCAGATAATAGATACTCACATTGAAGAGCACAGTAAAAAGCCTGCGATAGTACGAGATAAAATTGTTGTGCTTGTAGGAGATTTGCCAAGAATTGAGCTATTTGCAAGGCAAACAACTGAAAACTGGGATTGTTGGGGCAATGAAGTTTGATAAGAGATAAATCAAAAGAAGGGAACTAGAGATTATGAAAGATACAAAATATTTGAAAGATTACATAGAAGAGCTAAAAAACAAAGGCTTTTGCTATCAAGATAAAGAGAATAAGAGAACATACATTACTCAAAAAGGGATAAAGTATTTAATCTCTAAAAAATTAAATAAATCAAATATTTAAGCAAGGAGGAGCAAAGATGGGAAATACCAATGAAAGTGAGCAAATAATAAGAATTGAAAAGAAAATAGATGAAATTATAAATTACACAATAAATCCAGACGTATATGATTTAAAACAAAATACTGTAAAGAAAGCTAAACAAAGCGAAAATCGAAAAGCTATAAATAAAATACTATACGCATTACCTGAGCTTGAAAAATTTTCGGAGCTAAAAGATATTTCAAATAAGGATTTGGAAGATATGACAAATAGCTACATAGAGGTTCTAATGGGAACAAAAAATTCTAACAAAATGATGGAGTATTCTTTATTTAGATCTGAACTAAAAGAAAAAGTACGAACTAGAATTTTTGTAAATAGAATCCATAATATATTAGATTATTATTTATCCTTAGGTTGCTATGAAGAATCTGATACATCAACCTATAGTAATGAAGCACTAAATATGAAACAAGCTATTTTAAGGCGAATATATGGTTATGGACTGAAAGATGGCGAAACAAAAGCTAAATCAAGAGAGCAATTCGCAGAGCAAGTAGGATATACACCACGTTCAATTTATAATTTTCAAAACGAGCTACTAGACGATTTAGCACCATCTTTTTTTGGGATAAACGGATTAATTTTATAAAATAATCGTTTACGCAGGATAGTGCTCATACTGAGCACAGCTAACACATAAAAGGCAAGCCTTTTAAGGTATTACATATAAAAACAAATCATACAAACGTAATAACGTTACCCTAGCAGGGTAATTTTTATATTTTATAAAAACATCTAAGGAAAGTAAAGTATTTAAAAATTTTTACTTTCTTTAGATGGGAAAGGAAAAAAAGAAATGAGTAAAATATTAATAATAGCAGAAAAACCTAGCCTAGCTAAAACAATAATTAAAGCAGTAGGTGGAAATGGAACATTTAAAGATTTTTATGAAAATGAAAATTATATAATTACATCTCAATTCGGACACTTACTAGAGCTTAAATCAATAGGCGAATATAAGAATGATTTGGAAAGAGATAAAAAATGGACTTTAGATGACCTACCATATTTTCCAAGTGAATTTGAATATAAAATAAAAAACGATACAGGAATAAAACAAAGATATAATGTGATTAAAGATTTAATAAAAAGACCTGATGTTACTGAAATCGTAAACGCAGGTGATCCTGATAGAGAGGGCGAAACATTAGTAAACATTGTAATTTACAAAATTTTTGAAGAACTAAGGTTAACGAAAGAAGTAACAAGAGTGTGGCTTGATCCATTGACAGAAGATAAAATAAGAGCAGAGCTACAAAAAAGAAAACCAATTTCAGATACGCAAAATTTATTTGTAGAAGGAAAAACAAGAGCATATTTAGACTGGTTATATGGAATTAATCTTACTGAATATAACACACTAAAAGTTGGAAAACTTATGAATACAGGAAGAGTAATAATACCATTGGTTAGATGGGTTTACGATAGAGATATGCAAATAAAAAATTTCATACCAACCAAGTACTATCCAATTACAGCAACAATAAATAAAAATGGAAAAGATATAAAGCTAGACTTTAAAGAGCTAAAATTTGATAGCAAAGAGCAAGCCGAATATATCTTAAATGAGCTTAGAAATAAAAATATAAAAGTTGTAGATATAGAAAATAAGGAACAAATAAAACAGCCTAAGAAACTATTTTCGCTATCTACACTTCAAACGTATATGTTCCAAAAATACAAAAAGCCAATTTCAAAAACATTAGAGCTAGTACAAGCATTATATGAAAAAGGTTATCTTACATATCCAAGAACAGATACAGAATATCTATCTGAAGATGAGAAAGACAAAGTTAGAAATTTGCTACATACAATAAATAACATTGATTTAGAATTTAGAGATTCAAAAACAATATTTGATTCTAGTAAAGTAGAATCGCACACAGCTATAATTATTACAAATAAAGTACCAAATATTGATGAGCTAAAAGAAGATGAAAGACAAGTATATTTAACAGTTAGAAATCGTTTTTATGCTAACTTTGTAAAAGAAGAATGTGTTTTAGATAAAACGATAGTAAATTTTAGCTTTGGAGAATATAAAACAAAAATAACAGGAACAGCGGTAAAACAGCAAGGCTATTTGAAATATGAAAATGATATAGGCGAAAATGAAATACCTAGTTTCTATTTCAATGAGGAATTTATGCCTGAGCTAAAAATTGAAGAAAGCGAAACAACACCACCAAGCCATCTGTCAGAAGCTGACCTAATAAAACTATGCAAGAGCCCATTTAAAGATATACAAAAAGATAGTGAAGAAGAAGCAGAAGCAAATGATGACGAAGAATACAAAAAAATACTAGAAGGTTCAATGATAGGAACTGAAGCAACTAGAGCAATAATGATGGAAAAGATAAAAAATGTTGGATATGTTAAGGTAGAAAAAAATAAATTAATAATTACAGAATATGGAATTAAGTTTATTCAAACATTAGAAGCTCTTAACGAAAATTTATGGAAAGAAAAAACAGCAGAATTGAACAAAAACTTAAAAAGAATATACAGAGGAGAGCTTACATCAGAAGAAGTAATAAATATTGCAAAGCAAGAGCTATCAGATATTATGAGTAAAAATATAACAATAGAAAAATTTGATAATAATATGAGCAAAGAAATTTTAGGAAAATGTCCTAAATGTAATAACGGTAATATTGTAGAAAATAAAAAGGGCTATGGTTGTGATAGATGGAAAGAAGGTTGTAACTTTATAATTTGGAAAACGATAGCAAATAAAAATATAACTAAACAGAATGTAAAGGACTTACTAACTAAGAGCGAAACTAAAGAGCTAGATGGATTTAGAAGTAAGTCAGGAAAAACATTCAGTAGTAAATTAATATTGAATGATGGCAAGATAGAATTTAAGTTTTAATAAATTAAACAGAAATAGCAATAAATATTTCAAAATCGTTTCAAAAACATTTCATTGTTTTAAATTTTAAAATCGCTATAATGAAATTGTAAAAAAATGTAAACCGAGAGAGGGAAAAAAACCTTCTCTCATTTTTTTTGCAAAAAAATAGAAAGAAGGTGTAGCGATATGGAAGATAACTATTTTAATCCATACAAAGAATTTAGACAAAATAATAGCGTGCAAGTAAAAACGGAAACAAAAGAAAAAAGAGGATTTGAGGAGTTAAATTTAGATGATTTAATTCCATTCAAAAATCAGCCATTTAGGTTATATTCAAATGATGAAATGAAAGATTTAAAAGAATCTATTGAAAGAATAGGTCTACAACATCCGATTATAGTAAGAAAAATTGACAATGGTAAATACGAAATTTTAGCAGGTCATAATAGAGCAAGAGCATTTAAAGAGCTAGGAAAGAATACGATACCTGCAATAATTCAAGATGTTGATGATGATACAGCACAGATGATTATGGTAGATACTAATATAGTTCAAAGACAAAGTATTACTGTAATGGAGAGAGCTAAAGCCTATAAACTAAAAGATGAAATTAAGAAAAGAAAAAAATATAACATTGATAAAGTTGGAGAAAACTTATCAGATGAGGAAAAAGAGATATTAGCAAAAGAAGAGGCTAAACAAACTTTTTATAGATATTTAAGTTTGAATAATTTAATACCAGAATATCAAGCAAAATGCGATGATGGATCTTTGTCTGTAAAAGCAGGTGAGCAACTTTCTAAATTAAATGAAGAGCAACAACGAATGATTTACCAAACTTTAAGTGATTCTAAAATAACAGAAAATAGAGCAGAGGAACTAAAAAAGTTAGCATATACAACTGAAAATTTAACAGCAGATATTATAAAAGAAACATTTAATGGAAATAAAAACACAATAAAGACTTCTGTAAAATTTACTAAAAAAGAAATGGCAAAATATTTTAGTGATTTTAAATCTATTGAGGAAATAAAAGAATACATTTTGGAACTTTTAAATGAAAAAATAGCATAAATCAAAAAGTCCCCTGCAAGGGTAACAGTATTACAGACGTAATACAAAAAAATTGAAGTAATACTCTAAAAGGCTTGCCTTTTATGTGTTAGTCGTGCTCTGTATGAGCACTATCCTGCGTAAATTGTAATTTACCAAAATATATAAAGGAGATGATTTTAAATATGCCAAAAATAAAAGAATTTAATTCTGTAAAAAGAAAAAGGCTAGGTATAACTATAGATCCTGAAATAGATAACGAATTAAATAAATATATGCTTAGCCAAGACTACAAAAAATCGAAATCGTACTACATAGAGCAAGCAATAAAAATGTATATTCATCAAGACGAAAAAGTTTTATCTAAGCAAATTGAAAATTCTATAAAAAATAATATAAAAACATTTGAAGATAGATATTGTCGAATACTAGCAAAAGGAGTTAAAAGAACGTATGCAAATACAAAAATATTACTAAATATGCTAGCCTATATGTCTAATTCTGAAGATGATACAAGATTTTTAATGGAAACACTAAACGAAGCTGAAGTAGATGGATACAAAGCACTAAAAAACGGAATTATTGAAAGAGATATAGATGACTTATTTCCAAAAGCTGAATTAATAAAAAAAACTAATAAAAAGATAAATGAGGTAAACAATGATTAGTGGTGTTAATTTTATAGACTTGAACCGAAAAAATAAAGCTAAACAAAAAGCGATAGATATGCTAACAAATAAGCAGAGAGCAACTGTGATAAGATCGCACGTTGAGTACATAGGAAGAACAGGAGGAGCAGAAAATAACGGAGAGCATAGTCTTTTCGGAACATTAGATAATAATGACAATGTTTACGAAATGAAAAAAGCTGATATATTATCCTATATAAAAAATAAAGTATCAGATGGTAGCTACGTTAATAAATCAGTAATTTCTTTAACACAAGAAGATTCAGAAAAATACGGATATACAACTAAAAATGATTGGGAAAATCTAATTAGAGCCAATATAAATACAATAGCAGACGAGTACAACATAGCTCCTGAAAATTTAGACTGGGTAGCATCTTATCATACCGAAGAAGAGCACCCACATATACATTTAGTATTCTTTGATAAATCGACAACAAAGAAAGTTAAGCCATACGTTCAGTACAATAAAATCAAAGAAAAATTAAACTATGCAGTATATAAAAAAGATATTCAACCATTGCTAGATCAAAAGAACACTATAAAAAAAGAAATAAAAGATGTATTTAGAGATAACATAGGGGGAATTATTACCTATGACATAGGTAAAATTTTCAATAACAAAATTGCCGATAGAGATTTAAACGAAATTGCTTTACTACTTAAAGAGCTGTATGAAATAAAGGATATAGAATATAAACAAACAGGAAAGGGCTCTTGGAAAATGCAATATCAAACTCCAGAAGTAAAAGAAAAAATAAGAGCTATAACCAATAAAATAATAGAATCATCTTCGCAAATAAGAAGCGAAGTAAATTCATATATTGATGCTTGTATTGAAACAGAAAAAATTAAGAATATAAACAACTTATCAAAGCAAAGTAATAAAAAAATGGAGCAAACTATACAAAAAGAAACAGAGTTTATTCTTAAAAAGGTCGACAATCAAATTTTAGACTTTTTAAAAGATGCAAAGGCAATTGTTATTGATGAACAAAATAAATTGCGTGAAAAGGCATTTTATGAGGAAAGATATAACAGATTAATTTCAAATATAATTTCGCAAAGACTGAACAATTTATTTACAAATATCAATAACGATTTAGCAAATACATTATATTTAAAAAATCAGCTAACTAGAAAAACAAGAAATTTATCTATTTCTAAAAGAGCAAAAAAGGAATTTGCATTAAAACAAAGAGATGTAGGGTTTATAGACTGGGAAAAATAAAATTTTACTGAAAATCAAAAATATGTACGGTGTTCGCTTGAACTTAAAATATTGTTAATATATAATGTGAAAGCATTGATGATGAACTTAAGAATAAAAATAAGGATGGCAGAACTATGGGAAAATTTGTAGAGATGAAAAACGAAGAGCTATTTGATTATATCGAAAGATTTATAGCTGAGAAGATAAAAGAGAATAGTGATGAAATAAGGTATTCATATTTTGAATTAAAAGTAAAACTTAATATGAACGAAAGCGAAGTTGATAGATTCTTAAAATGTAGCAGAATCATATTAGAAGAGCAACGGTTATAGGGTTTATTTTACAGGTTCAAAATTTGAATTTAAAAATGCAAAAAGAACAGTAGAAGATAATGAACTTATGATAGCAGTAAAGAGGTAAATAAAGATGAATTTATACAACAGCATTAATGAGCAAGAGATGAAATTATTGGAAGAAGCTAACGTAAAAATAGAGGACAAGGAATATTCACAGGCTGAATGCAAGGATATAGTACATAGTATAGTTGATTATGTAATGAATTTTAGTAAAAATGACATTGGTAATAATATGAACAGATATAATGGCATTATAGAAAAACTAAGTTAAAAATAGAAATTTAAGTACAAAAAAGTGGGTTGTAAAAAAATATTAGAGCTTATATTTTTAATATAAGCTCTAATATTTTTGACGATTTGACATATCTGGAGAAGTATGGAATAATAGAATTGACGGGGGATACAGACTCTGATAAAAATTCCTGAAGGGAGTGAATGTATATGAAAAAGTCAAAGATTATATTAGGTATAATAATAAGTATTATAGTAATCTTAGTAGGATTAGGAATTACTTATGGTGTGCTAGTAAAAAAAGATAACGATGCAATAGAGCAAATAAAACAGAGCTTAAAAGATAAGTTAGCTATAAGTGAAAGCACATACGAATATGGAACAGAAATAACATTAGAAGATTTAAACCTAGATAATGATATAAAAGCATATATAAATAATCAGGAATTAAATGATACATATAAATTTATGGAGGTAGGCGAACACACACTAAAAGTAGAGGCAAGCCAGTCATACCAAAAGACATTTAATAAAGAGAAAACAATAACAGCCGAAAAAGAAGTTAAAATAATAGTAGAAGATACTAAAAAGCCAATAATAGAAGGAGTAGCAGACAAGGAAATAACAGAGGGCGATACGATAGATTTAAAACAAGGTATTATAGCAAAAGATGAAGTCGACGGAGAGCTTGAAATTGTAATCGAAGGAGAAGTTGACACAAGCAAAGCAGGAGAATACGAAATAAAAGTAAAAGCTACAGATAGAAATAATAATACTACAGAAGCAACCTACAAAGTAACAATAATTGCCAAACATGTAGTAGTAGATACCACAACAAAAGCAGCGACAAGTACCCAAGAAACTAACACATCAAATTCAAATGGTAAATCAACGAGTAGTAGTAATAATTCGACAAGTACTACTAATAAGTCAACAAATAGCAGTAATACAAGTTCAAATAGCAGTACAAGTAATAGTCAAACATCAAGTAGTTCAGCAAACTCATCGAATTCTGATGAGCCAACAACATATCAAGGAACAGGCGATGGAAAAAAATATTATTTCGAAGATAGAGGCGAAGATGGTAATTATGGAGAAATGTTTTCATGGTAAAAAATATAAATAAGCCCAGAATAATGAATGATTATGATAGAAAAAAATGTTAGGGAGTTTATGTATAAATGTAAACACATAAAAAATACTTATTTGCATAGAATACAGTTATCTATATTTATTGAATTAAGCATATTGACTTTGCTATGAAAAAATCGTATAATAAATATAGATAAAATCGTGGTGTTTCACAGCCATATAAATGAGAAAGTTATAAATCGGGTGTTCCACAGCCACATAAGTGAGGAAGTTATAAATCGGGTGTTTCACAACCTTATAATTGAGAAAGTTAAAATCAAGAGAAGGTATCGCTTTGATACACTTCTCTTATTTTTGCAAGGAGAAGATATGAAATTAAATTTATACAGTGTAAGTGATAAATATATAAAATATTTAATGCAATATGATAATAGAATTTACGATAATAAGGAAGAGTCAAGAACTTATAAAAGGAAGTATGTAGGAATAGTTTTGACCATAAATGGGTTTAATTACTATATTCCAATGTCATCTCCTAAAAAGTCTGACTATATAGATTATGAAAAAAAGATAATTAGAAATGATACAAAAACTATAATAAGAGTACAAAATGGTGGTCGTTTATATGGTACATTAAGAATAAGCAATATGATTCCAGTACCAATTACAGAATTAGAGCCATATATTGTATCAGATGAAAAAGATTTAAAATATAAACAATTAATATTAGGAGAATTAAGATACATAAATAATAATAGCGATAAAATAGTAAAATACGCAAAAATAGTATATAACCAAAAAATAAAAAATATAGATGTTGGCTATATAAAAAATACAGTTGATTTTAAATTACTAGAGGAAAAACTAAATGAATGGAATGAAAATAATTAATATAAAGTGGGTTATGAATGTAGAAATTGTATGAAAAGATTTCAAAATCGTTTCAAAAACATTTCATTGTTTTTATCTTAAAAGCAAATATAATTATATTATCGAAGATGAAGAAGTTTTTAGCAGACTTCTTCATTTTTGCTTTATAAAAAATGATAGGAGGATAAAACAATGAAAAGAAAAATTAAATTAAAGGTATTATTAATATCTTTCATAGCAATTTTGCTACTAATTGGCTTATCAAATAAAGCTTTAGCAGAAAGCGTAACAATTCAATATGATGGGTCTGTAACGTATGGGTATAGTACCGTAGGAAATTTTCATGTTGATGGAAAAAGGGCATTTTGTATGGATCACGAAAAAACATCTCCATCTAATGGAACATATGCAGAAACGAGTATTTATACCAATGAAAATGTAATTAAATGTTTATATTATGGTTGGGAGGGTGCTGAAGTATGGTCAGGTTTCAATGGAAACAGTAGCTATGGTATAGTGGCAACAACATTAGCCATAGACCACTATGTAAATGGAAGCAATAAAACGGTAGCACAGGATTTTATAGCATTTATTGATTCTGTGCCAATGCCAATGACATCATTAAACTTTTCAGAAAATAATTTAAGAGCCACCATTCAAGGCGATAAACAAGTAACAGTGCAGGTAAAAATAACAGGCTCTACTGGAATATCACTAAAATTTTCAATACCAAATGATGTAACATTAGTTTGTGATAGTGGAAATTGGTCAAGAACAGGTGGACAAGTAGAAGTTACAAATGGTGATATAATTCATTTTGAAGCTCCAATTAGTAAAACAGGTAGTTGGACTTCTGAACAAATAGCAAACTCTTATGTATATAATGCTATACTAAGTAGAACTACAAATGAAAGTCTACAAAGAATAGTAAGATTGGGAGAAAAAGATCCAGGTACGTATACAAGTATTACAGTAAAATTTGAAGATACAGGAACTTTGGAAGTTGTAAAAAAAGACTGTAAAACAGGGGTTATACTACCAAACACAACTTTTGATGTTAAAAATAGTTCAGGAGCAGTAGTAGGACAAATAACAACAGATTCAAACGGAAAAGGAACACTTGGTAAATTAGTAGCAGGTACATACACATTAGTTGAAACAAAAGTAAATAGTGATTATGAACTAGATTCAACACCAATTCAAATAGAAATAAAAGCAGGAACTACAACAACAAAAGAAATTACAAACGATAAAAAGAAAGGTGGACTTAAAGTAATAAAAGTTGATAAGGATAATCACAAGGTTACTTTAGGGAATGTAAGATTTATAGTATATTCAGAAGAATTTGGAAATTACTTAAAACAAAATGGAAATGACTATGATGGAGTTTCTGAAGAAAATGCAACAATTTTCCGTACCAATGCAAATGGAGAGCTTACAATAGAAAATTTAAGATATGGAAACTACAAAATAAAAGAGGTAGAAACAAACCAATGGTATTCATTATCTGAAGATACATCATTTACAATAGATAAAACAGAAATATTAAATTTAACAATAGAAAATGAATTAAAGAGTGGTAGCATAAAAGTAATAAAGGTAGACAAAGATAATCACGAAGTAAAATTAAAAGATGTTAAATTCGATGTTTATGTTGATAGAAATAACAATGGTGTAGCAGAAAGAAATGAATATGTAGACACTTTAATTACAGATAAAAATGGTGAGGCTAAAACTGGAAAATATACTATAAGAGATTATCAGCATTTAATACTAATTGAAACAGAAACAAACGAGGGATATGTATTAGATGATACACCTAAAGCAGTAGAGCTAAAAGAAAATCAAATAACTACAATTACTTTTGAAAATAAATATATAACAACGGAAGTAAATCCACACAAAGAAGATAGAGATACACATAAACCATTAGCAGGAGCAGAATTTGACATTTATGAAGATACAAACAAAAATGGTAAATTAGATGAAGAAGATAAAGTAGTATTCCACACAGTAACAAAAGAAGATGGATATTCAGAAGATTTAACATTTGGATATGGTACATATTTCGTAAAAGAAACAAAAGCTCCAGAAGGATATACATTAGATCATGTTATATCTGAATTTACAGTAAAAACATTAAATCAAAAAATAGAGGTAAATTTTGCCGATAAAATAATTGAAAATGATGTAGATATAACTAAAAAAGCAAATAATGATTCTATTAAGTATGGTATAAAGAAAGATGAAGGAGTGCCAGAAACTTATTTTGCACTATACAAAATAGATGAAAATGGAAAAATAATAGATTTTGCAAAAGATAAATTTGGTAACTATATAGGAGAAAAAATAGTAATAGACGACAAAGAATATTATGCAGTAGTAACAGATGAAACAGGTAATATTCAAGTAACTGTACCATACGGCAAATATTTATTTAGAGAAATAAAATCACACGATTCATTTTTAAATGATTCAAAAGACAACATTATAGATGTACTAGATGACGGAAAAAAAGTAAGTTTAGAATTTTATGACACAGCCGTAAATTTAGAGCTAGATATTAGTAAAACAGGAATAAATCAAGCTCAGCCAAATGATATAATAAGATATGATTTTCCAAACTTAATTAATAAGTCTAATGTAGCATTAGATAATTTCACTTGGTCGGATCATCTACCATCAAAATATACAAAAATCACAAAACTATATACAGGAATATGGAATGAAGAATTAAGCTTAAAAGTATATTACAAAACTAATAAACAAGACTATACCCAGTATGGTTTAGAATATTCAAGTTTAGTAAATAACTGTATAGATTTTGAAACATTAGGATTAAATGATGAATCAAATGAATACATAACAGATATTAAAGTTGAGTTCGGAACAGTAAAAAGTGGTTTTACTTATGCAGAAGCACCATTCATTTTTGTAAAGGTAGATGAGGATGTAAAAGCTACAGATGAATGGACTAATAAGACAAAATTAACAGGTAATTATACAGATGAAAACGGAAATGTAACAGAGTTAGAAGATAATGATGAACACACAACGATTTCTTACGCAAAAGAGCTTAAAATTACAACCCTACCTAGAACTGGAATAAACTTTGATACGTTAACAATAATAGTTAGAAGTTTATTTGTAATTATATCATATGGTATAGTATTAGTTTCGATTAGGATGTTAGATAAATGAAATATGATATATATAAATATATATCATAAAATCTAATTGAATAGCTGGAAAACATTGAAAAAAAATTGGGGTTATGGTAGAATTTGTGGCAGGGAGGAGCGTGTATATGAATAAAAAGATAGTTATTGTTTTTTTGGTATGTTTAATAGTATTTGTTTCTTTATGTATTTTTTTATCAAAAAAAAATATACCGTATGATGGTATAAAAAGTGGGTCTATACCAAATTATAAAAATCCACCAGTTCCAGAAGGATTTTCTAAAGTAGAAACAGAGAGCGCCAGTTGGAATGAAAAAGATGGAATCATAGACGGATGGAACAATGGTCTTGTTATCGAAGATTCTGATGGAAACCAATTTGTGTGGGTACCATGTTCGGTAGAAGAAAATAATGAAGTGGTTTTGTATAGTAGATATTATGATTATGGTAAATTTAATAACACAATTCCTGTCAGGGAAGATAAAATTTATCATGGATCAAAAGAATCAAATATATACTATCTTGAAGACGATCCCATAAATGAAGATATAAAAAATAATATTGTTAAGTATGGTGGATTTTACATTGGTAGATACGAAACTGGAAAAAGAGATGAGAAAACCTGCATAAAACAGAATGTAGACTTGTATAATAACATAACTCAAAGTGAAGCAATAGCAATTTCTAAGGAATTAGAAAAAAGTGATTCGGTTAAATCATACTTAATGACGTCATATTGCTATGATACAACAATAAAATGGATGAATAATTCAGATAATAACTTTTTTAATAATGAATCAAAGAAAAATACTTATGTAGATACTGAAGCAGTTCTTAATAACATTAATGAGATAACTGGAAGTGCTTCAGAGTATGATATCAACAATATTAATAATTTGTTTGGAAATGCAGTAGAATGGACAACTGAAAAGTATAATATTAAAGAAAATAAGATATACTATGTGGGCAGAAGAGGTGTAGGAACAAAAGGGTCTATTAATTCTATTAGAGAAAAAATGAACTTAATGGATTATTCTATAAATCAAAAGTACGCTATGCCAGAAGATTATTCTGGAAAGAATTATGGTTTTAGAGTTGTTTTAGTGATAATGGATATATGAATGTTAAAATATAAAAAACAAAAGGAAATCACAATATGATTTCCTTTTGTTTTTTCATATGAAGAACTTTTTAAATAAAAGTATACGAAATTTATTCCGAGTAATTTGTCGAAATGTGTACATCGATATTTCCGGAAACATCTGTTGGCTCTGATCCTGAACCATTATGTGAGCAGGAATATTTAATTCGATAGTCGAGATTCTTAGTTAAAGATATCCAGTCAAGTGGAATTTCTACATCTCTTTGTAGCGAATATGCAGAAAAGATAGGATAGCTTACACCACTTTGAAAGACCATGATATCAGCTACAAGATTTGGATTTGTATCTATAATGCTTGTTAGGGTAATCGTTAATCTCATATGGTTTGATCTTACTGTAAAATAATTTCCAAAGTGATCTTCTTCACCAATGTCTGTTGCTGTTCCTAAGTGATAATCATCTATACCATCTGGAATAGACGGATAATTATTATCAAGTTGTGTAACAGCATCAAAAGAGCTATTCTCATTGTATGCGACTTTATCAATATTGAGGCTTTCATTATTTGTGGAGATTGTTGTTTCATAGAATTGATCAAAAGTCCAATTTGATGGCATACCAAATCCCATGTTTCCACTATATCCAGAGGACATATCGCTAACAAAACTTGTTACAGCATATCCTGCTGTAAGCACTCTTTGACATACGTTTCTTGTGCCATAGATACCAATTTTGTAATAATTTGGCATGCAATACGTCGAAGCAGCGGAATGTAATGCTTGAAAGTATGGCAGGATGTTATTTGTTATATTGGCATCTGTTGCATCAAAGTCTACAGCAAAATATATTACTGTATTTTGAGGTAATCTAGCAATAAGTGCTGCATCAAATGCTTTTTTTAGGTCCGCAGTTCCTTTTTCAGCAGTAAAATATGACACATAGCTTGCAGATTCCTGAAATATTGGGAAGAATTTAAAATTGGCATTAAATATTCGAGATAGCTCTCCAGGTTTAATTTTTTTATCAAGAGAACCATTAGGTGTATTTGTTAGATATCTTCCAACAATCGAGAATCCGTTTGAAGCAAGTAGACTCAATCGACTTGATGTCATTTCATATATTGTATCACATGCAACGGCACTTCTAGTAACATCTCCACAACTAGTTAAAAGTGCGAGCCATGTTGACAAATTACAAATACCAGTTGAATTTAGCATTAAATTGGTTTGAAATTGCCCAATTATAGTAGAGTCATATATATTAGAGATTTCTCCGGAACCAAATCCATTTACATATAAAGCAATTTTCATTATTATTATAAATTTATCAATTGACGATGAACTATATGTAAGTCCATTTACATTTGTTTCAACATTATTATATGGTATAGTAGGACAGCAAGCTTTTGTTGTTTGCCCGAAATTACCATTTGCAGTTGAAGGAGACAGCCCTTCCTCTGCCTGTATTGCAAATATTAAAGCTTTATTCATATCACGACTATATTTACCATCACAAGGGATTAATCCAATATAGTTTTCATAATGGTTGTTTAAATATTTTTGGGCTGTTTGTATTTTTTTTGGTATTTCTTCATCTTCACATCTAAAATATTTCATTGATAATAGTGCTTTCATTATGTTTAGCGAAATTGTAGATGTTGTTGCATCGATTCCTGCATCAGAGCGTAGATTTTTTATAGCATTTCCAGTACCTCCATAAAAATGTCGAGTTATATTTGATGCACCTACGGTATATCCCTTGCACCAACAAGCTCCTTGGATAATACCATAAATATTATCTTCATAGGGATCGTTTGGTGCCTGTTGTTGGATACCATTGGGGAATCTTGTGTTAAATAATGCAACTGTTGTTGGACCAAATGTGTTAGCTGTATTTGTAATTCCTAATTCAATTTGAAATGCTCTAAGTAGAGCATTTATAGTATTAATACCAGTGTATCCATCCTCTACAATATTACTACCATAACCTGTCATACCACCATATGTAGCATTCAACCATTGCTGAGTTTTTAAAACCATTACATCTGCCATAAAAATACCTTCTTTCTTTTTTTATATTTATAAAACTAATTTGTTTTATATGGAATAATTTTATACTAATGCAAAAAAATGTTGAAAAAAGTATAAAAAAGTCAAAAAAAGTATATAAAAGTTTATTGACGTTACCATATTACGGGAATATAATTCAACTAAGTTCAAAATTGAGTCAAAATGATTCGATATTGTACTAATATTGAACTCAAATTTTTTGAGTTTTGATATTGAAAGCAATGTATGTACCGGGGCATATTTATGGAGGGTTAACATGAAACTCAATAAAAAGTTTGTTGCTTGTTTAACAAGTGCACTTATGTTAATGAACCCGTTTGGCCTGCAGGCTTCAGCTTGTGAAAACGATGAACTGAGTGCAATAGAGACAATCGATGCAGACGACTCCTCAAGAAGTGTAACTGCAACGAGTATGTATGTCGGACATGTACAGTTTACGGGAACGAATACAGGAGCATGGAGAACCGTTCCCGGTAATCATGTTCGTATGTGTATCGCATTTAAGCCAGTAGACGGAATTAGCTACAGTACGGAACTTTACGTGTATTTGGAGCAGTATCCGAATGTTTATATCGGACAGCTGAAATGCGATGATTACACTGTAACACCAGATTCCGATGGTTATTATTTCTTCGTAAGTAACTACTTTACTATCAATCCGTATTCCGACTGTAGATTGTCGTACTTGGCTACTTCATCTGGAACGTCTTATGACCCCAGAAGGGTAGATGTTCACGCTTGGTATGATTACTATTAATTTGACACTATAACATGACAGATTAGATATGACGTAAGTAAGTTATAAACAATAGGTACATACATTGCTTCGATACAGCACCTTTTCAGTAAGGTGCTGTATTTTATAATAAATTATTGGAAGGATATGAATGATATATGGGGAAAAAAAGAAGTTTGATTATTACCTTGCTTTTGGTAATAATCATGATATGTTGCAGTGGATGTTCAAAAGATACAAACAATGAGTACAATGATATAGAAAATGTAAATCAATCAGTAGAGTATTCCGAAAATATACAGAAAATTAGGTCAATGGTAATAGAGGGAGTATCGGATAAGTCAGTTGGTGAGATATTAGATGATATACTTATGGATTATTCTTGGTCAGAATATCAAAACTATTTATCAAAAACTGCAAAAGGTTGTGTTCAAGTTTCTGGAAAGGATAAAAAGTCAGGGGAAGATGTCAGCATAATTTGGGGGATAGAAATGGCAAATCCAAGTGAAGAAAATCATTTTGAAAAAATGTCTAAAGGAAGGGAAGCTTTCCTTGACTACGAGTACTTTAAAACATATATTAGCAATAGGAATTAATCTTTCAAAATTGCTTCAAAATCATTTCATTGTTTTTACTGAGGGAATAGATATAATAATATCATAGAAAATTATAGAGTAGGTGGCTCAATAAAAGAGCAAACCTGCTCTTATTTTTTACTTAGTTTTATGAAGGAGGGTTTTGATATGAAGATTAAAGGAAAAATCAAAAAAATAGGTTTAGGATTAGGAACAGTAGGTACAATGGTGGTGCTTAAAGCAAATTCTGTACTAGCAGAAACAGTAACTATTGATTCTAATGGTGGAAAAATTAGAGAATCAGCAGTTGGAAAAGGAATATTTGATATGGCACAAGATGTGTCAGGAACTTTAAGATGGCTTATACCAGTTGTTTCAATACCATTTATATTATGGTTTTTGTTTAAGATGTTTTCAGGAGAAGAGCAGGAGCAACCTCGCTATAAGAAAAAGCTTATTACGACACTAATAATAGTAATGGCTACAACTTTAGTAACAGTAATTATTAACTTAATAATGGGGTATTTCGGATAAATAGGAGGATGAGCTATGACAAAAGAAATCGTAAAATTGTTATCAGACTTCATTGGATCCTCGGCTACTACTATAGATTCTTTTTTGAATACACTATATTATTTTTCATTCTATATAGAAAAGCAATTTAGAGATATAAATGTAAATTGGAATGATGTTTACAAAGTTATATATGAGTACGCAATAGTTATCTTAGCAATAGTGTTTATAAAAAAAATGATACAAACCTACTTTTTATGGAAGTCAGGAGAAGATGATGTTTCTCCTGTTCATGTATTGTTAGGATTGTTTGAAGCAATAACTGTAATGTTATCTTTCGGATATTTTTATACATTTTGTGTACAAATTGGGGCAAATGTTTATGAAAATATAAAAAATGCAATGATAGATTCAACTGGCTTTTCGGTAAATGACTTGGCAAGTTGGTGCAACAGCGGAATATTCTCAGCAGTAGTATGCTTAATTCTTGTAATAGAGTTTTTGATATTAGTATGGCAATTAATAAGAAGAGGAATAGAGCTTTTAATACTGAGGCTAATAATACCATTTACAGCAATAGGGCTATTGTCAAGCAATGGAGGATCTTTTGCTATTGTAATGAAAAAATTTTTGCAAAATATATGTACGGTTATTGTTCAGCTATTACTACTAATACTTGCACTAACTTTAGCATCTAAAAATCACTTAATTTATGCTATTGCAGTTTGCTTTGTATGTAACCAAACACCACAATTTTTGCAAGAATTTATAGCTCCAACAAAAGGTTTTGGTGTAGGTCAAAAGGTTAATAGAGCAGTTGACACGGTACATGATGGCTTAGGAGCAGTAGCAACTTGGAAGTCTATGAAATCAGGAAAAAATGCAAAGTAATGGAATGGAGGTAAAATTAGTATGAGGTCAAATAATTTAAAAGCTATATTGGATTTTATGTATGCTCTAGGAATTATAACTTGCGTAATGTCAATTCTTATATCGTTATTTAAAGGTCTAATGAATACAGATGAAATGCCATCACAATTAAAAAAAATAAAAAATTCCTTAATAGCTGTGGTTTTAATTCTAACACTAACAACTACAATGTCAGTTATGCAGAGCTATTTTTTCAATAATGGGGTATCTTACACAGATGATACTTATTTTGGAGTAGGAAAACTACCAGAGGGGACAGGACTAAAATTTATTGATGATAATACATCATTGAATGATAATGATAAACAGGGTAGAGAAGTTGTAATAATCGATGGAGAAAAATATGTAGTTACAAGTAGAGATAAAAAATTATATGGAAAAAAGAATGAAAATGGTTGGTCTTTTGCGGATATGTGGATTTATGGTTATGAAGATATGAATGTTTGGGTAGATGCGTTAAAGTATTTTAACGATTGCCAAGGATTTACAAGTGGCTCAGACTTAACAACAAAAGTCCAATTGTATCGAGTACATAAAAAAGAGTATTATAGTTTTGCAGGTGTTGATGAAAATGGAAAAAATGGAAAAAAAATATCGGAGTATTTATCTGAATCGGATGTCGATTCATCAACAAGATTCTCAAAAAATACTGGTTATATCATAAATTGGCACTCTTATGATGAAGTAAAAAGAGATGTGGAGAGTGGCGACTGCTATAAGCCAGGTGTGTAAAGGAGACTAATATGGTGGAACAAATTGATTTTTATATACCAAAAAATGTTAGTACAAGATTTGAAATTATAAAAGGCGTTGGAATAAGGGAACTAATATATACAGGAATAGCAATAATTATAGGTATCGTTATTGGTATGATATTAAACAAAATGAATGCAAATTTTTTAATTTCAATGAGTTGTGTTGCCGTTTTAGGAGGTGGAACTTTTGTACTTAATATGAAAGATAACAATAATCAGTCTGTAATATCAATGATTAGAGCTATTGTTAGATTTTATTCAATACAAAAATTCTATAAGTATGAAAGAAAAGAAGATATTGAGTTTAACAAGCTATTTAGTAATGATAATTTTGCCAAAAAATAGTGTGAAAGGAATAGGTAAAAATATGTTTAGTGTTCTAAAAAAAGCTAATAAAAGGAAAAATACTTTATCGCTAACTGTAAATGAGTTTTTGAAAATAAAAGATATTAGGGGAGATTCACTTTATACAACAGATGAATTTATTTTTACATATATTCAAGTATTTCCTCAAAATACAAGGCTAAAAACACATAAGGAGCAGAGCTTAATTGCACTTAATTTAGCAAGAGAGCTTTCAACCGAAACGGAAGGATTTTGTTTATATTTAACGAATAGACCCGTTGATGTATCTAAGATGACGGATTACCAAGCTGAATTAATGCAAAAAGAAACAAATACGCAAATTCAAGGACTACTTCAAAAAAGAATTGAAGGCTTGAATATGCTATCAAACACAGGTATAGCATTAGAGGAAGAAATATACATAAAGATTTGGGAGAAGGACAAAGATGGTGCTGAAGATAATTTGAATACACGAAAAAATAGATTATCGCAGGAGCTTTTAAATGCAGGATTTAAAACTAAATTTCTAACTGAAAAAGAGCTACAACAATTATGTGATAGTTTTACTAACCCAGATACAACAACTGAAAATAGTCAAGATTACTATAATTTACGGAATAGAATAATATTACAAATTGTATTTCAAAAAACTTTCAAAAACGTTTCATTGTTTTATATTTCTGAGCATTTATAATTGTAGTATAGATAAAGTATAAAAGCTGAGAGCAGGAATTGTCCTAGCTCTCTTTTTTGTACCTAAAACGTGAGGAGGTAAAGATAATGAATAAAAAACAAATTGAAGCAATGCCTGTAAATGATAAGTTACTAGAGCTAATAGCACCTCAAAATTTAAAAGTAAAAAGAGATATTATCGAAACAGGCGACAAAATTGCCAGAATTTACTTTGTAAGCTCTTATCCAGAAAAGCCAAATTTAGGGTGGATTTCATCAATAGCAAATACAAAAAATACGGTACTTTCAATATATGTAAATCCAGTAGATCCACAAGTGTTTCTTGATGGGCTTAAAAAGGGTACTAACTCAGATAAAAACATTTACAATACAACAAGAGATGAAGTTGAAAAAATAAGGGCTGAGGCTAGGTATAAGTCATCTATAAGAATTATTGAGGATATTGAAAATAATAATAATTCTTATGTTTATGTGTCAGTAATAGCACAAGTATCAGGCACGAATGAAAATGATTTAGAAGATAATTGCAAGCTATTTAGAAATAGGGTAGCAGGATTAGGACTAAGAGTTCGTAGCTGTGCTTTTAATATAGATAAAGCATATAGGCAAGTTGCACCATTTGGTATGCAAGATAAAGAGCTATTTAAAATGTCAAAACAAAATATGCAAGTTGGAACTTTGATGGCAGGTCAGCCTTTTTCAGGCTCAGGGTTTGCAGATAGAACAGGTTATTATTTAGGCTCTGATGAATCTGGAAGAATGATAGCAGTAGACCCATTTTATAAGTCAGCAGATAGAGCAAATTCAAATTTCGCAATAGTTGGTCAGTCTGGAGGAGGAAAGTCTTATGCAGTAAAAAAGATTCTACTAAATGAATACGTTTCAGGAACTAAAATAGCAATTATTGATCCTGAAAATGAGTATAAAGATATGTGCAAAAACATTGAAGGCTCAAAGTGGATTGACTGTTCAGGTGGAATTGGAGAAAACGTGGGAAGAATAAACCCTTTGCAAGTATACAACTTAGCAACTATTGATTTAGATGATGAAGAAACAGGCGAAAGTAAAAAGTCAGCTTTGGCTTTACATTTTCAAAATTTAGGAACATTCTTTAGTTTGTATTTTAAAAATCAGTTATCAGTTAGAATTACGGCAATATTAAATGAAACACTAGAAGAGCTCTATAAAAAATTTAATATTACTTGGGAAACGGACACATCCAAACTAAAAAATGAAGATTTCCCAATAATGCAAGATTTATACGAATTACTAATAAATAAGCAAAAATCAGCAGTTGATAACAGAAAAGAAGATTACGAAAACCTAGCATCAATTATAAGAGAGCTTGCAATTCGGAGCAGATTCTCAAATGTTCAATGGTTATACAAGTATTGAGGATGATTCAAAATTTATGGTACTTGATACCTCAAATATGGAAGGTAGCAAGGAAAACGTAAAAAGCTGTCAGTATTTCAATATGCTTAGGTTTTGTCAAAATTCAGCTTTCAGGGATAGAAACGAAAGATTTATGGTTGTTGCTGATGAAAGCTATTTACTGTTAGATCCAAAAGTACCACAAGGAATGGAGTTTTTAAGAAACTTCAGCAAGAGAGCCAGAAAATATAATTGCTCTTTAGTAGTAATAACACAGAGCATTATAGACTTTTTGGCAGATAGCATAAGGCAATACGGACAAGCACTTTTTGATAATTCAACGTACAAGATGTTTTTCGGAATGGATGGAAAAAATTTACAACAAGCAAAGGAATTATGGGATTTAACTACGGAAGAAACAAATCTTTTATCAAGCAAGGTGAGAGGTCAATGTTTATTGTTTATAGGTTCATCTCGTATGCTATGCAGAATTAAAGGTCAGAACTGGGAAAAGCCATTTTTAACAGGTGGAGGAAGGTAAGAGGTGTATTGCTATGGAATTTCCGATAATGTTTTATATTAAAAATTACAAGTATTTAGTAAGAAAACGTATTAGATTTACAATTATAGTAGGTGTTGCCGTATTTTTAATTATTTGTACGGCATACCATGTTGTAGCAGGCTTTGATTCAGGCTCTAGTAATAGCAATACTAATGGTGGTCAAACTACCACACAAAACTCAGGAGGAAACGAAGGTAGCACGGAAGGGCAAACCTCAGTAGTAATACAACATACAGCTTATGAGAATATGATATACAAAGGTGGCTCTCTACCGTTACCATTTCCAGAAGATTATGCAATTTTAACTTCGCCATTCAATCCATATAGAAAACATCCTATATCAGGTATAATTCGACCTCATAGAGGAGCTGATATAGTAGGAAAATCAAACACACAAATTTTAGCAGTAGCAGACGGAACAGTAACAGTATCATCTTTCGATGCAGGTGGATACGGCAACTGGGTAGAAATAGAGCATAATTTAAACGGACAAGTAATAAGAACAAGATACGGACATATGAGAGATACACCACTTGTAAAAGTTGGAGATACCGTAACAGCAGGTACGGTAATAGGTATTCAAGGGCAAACTGGAGGAGCAACAGGAGATCATTTACATTTTGAAGTCAGAATAAATGGCGAAGCAGTAAACCCATTGCCATACTTGTTAGGAGTAGAAACCATAGCCACATATCAGCAATGGTAGAAAAGAGGAACTTATGGATAGTAAAAAGAACAAAGAAGATATTATAAAAATAATTATTTTTGCAGGTTTAATAGTTATACTTAGTATTTTGGCAATTTTAGTACATACAGATTATGAGTTAGAAAAGAAAAATACAATTATTAATGCAGAGGATTTTCCAATAAATAATTTTGACGAGAATAGAGCACAAGAAATTCAGGGAACTAATGGAGTTTATTATTACGAACTTGAAGATTATGGCGATTTTCAAGAGCAGTAGGAAAGGCAGGTTTATAATGAAAGATAGAAGAATTATAGTAAAAATTGTAATAGCACTTGTAGTAATAGTGATTTTATCAGTTATTTTGGTACTTACAAAAAAGCACACAAAAGAGCAAGAAACAATACAAAATCAAACTATCGAAAACAATTTAAAATCATACTATACACCTATTAATGAAATGCAAAAACAATATAATAAGGATTCAATGAAAAAAAGTTATTAGCGACAAACTTATTTCAAAAACCTTTCAAAATTATTTCATTGCTTTTATGAGAAAAGCAGATATAATGATAGTGTATGAATTCTATTTATATATTTCAATTTTTATTATTTTTGGAGAGAGCAAACGTATTGCTTTCTCCTATTTTTTTAGAAAAGGAGTCATTATGAAGTATGGAAGAAGAAAACATTGTGAATACAAACTCACAGCCAGAAATCGCAAAGAAAAAAATCGAAAAGTTAATTTATGTGGGAAAGTCAAGAAACAACATATTAGAAACAATTATAGCAGAGCAAAACATAGTTGTTATTACAAGACTTTTAAATGAGTATAACATTACAGATATATTCAGAGAAGATTTAAGAGCTATCAATAATGTTGACTATTTAGTATTAGATTTATCAGCCTTTGTAAATTCATCAAGTAACGAAGAAATACTAAAAAACTTAGATAAATTAAGAGGAAATTTTGAGTTCAAAATCATAATAATAGCATCAGGTTTCAGGAGAGGTAACGAGCTACTAGCACAATGTTTTTATATGGGAATTTACAATTTAGTAACAGCATCAACAGATAGCCAAATGTATGACCAATTAAAAATATGTTTTAGTGAAAGAGGAATGACCTATGCACAGGCAAGTCAATTCAGATTAGATATTTTGTCCCAAAAATCTTCATCTACATCTATCATAAAAACGGAATATCAAAAGATAAAGCAAGATGTAAGTATTGGAGTTTTAAGCGTAACAAGGCATATTGGAGCGACTACGTGGGCTATTAATTTATTGAATTTCTTTAATGAAATACCAAACGTAAAAGCCTGTTTAATTGAGGCAAACAAACATAGAGATATAGAAACTTTAGCAGATGTAACCGAAATAAACAAAATGGGGGTTGAGCATTTTCCACTTGCTAAAGAGGTTAGAATTGGTGGAATGGAACTGTTTTATGACATATCTAAAATTGGAGATATTACAGCTCAAAAATATGATTTTTACATATATGATTTTGGAGAAACTGAAGAGCTAACAGATACAGAGCTTGCATCCTTTTTGAATAAAGATATTAAGTTTATTGTTTTAGGATCTTGTTTATGGGAATACAAGTATATTTCAAATACTTTTGATAAGTTAAGGCTTTCTGATGAGCAAGACAGATTATATTTTATATATAACTTTGTAAAAAAGGAAGATCAGAAAAATATCCGTTCACAAATGGGGAATTTTAATGTGTATTTCAATGAATATCAGCCAGACCCATTTGAGCTAAAATCAAAGAGCTATCTGGAAGAAATTTTGCGAAGGTATTTGTCGCAATCATATTTTGAAGAAGAAAGTAAAAACAAAAATAGATTTAATTTAAAAAAGCTATTAAAGGGCAGAAAGTAGAGGAAAAGCTATGAATACTAAAAATAAAGGATTTTATGAAAGATACAAAATAGAGCAAAAGAATAAAGAAAAAGAGCAGGAGCTAAGAGCAAAGTACAATATAAGTAACGATAAGACTATCGTTATTGAGAAAAAATCTAAAGCTGATAAATTAATTTCAAATGTATTTAGAATATTAGAAATAATACTAAAAATTATACTATATATTGGAATTTTTGGTTTATCAAGTGTTGGTGCAACAGTATTAATGAATGAAACATTAAGAGCAACATTATTTGACTTATTAAAAGCCGTGATGTAGCAGAAATGGAGGATTAGAGCATGAAAAATAGAACAAAAATTATATTAATTATAGGTTTTACAACTTTACTTTTGAGTATTGGAGCAAGGGCTTTGGCTAAAACTACAATTACGAAAACGATTGAATCTAATCAAATAACTGATAGTAGTTTATTTGAGCAAGAGCTTGAAGAAGACGGAAAGCATTATATTTTAAGCGGTTATGAAGAGCTAATTGCTATTCCTGAAACAAAAGTACAAACTTATACATCAGATGAAAAAATACTAAATTCAAATGCTAGAGCATCTTTGGATAACGAGTTTGAGAGCTCTTATCTATACGAAGATGACGAGTTTAAGGGGGAGCTAAAGTTAAAAGATTACAAAATTCAAGAAATTGATAATGGTTATCAAGAGCGTATTGATAGCAAATACATATATTTTAATAACCTTCCGACAAATGACCTAGAGCAAATTGCTAAAGAGCAAGTAATTCAAGGTGCAAATTATGTGCTTATAAATGTAGAATGGTCAGCAAATAGCAGTTTAGACGTTGATGGTACAGTAGTTCCAACTACATACAATGGAAAAGCATTATATCAATGCGTTATAAGAACAGCTAACCCTAAAACATATAAAGTACAAGCCATATACGAAGGTATTGTTACAAAGAAAAATGGTTCAAACGAATACATACTAACTTATACAGAAAAAGAAGATAGCAAACCTATTGTAGAAGAAAAACACAATAACATCACACCTGTTTTTATAGCAACAGCAGGGATTATGATGATTGGAATAATAATTATGCTAACAAATAAAAATGCTACTGTTTACAATTTACAAAAAGGTACATTAGTGAAATTAAAATCAAAAAGAATCAGAGCAGAATCGGTAATAGATATAACAGACTGTGAAAATATAAGTGGCAATAATTTTATATTGGTTATAAAAGATTCAAGCTATCAAAAATTAAACGGAAAAAGGGTTTATATTCAATTTAATAAGCAAAGGAAAGAAATTATATTAACATCACATAAAATAGGCTTTAAATTTTAATTTCGGAGGTAGTTCAAGTGAAGAAATATTTTGATACAAAATTTATATTAAGTATTGTTTTTGCTCTATCAATTTTAGTTGCTTTAGCATTAAGTTATAAAATAGATAGAAATTTGTTTGTGGTAGAAGAAGTAGCACAAACAATAGAAACAAAAGAAGTTATTATAAATGAACAGATAATAGACAATGTGGAAATAAAATACAAATGGCAGATAGCAATTCCAAAAATAAATTTAGTAGCACCCATAGAGGAAGGCTCTGATGTAAATACATTAAGAAGTAATGTAGGTCATATATCAGGAACAGGACTAAGTAGTGGGAATATAGCACTAGCAGGACATACTAATACAGCAAACTATAACGGAACTTTCTATTTTGACAAAATTAATGAACTAGAGCTTGGGGATAGAGTTTACTATCGAATCAATAATCAAGACTACATATTTAAAGTTAAAGATGTAAAAGTTGTTAATGAAAATGATTTATCTGTATTAGATGAAACACCAGAAACAGAGCTTACGTTAATTACTTGTATAACAGGGGAACAAAGCAACAGATTAGTTATTATTTGCAGTCAAGACACGGAAGCAGAAATATAAATAATGGAATAGAGGGATATAAATGAAATTTAGCAAAACAGCAATTTTTTACACAATATTTTTTATAGTAACAATTATAATTTCGGTAGCATTATCAACACTTTTGGCTAACGTATTAAGTCTTATTTATAGCCCTAATCCACAGGACATTTTATCATTAAATGTAGAAATTATGATAAATAGACTTTTTAATGAAAAAGCAGTAAATCAAATGTTTTGGATAATACTTGCAATGTTTGGCTTACTAATACTTATTTCAAATTACAAGAGATGGTTTGGATTAAAGGATTATAAATCAGACGTTTATAAGGTTACTGATGACATTGAAATACCTATGCCTGTTGGAAATAGACAAACACAGCAGGGATCTTCATGGTGGCTCTCATCTAAAGAATTTTCAAAAGTATTTAAAGTTAATACCATTGACCCTAAAAATGAAACAATAAAAAAGCTATTGCATAATGCAGATGGCGAAACAAAAGCAATTAAAGATATTGAAATTCCACGAAAAATAGTAGATAACAAAGAAGTAATTGATGAGGAAAAATTAAAAGAAATAATAAACGAGGAATTTCCAAAAATTAATAAAGTAGATATACCTGAAGATGAATCAAGAATATTCAAAAAAGGTGGAATAGTACTAGGAAGGAAAGAAAGAAAAGTACGTAAGCTAACACCAAAATTTCCTTTTTTTAAGTCAAAAACGGTAGAAGATATATACTTTGTAGGCGACAATGTTCATACTCTAACAGTAGGAGCTACAAGGTCAGGAAAAACGAGGTGTCAAGTAATCGAAAGCATATATAATTGTGGGCTTGCAGGCGAGTCGATGATATTAAGTGATCCCAAAGGGGAACTTTTTGAATATACCTCTGGAGGCTTGAAACAACTAGGCTATAATGTGGTAACATTGGATTTTAAAAACCCTACAAAGTCATCTTGTTATAACTTTCTACAACCAGTAATTGACGAAATAAAAAAAGGAAACGTAGCACAAGCTCAAAATAAAGCATCAGATATATGCGAATCCTTGGTAGGAGAGGCAAAACGGCGAAAAAATTTGGAACGATGGAGAAAAAAGTACAATAAAAACTGGAATTATGGCTGTATGTATGGAAGCTCCTGAAGAATACAAGAACATAGCAAATGTATATTACTTTTTAAGTACTATGTGTAAAGAGCAAAAAGACGGTACAATGCTTATGGATAAATTCTTAGATGATATAAGAAACGGTACAGCAAATAGGGAGGCAAATCCCAACCATCCTGCAATAGCCTCATTTGCTCCTGCGAGTATTGCTCCTAGTAAAACAAGAGCAAGTTTTTTTACATCAGCACTTAATAGCTTAGTTTTATTTAGTGATGAATACATAGCAAGTATGACAAATAAAACAGAAATAAGAGCTGAAGATTTAGCAAATAAAAAAACGGCATTATTTATGATTTTGCCTGATGACAAACTCACTTTTTACAGCCTTTGCTCACTATTTGTAAATCAAATATATCAACAACTTGTAACCATTGCAGACAGTAATGGTGGAGTTTTAAAAAATAGAGTAAATTTTATATTAGACGAGTTTGGAAATTTTAGTGCAATACCAAATTTTGGAGGCTTTTTGACAGTACGGAGGAGGAAGAAAAATAAGGTTCAATTTATTTTTGCAATCATTCTCACAGCTAAACTCAAAATACGATGAAAACACAGCACAAAATATTTTAGATAACTGCCATATATGGTGCTACCTAAAAACTTCTAATGATACAACAGCCGAAAAGATAAGTAAAAAGTTAGGTACTTATACTTGTAGTAGTTATAGTGAAAGTAATTCTGGAAATATTGGAGGTTCTTCTGTAAATAAAAGTAAATCTATGAATCTTACACAAAGAGCATTACTAACACCTGCTGAAGTATTAAGAATCAATAGACCATATCTCCTTGTTATGTTCTCAGGAGTAAACCCCGCAATGACAAGAGCTCCAGATCTTTCAAAATGGCTATTTAATAGACTGCTCTCACTAGGAGATGAAGATTTTTGCTCTAAAGTTCGTATAATAAGGGAAACAGCAAGGCAAGAGCGAACCGATACATTAATTCCAATATGGGATATAGATAAAGAGCTAAAAGAAGGAATAGCTAAAAAACAACTGGAGCAAGAAAATGAGCGAAAAAAAATTGTTGAAGAAAAAAGACGTAAGTTGGAGGAAATGAAATTCGGACACAGATCTCCGATGATGGAATATAATCAAAATAAAATTTATGAAAATATTGAAATGCGAAAAAATATTCCTGATGAAAAAATTATAAATGATGTTTATCCATAATAAAAAGCAATAGGTTTATATATAAAACCTACTGCTTATTTTTATTCATTATCTAATGTATATTTAATAGCCATATTTACTAACTTTTGAATTGAAACATCATATTTAACTCTCATTTTTTCTAATTTATCCCACATAGTTTGTCTTAATCTAATAGAGGCTTTTATAGTGATTTCATTCTCAGATTTCTTATAGTAAACAATTTTATTACCCTTAATTTCAAAATTTTCAACGCAAGCATCAACTAATTTGCTGATTGAAGTATCAAGCTCTTTTTCAGAGATATACTTTAATTTAGAGTATAAATTGTTTTCGATTTGTATAGTTCTATAAGTCCATTCTTGCTTTTCATAAAACCTGTAAAATGCCTTATTCATATATAAACCTCCTTAATATTTATCTATTATTAATTATGGATTATATTTAATTTTTTATTAAAATATAACCTGTATTAATAACAATGATTAACCATCGTTGACTATGGTTAGAACAAATGTTATAATAATTTAAAGGATGTGAGGAAAATGAATAGCAATAAAGATGGAAGAATTAACATAGATTTTAATGTACCATTCTATATTTTTGAGGATTTAATCGAGTATGTAGAACTAACAGCACAAGGAAAGCCTACAGGTACAAGATGGGAAAAAATAAGAGCACTATTGGGGTTAGCTAAAATCAACGAAAGGCTCACAGAAGAACAGGTAAAGTATATAGAAGATACGTATTGTAGAGAAAAAATATCACTTAGTCATTAGGTTAAGTGATATTTTTATTTCAAAATCCTTTCAAAAACACTTCATTGTTTTTGCTATAAAACTAATTATAATTATATTATAAGGTTTTAATAAAGCTCCTTTCATAAAAATTATTAAACCTTAGAGAAAGATAGAAAAATTAAGATGCGTAAGGCGGTCTTAGATCTTCTATCTTTTTTTTATTTTTATACAAGAAAGAGGTGTTTTTAATGGAGAAAGACAAAATAATTACATACAGAATTAATGATGAAAAAATAACAAATGATAAGGATAAGGATAAAGGTTTCAAGGTGTTTTATACACTTGAAAGAAAAAACGGCAGTATTTCATATTGTTTAGAAAGTTTATACAGAGAAACTCTTAATATAAATAAAATTAATGGGTATGAAAAAATGCTATTAAATATATGTTTTTCTAACTTTTATGGCAATAAAGAAATTCCAAATGAATTTAAAAGCATAATTACAATAGAGGAAGTACCTAGGGTAATAAAACAAGGATTTAATACAAGATATGAACTATATAAGGATTTATGTCATTTGAGGAGAACTTCTCCTTCAACCTATGGATATATTCTTGCTATTGATGAATGGGTAAAGGGATTTGAAAAAAGTATGCTAAAATTTGCAAGTTCTGATCCAGAGATGTTTGATGATTATATAGAATATAAAGTTTTATCAGAGATTGCACAAAAAGAAGCTAGTAAAAAAGGCTCTTATGGTACTTTAGAGGCTACAATGAGTTACTACTTAGGAAAATATAAGATTAAAGATTTTAAACGAAATGAAATAATTGATAGCTCTATGTATAGCAGAATAAAGAACGTATATGATACAGCATTAACTAAAAAAGTTTTAAATAGCTATGATGAACTATTTGAAAAAATACCAGAAGAATATAAAGTGAAATATTATAACGTTCTAAAACCTGATAAAAATAAAGATGAATTTCAAAATTATCGTGATTTAAGTATAAAACTAAAAATATTAGAGAGCATTGAGAAAATAGAATCTGTTGATTCAAAAGTTAAAGTTTTAGTTTTGTGGTCAGAGAGGTCAGATATTTTTAAAACAAGAGATGGGTTAAATCAAAAAGAAAAAACACAAGTTTACACATTAGAAGAAATGGATGAATTGGTACGTAGAAATTACATTGAAGTAAAAAAGGATAACGAAATATATGATAAAACAAAATTTCTTATTCTAACTGATATGGAAACAGATATAGAATTATCTACTATTGACATTATAGATGTAGGCGTATCTTATACAGAATCTTTTACAAATTATTTAGAGCACTACTATTCAACAGATTTTATAGAAAAGCTTAGTAAATTTGATCCTTATTTGAAAAATCAAGCTACCGTCATGGAGGAGGAGGACGAGTTATGAAAGAAAATAAATATGTTAAATTAAAGGAAAAACAGCAAGAAGAAATAAACGAATTTCCTATCAAATATGCTTTTGGGGATAAACAATTTGAAAATGCAATGAGAGAATTAGGATTAACTGTAAATGATATTGATAAAGTTATTGGTGTTGGATATGGTGGAGGTTTTATGCTGAAAGAAGATTATCCAAAATACAAGGAAATGCTTAGTCGACAATACGAAGAAATACAATATGAAATATTAAATGATAGAGAAGGAACAGGATTTATAAAAGATATGTTCTCATATGAACTTGCTAATCATGAATATGGCTATACAAGGGAACTTGACGAAACTCTGATTGCCCTTGGAATTACATATAACGATATAGAAGAAAATGAGAATCTGCAAAAAGGTTTGAACTTGGCAATTAAAGACTACGATAGAGCAGAAGAGGAGGAATTGTAATAATGGCAAAAAGAGAATTTGAATTATATGAAAATCTTTCATCTGAGCAAAGAATACACATTTCAGATTTTGAAATTATTAGTGCGATTAGAAATTATCCTTGGGAAACAGCACTAAATCCAATAAATACACAGGAAACAGAAGAAAGACTTTTTGATGTGATACACACAGTATGGCTTAAAGATGAAGAAAATGTCGAAATTTCATATATAGCTGACAAAATTATAGAAGCATGGGCTAATGATTTAGTTTCATTAGATACATTAGAAAAATCAAGCCGATATGCAGTTTTAGATTGTGTTTATGGTGTGGGAGACTTTTCGGATTTAGAGAAAGAGAATTTTGAAGAAGAGGAGGAATTATAAAATGGACGATATTTATTCAGGGTACGCAGGAGAAAGCGAGTACAGAAAAAATTTAATATCACATATTTCACATACTAGATATGAGAATTTAAAAGAAATATGTAGTGGATTAAACTATGCTTTTTCAACGTATGATTTAATTAGATTAGCTGAAGGATATAAAAATGGAAATAATAGTCTAAAAGAAAAAATAGAATATATTTTAACAGACTGTAATTTTCATTCTGAATGTAGTTTATTAGAAGAAGGAAAAGCTGATGAATTTATTAAGAATTGTAAAAGATTAATAGAAGAAGATATAGAAAAAAATGTATTAGATATTTTTGAACGTGAATATTTGGAAAATAGAGCAGATTCTTTTATTCCCGCAAATTCCGATTTGCTTAAAGAATGTACCATACAAGAGCTATATTACTTGGTAGATAAAGGCTTTATTCAAGTAAGAGATTGTGATGCACTAGCATTTGAATTAACAGATGAACAAAAAAAAGTCTGCGACATGGAACAACTTAAAAGTTCTGATAAAAGGTTAGATTATGCTAGTTATCAAAGAATTATAAATACAGCTTTAGAAAATACTTCAAGTGGAAACTGGCGTATAGATCTGGTAAATGAATATGGATTGAATAAGTCCGAAATAAAAGACTTTCAAGAATTTCTGAGTAAAGACGAAAGAGTAAGCGATATAGAATGGTCAAATGGTAATACCGAAGTAGATATAATTTTTTACTTAAAATACTGTCCTAATGCCGAAGAAGATGAATATGACGAGTCTAAATATACAGAAATTGATGCTAAAAATCCACTTTTAAAAGGTTGGAAATGGGGATATTTTAATGATGGATCAGGCTCATTAATAAGTCCCTCAGGAAAAGAGTATTTTATATTTGATTGGAGTACAAAAGAATATAAAACATATAAAGATAGTCCATGGGATTTACATCACGATGATATTACTGGAAAAAGTGATTTTAAAAGCTTTGAAAAGTATGCTGAAGATTATGCGGTTGAAAATTTATTAAAATTAGAAGATAGTATAGAAAATAAAAATGATGAAGAGGAATGTTTGTAATGGGGGTGTAACTTATGGAAGAAAATCAAGTAACAAAAATCGTATATTTTTGGAGTTCAGGGGAAAAATTCCAAAATGATGATATTGATAGAATATATGATGAGATGAACTACAATTATTATTCGCCTTCAAATTTAGCTAATGGTCTAACTGAAGAAGATTATGGAGCTTTTACTGACAAAAGCTTTGACGAAGCTAAAGAAATTGCAAAGGGAAAGGTTATCAATTTAGATAAAGCTTATTCGTTTTGTTATTTAGTTAAACAAGACATTTCTTTACCTGAAGATGAGTGGAAAAAAATTACTAATGAAAATGGTATAGTAAATCTAACTAAGCTAGGTATGAATAAATTTCCTGAGTTTACTGAACCTGCATATAGTATAGCAAAAAATTATAATGATAGAGAGGCTTTAGAGCATAATATTTTTGAAGAGAATACAATACATATTAACCCTCAAAAATTAGTAAATCCAACTGTGCTTGATTTAGTTACATCTGACAATAATCAAAGGTTCAGATTATTAAATAATTTATATTTGTTTGCTGATAAAACAGGAATATTTAGTGAAAAATATTCCAAAGATTTATCGAAGTTAAACAAATATATACGAGAAGAAAATCAGTCAAAAACAAGCAAAATACAAACTTTAGATAGGTTAGGCAAGACTATGCAAAGTGCTATTCCTTTAAAGGTACTTTGTTATATGATTTCAGATGCAATATTACTTTTGGGTAAGAAAAAAGAATATTCGCAAGAGCAAATTTCAAATTTTGAAAAAGAGAAAGAGCAAATGATAAAATCCATTAGAGATTATGCAAAAAAAAATGAAATTGATGTAGAGGATATTTTTGATAAAGACGGCAAATTGAAACCACGCTCCGAAACAATAGAGAAATTTATAGATAATTCAATTAAAGATGATAATGAGTATCTATGACTGAAGTATAATTCTAAATTATGATGTCAAGATAGAAATATGAATCTTTTGAAAATTAAAAAATTACTGTTAGAAGCGAAAAAAAATTTGGTTTTTTTGCACCTAATTTAGCAAATAAATGTTATCTTATATGTAGTAGGAATGAAAGGAGTTTTTTATGGAAGAGTTAATCATAAAAGCTAAAAATGGTGACAGAGATGCATATACAGAGTTAATACATTTCATTCAAAGTGATTTATATAGAATAGCAAAGACCAGATTAAGTGATGATAACGACATAAGTGATGCAATACAAGAAACTATGATAAAAACGTACAAAAAAATAAAGAGGTTAAGGGATAATTCTAAATTTAAAAGTTGGATAATAAAGATATTAATTAATGAATGCAACTTCATATATAAGAAAAAAAAGAAACAAGAGAATATTTTTGAAAAAATTAAAAGTAGTAGTATGGATTACGATGACAAATGTATGTATGATATGGAATCGAAGATGGACTTTGATTTATTGATTGGTAGATTAGATTATGAAGAAAGGCTTATCATCACCCTCTACTATAATAGTGGATTATCGTGTAGTGAAATAGCAAGTATACTAAGTATGAATGTTAATACAGTCAAAAGTAAACTAACAAGATCAAAGAATAAAATCCTAAAATATAATAAAGGGGGTGTACTACATGAATAAAAAACGTGATGAATTAGATGATGTGTTGTTTGAACACTTTAAAAATAAAAATATACCTAGTAGTATATCCGAAGGGATAGATAAAGCTCTTTATAAGTATAATGATAAACAGAAAAGTATTAGTAGGATAAAAAAAGCAATAATAGCGATAACAAGTATTTGTACTATAACTGGGGGAATTGTTTTTGCAAGCACAATAGTACGAAATTTATTTAGTTATAACCATAGCATCGAGCAAGCTGTAGAAAACAATTATGTTCAAAATATTGATATGGATTATATAAGCACAGATGATTTATCGTTTAAGGTTAGTTACTTAGTAATGGATGATATAAATTTCAATTTAGTATTCGATTTTATTGTTAATGATAATTTGGAAGATTATCAAGGCATTACACTTAATAATCTAAAGATAACAGATGACCAAGGAAATCAAATTATAAATGATACAGAGGGGGATGAATTATATAATAATTATGCATTATTACATAGTTCATGGAAAATAATTGAAAAAAAGGATAATTGCATAAGGCAGATATTAACGGCAAATTCATTTAATTTTCCAGAAAGTAATGCATTATATATTTCTTTTAGTGGAGTGACTGTGTACAAAGTTGATAATGGTAATGCGAAGACAAGAAAATATAATGGAGACTGGTTATTAGAAATTAATGTTGAGGAACAATTAAAAAACAGGAGCATAAAATTCTACAAGTGTAGCGACAAACGAGTAGAAGCTGTTAAAATAACAAATAGTGGGTTTGTTATAAAGGTAAAATCAGAAGATTATTTAGAAAATCTACAATTGTACGATGACAAAGGAAATCAATATAAAATGATTTACAATGTACAAAATAGGAATATGGACTTAAAGAAGTATGTTGATGATGAGTGGATTATCTTCTTTGATACATGTGTTTATGACGAGGTTAGGGAATATACTTTAGTGATTGATGGGTCAGAGTTCCTGCTATATTCAGAGGAAGATTAGAATAGAAAACATTTTTTATCCTGTAGAACATTATATTTGAGGTTTTACAGGATAAAAAAACACAGATGCCAAGTGCATCTGTGAAAAGAAGGAAAGATGAAATTTAATTCCAGCTATAAGTTGTTAAAGTAACGGTGACAGGACCACTGTATGTTCCTGTACTAGTGTTAGAATACTTGAAGTAACAGGTACCACCACCAGTGAAAGGAATCCAGTCAACCTTGTGTGTTACACCGTCAGGATAGAATGTGTGCCAATCAGAGACGATACCTGAGCCACTGTACTTGCATACCTGAATCTTAACGGGAACGGCACTGTTGGTAGAACCATCTGCCATCTTGATTTTGACTTCATATGCCATATAATTCCCATCCATTACGTGGTCGGAACCTCTCCGTACCCCAGAGAAAGTGAATGTTTCCGCAGGGTAATAGGATTTTACAGAACCACCTGTTCCAAGGTTAAAATTAACCATATCTGGATAGATGGTTGTCTCGTACGTGCAAATGATAGCATCATCTGGAATATCAGAAGACGTATCAGAGATGTCCATTGCAGAAGCATGCTGAGAAACTATAGCAGTAGCCATAGCAACAGCGAGAGCTAATGCAGTAAAGTTTTTCCTTAATTTCATCAGAAAACCTCCATAAGATAAAAGTTATATACATCTTCCTTCTTTTTTTTCAAAACAAAAAATGTCTTGATATAAATAAAAAAGGTAAATTCCTTTACATTGCATTAGTGTACCAAAAAAATGCAAAAAGTGTAAAAAAGTTAAAAAAAGTTAAAATAAAATAGGATGTTTTATGTTTGATACTATTATAAATATAACTTCCTTAGGTGTAGGTTTTTCGTCATCACAAAGACCAAAATATTTGTTAAGAATCTCTTTTTTGCAGTCATAATACATTTCATTTGTGGAATTTACAATATTTGTTTTTACGGTATTTATTTTAGTATGGTATTTATTGGCTATTAGTGGATACACTTGTTTTTCTAATTTTATTTTTTCGTGTTCAAAATTGGTACATAAAATTAGTATTGACTCGTATATATATTTAGTTCCAATATATGAAAAATTATAATTAACCTTTTTTAATTCACGTATAATTTGGCTTTCAATTGAATTTTCAAAGCTTTTTTTTATTTCTATCAAATTATAAATTTTATTTAGAGCATATTCAAATCCATTACCTTTAGATATGAATGTATATACATATTGATTATCTCTTATTTTTTGTATCATATCTGGTTCTCCAGATAATACAATTATTGAATTTCTATATTTAGAAATATTTTCTTCATCGATTTTTTTTAATATATCTATGCCACTATACTCAGGAAGCTTTAAATCTAGTAATATTATATCAATTTTATCAAATTCATTCATTATGACCTCTAAAGCTTCTTTTCCATCTGTAACGAATTTGAATAACCTGACATCTGGATTTTGTTCCATTACTTTATTTATTATATTTTTAGAATAACTATAATTATCATCTACAAACAATATATTAATCATGATTATCCCTCCTACAGATTAGATAATCATTATACAGAAATTGGGTGCATAAAGTAAAAAAAAATAAAATATTGTCGTTAAATATCATTAATAAATACAAAGTATTAGTAGGAAGGAGTAGATTGTAAGTAATAGACAACATAGTCAATAAAATGCTTTGATGTAGGTCGTATCCCGTAATAATTAGGAAAGTATTCACAGAAAAGGTCAATATTTTCCTGTTTTGAGTAAACAATACCAAGCTCTTTATCAATTAATGAGTGAACTGTTTTCGTATTTTTCTCTTTATTTATAACTTTTACTATATTTAAAATATATTCAAGATTTGATGATGGATTTTGATAAGACACTAAAATAGCACTCTTGAGGAGTCTTGTACCCTTTCGAGTAGAATCAAATTTTAAGTTTTTCAAAAGTGCTACGAGTTCTTTTTCTGTAGAATTATAATTTTTCTGATAATAAATTTCTTTGATACAACGAACCAACTCTTGGTAATCGTAAGGTTTTTGAAATATTGCTTTAACTTTATCAACATTACTTAGCTTAGAGCGGAAAAATGCTGATCCAGAAATAATAATTACATTTCTCTGGTCACTATAAGGTAGTACATTAAGAAGCTCTATACCATTCAACTTTGGCATATCTAAATCAAGCAATAAAACATCTGGTTTTAGATTTTTATAGCTCTGCAAAGCATCTAAACCATCATTAGAGATATGAACTACTTTAAAATTTTCTTCATTAGTTAACCAAAATGATAATTGATTTGCTGATTCTATATTATCATCAGCGATAGCTATTGTTATCATAAAGCTAACCCCCTATAACAATGTATTTCTTAACTAAATGTGTGGTTGACAGAAATCAGCAAAAGCATATCATAAAAATAACCAAAAATCAACAAAAAACACATTGAATACTTTAAAAATTACGATTTTTTACGTTAATTTTTACGTTTATTTACGATTTTTTACGTTTTTTACTTTTTAGTCAAAAAAAATAGTAGATTATGCTTAGGAACTTTATATCAAGGTTTTAGGAGTTTTGTTATAGACAAAAGAGCTTTTTAGAATGCAATGGATAAAATTTTATAATACACTTTTAAAATTTTGGTATAAGGTGGTGGTATTATGATTTATAAATACGAATATGAATAGGGTTTAGATTAATTTAAAAATCGCTCCTAGAAACTTTGGTGTGAATCACGAGTTCCTAGAAAGAGTGATTTTATTGTATATTTTAAATAAAAAAGAAAACGCCTTGCTGAAGGTAATTGTTAAGAACGCAAGAATAGATTATTTAAGAGAAAATGAATATATCTTTATTGAAGAGAGCCTAGAGAACAATATATCACTTTCAAATGAAAGTGATATATTCAGTTTTGATGAACTTTTTGAGGAAAACTTCGATGAATATGCTGTTGAAATTGAAAATATTGAAGATATATTTTCAGATGAAAAAATACATGATGTGGTTAGAGCATTGACTTATGATGAAAAGTCTGTGCTCTTCTTTTTTTATGTTAAAGAAGAATCAGACAGGCAAATTGCAAAAAGGTTGTTTTCTACGCAAGAAGCTGTGAAGTCAAAAAGAAATAGAATCATTAACAAAATAAGAAAAGGAGTGAAAGAAAATGTTTAATAACTATGATTTAACGGATAAAGATGTAATGGGAATATTAAGTAGATACGATAATTTGATTAATAAATACAGCTACATTAATGGAGAATTTTCCAATGACTTGAAGCAATACATTGTAGCCAAAGTATATATAAATTTAACAAAAAATAGAGAAAAATAAAATTTTTTTCAAAAAACCGACACCTTTTTTGAAATTTTCACGACCATAATAGTAGAAGGGAAGTGATAAAAGAATGAGTTTTTTTGAAATGAAAGTACACATAAGACAAAAAATAATAAAAAGAAAACAAAAGAAAAGAACAAGAAACTTTATGAAATTGTACAACTTAAAAAAGAAAAATGAGCTAAAACACTCATTAATTACATAGTGCTTGAAAAGTGTTAGCAAAAAGTTGCAATAAAGGAGCAAAAGATGGAAAACAAAATTGTTGATATGTATTTTAATAAACAAATGAAACCTGTAGAAATTGCTAGAGCATTACAAATAAAAAAATATAAGGTTACAAGAGTACTTCAAAAAGATACTAGGTATGTTGAAGAAAAACAAAAGAGAATGATTATAAACAAAATAAATCATAATGAAAAAACAAAAGATTATATGAAAAGAAAACGAAAGTTTATGCAGTTTATAAACAAAATAGATGACCTAATATTAAAAAATATGCACAAACAAGCAAGTTTTGAACTGTCAAAAGGTAGTAAATTATCAGATATGGCTTATAGAAATTGGAACATTAGTGCCTATACTTATGATAAATGTAATAGAAGATTTGTTTTTAAAAATGAGCTTGGGAGAAGTGCTGATGTTCCAAAGTATATAAAATTACGAAAGTAGAGGTATATGTAGAATGGATAATGAATTATTTGAAAAAATAATTGTTAGCTATGGGGTTTTAGCATTACATTCGTTACAAAATTCAGCTAACAAAGATCTTAAATTAGAAGATTTAAAAAAAGAGCATTTTGCAAATGAAATAAAAATGATGATAAGTGTTTATCCAAAAGAATTAGCAGTAGTAAAATATTCTAATTTGAAATAAAAGGAGCATTAGAAATGTGGTTGATACTAATAGTGATGATAGCTATAGCTACAGTAATGTATTTAATAGTAGTTGGTGGAAATATGAATAAATCAGAATACGAAAGAGCAATGGAAACTGAAGAAGAGATGGAATATTTAAAACAAAAGAATATAAATAAATCAAAAACATAGTATTTATTATGGAGGTATTATGGATAAAGAATTTTTTGAAGAAAGAGAAACTTACGAAGTGGATAATCACAAATACACCGTAATAACAAGAACCATAGAAAATAAACAGAGCTTAGATAATTTGTACAAGGCATTTAGCAAATATGCTTTAAAAAAATTAAATTCTAAAATATAAAAAGGAGCTGACTTTTTGAAAAAAACAAGTTATAATAATTATTATAATTGAATAGAAAGCCCTTTTATAAGAAGGGGGTTTTTATTATGACAACGTGTATAGGTTATGCACCCTATAAAGTAGGGGCATATCTAAGATTATCTACAGAGGATGGTGATAAAGAAGAAAGCGATAGTATTGCTAGTCAAAAAAGTATTATTGAAACTAAAGTAAAGGAATTAGGGGCTGATTTTGAATTAGTTGACTTTTACATAGATGATGGATATACAGGATTAAATACAAACAGACCATCTTTTCAAAGATTACTACAAGATGCAGAAAATTCAAAGATAAACACAATAATTACAAAAGACTTATCAAGATTTTCAAGAAATAGCTTTGAGGCAAATTACTATATAGAGCTATATTTTTTGGAAAGAAATATTAGATACATATCAGTTTTAGACAACGTAGATACAGCATTAAATAACTCAAATAATGATATGATACAAATAAAAACATTGATGAATGACTGGTATAGTAAAGATATTTCAAGAAAAGTAAGAAGTGGTGTTTGGGCAAGAAAAGAAAAAGGTTTGTATGTGGCGGCGAGAGCACCTTATGGATATAACAAAAGTAAAAATGATAAAAATAAACTAATAAAAAATGAAGAGCAAGCTAAAATTGTAAAAACAATTTTTGAAAAATTTGATAGTGGGTATTCTCAAACAAGTATTGCGAAAGAATTAGAGGAGCAAAGGGTACTAGCTCCTTGTAGCTTTGATGACAATGGAATTTTAAGAAAAGAAGTATATAAGTGGGATTCAGCTGTGTGCAAAATGTTGAAAAACAAAGTGTATGTAGGGCATACTGAATACGGTAAAAGGATAAATTTAAGCTATAAATCTGAAAAAGTAAAAAATATACCTCGTGAAGAATGGAAAATAGCCAAAAATACACACGAACCAATTATAGATGAAGAGCTATTTGAAAGGGTACAACGAAGGCTTGATTTAAGTAAGCGAACAAGAAAAAAGAAATTTGAATGGCTTTTAAATGGAATTGTGTTTTGTAAAGAGTGTGGATCTCAAATGATACTAAAAGTTGAATATAATAGTAAAAACGAAATAAAGTCAAAAAGGATCCATTGTGTGGAGGGTACAAAAAGCAATAGCAAAGTTGCTTGTAACAGAAAAAGCAAAGGAATAAATGAACAAGATTTAACAAAAATTGTTTTAAGAAATCTTGAAAATAAGAAAGACAAAATACTAAATATTGAAAAAATTGAAAGCCTAATTAAATCTCAATATGAAGAAAATAATACAATAGTTTTTGATACTGCAATAAAAAATTATGAAAAACAATTAAATAAAATCGAAAAAAATATTACATCCCTATACGAAGATTATAGGAACGAAATTTTAGAAGAGGATGATTACAAAAGGTTTTACAGAGCTGAAGTGGAAAGAAAAACTAATATTAAAAATAATATTACCAAATTAAAAGAAGAAAGAAACAATAGACCAAAACTAAGCAAAGATAGACTAGAAAGTATAGTCAAACAACTATCAGATATAGACAGTTTAAATAGAGATACATTATCAGATATTATATACAGTGTGGAAGTTGACATTCAAAATAACATTTATATTAACTACAGATATGATATTTTTGATAAGGTGTAGATAGTTATGAAAGAGTATAAAGCAGGAATATACTTACGATTATCACACGAAGATATTTCTGAAAACAACAGCATAGAGGCTCAAAGAACAATTACAACGGAATATGCAAAAAAGAATAAGTACAATGTTGTAGAAGAATACGTTGATAACGGATACTCTGGAATGTTAAGTTCAAGACCAGCCTTTAATAGAATGATAGTTGATATTTTAAATAATAAAATAAATATGGTAATAGTAAAAGATATTAGTAGATTAACAAGAGATAAAAATAAAACAGGATATTATACAGAAATTTTTTTCCCAGACAACGATATTAGATTCATATCTGTAACTGAAATGATAGATTCAGGCGATAGGTATGAAATTGATGACAGCATAATGTTTAGAGGATTAGTAAACCAATATTATGTTGCAGATATATCAAAGAAAATTAAGTCAGTAAAAACAAACCGAAAGAAAAATGGAGAATTTGTGGAGCATAAAGTTCCTTATGGATATAAAAAAGATGAGGATGATAAATACAAAGTTGTTTTTGATACAAATGTGTGCGAAAATGTGAAATTGATTTATGCAATGTATTTACAAGGATTTTCACAATCACAAATAGCCAAACATTTAACCAATTTAAAAATGGATACTCCAAAAAAATATAAAGGAGAAAATTGTAAAATAAATGAGTGGCGAAATGACACAATATCAAGAATATTAAAAGATCCATTCTACATGGGAAAACTCATTATAAATAAGTATGTTACAGAATACCGAACGAAAAAAACAAAATTAACACCAAAAGAAAAATGGATATTAGTTGATGGAAAACACGAGGCTCTTATTTCTGAAGATGATTTTAAATTAGTTCAGCAAAAGCTAGAGCACAAATATAAAAAGCCTGAGCAAAAATATGAATACTTATTAAAAGGGCTTGTATATTGTGGGTATTGCAATTCAAGAATGCAATACAAATATAGAGCACGAACTAAAGTTAGAAATAAGGTAATAGAAAATCCTGTGAGGCACTGGTATTACAAATGTAGAATGATTTACAAATTCCCAAGTATTTGCGATAAAGGGCATACGATAAGTGAAGAAGCTTTAAATGAAATAGTGCTTAATTCATTAAAAAAGAGGTTATCAAAATTTAAAATAGATGAATATACAGGCGATATAATAGATGAGTACAAAAAAGTAAATGCTAATTTTAAACTGTTAAATCAGTATGAAAAGAAAAAAAGTAAAATAGAAAATAGCATTACTAATCTATACAATAAAAAACTAGAAGGTGTAATTCAGCTAGAAGAATTTAAAGAGCAATATTGTAATTTAAAGCAAGAGCTAAAAAGTACCGAAGAGCAAATATTAGGCTTAAAAAAGAATTGTAAAACCTGTGAACTAGATGAAAATGTAAAACAAATAATAATAGATTTTAAAAACGGAAAAGAATTAGATAATGAAATAATCAAAATTTTAATTAATAGAATAAAAGTCTACGAAGGTAAAACAGTAGACATAACGTTTAACATTTAACCAAAATAACGGTTAAATATATTTTAAAACAAAATAACTTCAATCAAATATAATAACCCGATGAAGGAGCCGAAAGCCGTAATGGTACAACTGAGGCAGAAACAAATTTAAATATAGCTTTAAAATTACAAACTTTACTCGAACAAAGTGGCGCAACTGTTATTTTAACCAGGTCAGATGAAAATGCAATTTACGACATAGATAGTAAAACATTAAAGCAAAAGAAAATTTCAGATTTAAAAAATCGAGTAAAAATTGGAAATGAAAGTTCAGCGGATATATTCGTGTCAATACATTTAAATAAAATTCCACAAGAAAAATATTCAGGTTGGCAAACTTTTTACAAATCTTCAGATGAAAATAGTATAAAACTTGCAAAAACAATCCAAAATAGTTTAAATGAATCTATCCAAAAAGATAATGATAGAGTTCCAATGAAATTAGATAGTATTTATATTGTAAAAAATGTAGAAATTCCAATTGCTGTTGTAGAATGTGGTTTTTTGTCAAATCCCAAAGAAGAGCAAGATTTATTGAGTGACGATTATCAAAATAGGCTAGCCTGGGGGATATATAGTGGAATAATGGATTATTTTGTCCAAGAATAAAATTCGTGTAAATATAATGAATAATGTGTATTATTAGACTTAAAATGACTATAAAAGGTTCAAACAAATTCCCTAAATTTGACAAATATATATGAATTATGATATAATGCTCATCAGTCGCAGTAAAAAGGGAGTGTGAATTTTATTTTTAGAAGTAATAATTTAAAAAAATATACTAATGATAAAAGAAGATTAAGTGCGATAATTTCAATAGCTGCAATAATAGTTATAGTAGCAGCAATATTAGGTAAGAATTATAAAGTAGCATACAAAGTTACATTAGATGGTAATGTACTTGGTTATGTAAGTGATAAAGAAGAATTTACTTGTATGATAACAAATCAAGTATTAAATCAACAAAATGATGATATGGAATTAGTTGTTCTAAATAGTGTTCCTGAATATTCAGCAACATTAATTAATTCAAATACTACAACGGACGAAAATACAATAATAAAGCTTTTAAAACTTAAAGCTGAAGTAACATACAAATTGTACGCGGTTACTTTAGATGGAGAAGATAAAGCATATGTTAAAACCATGGAAGAGGCTCAAGAGGAAGTTAATAAATTAACGGAACAATATAGTGAAAAAATTGAATCGGAATTTGGTATAAGAGAAGTTTATACAAATAACTCATTAGAGTATAAAGATATGAAGTATGCGACTATTGCTAAATTAGATGGATCAATCGATTCTGAAATAAAAGCAAAAGAGGAAGCAGCAGCTGAAGCAGCTAGAATCGAAGCAGAAAGAAAAGCAGCCGAGGAGGCAGAAGCAAAAAGAAAAGCTGCAATAGAAGCGGCAGAAGATTATACTTATGTTGAATCAGAAGAATTAACAAATACAAGTGTTAATGGTATAAATTTTGATGTAGCACCAGTTACTGGGCGTATATCTTCAAGATTTGGGGCTAATGAAAGTATTAGAAATCATACACATAAGGGGTTAGACATAGCTGCAAGTAATGGTACATCAATATTTGCTGTAGCAGATGGCACTGTAGATTATGCACAATTTAATACAGGAGGTTATGGCAATTTAGTAATAATTTCTCATGGTAATGGTGTTCAAACATATTATGCACACTGCAGTAAATTGTTCGTATCTGTAGGAGATACAGTATCTGCAGGAGATGTTATTGCCGCTGTTGGTTCAACAGGTAATTCAACAGGAAACCATTTGCATTTTGAGATAAGAATTAATGGAACTCAGGTAAATCCACAGAATTATATTTTTAAAAATGAGTAAAATACAAAAAGCAGATAAATAGGTGAAGTGAATTTAAATTGTTAGATAAATTATTAAACAATGATGGTTTGCTTCACAAAATTATCTGTTTTTTTTATGTTTTGCCCGTAAAAGTGGAAATTTATGGCTATTTGTGGTATAATGAGTATGTGAGTTTAATTTAGAAAAAGAAAGGAAGATACATATGAAAAAGGATAAGAGAAATGTTAAGAAATGGTTGTATTGGTTTTCTTTGGCATTAATATTAATTATCGTATATAAAGTGTTAGATTCTTTTTCAGCTATAGGTGATTGGTTTTCGAAACTATTCTCTGTTTTGGCACCTTTTGTTGTTGGTGTAATAATTGCATATGTGTTATATACTCCAGTAAAAAAGTTGGAAAAGTTGATAGGCAAAAATAAATATTTAAAGAAAAGAGCTAAAGGAATAAGTATATTTCTTGTATATGTAGTATTGATAACTTTTTTAGTTATGGCTATAAAATTTTTAATACCACCGCTAGTGGAAAGTTTTAGAGATTTGGTAAACAATTCACAAAGCTATTATGTCGATTTAAGAAATAGAATGGATGGATTACCAGAAGATTCATTCTTAAGAAGTCAAAGTTTTAAAGAAACGCTTAGTAGTTTAAATAATATAAAAATTGAAGATTTAATTAGCATTGAGAAGATAACTATATATGCTCAAGGTATATTGAGTTTTGCATCTGGGGTGTTCGATGTATTTGTTGCATTTATAGTATCTATATATTTATTGTTAGAACGTAGAGAAATTGTTAAATTTTTTAAGGGGTTTGTTGAATCTTCGTTTAGCAAGGAAGTATACCAAGGGATTAGGAAATATTTTAATAAATCCAGCGAGATATTTTGTAATTTCTTAGCAGGACAAATATTTGATGCATTTGTGGTGGGAATTTTAACGGCTATTGCTATGTCTATGATGGGAATTAAGTACGCAGTAATGCTTGGTATCTTTATTGGATTATTTAATTTAATACCTTATTTTGGTGCTATTATAGCAGTAGTAATTTCTGTATTTATTACATTAATTACAGGGGGATTACCACAGGCAATTGAAATGGCAATTGTTGTTATAATATTACAGCAAATAGATGCTAATATTATAAATCCAAAAATTGTCGGAGATTCAGTAAAAATTAGTCCGTTACTTGTTATTTTTTCCGTAACAATTGGTGGAGCTTATTTTGGGGTAATGGGAATGTTCCTTGCCGTACCAATAGCTGCACTAATTAAATTAATATTAGATGATATTATTGAAATGAACTATGCAAAAAAACAAGAGATTGGTCAAAATAATAAGGTTGAAGAAATAGATTTAGAAGATTGATGAAGATGATGTATTATATTACAGCAACGTAATATTTATAATTTAGAAGGAGTTTTTTATGGCAAGTAATAATAAGTTTTTTGATAACCTTGTTTCAAAAACTAAAATTTATTTAGTTATAATTGCAATATTATTTTTTGTGTTGTGCATAATCAAACCGATTTGTATAATTCCATCAATTCTCATTTATTTAGGCATTGTAGTTTATACTATGTGGACTGACAAAAAGAGAAAAGCAGAGCTATCTGAGCATATAAAAGAGCTTAATTTTAATGTTGATAAAGTATCAAAAAGATCTTTAATAAATTCGCCATTTCCACTATTAATTGCTGAAACTAATGGTAATATAATATGGAAAAACACAAAATTTGTTCAAGAATTTAATAATTATGATATAAATAAATTTATAAGCAGCTTACTAAAAGAAATAAAGTTAGAGATTGAAAATAATGAAAAAATAAAAAATAATAAGCTTGTAACGGATTTTGAAATAGAAAAGAAAAAATACAAAGTAGTTGGAGAATATATCAGATCAAAAAGTAGCACAAGAACAAATGAAAAGAAACAAGAAAAGGAATACATGGCAACACTGTATTTTTTGGATGAAACAGAAAAAGAAAGATTAGCTGAAGATATTGAAAAAACTAGGGTTTGTATAGGTGTAATTAAGATTGATAATTATGAGGAAACTATGCAGAGAATAGAAGATGAGGACCAAGCTCAAATTTTGGCAAAAATAGAAAAGAACATATACGATTGGGCAAATGAATTTAAAGGTGTTATTATAAAATCAGAAAGAGACACGTTTATTTTGGTATGTGAGCAAAGAGATCTTGAGAAATTAAAAGAGGAAAAGTTTTCATTACTTGATACAATAAAGGGAATTAATATGCCTGAAAAGGTCCAAGCTACGCTTAGTATATCAATTACTAACGAAGGAGATGGAAATTATCAAAAACTAAAATATGCCAAAGATGGTATTGATATTGCTCTTGGACGTGGAGGAGACCAAGCAGTTGTTAGAGAAAATGGAAAGTATACATTTTTTGGAGGTAGAACAGAGAAGTTAGAAAAAATAACGAAAGTTAAAGCGAGAACTGTCTCTCAAGCTTTAGAAGAGATAATGTTAGATTCAAATAAGATTTTTATAATGGGTCATTCAAATGGAGATATGGATTCAATGGGATCTTCACTCGGTATATACAGAATTGCAAAGACATTAAAAAAAGACGCTTATATTATAAATGAGACAAATGGAATGAGCCTAGAAAAATTTATGGAGGTTATAAAGGAGGATGAATCATACAGAGATGCTATCATAACTAAGGACGAAGCAGTTGCAATGGCTGATAATGAGAGCTTAGTAGTTGTAGTCGATACAAATAGAAAAAATTACGTTGAAGCTCCAGATATGTTAAACATAACAAATAGAGTTGTTGTAATTGATCATCACAGAATGAGCACAGAGTACATTGAAAATCCTATCTTATCATTTCAAGAAGTATACGCATCATCTGCGTGTGAATTAGTAACGGAGCTTATTGTTTATTCAAAGAATAATATAAAACTTGCTACTCTTGAAGTAGAGGCTTTATATGCTGGTATTATGATGGATACCAAGAATTTTACTTTTAAAACTGGAGTTAGAACATTTGAGGCAGCAGCATATTTAAGAAGATGTGGTGTTGATATAATTAAGGTAAAAAAATGGTTTCAAAGTGATTTTGAAACATACACAACTGTTTCAGAGATTGTAGCTAAAGCAGAAATAGTTTATGATAGTATTGCCTTAGCTGTGTATGATAAGGAAGATGAAAATGCAAATATAATCGGTGCAAAAGCTGCAGATACACTACTAACTATTAGTGATATAAGTGCATCTTTTGTTATAGGTAGAACTGCTAATAAAGTTTTTATTAGTGGACGCTCAATTGGTGACATTAATGTGCAGGTTATTCTTGAGAAAATGGGCGGAGGTGGACATATAACACTTGCTGGAGCTCAGATAGAAGGAAAAACAATTGATGAAGTAAAGATGGAATTAATAAGCAACATTAATGATTATTTTATAGAAAATATTTAATTATTGGCATGGGATGAAAACCATGCAAGTATGGAAAATATCATATAATGATATTTTCTTTTTTTGCTCTTCGCACTTGATAAATTGGTTAGTTTAATATATCATAATAACAAATTACAGATGAAAATGTATATATGCATAAGAAGGAAGGTTAAAAGATGTACTTAAAGAGACTTGAGTTACAAGGTTTTAAATCGTTTGCAGATAAAACTGTTTTGGAGTTTAAACCTGGAATAACAGCAGTAATTGGGCCAAATGGATCAGGGAAAAGCAATATTTCAGATAGTATCCGATGGGTTTTGGGAGAGCAAAGTATGAAATCCCTTAGAGGTTCAAAATCTGAGGATATTATTTTTGCTGGAACTCAAAATAGAAAATCATTGGGATTTGCGGAAGCATCTATTGTAATAGATAATAGCGATGGAGAGTTACCGGTTGAATATGCAGAGGTTACAGTTACAAGAAAATTATATAGGAGCGGAGAAACCGGATATTATATAAATAAAGTACCTTGTAGATTGAAAGATATTCTTGAATTGTTTATGGATACAGGAATTGGAAAAGATGGATATTCAATTATAGGGCAAGGAAAAATAGATGAGATATTGAGTAACAAATCTGAGGATAGAAGGCATATTTTTGAAGAAGCTGCCGGAATAGTAAAATATAGAGCTAGAAAGATGGAGTCAGAGAAAAAGCTAGAGCAAACTAAGTTAAATCTTTTAAGAATTAACGATATTTTGTCTGAGATTGAGTCTGGGCTAGATCCATTAAGAATTCAATCAGAAAAGGCTAAGCGTTTTTTAGAATTGCACGAAGAATTAAAAGACATAGAAGTTGGTTTATTTATACATAATATTGAATTTTACAAAAGTAGATTATCACAAATTGTAGATGATATGCAGATAATTGAGGATCAGAAAAATTCTGAGGAAGAAAAACTATCAAACATGCAGTCAAAGAAGGTTGAGCTTAAAGAATGTATAGATAGATTAACTAATAAAATAGAGGAATTTCAAAATTTAGGATTTGAGAGTTCAAATAAAATTGAAAAAATAAATTCAGAAATTGGAATTTCAAATGAAAAAATATCAAACAACGAAGAAAATATCAATAGACTTGTGTTGGAAATTGAAGACTATACACAAAGAGTAAAAGATTTGCAGGAAGAGAAAACAAATAAACTCCAAAAAAAGGATTCTTTATTTTCAAATAAGGAAAAGTTTGAAAAAGAGCTTAAAGAAAAAGAAAATGAACTAAACAAAATAACCCAAAATCTCTCAGAGAAAGAGCTTGAAATTGAATGTAAAAAGCAAAAAATAGAAAGTAATACAGATTTAAAATATGAAAAAAACATACAAATAAGTACTATAAATGCAAATTGTGAGAATTTGAGAAAAAGATTACATATATTAAAAGATGAAATATCAGATACAATTTCTGAACTTGATAGTACTAGAAATAAAAAGCAAGAAATCTCAAATGGGTTTGCAAAAACAGAGGCACAAAAGAAGAAGTTAGCAGAAGAAATTGAAAACACTAAAAATAAGAAAATAGAAATTGAAGATAAAATAAATGAATTTGATAAAAAGATTGAAAATGATACATACAACTTAAGATCAAAACAATCAAAACAAAAATTCTTAATCGAAACAGAGAAAGAAAAAGAAGGTTATGCGAAGGCTGTTAAGTCATTACTTAGTGATTGTGAAAATGACGAAAACTTAAATAAAGGCATGCATGGTACAGTTGCAAGTTTAATTTCTGTAGATGAAAAATATGAGACTGCAATAGAAATGGCCCTTGGTGGAATGTTGCAAAATATTGTAACAGATGACGAGGAAACAGCTAAAAAACTTATAAAGCACTTAAAGGATCATAATTTGGGAAGAGCATCGTTTTTACCGCTAACATCTGTTAAACCAAATAAGATAGACAAGATTAAGGGAAAATTTTCTGGATTAATTGGTGTTGCATCCGAAATTGTTAAATTTGAAAAAAAATACGATAATATAATATCTAACCTATTAGGAAGAACCGTAATTGTAGATAATATGAATACCGGAGTTACCATTGCTAAAGAAAATAAATATTCGTTTAGAATTGTTACGGTGGATGGTGACATTATAAATAGTTCTGGAGCAATTACAGGTGGATCTGTGGCTAAAAAAACTATAAACATACTAGGAAGAGGGCGTGAAATAGAAGCTCTCTCAAATGAAATAAGGAAGTTAACAAGCGAAATAGAATCAGTTCAAAATAGCAAAAACAAATATACAGAATCTATATCGGAATTTGTGAAAGAGTCGAAAAATCTAGAGCAGAAGATGATAGATTTTAATATTATATATGCAACAGAAAAACAAAAGATGGTATCAATTGAAGAATCTGTTTTTAGATTGGAGAATTCATTGAGCAAGCTAAGAGAAGAAGAGCAAAAAATTAAATCTCAAGAAGTTGATTATAAGGAGCAGATGGAGAAGTTATCTACAGAAGTAGCAGAGCTTGAACAGCAAAATAAAGAAATATCGAAAATAATAAAGGAATTTGCTGAAAATAATAGTGAAAATCAAAAATACATCGATGATTTGAATTTTGATATAACAAATTTAAAGATTTCTGTTTCATCTTTTGATGAAAGTGGTTCATCAATCGACGAGATTATCGAACGAATAGATAAGGATATAAAAAACTATAATCAGGGAATTGAGAGCAAAAATAAACAAAAATTAAAGATTGAAGATGAAAGTAATAACTTAGCAAAAAGCATTGAATTGTATAATAGTCAAATTAAAGAGATAAAAGAAAGTGTTTCGACTAGTGCTGAAAAAATAGAGTTGCTTAAAGCTGAAAGAATAAGAAAAAATAATGAATCTGAGAAAATTGAAACTCAAGTTACAGACCAATTTAACACACTAGAAGAATTGAAGGCTAATTTAATTAAAACTGAAGTAAGGAAAACAAAAATAGAGCAAGACATAGAGAGCTTTGTAAATGATTTGTGGAATGAGTACGAGCTAACTCCGAACGCAACTATAGAATATAAGAAAGTTGAAAACGTACAGAATACTCAAAAAGAAGTTAATAACATTAGAAATGAAATAAAAGAATTGGGAAGCATAAATGTTGATGCTATTGAAGAGTACAAGAAAACAAAAGAGCGATATGATTTTATGTGCGAACAAAGATTAGATTTAGAAAATACAATAACAAAGCTTCGTAGAATGATTGAGGATATTACAACAACAATGAAGAGCCAATTTATTGAGAAATTCAAGCTAATTAATAAAAACTTTAATGAAGTGTTTATCGAATTGTTTGGTGGGGGGAAAGCGGAACTTATACTAGAAGATGAAGAAAATGTTTTGGAATGCGGAATTGATATAAAAGCACAACCAACCGGAAAAAAATTACAAAACATGATGCTTCTTTCTGGTGGAGAGAAAGCATTTACTGCAATTGCATTGTTATTTGCTATACTAAGGATTAATCCTGCACCATTTTGTATTTTGGATGAAATTGAGGCTGCCTTGGATGACGTAAATGTGTATAGATATGCGGAATACTTAAGAAGATTCTGTGAAGGTACGCAATTTTTAGTAATTACACATAGAAAAGGAACAATGGAAGTGGCAGATACTGTATATGGAGTTACAATGGAAGAGAATGGAATTAGCAAATTGCTTTCAATGAAACTTGCTGAAAGTTCAGTTACAATGAAATAAAAAGATAAGTACTAAAATAAAAAAATCTTACTATGATTTTAGTAAGATTTTTTTTGATAAATACAGAGATATTTCTTGAAAATCGGATACTTCTATGATATAATCGAGACCAGTTTTATGGCAGGAAAAGTCATATATAGAAAGGAAGGATCGTTGAATATGTTAAAAATGAAAATTATGACATTTTTTAAGAATCCAGTTGTAAGAGATATTTTTATAGTATTAACAGCAGTGATTATTGTTGCTAGTATTATATCTATACCAGTTTCTAACGCTGGTTCACAAATCAATGTAGCATTTAGAGCTGCTTCAATGGGCGTAAGCGCTGGAACGAAAGATGTTCAAATACCAGAAATATCGCCAGATCAATCAGGCGATAAAAAGAGCAAATATAGAAATGTATTTTGTATTCAAGAAGGAAATAATTTAAGTTATGGAGTATATACAAATGAGTACAATGCATATAATAGTGCAGAGTCAAGCCAATATTTTAAAAACTACGGGTCTGCTCTATGGCTTATAGATAATATGTACATAGCTGATTCTACAAATAGCAGTATAGGATTAGATTATTTGGTAGAATTAGTAACATCACCAGACGTAGCTAAAACTGTAAATCAATATGGAAATGTCACAACAGATGCAATCAAAGCACTAAATAAAATGGTTGGAGGTAAAAAGGATAGCAAAGGTAATGTAATGAATAAGAATTTCATTGAAGTTATCGAGCAATTAGTTCTTTGGAATTATACAAACAATACATCTGGTATCAATCCCGATACACTAGTAAATGGCGGCTTTTCTGGAACTAACATTAGTGATAGTGATCAAAATGCTGCTAAATATTTATACTATGCATTAAGGAAACTATCAGAAAATAATGCAAGTTATACATCTAATGGCACAGTTTCAAACGTTATAAGTTTTGATACATCAAAAGCTACTATAGATACATCAAAAGCGCAAGTTGGGCCATACTCATTAAAATCTAACGGTATAACTATAAACATAGACAACACATTAAAATCAAAAATATCTGCTATAGTAACAAAGTCTGATGGATCAACTCAAACACTAGACGCAAGCAAAATTATTATTAATGATGATGGAACATTTTATATAGATGTTAAAGATTGTGGACAAATAACGAAATCTCAAATTAATATAGATGCAATTTATACAGGATGTACAACTACAGTAGAAGTTATGGTCAATGGTAAAAATCAAAATATAATTAATATTAGAAAAACATACAACACAAAACCATTATCTGATGAAAAAACAATTTCTTATTCAGGAAAATATAGTGTAAAATTAATAAAAACTAAGATAGATGGATCAACTGCTATAACAGAAAATCCTGCAACATTTACTATCTCTGGCGCCGTAAATAAAAAAGGTGAAAAAACAGGAAATGATGGAGTATTACTTATTGCTGATGAAAGAAAAATAGAAGATGTTTCTGCGACAGAAACATACACAATTGTTGAAGATTTCGCTCCAAAGGGATATACAAAATATGACGGAACAATAACATTAAATGTTGGATTTAAAGCAGATGGAACAAACTATCTACTAGATAAAGAAAAAATAAAAATGTCAGCTGATGGAAAAGTTGGAACAGTTAAAGTAAATGTACCAAATGATAATACAATTGAAATATATGTTCCAAACGGAGAAGATGTTAAAAAAGGACCAAAATTTGATTTATCGTTAAGAAAATTTATTACAAAGATTGATGGTAAAGAAGTAGAAGTAAGTAGGGTTCCAGTTATTGATAAGGAATCTAAAACGGTATTAGACTTAACTGGTACAGCCGTTTATCATCATACAAAACAAAGCTTAAAGGTTAATATTGGAAGTGAAGTTGAATATACAATAAGGGTGTACAACGAAGGTGATGTTGAAGGAATCGCAAAGGAAATAACCGATTATTTACCAGAAGGCTTATCTTTTGTAAAAATAGCCGATGAAAGTGCACAATTGTATACTACTGATGCCAAAGAAGGTAGTAAGGAAGTTGTATTAAAATATACAGGTTCAGAAGTGATTGGAGCAAACTCAATCGAAAGAATTTTAAAAAACGATATAAAGAATGCTTATCAAGAAGTAAAATTTATTTGTAAAGTTAATGAAAGAGCTAATGGATATATTACAAATAGATCAGAAATTACAATATATGGATACACAGATTCTAATGGTGAATGGCACGAAGCTAAAGCTATAGGTAATTCAGATAGAGACTCTGTAGAAAAAACTATTAGTAGTTCACTAGGACTAGATACATGGTATGAAAATGCCAAAACATATACATATACTGTAGATGGAAATCAAAAAGAAGTAAAAGATTATTACCCAGGTGTACAAGATGATGATGACTTTGAAACTGTTGAAGTTGAATCTATTAAGGGACAATTTAAAGTTGTTTTAAAGAAAGTTGATTTAGCAAACAAAAATCAAGGATTATCAGGAGCTTACTTTACTCTAAAGAATGGAGAAAAAGTTGGTCCAACTGATGAAAATGGATATGTTGAACTAATTAAAGAGGAAAAAATAACAGAAGCTAGTCAAAAATTTTCTTATACGTTTGAGGAAACAACAGCTCCAGCAGGATATGACAGATATGATAAAAAGATTACTTTAAACGTAGCTACTAAGACCGTTGATGGTGGATATGTTGTTGATGTAGAGAATACAAAACTTGCGGAATCTAATGAAAGAGTTTCAATGGATGCTACAACAAGTGTAATTACTATTGAAATTAGAGATGAGAAAACTGCAAGTAACTTTGATTTAGCACTACGTAAATTTATTACAAATATTGATGGAAAAGAGATTACATCTAGAATTCCACAAGTTACATTAACAGATGATTTTAAATCTGGAAAGGTAACAACAGCGAAATATGAGCATACAAAAGACCCACTAGAGGTTGCTACAGATAACGTGGTTACATACACAATAAGGGTATACAATGAAGGTGCTGTTGATGGATATGCAACAAAAGTTATGGATGATATTCCAGAAGGATTAGAATTCTTACCAGAAGACGAAACAAATAAAGCTAATGGATGGAAGATGTATCAATTAGTATCAGAGAAATATCACCCAGAGCAATATGGGATAGAAATAATCACATATGGAAAAAATACATATGTTGTAACTGAGGATGCAACAAAAGCAGACTTAATTATTACAGATGCATTAAAAGATCAATTAATTAAGGCATATAATGCAGAAACATCTAAAGAACTAGATTTTAAAGATATAAAAGTTGCATTTAAAGTTATAGAGCCAAATAGCTCAGATAGAATTATAACAAACTATGCTCAAATTACAGAGCACAAAGATAAAGAGGGAAAAACAACAGTAACAGATAGAGATTCTACGCCAAATGTATGGAATGAAGGTGAAGATGACCAAGATATTGAAAATATTAAATTGATTGATAAAACCTTTGATCTAGCATTACGTAAGTTTATAACAAATGTAAACGGCAAAGAAATTACATCAAGAATTCCACAAGTTACATTAACAGATGATTTTAAATCTGGGAAAGTAACAACAGCTACATATGAGCATTCAAAGGAGCCAGTTGATGTTGTTCAAGGAAATATTGTTGTATATACAATAAGAGTATATAACGAAGGTGCTGTTGATGGATATGCAACAAAAGTTATGGATGATATTCCAGAAGGACTAGAATTTATACCAGAAGATGAAACAAATAAAACTAATGGATGGAAGATGTATCAATTAGTATCAGAGAAATATCACCCAGAGCAATATGGAATTGAAACATTCACATATGGGAAAAATACATATGTTGTAACTGAAGATGCATCAAAGGCAGACTTAATTATTACAGATGTTCTAAAAGATAAGTTAATCAAAGCATATGATGCAAACACAATGGACACATTAGATTACAAAGATGTAAAAGTAGCATTTAAAGTTGTAGAGCCAAATACTTCAGATAGAATTATCATAAATTATGCTCAAATTACAGAGCACAAAGATAAAGAGGGAAAAACAACTATTGTTGACAGAGATTCTACACCAAATGTATGGAATGAAGGTGAAGATGATCAGGATATTGAAAAAATTAGATTAAGATACTTCGATTTAGCATTAAGAAAATGGGTTACAGAAGCAATTGTTACAGAAAATGGCCAAACACAAGTAACTCCAACAGGACACCATGCAGAAGATAATCCAGAGGCAATCGTTAAAGTTGACTTAAAGAAGAGCAAATTAAGCAATGTATCTGTTAAGTTTAAATATTCAATAAGAGTAACAAACGAAGGAGAAATTGCAGGATATGCTAAGGAAGTTACAGATTATATTCCTACAGGTTTAAAATTTGTTGCCGAAGATAACAAAGGATGGTCAACAACGGATAATCCTAATATTGTAACAACAAATTTACTAGCTGATACACTATTAAATCCAGGAGAAAGTGCTGAAGTAACAATAGTACTAACATGGATCAATAATACAAATAACATGGGATTAAAAACAAATACTGCTGAAATAAGCAAAGATTATAATGAATATGGAGCAAAAGATATAGATTCTACTCCAAATAATAAAGTTCCAGGAGAAGATGATATTGATGATGCACCAGTAATGTTAACAATAAAAACAGGTTCAGTAATTATCGGATATGTTACGCTTGCAGTAGTATTCTTATCAATAGTAGGATTCGGTGTTTACACAATAAGAAGACGTATTATTTAATGAAAAAGTCATAAAGGGATAACCTTTATGACTTTTTGTATTAAATTTTATCTTTTGCAATTATCATAATGTCTACTATTATTCTATTAAATTATAAACAAACAAATGTTTATAATTTTGTTGACTTTATGAATTTCATATGATATAAAATAAAGAATAAGAGAGGGTTATATTTATGAAATTTGTACATATTGCGGATATGCATTTTGACACATCATTTACACAAATAAACAATAGTGAACTAGGTAGAAAGAGAAGATTAGAGCAACGAAAAGTTTTCAAAAAAATAATTGAATATATAAAGGAAAATGATATTGATTATTTATTTATTGCAGGTGATTTTTATGAACATAAATATATAAAAGAAAGCACTATTGAATATATAAATAAACTATTTAGTGAAGTAGAAAATACTAAAATTTTCATCACTCCAGGGAATCATGATCCATTAATAAAAAACTCATTTTATAACAAATTTAATTGGAGTAAAAATGTTCATATATTTAATTCTAAAATTTCATATATAGAGAATAATGATGTAAGAATATATGGATATGGTTTTGACGATTTTTATTATACGAATTCGGAAATAGATTCTTTTGAATTAAGTGATAAAAATAAAGTAAATATATTAATAACACACGCTACGTTAGATGGAACTAATAATGTTGAAAGACAATATAATGCAATATCTAGGAGAACATTAGAAAATATTGGATTTGATTATGTGGCTCTTGGACATATACATAAGTCAAATTATTCAGAATACGAGAAAATTGTATATCCAGGTGCAACAATATCAATGGGGTTTGATGAACTTGGAAGTCATGGAATGGTTGTTGGAGAAATTAATGATAAAAAATTAACAACAAAATTTATTCCACTAGACGAAGGTGAATTTAAGATAACAGAACTGGATATTTCAGATATTGAATCTATAGAAGGAATTGCAGATACTATAAACAAAGAGTTGTTAGATGATAGTAAGTTTTATGAAATTTATTTAATTGGTAGAAAGAAATACGAAATAGATATATATAATCTAAAAAAAATGGTACTAAAAGAAAATGTTATAAAAATAAAGGATAAAACAAAATTGGCATATAATCTTGAAAATCTTGCTAAAGATAGTACTTTAAAAGGATTATTTGCAAAAGAAATTTTAGAACGATTGGATGATGATACTTATGATAAGGACGTTCTTAATATGGCTTTAGAAATTGGAATGGAAGTTCTAGATAAATAAATATGAGAGGTGCATATAGTTGAAAATAGATGAATTAAAAATTAATTCTTATGGAAAATTGAAAAATAGAGATATTAAATTCCAAGATGGAATTAATATTGTATATGGAGAAAATGAAAAAGGAAAATCCACACTATTAAACAGTATTGTAAACCTTTTATACGGGACTTCAAAAAATAAAAGAGGTAAAAACGTATCGGACTATGACAAATATAAGCCTTGGGAGGGTGAAGAATTTTCTGGAAAGATATCATATAGTTTGGATAATGGTGAGAGCTACGAAGTATTTAGAGAATTTAGTAAGAAAAATCCAAAGATATATGACAAAAATATGGAAGATGTAAGCAAGTTTTTCTCAATTGACAAAACATTAGGAAGTCAGTTCTTTGTCGAACAAACCAATGTTGATGAAGACACATTTACAGCAACAGTTGTATCATTTCAAAATGAGGTTGAGGTAGATAACCAAACACAGAACATATTATTACAAAAAATTGCAAATACTTCATCAACTGGTGATGATGGAATTTCATATAAAAAAGCGATAGAAAAGTTAAACAAAAAACAATTAGATGAAATAGGAACAAATAGAAGTCAAGGAAAACCAATAAATATAGTTATAAATGAGATTCAAAGATTAACTACTGCAAATCGAGAATTAGAGCAATACGAAAATTATAAGTATGAGATTGAAGAAAAAAAATATAAAATTGAAAATGAAATAAGAAGAGAAGAAAGTAAAAGTAGATTTCTGAACAAATTATATAATATAAACCAGAGCAAAAGAGTAGAAGACGAAAAATTAAAATATAATGAAACAAAGATTGATGAGCTTGAAGGAAAAATACAAGAGCTAATTGAAAAAAAAGAAGATACTAAAAACAAAATAAGAAATGTATCAAAGATAAAAAAAGAAAAAATAAAAAAGTGGCCAAATATTATAGGAATTGTTGCAAGTATTTTCACGGCAATTTTTTTATATATCACCACAAAAAATGCTCTGATTTTTATATTACCACTTGTATTAGGTTGTATATTAGGTTACTTTTTAGTTACAAAAGTAAAAAAAATAAATTTATATAATGAGAAAATTACAAGAGAACAAGAGTCTGTAATAAATTATAATAAAGATATTGAAAAAAAGTTATATGAAATTGATGCTCAAATAAGTGTATTAGAGAATAGCCAAAAAAATCAAGTATTAGAGGCAGAAAAAATAAAAAATGAAACATTAAAAAATTTGGATGATAGAAAGAATAATTTAAAATTTGAATATACTAATCAAATTGATTTAACAACTTTAAATTATTTTATGAATTCAGATAATATAGAGCACGAGATAGATAAAAATACAAAAATGATGAATGAGGAAAATATAGAATTGCATAGATTGAATTTGGACAAAGAAAACATATTACCAAAGCTCGAAGAGTTAGCAGAGAATGAGGAAAGAATATTGGAATATAAGGAGAATTACGAGGAATTAATTAAGAAAAATAATGCAATTAATATGGCAAAAGAAATTATAGAAAAATCATACCAAGAAATGAAACGCAATGTAACTCCAAAATTCACTGAAAAGTTATCAAGAAATATAGCACTAATAACAAATAACAAATATAGTAGAGTTATTATAAATGAAAATGATGGTATTTTAGTTGAGTTAGAAAATGGAGAGTATAAAAATGCTAATTTATTGAGTAAGGGAACAATCGAACAACTATATTTGGCTTTTAGATTATCTATAATTGAAAATATATCTGAAGAGAGTATGCCAATAATTTTTGACGAAATTTTTGCCTATTTCGATGATAACAGATTAAAAGAAACACTAAAGAATCTTGAAAAAAACTATGGAGAAAGACACCAAATAATATTATTTACATGTACAAATCGTGAAGAAGTGGCTTTACGCGATTTAAATATTAAATATAATTTAATTAATTTGTAATAATATTGTAAAGAAAACGTAAAAAGGTAGCAAAAAACATTGAAAAATCAATACTTTTTTGATATAATTGTACACATATTGATAAATTATCAAATTCTTAGAAGGAGGATTGTATGAACAAATATAAGATGATTTCAATTTGCTCATTAACAATAGCGTGTGTACTAATGTTAAGCATTTTGTTACCAGTAAAAACAATCGCAAATGATAAAGAAAGCATAGAATTAAGTATGCACTACGAAAATGCACAAGTAACAGCGAACATAGAGGTTAATTCAGATGTATATTCTGGGGTAGTATGTAAGTATTTGATTATAGATGACATACTAACATCAGACGACATTTTAGCTCAAACAAGAGAAAATGGAACCACAATAAGCCTAGATAAGTCTGAAGACGATAAATATACGGCTGTAATTCCAAGTGTAGATAAGAGATATGTTGTAATATATGTATCAATTGGAAATTGCAGTTTGTGTGACTATATAGATTGCAAACCAGGAGAGTCTTCTAAAAAAGAAACTTCTAATGAACAGATAAGTGAATCTTCTGATGAGAGTCACAAGATAGATGTAGTTGGTGAAGGTGAGAATGGTCAGATTGCAGAAGCTACAACAGACAATAAAAATGAACAACAAATTGCAGAAGAAAGCACTACTCAGGAGCAAGCTGCTGAAGAGAATAAACAAGAAGTAACAGAACAACCAGTTGAAAACAAAACAGAGCAACCAGTTGAAAACAAAACAGAACAACCAGTTGAAAACAAAACAGAACAACCAGTTGAAAACAAAACAGAACAAGTAGTTAAGAACGATACTCAACAACAAGAAAAGAAGGAAGAGAAAATTGTTGTTGATAATACACAACAAACACAACAGTCTGAAATTCAAATAATTGGTGAAGTAGCTTCGAATAAAGAAGAGATTAATAAATCACAAGATAGTAACAATGATACACAAACAACGACACAAACATCTACAAAAGCTCCAACAACAAATTCTAAAAGTTACGACAAGGATTCAATAGATGTAAGTAATAAGAATAACAATACAACAAATACTTCATCAGGAAATAAAAATACTATAGATACAACAGATTTTGAAGAAATCGAGAAGGTTATATCTACATCAACAGCTGATGGAAATATGCCACAAACTGGTGAAGACGATTCACCTAAAATTATAGGAATAGTTGTATTCTCAGTAATATCAGTTGTTTCATTCTACAAATATAAAACAACAAAATAATATTTATAGATAAGGGGGAACGAAATTATAAGTCCTCCTTTTTTATATGCAGAATATTGACAAAAAGCGACTTTAAATGTAATATTAAAATGAGCTGATTTAGAGAGAGGAGAATTATGAATTTTTTTATTGCTGTTATAGGTGGCTTTTTAGGTGTATTATTAGCAATTATCTTATTTGTTGCAGTAATATATTTTAGGCTGAGCGCATCAGCCGGTCCTGGTCAAATGAAGGAGTTAAGAAATGCTTTTACACACGCAAAAGAAATAGCAAGGGATGAGTATACCAGGAAAAAGAGCGTGGCAGGTTTAACAAGTTTACTAGAGCCAAGGATACTAAAAGATTTTCCGGAATTTAATAGAGATTTACTATTTTCTATAAATGAAAAGAATATTAGAAAAATTCTCAATTGTATAGAGGCCAAAGATATTTCACAAATAGATAATGATTCTGAATTAGTATATGTAGAGCCACAAATAAGAGCAAAAATAGAAGATATGAAATCTAATCAAATAAATGAAAAATTTGATAATATTGAATTCAACAGAAGTGCTATAAGCTCATATACAAAAGATAATGGAAAGGCAACTATAAGGGTGTCTACATCGCTAGGATATTATTATAATTCTAACAGAAAAGATAAAAAATCATATTCAGACATAAAAAAGGAAACTAGATATACCACAGAATTTGTATATGTGTATGACGAATCAAAAATAAAAGAGAAACAACTTACTATATCTATTCATTGCAAAAATTGTGGGGCTCCAATAAATAATTTAGGTAATAGTTATTGTGAATATTGTATGGCACCGGTAGAGAGAATAAATTTAAAAGCATGGAAAATGAGTTCATTTAAAGAAGATTATAATAATTAGGAGGTATATATTATGGGATTAATTAAAGCAGCCTTTGGCGCAGTAGGATCAACATTACACGATCAGTGGAAAGAAGCTATTAGATGTGAAGATATGGGAAATGATATCTTGATGGTTAAAAAAACAACACCAACTGGTGTTATAACATCTGGTAGTACGATAGTGGTAGCTCCAGGACAATGTGCTATTATATTTGATAATGGTAGAGTTATTGATGCTACAGCAGAAGATGGACCTTACACATTTGATAGTTCATCATCACCATCATTATTTGCTGGGCAATTTGGTGGTATGTTCAAAGAAATGTGGCAAAGATTTACATATAATGGAGCAAGCGCAAAAGAGCAAGCTGTATATTTTATTAATACAAAAGAAATAATAGATAATAAATTTGGAACACCAAATCCAATTATATATAGAGATTGGGAACATGCAGTTATGAATCCAAGAACACAATCTTTAATGGGTATGAAAGTTGGAATAAGATGTTTTGGTACATATACTTTTACAATAAATGATCCATTCTTATTTATGTCAAGAGTTGCAGGAACAGCTTCTGTATATAAGAAAGAGTTAATAACAGGTCAAATAAAATCAGAGGTTATAGCTGCTTTTTCAAATATTACAAATAGTTTGGGTAGTGACCAATACAGAGTAAACGCTATGGATATACCTAATAATACAGATGAAATCAGAGCTATGATGGAAGAAAATGTATTTGATGAGCCAATTAGAAAAAGAGGAATTGCCCTTGAATCTTTTGCTGTTGAAAGTGTTACATTTGATGAAAAATCTGAGGAAAAAATTGATACTTACGAGCTTGGTGGAGATGCTTATACACAGCAAGGAACTTTGGTTAGCTCATACGGTAAAGCTGTTGAAGGTGCTGCTAAAAATTCAGCGGGGGCAATGAATGGATTTATGGGAATTGGAATGATGAACATGTCTACAGGTGGAATGATGGGAGCAGCAGCACAAGGACCATGGCAACAAACTCAAAATGGTCAAAGTTACCAAGTACCACCAGTAAATAATGGACACACAGATGTAGGTACAGCTGCCACAACAGGCACAAATGCAGATACATGGGAATGTCCAGGATGCCATAATGTGGTTAGTGGTAAATTCTGTCCAGAATGCGGAACAAAAAGACCAGAAGCACCAGCTAAAAAGTTCTGTTCAAATTGTGGAAAAGAGATTGGATCAGGTGCAAAATTCTGCCCAGAATGTGGAAATAAAATTGAAGAATAAATGAATTTCTATTAGGAGAGAAGCAAAAGGATGAAGAAGTAATTAATATGTATTTCATCAAAGTTGCTTCTCTTTATTGTATAAAAATTTGTGAAATTATTGATAAATCAAGCTTTTTATAGCCAAAATATTGTAAATTACAACTAAAATATGATATATTATATGCGAATTTTGTTAATGGAGGATAAAATGAGTAGAGGTAAAAGATATGATGATGAACAAAAGTTAAATTTTAAAAAAGTATTTGCTGTAATCGTAGTAGTTGCTATTATTGTAGCATTTATTATTGGGATAAATAAGCTTTTAAAGAAAAAGAATCAAGAAGAAAATTATTTTACTGAAGTTGCTTATTATTCAATGTATCAGGATGGAAAATGGGGAGTTATCAATTCAAAAGGCGAAGTTGTTGTTGAAGCAGAGTATGGTGAGATGATTATAATTCCAGATAGTAAGAAACAAGTCTTTATATGTACATATGAAGTCAATTATTCGGATAATACATATAAAACCAAAGCAATTGATTCAAATAACTCACAATTATTTACATCATATAATTCTGTTGAAGTGCTAAGCAATTATGACTCAAACAATAATATATGGAACGAAGAAAACATACTAAAAGTTGAAAAGGATGGTAAGTTTGGTTTAATCAACTTAGATGGAGTTGAACTTTTGGCTTGCAATTACGACAAAATTGAAACAATTAAAGGTGTAAAAAATAGCATTTTAGTTCAAAAAAATGAAAAATATGGGTTAGTCAACAATCAAGGAGATATAATACTTGATTGTGATTATAGCGATATAAATGCTTTAACTAATGATTATACAGACGGATATGTTGTGAAAAATTCAGAGAATAAATATGGAATTGTTTCAATAAGCAAAGAGCAAATATTAGAATGTAAATATGATGATATAAAACATATATGTGGAAATGATATATATGTTGTTAAAGATGGAAGTACTTGGAAAATTATAAATAAAGCAGGAGATAAATCTTTAGAAGTAGATTATGAGGATATCAACTATATAAATTCTGATATTATAGTTGCAAAAGTAGGTGGAAAATATGGAATATTTGGAACAGACAAGTCAGAAAAAGTTAAAGCAGAATATCAAGCAATAAATTATGTATATACAGATAATTTTATTACAAAAAAAGATGATAAATTTGGAATTATTAATTCTGCGGGTGAAGAAGTTGTACCATTCGAATATAGCTCTTTGATATTTAACAAAGATGCAGATTGTTTATTTGGAAACAAGACTGACGACGCAAATACGTACTTAATAGATAGAAACCACGAAGTTAAGGTAATAGGTACTGATGTTGAAGTATTAAATGGATACATCAGAGCGAAGGTTAACGATGAATATAAATTCTATAATCTGAAATTTGAAGAAAAATCTAATAGAGATGCATTTTCAAATCACACGTTATATGTTGCTAAAAATGATGGAAAATATGGTCTTGTAAATAGAGATGGGACATTGGTTGTTCAATATTCATACGAAGATATGACTGAGCAAAATAACTATGGATATGTTGGCGTGAAGAAAGATGGAAAATGGGGCGTTATTGACCAGTACGGAAATGTTGTAGTTGAACCTAAATACGAGTTTTCAGATATATCAAATGTAATATTTATAGGAAAATGGCATTCTGTCGAAAATGTAAATACAACATATTTTGTAACTGAGTAAGAAAAAGTGGCTAAATAGGTCACTTTTTTATATTATAGAAAAGTTCTCTGAACTTTCCTATAATATAAAGGCTTAGCCAACGTTGCACAGAAAAACTGTTGGTCTATACTAAACTAAAAAGATTTTATAAAAAATGGAGAAAATAATGAATTTGAAAATAGGTAATGATATAATAGAAACAGAGAGGATAAGAAAAATTATTCAAAAGTTTCCAAATAGATTTAAAAGAAGAGTATTTACAGAAAAAGAAATAAATTATTGCGAAAATAAAGGAGAAAATAAATATCAGAGCTATGCAGCTAGATTTGCAGCAAAGGAGGCAGTTTTTAAAGCAATATCTGAAAAATTGGAAAATAAATTTTCTATAAAATGGAAAGATATAGAAATTTTAAATGATAATTCTGGAAGACCATACGCTTGTGTAAAAAATGCAAATTACATTGAAAGCATTGATATCAGCATTTCACATGTAAAAGAATATGCTACTGCAACAGCTTTGGTTATAATAACAAATTAGGAGGTTAACATGGAATTATTTGATTCTCATGCTCATTACGATGATGAGAAATTTGACGAAGATAGAGATAATCTAATAAAATCAATATATGAATATGGAGTTACAAAATTTGTTAGTGCTGGATATAGCCTAGAATCAAGTAAAAAAGGATTAGAGCTTGCAAAAAAATACGATTTTATCTATACTACCTGCGGAATTTCTCCAAACGATATTCCTGAAACTAGGGCTGAACTTGAAAGTCAACTAAAAGAAATTGAAGAAATTGCTATGTCGAATGAAAAAGTAGTTGCAATAGGAGAAATAGGATTAGACTATTATTGGAATAAAGAAAATAAGGAATTGCAACTGGAGGTTTTTAAGAGGCAGATTGAAATAGCCAATCGACTAAATTTACCAATACAGATACACACTAGAGATGCTATTATGGACACGATTGAAATTATTTTAAATACCGACTTTGTTAAACCAGGGATATTTCATTGTTGTCCACAGAATAAAGATTTGATAACAGCAGGATTAAAAAAAGATTTTTATATATCGTTCGGTGGACCAATTACATTTAAAAATTCAAAAAATGCTGATGAGATGATTGAAATAGTTCCGATTAATCATCAGCTTATAGAAACCGATAGTCCATATTTATCACCAGAGCCAAATAGAGGAAAGAGAAATGATTCAAGAAATGTAAAATTTGTAGCGGATAAAATTGCAAGAGTTAAACAAATGAATGTTGAGGAAGTTGCTAAGATAACATACGAAAATGCTAAGAGAGCTTTTAATATAAAATAGTAATAATTTTTTTAGGAATGAATAAATTATAGTATAATATAATGAACCGGAGCTACACATAATAAGTTACGAAAAAAATCGATAATTTGACAAATAAGGCAGAAAATGCTATAATTACTTCGTTGCTATAAAAAAGGAGGTAGTATATTTCTTATGAAAAAAGATGATAAAGCATCGATATCATTAAAAAAAGTGATATCAATAAGTATAATTCTTTTATTCGTTATGGGAGTAGGAGTTATGGCAGCAAGCTCACAAGTAACTAGTGTAAAAATTATTTCAGCAGATGGTTACGAAACTAGTATTTTAACATCGAAAACTAATGTAGCAGAAATTTTAGAGGAAAATCATATTGTGGTTTTACCAACAGAGAACGTAATACCACCACTAAATGAAGATATTTCAGATAATAACACAATAAAAATCATACAAAATAATGAAAGTACTATTGTGCTAGAAGAGGAAGAACCTGAAAGTTTATCTGTAGAAAGTGTTTTGGAGGATTACAATTCTGTAACAGAGAAAATAGTAAAAGAGAAAGTTACTATACCATATGAGACGGAAACAAATGACAAATCTACAGGAGATGGAGAAAAAATTGAAAAAGTTACTCAAAATGGTGTAGATGGGTTAAAAGAGATTGCATACTTAATGAAGTATGAAAATGGAGAAGAAGTTGAAAAAACACAAATAGCAGAGAATTTAGTTCAAGAGCCAGTAAATTGTGTAAAAGAAATTAGAAATAAACCTGTTCCGGTTGTAACATCAAGAAGTTCAACATCAATTGAAACTGCAGCTGTACAAAGTGCAAGCTCAAGTAATGGTTCATCACTTGCAGATAGAGTTGATGGTATGACACCAGAAGTTGTTACGATGAACGCATCTGCTTATAGTGCAGATGAGTGTGGTGGCAATACAGCAACTGCTTCAGGAGCTCGTGCAAGGGTGTATTATACAATAGCAACAGACCCAAGATATTATCCAATGGGAACTATAATATATATACCATACTTTGCAGACTATCCAAATGGAGGATGGTTTATAGCTCAAGATACAGGTGGAGCTATCAAAGGTAATAAAATAGACGTTTTTATGAGTAATATTTCAGAATGTAATAGATTTGGTAGAAGAAATCTAGAATGCTACGTATACAAATTTTAAGAGTAAAGCCAGTTGAAAAACTGGTTTTTTTATATTATAGGAGATTCCTTTGGAATCCCCATAATATAAAGGATTTGCCAACATTGTACAGAAGTTTTCTTGTGTCATCATTGTAAATTCACATTAATTATGGTAAGATAAACTAAATTTACTAAGACAGAAGGTAATTTAAAAATGGAAAGACAAGAACTAAAAATTGACAAAATTGATGCATTTGAGCTTAGAGATATATTTGATTGTGGGCAGTGTTTTAGATGGAATGAAGAGCCAAATGGAAGCTATACGGGTGTTGTTAAAAATGGTGTTTTAAATGTAAATTGCGACTCTAAGAATATTTATTTTAAAGGGAATTTAAATTGTGATATTAGAGTATTTGTTAACAAGTATTTCGATATGAAGAGAGATTATGAGCAAATAAAAAGCAAATTATCAAAAATAGATGAGTATATGGATAACAGCATAAAATATGGAAAGGGAATAAGAATTTTAAATCAAGATTTATGGGAAACTATAATTTCGTATATTATTTCAGCTAATAATAATATTCCAAGAATAAAAGGGATTATTGAAAGATTATCAAAAAAATACGGAACAAAAGTAGAATTTGAAAATAAAGATTATTATTTATTTCCAACGCCAGTGCAACTAAAAGATGTAACAACTTCTGAATATAGAGCTCTAGGACTTGGATTCAGAGATGTAAGACTTTTTGAAACTACACAATTAGTAAATGACAATAAAGTAAATATAGAAAATTTTTATCACATGAAAACTACTGATATTAGAGATAAACTTATAGAGCTACCAGGAGTTGGACCAAAAGTAGCAGATTGCATTCTTCTTTTTTCAGATTTAAAGAGATTTGAAATTTTTCCAATAGATGTGTGGGTAAGAAGAGTTATGAATGACTTATATATAAAGAATTCGGATGAAAAAAAGGTGAATAACAAGGCAATAAATGAAATAGCATCCGAAAAATTTGGCGAGTTTGCAGGGCTTGCTCAGCAGTATTTATTTTACTGGAGACGTACACTTAATTAGTTTGGGAGGTAAAATACATGGGACTAAGACTTGTTTATGGTAAATCTGGAGCAGGTAAAAGTACATATATATTTAATGAAATAAGAGAGTTAATAAAAAAAGATAAAAAAATATATATTATTACACCGGAGCAGTTTTCATTTACTGCTGAACGTGAACTATTAAATGCTGTTGGAAATGAAGCAGTACTAAATGCAGAAGTTTTAACATTTAATCGTATGGCTTATAGAGTTATGAATGAAGTTGGAGGAAACACGAAAACAGCACTTTCGTCGTGCGGAAAAGCGATGATTATATACAACATACTTTTAAATGAAAAAGGAAACCTTAATTTTCTAGGAAAATCTGATGAAAATATAGATTTAATTTCAACGCAAATAACCGAGTTTAAGAAGCATGGTGTTAGTGTTGAGAATTTAGATGAAATAATGAAAAAGTCGAATGACAGATATTTAAAAGCCAAAATGGCAGATATGAGGGAAGTATATAACAAATTTGAGGAAACAATAAAAAATAGGTATATAGATGAAAACGATGTTTTAACTATTCTTTCAGAGCAACTTCCGCAAACAAATATTTTTGAAGACACTCTAATTTTTATTGATGAATTTGTTGGATTTACAAAGCAAGAATACGATATTATTTCAATCCTACTTAAACAATCGAGCAGAGTATCCATTAATATATGTACAGATTCTTTAGAAGAAAGTACATCACCTGACACAGATATATTTTATGCAAATAAACTAACTGTACAAAAAATTATGGAAGTCACAAAGAGTGCGAGAATACAGGTTGAGAGCCCAATATATATAGATAAAACTCGCAGATTTAAAAGTGAAGAGCTTGATTTTTTAGAGCAAAATTTATATGCAGTTCCATATAAAAGATATACAAATAAAAATATTAACAATATTAAATTATTTCTTGCAAATAATCCATATTCTGAAATTGAAAATATCGCTGTTAATATTGTAAAACTTGTTAAAGAATCTAATTATAGATATAGAGATATTTCAATAATAACTAAGAATTTAGATACATATTCAAATCTGTGTAAAGTTATTTTCAACAAATATCAAATTCCAGTTTTTATAGACGAAAAGAAGGATTTAAGTCAAAATATTATTGTTAAATATTTACTTGCAATACTTGAGATTTTTGCTAAGAATTGGTCATATGAATCGGTGTTTAATTATATAAAAACAGGATTTTTAGATATTTCACAAGAAGAAATTTATGAATTTGAAAACTATTGTTTAAAGTGGGATATAAAATATAGTAAGTGGTATAAAGGTGAATGGAATTTTCATGATGAAGACAATAAAAATAGTGAAAAAATAGCAAGATTTAAAGAAATTAGAAAATTGATAGTAAATCCACTAATAAAATTTAAAGATGGGTTACATGGTACAAATTCTGCAAAAGAAATTACAACGAGGTTGTATAATTTTTTAATTGAAAATGGAGTGGATAAAAGACTTAAAGAGAAAGAGGAGGAACTTATTTCGGTTGGAAAACCGGATATAGCGAGTGAATACGAAACGAGTTGGAAAATAATTGTACAAGTTCTTGATGAAATAGTCCTTGTATTTGGTGAAGAGAAAATTAATTTTGATAGATATATGCAAATTCTGAAAACTGGACTTGGAAATAGCGATTTGGGAAAAATTCCAGGAACGCAAGATCAGGTTATTATGGGTGATATTGATAGATCAAGAAGCCATAAGATAAAAACGGTTTTTATAATTGGATTAAATGATGGAATGTTTCCGAGTGTTAATAAAAACGAAGGATATTTTAATGACCAGGATAGGGATAATTTAAAAGAGCAGGGAATTGAGCTAGCTAAAGGAACTATAGAGAGAATGTATGAGGACAATTTCAACATATATAAGGCTTTTACAGCTGCTAGTACGAGCATATATTTATCTTATTCTTCATCTGCTGCTGACGGAAAAACATTAAGGGCATCTACATTGGTATCGAAGATTAAAAGAATCTTTCCAAATGTAAAAGAGGAAAGTGATATTATAGAAAAAGGTTCAGATATTTTAACAGAAAATAGTACATTTGATGAGCTTTTAAATCAGATACGTGACTATAGGGATGAGAATAAAGAAATAGAAGGTAAATGGATTACAGCATACAATTATTATATGTCAAATGAAAAATGGAAACATAAGTTGATATATAGTTTAAAAGCACTTAATTATACAAATATTCCTGAGAAAATTAATAAAGAAAATATAGATGCATTGTATGGCAGTACATTAAAAACAAGTATCTCTAAGCTTGAAAAATACAGAACCTGTCCATTTTCATATTATTTGAGGTATGGTCTTAATGTTTCTGAAAAAGATAAATTAAAAGTGGATAGTTTAGATACAGGAACTTTTATGCATGATACAATAGATACTTTTTTTAATGAGGTGAAAGATAGAGGCATAAATATAAAACAAATTGAAGATGAAGAAATATATCAATTAATTGAGGAAATAATAAGTAAAAAACTCGGATTAAATTCAAATTATATTTTTTCCGCAACACCAAAATATAAAGTTTTAACGGAGCGATTAAAACGAGTTGTAAAACGCAGTATGAAGTATATTGTTGATAGTATAAAGTATAGTGATTTTAATGTCGCTGGAAATGAAGTAGAATTTGAAGAAGGTAAACAATATAAACCTATTACAATAGATTTAGATGACAACAGAAAAGTAGAAATTACAGGAAAGATAGACAGAATAGATATTGCTGAAAATGGTTCAAGTAAATACATAAGAATTATTGACTACAAATCTTCATATAAGAATATAGATCTTAATTCTGTATATGGTGGTTTACAAATTCAGTTGTTAACTTATCTAGACGCTATTTGCAAAGAAGATAATGTTGAGCCAGCAGGAGTTTTATATTTTAATCTAATAGATCCTGTTATTAAGTCTAAGAAAGATATGACTGAAGAAGAAATTGAAAATGAAATTAGGAAAAAATTTAAAATGCAAGGACTTATTTTAGCAGATGTAAATGTTGTTAAAATGATGGATACAAAACTTGAAAGTGGTCAGTCCAACATTGTTCCTGCATATATTGATACTAAAGGTGATTTAAGTGAAAGAAGAACTTCGGGGGTTTCTAGAAAACAATTCAATTATTTGCAAAAATATATGAATGTAATAATTAAGCAAATATCGGAAGAAATTTTATCTGGAAATATTAACATTTATCCATATTATAAAAAGAAGAAAACCCCATGTGAATATTGCGAATATAAAGCAATCTGTGGATTTAATACTGGAACACCTAATAATAAATATAATTATATTAGTGAAATGGAAAAAGAAGAAATTCTTGAAATGATTAAAGCTGATATTGAGGATTAGAAAGGATTTTTTATGGATTTATCTAATAAAAATATTATTCATGTTAAAAATGGAGATGTTGAATATATTCAGTTTAGAAGACTGCTTGAATATAAAGACAAATTAGCACATGCGTACACTCTTAAGCCAATAGATTTAAAAAATAAGAGCAAGGATGACATTAATTATAAAAAAATATGTATGGCATTAGGCATAGATAATGAGAATGTAATTAAACCAACACAGACTCACACAAATAACGTAGAAATAGTAGTACCAGATAGTAAAAGTACAGATTTTCCAGATGTTGATGGATTAATTACAAATCAAAAAAATAAAATTTTATCAGCTGTTTTTGCAGACTGTAATTCGCTTTTATTATATGATCCAGTAAAAAATGCAATTGGAAATATTCATTCTGGATGGAGAGGTACAGTTGCTAAGATTGGAGAAGTGGCTGTTAAAAAGATGGTTGATGTATTTGGATGTAATCCAGCAGATATTATTTGCTGCATAGGACCTTCTATTAGACAATGCCATTTTGAAGTAGAAGATGATGTAAAGGCTCTTTTCCTAGAAACATTTAAGGATGAAACTATAATAAAAATTGGTGATACCAAAGATGGCAAACAAAAATATTATATAGATGCTGTAACTGCAATAAAAAATATGTTAATTGAATGTGGATTAACATCGTCAAATATTATTGATTGCGGAATTTGCACAGTTTGTAATAACGATATTCTGCATTCATATAGGGTATACAAAAGTGAAGCGGGACGAAATGGAGCTCTAATGTGTTTAATATAAGTGAAAAAGGATATGATAATGATGTATGATAACTGGGAAAATCTTGAAAAATCAATTATTGGTTGTAAAAAATGTAAACTATGTAATAATAGAACAAATATTGTTTTTGGATACGGAAATAAAAATGCTGATGTTATGTTTATTGGAGAAGGTCCTGGCGCAGACGAGGATATCCAAGGAGTACCTTTTGTGGGAAAAGCGGGAAAATTGATGGATATGGCATTTGAAGGATTAGGAATAAACAGGAGTGAGGTATATATTGCAAATATTGTAAAATGCAGACCACCACAAAATAGGGTTCCAGAGCAAGATGAGGCAGATAGTTGTTTAAATTATCTTAGAAATCAAGTTATATTAGTAAAACCCAAAATAATTGTTTTACTTGGAAGTACTGCGTTAAAAAATATATTGGGAAGAGAATTATCAATTACTGCATGTAGAGGAAAATGGATTGAAAAAAAAGGAATACATTATATGCCAACATGGCATCCAGCAGCGTTACTTAGGGATGAGAATAAAAAAATTGAGTTTTGGAGAGATCTAAAACAAGTTGTCGAGAAAGTGTAGATAAAGAAGAAGATTGTTTTTACATAAATAAAAGTGTGAAAATAATCTTTTTTTGTATATGTATGTTATGTGAAAAATCCGTAAATTTATTGACTTTAAATATTTTAAATAGTACAATCAAACAAAGTATGCGAGTAAAAATTAGTCATGTATGCATTAATTATACAGGAAGAGGAAAATATGGAGAATAGAGATAAAATGCGGTAGACACAGCACTACAAAGAGAAATACAAGAGGTAAGAAAAACCGGAGAATACAAAAGAAAAAAAGTAGAGCAAAATAGTGTTATTTCAAAAGAAATAGAAGGTAATGATGTAACAATCGATATTCCTACTATGGATAATTCATTTGAGGATGGTCCACGAGGAAAGAAAAGAAATAAGAAGAAAATGAATAAGGTGCTAAAAGTTATACTGGTTATATTGATAACAATTCTTATAGTATTTGTAACTATATTCGGTAGATACTTAATAAAAAATGGTGGAAATGTTACACAAGCCTTCAAAGAAATGATGAAAGATGTTGCTGGTGATCAAGATCCAATATTTGTTCTTGTTATGGGAATCAGCGAGGATATATCAGCAGAGCTAACAGATACGTTAATGCTTATCGGGTATAATCCAGATACTAACCAAGCTTTTGTATTGTCAATACCAAGAGATACGTATGTAGGAAGTAATATAGAGAATGGTGCTGGAGGAGATAAGATAAATGCTTTATACCAAATTAATAAGAAAAATCCGGAAAAAACAATTGAAGCAGTAGAAAATGTTACAGGTGTAAATATAGATTATTATGTAATAGTAAAGACAAGTGTGCTTGTTAAAATTGTAGATACAATAGGTGGTGTAGACTTCGATGTACCTGTTGATATGGATTACGATGATGATTCTCAAGATCTGCACATACATCTTAAAGCTGGATATCAAAAACTTAATGGTGATCAAGCAGAGCAATTAGTTAGATTTAGACATAACAATAATAATACATCGTATCCAGCAAGCTACGGAGATAATGATGAAGGAAGAACAAGAACACAAAGAGAATTTATGAAGGTTGTTGCGCAAAAAGTACTTCAAACAAGAGATGTTGATAAAATAAAAACAATTGCAAAGAGCGTTTTTGATAACTTAGAAACAAATATAAAATGGGATAAAGCTGTTGGATATATACCATATGCAATAGATTTTAATATGGAAGAGCTTGAGATGTCTCAATTACCGGGAGAAATGGTTAAGACAACATTATGGTTCTTTAAACCGGATAGTAAAAAATCAAAAGAAGTGATAGATGGCTATATCCAAAAACTTGGTTTAACAGATGCAGAAAAGAAAAAGTATTTAAAAAGTGGTAGTTCAAGTAATACAAAATCAATAACGTCTGTAAACACAACAAAAAAGAATACTGAAAATAGTAACAGCAATAATGAAAATAAGAATACAACTAAAAATACAACTACAGAATCGACGAAAAATACAACAACCAATTCTGATAAAAACACCAATACAACTAAATCAACAAATACAACTAAATCAACAAATACAACTAAGACAACAACAGAGAATTCTACAACAAATAAAAATGAAACTTCAAACACAACAAAGAAAAATGAGATAGATGAAGAAGACGACAATAACACATCTACTAAATCAGATAGTAACAAAGAAAATTCATCTTCAAGTTCAAACTCTGAATCAAATTCGTCTGGTGAAAATGGGAAATCAAGTTCAAATAGCGGAGAATCTTCAAGTGGTGGAAGTAGCAACGAAAGTTCAAGTGAAGGAAGTAGTGAAAGTGAATCATCAGTAAGTTCATCAACAACATCTGAGTCGGAGAATCCATAAAAAAATAGTATTTAATATAAATTAACCATATATAAATAGCCTACTATTGTTCTAAACTTGAAAATATACATAAAATGTGGTATAATTTATGTGCTTTTAGGTAAAGTGCCTACAAGTTGAAGCCATAATACTAATTTATATTACTGAGGAGGAATTAAAATGGCAACATTAAAAGAGCGGCTTGAACAGGAAAAACAGGATTTTGAGAAAGTTCTCAAAGGGGAATTTCTCAAGCCTAACGGAAAAAAACCTGAACTTATTAATATTCAGGCGAAATTCATTGAATATGCAATCCAAAGTATCGATTATATGCTCATGATTCTCGAAGGAAAAGTTGTATTACCTAAAGTAAACGAGGATGAGGATACATCTTGGGGAAAGGTATTCCATTGGATGCAGGGAAGTATCGTAAACATTACCATGGCCGAGGCATTTGTGTATGGCCAGTGGACAGATTTTACCGATTGCTTCAAATGCATGTACATGTCTTTGGCTGATTACGTTAATGAGTCAGTTGATGAGGAAGCCAATGACAACAATGATGACTATGGTTTAGCAGATGAAGTAAATACTGCAAGTTACGTCGATGAAAAAGTCAAAATTATTGATTGCGAAAGTGAAAGCGGTCTGGCAGACGTAGTCAACGAAGATGATGACGATGATGATTGTCGTTATTGTGGAGAGCATGGCGACTGCTGCGATTGCTTTGATATTCCTGTCGATTGCTGCGATATCTTTTAAAACAAAAGGGACTGATCTTTTGATCAGTCCCTTTTAGTGTAATTATTTCATTTAATAAATCATTTTACAACTATATTGAAAATTTTATTTTTTACATAGATTTCTTTAACTATAGTTTTTCCTTCAACAGCATTTTTTACTTTTGAATTTTCAAATGCAGTTTGTTTTACAAAACTTTCTTCCGAATCTATTGGAACTGTAATGGTATCCTTTAGTTTTCCATTAATTTGTACAGGGATTAAAACGTTTTCATCAATAAGTTTTGATTCATCGAAAGTAGGCCATTTTGAATAAGCAATAGATTCTGTATGATTACATACTGAATTCCAAAGCTCTTCTGTTATATGTGGCGCAACTGGATTCAACAATTGAAGGAATCCTTCTGCATATTTAGTAGGAAGAATATCTTCTTTGTATGCTGCGTTTATGAATATCATAAGTTGACTTATTGCTGTATTAAAGTTCATTGTTTCATAGTCGTTTGTAACTTTTTTTACTGTGTAGTTATAAACTTTATCTAGGTTTTTATTTTCAGCGTCTGAAATTTTTCCAGATTCTGTAAATAATCTCCATACACGATCCAAGAATTTCTTTGAACCATCAATACCATTTGGATCCCATGGCTTTGCGGCATCAATTGGACCCATAAACATTTCATATAGTCTTAAGCTATCTGCACCAAATTCTTTAACCATTTCATCTGGGTTAACAACGTTACCCTTTGATTTACTCATTTTCTCACCATTCGAACCAAGAATCATTCCTTGATGACGTAGTGTTGAAAATGGCTCTGCAACAGGAACTATACCTTTATTGTATAGATAGTTGTTCCAGAATCTTGAATATAATAAGTGTCCAACTGCATGCTCTGGTCCACCCATATACATATCAACTGGAAGCCAGTGTTTTAATAATTCTGGATCGGCAATTGCTTTATCATTTTGTGAATCGATGTATCTTAAGAAATACCAGCTTGATCCAGCAGATCCTGGCATTGTGCTTGTTTCTCTTTTGCCATGTTTTCCATCTATTGTAACATCTAACCAGTCTGTTGCTTTTTCTAGAGGAGAGGCTCCTGTTTTTGAAGGTTTGTAATCTTCAAGCACTGGTAGAATTAATGGTAAATCTTCATCGTTAAGAGCAACCATATCTCCATCGTCTAAATGTACGATTGGGATTGGTTCGCCCCAATAACGTTGACGAGCGAATATCCATTCACGTAATTTATAATTAACTTTTTTTGTACCAATTTTATTTTCTTCAAGCCATGCAATCATTTTTGCAATAGCTTCTTCTTTGTTTAATCCATCTAAAAATCCAGAATTAATATGTAGACCATCTTCTGTGAAAGCTTCTTTAGAAACATCACCGCCTTCAAGTACCGGTATAATATCAATTCCAAATTTCTTGGCAAACTCATAATCTCTTGTATCATGAGCAGGTACAGCCATTATTGCGCCTGTTCCATATGATGAAAGAACATAATCTGAAATCCAAATTGGAATTTCTTTATTGTTTACAGGATTTATTGCGTAAGCGCCAGTAAATACACCAGTTTTTTCCTTGTTTAATTCAGTTCTTTCTAAATCAGATTTTGAGCTACAAATTTTTATATATTCATCTACAGCAGCTTTTTGCTCTGGAGCTGTAATTTGTTGTACTAATTCACTTTCAGGTGCAAGTACACAATATGTTGCTCCAAATAATGTATCACATCTTGTTGTAAATACTGTAAAGTACAAATCTTCATGATTAGCTATTTTAAAGTTAACATGAGCTCCTTCAGATTTTCCAATCCAGTTCTTTTGGATTTCTTTTGTTGATTCTGGCCAATCTAAATTCTCTAAGTTTTTTAATAATGTTTCAGCGTAAGCAGGAATATCTAATACCCATTGTTTCATATTTTTTCGAACAACAGGAAAACCTCCACGTTCACTTTTTCCATCTATAACTTCGTCGTTTGCTAAAACTGTTCCTAATTCTTCGCACCAGTTAACAGGCATGTCTACAAGTTTTGCTAATCCGTCATTGTATAATTGTTTAAATATCCATTGTGTCCATTTATAGTAGTTAGGATCACATGTAGAAATTTCTTTGCTCCAATCAAAAGATAGCCCTAACATTTTTAGTTGTTTCTTAAATGTTTGTATGTTTTGTTGTGTAAATAAATCTGGATGATTTCCAGTATTAATAGCATATTGTTCGGCTGGTAATCCAAATGCATCCCATCCCATTGGGTGTAAAACGTTGTATCCTTGCATTCTTTTCATTCTTGATAATATATCTGTTGCAGTATATCCTTCTGGGTGACCAACGTGTAACCCTTGTCCTGATGGGTATGGAAACATATCTAGTGCATAGTATTTTGGCTTTGAAAAATCCCATACATCAGTTTTAAATGTTTCATTATCATCCCAATAATTCTGCCATTTTTTTTCTATTTCTTGAAAATTATAATCCATGAACATCATCCTTTCAAATCAAAATTTCCACCATTATACTACATAAAATTGCAAAAATAAAGGGGAGAAAGAAAAAAAGGAACGGCTCTGTTTCGTTCGAAATTTTACTTAAATACACAATACCATAAGTAAGAAATACTCCTAATTATTTCAAACAAAATATAATCGTCCCTTTTTATTTAACATTAATCAACCTTAGCTGCAAAAACTAATAATCTTTGATTATTCATTCCATAACATGTATATAGTGTTATAATTTTGTCAGTATTTTCAATATCAGTATCGAATTTTTGACTGCTCGTGTTCTTAATTCTTGTTAAATACGACCTAAAAGCTTCATCCGTAGAAAAATCTGTTTCTAGATAAGAAGCTACACTTTCATCATTAGCAATAAATACTGAAAAAATCTTATATATGTCAGTTTCATTTAAATTAGCAAATGTTATATAGTTGTTTTCTGGATTTGAAATCCAATCATCATCATAAACCCTTTTTAAAGATCCAAACATACTCGAGTCCTTACGATTATGTCCGTAAATAACAACGTTTTTTGAATTTAAAACATCGCAAGAAGAATCTGCAAAAACCCATCCAGCCGAGTTCTCAGAATTATTAAAGGAATGATTTAAATAATAATCATTGTCCGTCCACTGAACAACTGGATAGTCTATTTTAGAATTTGGAACATAAACCCATCCAACGGTATTTGGATTTCTGTTTAGAAGTTCTGTGAAATCGTAGTGAGCCTTCACAACCGGCTGATTGTTTATGGTTACTTCTTCATGTGTTATTCCAGCTACGGATTGAATATCGTTTAGAATATCGTTATTTTTTTTATTTTCAATGGCCCAAATAACAATATTATATAAAGAATATATAATTACACAAACACATAAAAAAATTATTAAATTATAAATTTTTCTATTTTTTCTTTTTAAACTATCTGCTTTATTAATTTTTTTTTCAGCAAATCTTTTTCCTTTTGTTCTACTCATAAAATCACCATGATTATTATAACTATAAAAAAAATTTTATACAACTATTTTGAAAAATATAGTTAAAATATATGCGGTTAAGGTGATACTGTATATTTACATAGTTACGTAAAAATGTTATAATTGTGGGGATTGAGATTATTATACGAGAGGTTTAATATGGAGAAGTTGAAAGTTGCTTTTTGCTCATTGGGATGCAAAGTTAATCAATATGAAACAAATGCTATGACACAAAAATTTATTGAGCAGGGGTATGATATAGTTGAATTTGATGAAAAGGCTGACATATATATAGTAAATACCTGTACTGTCACAAGCATAGCGGATAGAAAGTCGAGGCAAATGCTTAGAAGAGCAAAAGAGCATAACAAAAATGCAATTGTTGTTGCTTGTGGTTGTTATGCACAAGTTGCTGCAAAAGAAATTGAAAAAATAGAAGAAGTAGATTTAATTATTGGTAACAATGAAAAAAATAACATAATTAACATAATAGATAATTTCAAAAAGAGCAAGGAAATGAGTGAACTTGTTTCAGATGTAATGTATAAAGAAGAGTATGTTGAATTTGGGCCAACAACGTATACAGAAAAGACTAGAGCAGTTATTAAGGTACAAGATGGATGCGATAGATTTTGCTCTTATTGCTTAATTCCTTTTGCAAGAGGTCACATAAGAAGTAGAGAAATTGATAATGTGGTTGAAGAAGTTAAAAAAATAGTATCAGATGGATTTAAAGAGGTTGTTATAACAGGTATACATGTTGCATCATATGGTAGAGATTTTAAAAATGGAATTACATTGATCGATTTATTGGAAAAGATAAATGCAGTAGAGGGATTGCAAAGAATTAGATTGAGCTCAATAGAGCCAATTATTATGACAGATGATTTTATAGAAAGATTATCTAAATTGGATAAAGTTTGCGATCATTTTCATTTATCGCTACAAAGTGGATGCACTACAACTTTGAAGAGAATGAATAGAAGGTACACAGCAGATGAGTTTTTTGAAGCTACAGAAAAGCTTAGAGCCAAATTCCAAAATGCAGCATTAACAACAGATGTAATAGTTGGATTCCCAGGGGAAACAGATGAAGAGTTTGAAGAAACATATGAATTTTTAAGGAAAATAAAATTTTATCATATGCATATTTTTAAGTATTCTCCAAGAAAAGGAACGAAAGCTGCTATTATGCCAAATCAAATAGATTCTAAAACTAAAGATATACGTAGCAAAAGATTAATAAGTCTATCTAACGAAAATGAGTTGGAATTTAATAAGTCATACATTGGAAAAGAAGTAGAAGTTTTGTTTGAGGAGCAAGATGGAGATTTCTATAAAGGTCATACGAAAAACTATATGGTAGTGAAATATAGAACTGATAGAAAACTTGAAAATAAAGTAGAAAAAGTTGCAATTACAGGCGCAAATGAAGAGTACTTAATTGCTGAATAGGTGAGTGTTTTAGGAAGTTTTTTATAAATGAAAGATGTTGAAAAATTTGTAGAAAATGAAATATTGATAGAGTATTTATTAAAGTTGAATGAGAAAAAGCAATGTTAAGTTGACATAAAATGAATATAGCGGTATAATGGAAAAGCGGTCCTAAATAGGGTCTAATAATATATACGGAGGTAGATAAAAATGTCAAAAACAGAAATGCTGCGGATGTGTGTAGCTTGCTTATGCACTATTGTAATTCCGTCTGTAATCGAGGAGGATATGTCCATTCAGGTTGCAGATGGTAGCGGAGCGTATGCGATGATGCAAGAGGTGGAATCTAACGAGGAAGAAGTGCTGAGCACAGAGGCTAGTAAGACTACAACCGAACGCAGTACTACAACAACCATAGTAACAACAAGTAGAACAACGGAGAAAACAACCACAACTTCAACGGAAACAACAACAACCCAAATGGCGACAACTACAACTATGATAACGACAGAAACAACTACAACAGAACCGATTACAGAAGTTGAGTTGGTTGATGCTGCAGAGTATATTTGCTTTGTTAATCCGACGGAGGCATATGTTCAGGAGAATTATCCGAATGATATGTATTCGTATGAAATGGATGATGTTGTTGAGACTATTGAGGAAATGTACACAGAAGCAGAGGAATATGTTTGGAATGGCAAGGTGCTTACAAAAAGCTCTGGTATTGTTCCTGCCGGAGAGACACCATCGGGTTATAAGGAGACTTACTACAACATGAATATGATGGGATGTCTGGACCTTATTGGCTATTCCTGTGATGGCTATGCTGTTCGTGATGATGGAGTAAAGACCTACGATGGCTATGTAATGGTCGCATCTCCTGACTTGTATGCATACCCGAAGGGATCCTATGTACCGACAACTCTTGGTATGGGAATTGTTGTAGACTATTGTCCTTCTGGCAATCTAGATATTGCTGTGAACTGGTAAATTCCAAGAAGACAATAGTAGTATAAACGGAAAATTTATATTTACTTTTGTGAGCCTGCGGAGGGATATTCTTTCCGTAGGTTATTTTATACAAAGATACGGGATATCACGAATTTTCGCTATTGATTTTATGTTGAGTTTGTAATATAATTGCGTAAGTTTTACAATCAAATGAATATAAAAAATAGTATATTCATTAGTGTATAGAAGGGAAGTAATGTTATGGGAAATATAGACTTGAAGAAAATATATTTAGACTTTTTTGAAGAAAAAGGGCATAAAATAATACCAAGTTCGCCAGTAATACCGGAAAATGATCCAACAGTTTTGTTTAATACAGCTGGTATGCAGCCACTAGTTCCATATTTAAAAGGACAACCACATCCAGAGGGAACACGTTTGGCTGATGTTCAAAAATGTTTTAGAACAAATGATTTAGACGAAGTGGGAGATAAAACTCATCACACTTTTTTTGAAATGCTTGGTAATTGGTCTTTAGGAGATTATTTTAAAAAAGAATCAATTGCATGGAGTTTTGAATTGTTAACAAAACGTTTAAACATACCAGTAGAAAAGCTAGCTGTAACTGTATTTAAAGGAAATGATTTAGTACCAGCTGATGAAGAAACAGCTAATCTATGGTTGGAGCAAGGTATATCTAAGGAGAAAATTGCTTATTTAGGAGAAGACGATAACTGGTGGCCAAATATGGAGCTTACAGGTCCATGCGGTTCAGATACAGAAATTTTCTATTGGAGAAGTGAGGAAGCTGTTCCAGATAAATTCAACCCAGAAGACGACAATTGGGTTGAAATTTGGAATAATGTATTTATGCAATATATGCATAATTCAGATGGGACATTTGAACAATTGAAAAACAAAAATGTTGATACTGGAATGGGTGTAGAGAGAGTAAATGCTATTTTAGAAGGTCAAACTGATAACTACAAGTCTTCAATTTGGACAGATATTATTGCAAAAATTGAGGAAGTTTCGGGGAAGAAATATGATGACGAAAAATATACTACAGCAATAAGAATTGTTGCAGATCATATAAGAGCTATAGTAATGCTTCTTGGTGATGATGCTAAAATAACTCCATCAAATAAAGATCAAGGATATATTTTAAGGAGATTAATAAGAAGAGCTATAAGATATGCGCGTACTCTAGACATAAAAATAGATTCTGATTGGGAGCAACAAATTGCCAATATTGTAATAAATCAATATAAAGAATATTACACAGAGCTTGATAGAAATAAAGACTTTATATTGGAGTCATTGAAGAATGAAAAAGTAAAATTCAATAGAACACTAGAAAAAGGTTTAAGAGAGTTTGAAAAAATAACAAGAGATATTCAAGGAACAGAAATAGATAAAGATACAGCTTTCAAATTATACGATACATATGGTTTTCCAATTGAACTTACTGAAGAGCTTGCAAAAGAGCAAGATTTAACAATAGATTTAGACGGATTTAAAGCAAAGTTTGAAGAGCATCAAGCAAAATCAAGAGCTGGTTCAGAGCAAAAGTTTAAAGGCGGATTAGCTTCAACTGGCGAAATGGAAACAAAATATCACACTGCAACTCATTTGTTGAATGCGGCTCTAAAAAAAGTTTTAGGAGAGCATGTTCATCAAAGAGGAAGTAATATTACTGCAGAAAGAATGAGATTTGACTTTGCTCATGATAGCAAAATGACGGATGAAGAGAAAAAGCAAGCTGAAGATTTGGTAAATGAATATATTCAAATGGCAATTCCAGTAGAGCGATTGGAGATGCCAAAAGAGAAAGCTGTTGCAATGGGAGCAGAGTGTGAATTTATAGAAAGATATCCAGATGTTGTAACAGTTTATAAAATAGGAGATATATCTTTAGAAATATGCGGAGGACCTCATGTATCAAATACTTCTGAATTAGGACATTTCAGAATTAAGAAAGAAGAATCAAGTTCTTCAGGTGTGAGAAGAATAAAAGCAATTCTTGAATAATGGGGACTGAATAATGGGGACGGAGCAAAAAATTTAACTAAATATAATGGAGCATACAAATAAACGTATGTTCCTTTTATTTTTATTTACATCAATAATGTTATTGTGATATAATTGCAAAGTGAAAGTTATAATTTTTATAGGAGGAATTACATATGGAAGATTGTATTTTTTGTAAAATAGCAAATGGTGAAATTGGAACAGATAAGGTATATGAAGATGAATTCGTAACAGCATTTAGGGATTTAAATCCACAGGCTCCGGTACATATTTTAGTAGTTCCTAAGAAACATTATAGTAATGTTTTAGAGGTTAAAGAAAATGACGATATAATTGCAAAAATATATGGTGCAATAAATAAAATTGCAAAGCAAGAAAATATTGATCAGAGCGGTTTTAGAGTTATAAACAATTGTGGAAAGGACGCAGGACAAACTGTAATGCATATGCATTTCCATATTATAGCAGGAAGAGCATTAGGTGATAAAATAGTATAAATAGGAGGAAGAATGGAGAAAACATTTTTTGATAGATTTTTATCTTTTTTATTAGTAATTTTGGTAATTGCAGTATTGTCTGGAATTGGCTATTTAGTATACAAGTATTATCAAAAGTATAAAATCAATAATGATGCAGCAGAATTTCTTGATAATGAATTTGAAAAATATATTTCAGACGACGACGAGTATGAAGAAGAAGAAGCTATAGCTGAACAGGGAGACGATGTTAATGGCCCAAGAGGGATTGATGCAGATGGATTAACATATAGAGGGTATAAGGTGGAAGGTAAGATTGAAATGCCCACAGTTAATTTGCGCTACCCAGTATTAGAGCAGATGACCAGTGCAAATGAGTTAGAAGTTTCTATTGCTATCCAATATGGAGTAGGTCTAAATAAAGTTGGAAATACCGTTTTGATAGGGCATAATTATAGAAGCGGATTATTTTTTGGAAGTAACAAAAGAATGAATATTGGAGATTCAGTTTTTATTACAGACACAGCAACAGGTTCAAGAGTTGAATATAAAATTTTTGAAAAGTTTACAACAGAAGAGTCGGATACGTCGTATTTTAATGGAAGAAATCAGTCAAAAAGAGAGGTAGCACTTGTTACATGTCAGTCAAATAATAAATATAGATTAGTACTTTTGGCAAGAGAAGTATAATTTTAAAAAATAATTCATACATCTCTTGACAAAATGTTTATTAGATAGTAAAATAATAACTGCATTGATTTAAGAGTGCAAGATGGTGGATGTAGCGTAGTTGGTTAACGCGTCAGTTTGTGGCACTGAAGACCGTGGGTTCGAGTCCCATCTTCCACCCCATAATTATTTTGCAAACTCAATATATTGGGCTGTAGCCAAGCGGTAAGGCACATGACTTTGACTCATGCATGCGCTAGTTCGAATCTAGCCAGCCCAACCAAGCAATACAAATAAGAACTTTTACTTTTATGTGGGCGGATTTGCAGTATGTATAGCAATTCCGCACGAAAGCAGAAGATGAAAAAGATGAGCAACCAAATATGGTTGTTTATTTTTTTATCTAAAATAAGTTTACATATTTAAGAAAGTATTGTATAATGACGCGTAATAAATATTTATTAAAACTAAATAAGAAGTTATTGTGATGAGTTTGGCTTTATAAAATCACATTTTTGATTAGTGAGAGGATTCTGTCAAACAACAATAATAAAATCTTGTTGAGAACTTTATGAGAAGCCAAACACTCATAAAGTTCTTTTGTCTATAAGGAGATGCAGTTTTATGAGAAGAGAGTATTTACAGCAATTTGATGAAGTATTTAATTGTAATCTAAGCGAAAAAATTAGAATAAATATGCCAGTGCTAGATAAACTTTATGAATATTTTGAAAATGATATATATGTGGCAAATAAAACACAACGTGATTTAGCTAAAAAGAGAGCAAACAAATATGAGGTTATAATGAAATCACTGAATAAACATCAGCAAGAATTATTTGACGAATACTTTCAAATAGAGAATGATATTGCAATTGATATTGAAAAGCAATTATTTACTTTTGGTTTTTTAATTGCCAAAGAATTAGACTTTGAATGTAATGAAATACTAAAAAGAAAAAATGAATAGTAAAATATTAATAGCTAAAGTGGGTGTGATATATCATGGCAGCAGCAGAAATTATAGCTAAAATAACTTTTTAGTTTATTAAAGCTGCCTATTTTTATATATGGAATGGAAATATGTTGTAATAATAGAGAAAGAGCAGAGAGCAGTCTTTGCTCTTTCATTTGTGCCTATTCGTCATTGCATTTTATAAACAAATCGTTAATAGAGCAATCAAGAATAGTACATAATTTTTCGATATATTCGTATCTAATTGATTTTGTCTGATTTTCTACTAAAGCATTAAAATTTGTATAGCTAATTGTTCCAACATTATTTAGCTGATTGAATAACCAATACTTAGATTTGCTTTTTTTTCCTAGAAGAGCAATAACATTTAATTTTAACATACACATACCTCCGTAATTTGTGACTTTTTAGTAGTGTATATAAATCTAATAAAATTATTAACTCATAAATAAATAACTCATAAAAACAGTATACAAATTTTAAAAAGTATGCTAGAATTTTATTGAGGACAATAATTAATAACTGTCGTACTAAAGAAAGGGGGGTTATATTTATATATAACAATAAAAAAACTAATGATATGGAGGGATTAAAGAATGAAAATTAAAGAAAAAAAGATTTTGGTTATAGCACTTTGCATGCTTTTATTAGTGCAATTTTTATTTATTAAGCCATCATATGCAGATGAAGATGATAAACAAATTGCAGAAACAATTAGTGCACTAATACCTGACACAGTAAAAATTAACATTTCAGAAATTGATGGTGCAGATGGTACTATTAGAGCTAATAAAGTTAAAGAAGAGATTCATAAAGTATTTCAAGAGAATAATGTAGATGAGGATTTAGTAGAGTTTAGTGCTTCTTCTATGATTGATTTACATCAAGTACATACAAGAGTAAAAAAAGGTCAGAGCTATAAAGACAAATACGTAAATGTAAAATATAGTAATAGTGATAATTATAACGAAGAAGATGAGCAATATGTTAAAAATATTACTAAAGATATTAAGTATGTTGATTTAAAAGAACCAATAGTAATTGGAATTGAACATGAAAATGAATTTCTAAATAAAGGTGGAGCTTATCAAACTGTATTGAAAGCATATGAGGATGCTTTTGATGAAATGATGAAAAGTTATGACGTTGAAGTAAAATATTCGATTAGTCATGGATTTTATCTATGTTGCCTTATATATAAGGATGGAATATGTTATAAAATTACTGATGGTTTTGCAATTAATTGGATTCCAGGAATTATAATTCCTGATGATGTAGAAGATACCGATGAAGCATATATGGATTATGCAAAACCACTAATAGCTCAAAATCTTAATTGGGATATGGATGATTTTGATTTAGAGAAAAATACAAACCAAATGATAGTCGACCAGGAAGCAATTGATGAAGAAGGGGCAACTCCTATCGAAAATGATGGAACTTTTTATTTAGCGACACATCACAGTGGAAATGGCATGAGAGATATAAAATTATATAAAGAAGCAAAGGGACCATCTGAGATTGAATTAGACGATAATGAAACGGGTATTGAATTAAATACAAATACTGATGTAATTCCAGCAAATTCTACATTAGAATGCACTGAAATAAAAGGTGGAGAAGAATATCAAAATATAAAAAATACCTTAGGGAATGGAATATCAAGATTCAAAGCATTTGACATAAATATTTTAAAAAATGGTGAGAAAATACAACCTGACGGAAAAGTAAAAATAAGAATTCCGATTCCAAGTAGTTATAATAAAAGTAGAATTTTTGTTGCTTTTGTAGATGATAATGAAAATGTAATAAAACTAAATCATCAAGTTATAGATAACTATGCAGTTTTTGAAACAGAGCATTTTAGCAATTATGTTTTAGCAGAGACAGATACAAGCGAAAGTGATAGAAACATAGATGATAATCAGATTGAAGAAGATGAGAAAAAGGTTGATATAGATAGTAGCAATGAATCTATAGAAGATAATAAAGAAAATGTAAATAGAAGCAATCCTAAAACTGGAGATAATGTACTTGCGTATATTGTGACAATATCACTTGGATTAGCGAGCATAATTGTGATATCAGTCAAGAAATCAAAAATAAGAAGATAAATAAGATATTTTTTGTAGTACATAAAGAGCCTCTTATGAATGTGAAGAACTTCATATGAGGTTTTTTGATGTAATAAGGTAATACTGAATTAACAATTTTCGTAATACGATATGGAGGAAAATTATTATTATGAAGAATTTTAGGATGACATATGGTGATATAATTGAAGTCGCAAAAAAATATAACGTTGATGCTTTAGTCAACCCGACAAACAGGTATATGGATTTGGGCTGTCGGTGTATGCGGTGCTATATATGATGCAGCACGGTGTCGAGCAAATTGAAAATTATTGTCACTTTAAATGGCCAAAAGAGATGAGCGTTAATGAAATTAGAATTACTACAGGATTTGCTTTACTAAAAGATATAATACATATATATGCACCAATATATGAACAAGAAAGTGAACCACTAACTAAATTAAAGGAGTCATATTTAAAATTGTTTGAAGTTATAAAACAAGAAAAATATGCTAGAATTATAATTCCTTCCGTAGGCACAGGATTTCACTGCTATAGACACGAAGAAATTGCTGATATGGTTGTAAATCTCTTAAAAGAATTTTGTGATAACAACAAAGACATGGATATTATATTTAATTTATATGACGAAAAAACGAAGTATATATACGAGCAATATTTGTAGATAAAACATTGTATTAAGTTTGAAATCAGGCATTTATTTTCGTAAAATATTATAAAAAGAATTGTTGAAATAGTTGATATTATAATGATTTCAAATGATGAAACAAAATCAGGGGATATTCTAGTAAAAAATAAATATGGTAAACAGAAATATTAAAATTTTAATAGCATAGATAAATGCAGTGAAGGAAGTATAGAGTGTGCAAAACTCTATACTTCTTTTAATTCGCGTTTATATTTATAGTATGTATTTCTTGAAATTCCAGCTAGCTTTCGACATTCTTCATCATTCAGTGTACCATCAAAGTTTTTTGAATGTTTTAGGATGATAGCTTTAGCTTCTTTCGATTTTTTAGTTGTTAGTTTAGAACCTGGTTTTTGACCGATTCGTTTCCCGTTTAATTTTGCTGTTAAAATTCCTTCTTTAGTTCTTTGATGCAAGTCTTGAACTTCTTTTTCAGCTTGTTCAAAAGCTAATCTTATTTGTTCTTTTGCAATGTCAATGGAATATTCTTTTACAGCCTCAATAACAGCATTAACAAACTTGTCAGTAGATTCACTACCAGTTTCTAGTCTAAAATCAATCTGTCTTTGTATTTGTTGCTTAAAAACATCTGTGTTTATATGAGGCTCTTTTAAAAATACGAGTGATACATTCTTATTATAAAGCTCTTCGTACAATTTACAGCCTTCTTCGCTGCTTCTGCTCATTCTAGATACGCTGTCGAAGATTAAAGTGTCTCCATCTTCTAATATTTTTAGTAGATTCTCAAATTCTTTACGACCGTTCTAGTTTAGTTCCGTGTGTATGTTTCTTTTATAATGTGTGCATGTGGATATTTTTCAAGTATATTGCGAACTTGACGCTCTATATTTTGCTTTTTTGTACTTATACGTGCAACGCCATATATTTTTTTCATGTTTATTCAACATCCTTCCTTTTAATCTATAGTAGCATAACTAACCATCGTTATTTTTGATATTGTTATTTTAACTCAAGGTTGATGAAATCTCAAATGTTTTAATACTTTTTGAACATATGTTAATTTTAATACTAGTAAAAGAAAATTGAATATAGTTAAAATATAGATTGATGTATATTTGTGTATTGAAAGAAAATCAATATGATGATAGAATAGCTGCATAATTATTACAGGAGTGATGCATATATGAAATGTAAATACTGCGATTCTGAGAATTTGTATAAGAGAGGATATTATAAAGAAAAGCAAAAGTTCCAATGTAAAAATTGCGGAAAATACTTTTCAGAAGAAATGGATATAACTAGACATGATTATATATATCATTTTAATTGTAGATTGAGAAAGAATGAAAATAACAAAATCAGCAGAGAAAACTACTGCAGTATAACAAATGAGCTTGATTATCAAGACAAAAAGAATATAAGGAATGCTACTGAATATTTCAATTATTACAAAAAGGAACCACTTTTAGTACCAGAGCAATATTATAAAATACCAAATAAAATTTTTAAGGATTTTGAGCACTATACTGACGAGTTTGTTCAAAATCACTATAAAGACTGTATGAAAAATTATGATTTAAATATGTCTTTCTTTTCTCAAATAAATCATGAAGAATTTGATTTGTATCTAGATAAATTTATAAAAAAAAATAAATTTAAACAAATATCAGATTTATCTATAGTTAAAGGAGTTGCAGGAATTTACGTTATGGTTTTAGACGAATACAGCCAATGTTATATAGGAAAGTCAGAAGATATAAAGCAAAGAATTTTAAGTCATTGGAGCAAGAAAAAACACTTTGCTAGACTAATTAATGGGTCTGTTGATACTTCAATTTTGTCAATAGACTCATTTGGAGCACTAGATACAACCAGAATATATTACAAAAAAATATTAAGCTTATATGATAGAGATGAGCAAGAGCAAAATTTGGTAACAAGATTTAAAAAAGAGTATAGATTAAACAGAGTCGATGGCGGACTTAATGGTATAGAAGATACTGCACTAAGAAACCTTATGCTTCTTTCGTCAATACAGCAAAGAAAACTATAATAAGGTATGGGAGGTAAGGTATAATGAGTAGTATAAAGTTTCAGTTTGATGGGAAAAAATTTGAAGAAAAAATAATTAAAGAAATTGAAAGGGACGTTAAGAAGAATATATATAGAAAGGAACAAGAGTGTGGAAACATGGTGATGCTACAGCGTTTAGAAGAAGAGATGCTTGATATTATACTAGATAAATACGATGGAAATGAAGAATTATTGGTGTCAGGGCAATTTCAGGATTTTCCACCTAAGATGAAATTAAGTGTAAATAAGTTGATGGATAAGTTAGAATTATCAGGATACTTGTCCAGTGTGAATAAAAACATGAGAGGTTGGTTTGTAACACTAACTCCTGAGGCAATTAGTTATTTTCAAAAGAAAGGATGTAGAGATGAATTGATTACAGAAATGCCAGATAATGCGAAAAAATTATTAAGTAAGCTAATTGAATGTGAAAATCAAGGTGGGAATATCTCAGAACTGTTAAGGCGTGAGATAGATGCAGATGATACTGATAAAATAACTAGGAGTATAATAGGCACTTTAAAATATAATGGATTAATTAAGACTAAGTGGGCTGATGATACAATATATTATGCGGAGCTAACAAATGAGGGAAGATGTTATTTTGAAATGGAGAAAAAGCATATGGAAAAACTAGAAGAAAAAAATAATGTGTTTAATATAGAGAATTTTATAAATTCAGGAGTAGTCAACACAGGTACGATGATTGACTCTAACATTAGCATCAACAATGCTGTAACGCAACTGGAAAAAGAAATTGATACGAGAGCTAAAGAAGAGGAAAAACAGGAACTTAAAGAATTGGTGGAAGAAGTAAAGGATTATATAGATAATATAAAAGAAAACAAAAATGTAACTAAAAATACTGGATTATTCAAAAGATTACAAGCTCATTTTGAAAAAAATCAATGGTTTTATGAACAAGTTGTAGGAATAGTTGGTCAAGCAGTATTATTAATTATGGGAAATCAAGGCTAAATAAAGAAGTTATTGCATTTATAAAACCTTTTCATTGACGAAATGTTAGCTGTTTTATGAATATAAATTTGATGCATATAACTTTAAAATTTACAAGAATAATAGAAAAGAGTGGGCAGAGAGGTGTGATAATATGACATGTGATGAATTCACTAATATTTATTGGAATAATTATATATTGATTGAAAAAGAATTCAGAGAAACAAGCAAATATGTAACATTGTCGGATGATAACTATGATACATATTCTACCGAATATATTAAATTGCTATTGCAAATAGGAAGTGAGGTTGACGTATTGTTGAAAGATTTTTGTAGCTATATAGATAAAAGTTTTTGTGGGGAAAACATGAATGAATACAGAGATTGTATTAGTACATCCTATAAAGATTTATTTCAGCAAAAGGTTAGGGTTATACATATGAAAAAAGATATAGAACCTTGGGATGCGATGTTGAAGCAACAACCTATTGGTTGGTGGACTGCGTACAATAAAGTTAAGCATGAAAGAAATCAAACGAATACAATAGATGGGATTACTAAAACAAGCTACAAGTTTGCTAATTTGCGAAATACATTAATGGCACTAGGTGGATTATATCAGATTTTACTTAATTATTATTTAATGCTGGCTCAACATGAAAATAAGCATGTATTAATTCCATTGCCGGGGTCCAGAATATTTAAATTGATAGGAAATAAATGGAAGAGTGTAAATTTTGTTTTAGATACAGCTATCTATTTAGATGCAGATAATGGTTGTTTATATATGGAAAGTAGTGAGATAGATTACTAGACTATGGACTATATTTATACATTTAACATTGATAATGTGTAACAATTTTGTTTGATATTTATGTAGAAATTTGTCGATAAAATTTAACCAATAATTAAAAATAAGTTGGATGTTCGCTTGATTTGTGGATAAAGTTGTTATAACATATATGCAACCTTTTCATTGACGAAAGGCTAGCCTTTTATAGAAGGTGGAAAGGGGGTTATGATATGTCAAGCTACGACCTTATTCTTAAATTAATTGAAATGTTACTTGCTGAAAAAGAAAAGAACTTTCAATTAAATGAGAATAAAAGCAAAGACAAAGACTAGCGTACATATATAGTCGAAAGATAGAGTGAATTGCAGTTCACCCTGTCTTTTTTTTTGTGCAAAAAAATAGTGTATGTATTGCAGTACATACACCAGTTACAAATATGCTTTGCTACGACCAAAAGACACATTTGCTTAAGCTAGATATATAATAGCATTTTTTTTCATATTTGTCAAACTAATAAATGCTATTATTAGTTATTTTATGCATAGTAATAATAAAAATTCTTAAAAATTAAAAAAAATAAGATCAAAATTCAATTCGAGTGGTGATAATACTTAATAGAGGGGGTGAAAAAAATGATAATAAAAATTGTTTTGGCTGACTCAGGTTAAAATATAGTTTTACAAGCTAAAAAATAAAAAGGAGGAATTTAATATGATAATAACGACGGAAGGAAAAATTATAAATTTTTTTAGAGAAGAGGCGTATAGTTTCAAAGATGAAAAAAATACAGGAAGTGGTGTTATAAATGTACCGACAAAGCACTTTCTGAGGTTTGCAATCCTAGAAAAATCGAATCAAGATGAAAATGAAATAAATACGATTGAATGTACTGCAGTACTTCGTGATAACAAAGAGCTTATTGAAAAAACAAAAAGAATATATGTAGATATGCTAATAAACAACGATTTTAGTCGAATCGTGACACTTAAAATTAACATGTCTACTTGGAAATCACAAAAGGAAAAATTTGAGGGGAAATTTATACTAGAAGATATACAAGAAATTTGTTGATAAGAAAAAAATACTAAAGAAGTTAATGTAGTAGTTTTTCTTATCAAAGTGGGCATATACAGTATATTTAAAAAGTATAAAAAAATCAATTTTTAACTGAAGAAAAAAAGAAATTATATTAACTAGATATAAGCAGAAAGATTAAAAAAATTTTTAGGAGGTTGAGTAATTTGAAAAAAATATACGAAAAAGGTGAGAACTATGTAATAAATAAAGAGAAAGTTGTTAAGTGTACGCAATATGACTCAACAGATGATATTGATATAGAGCTAATCATGAATGGTGATGATAATTTTTCTCATATAAGAAAACTAAGTAAAGATGAGTTTTTAAATATTGAAACAGGAGAAGTATGTAAATATAATCATTATAAAGAGAAAAACATAGAAAGTCTAAAAAAATCAATGAAGAAGCTAGAAGGTATATTGAGAAACAATTTCAGTGGCAGCAAGAATGAATTATTTATAACGTTAACAACTAAAAAAAATATTAGCGACGTTGAGGTTGTAAAGAAAATGTTCAACTGTTTTTGGAAAAAACTAAAACAAGAGTATTCAAATCTAGAATATGTTTATGTAGTTGAACAATATGAGCATAGAGATGGTTGGCACATACATGCTCTAATAAAAGATATGAAAAGCAATAAATTATACATAAGTAATGAAACAATAGAAAAGTATTGGAATGAAGGATATACAAAGACTAATAGAATAACTGACAGCATAGAGAATAAACGAATTAATGAAGAAGAACATATGAGCTATATACAAAATGAAATCGAACGTTATGGCGTTGAATCAGTAATTAGATATATGACGAAGATTAAAAGTAAAGAGATGATTCCAATATCCTCAAAAGCATACTATAAAAGCAGAAATATAAAGAAACCAGAAGGTAAAAAAGTATCTTATGAAAGTGCATGTGCATTAATGAAAAATGACTATGTACTAAAGAATGAGTATACAATCATTATAAGAGATGAAGAAACAAACAAATTGGTAGGAATGAAAAAGAGAGAGCTGTGGAAAAAAAGAAAAATGAAGACTTAAAATTGTATATAAAAATAATTATATACTTGAGCAATTCTAATAAAAAATGTTTTAATATACGATGTAGAGCTGAATAAGCTCTGCATCATATGTAAGGAAGGATGTTAAATATGAATATAAATACAGAATTTACTGAAAAGACAGTAAATAATAAACAAATAGACATGGTAGCATATGCGTTGCATAAAGATATTGGATGCTATGTTGATACCAATTCAGAAGAATATAAAAATTGGTTATTATACGAGATTATAACAGACGCGCTTAATGAAAAAGGTTCAAAACTACAAAATGAAATAACAATTTAGGAGGTACATATGAACGTAGTAATTTATGCAAGATTTAGTTCATCAAAACAAAACGAAACTTCGATAGAAGCGCAGCTTGAAGAATGTTATAAGTATTGCAAATCAAACAACTATAATGTTATTGAAAAGTATATTGATAGAGCAACCAGTGCGAAAACAGACAACAGACCTGCATTTCAAAAAATGATTTCGGATAGTTGTAACAAAGAATTTGAGGCAATTATTGTGTATCAATTGGACAGATTTTCAAGGTCAAGAGAAGATTCTGCGTTCTATAAACACAAGCTCAAAAAAAATGGTGTTAAAGTAATATCGGCAAGAGAAACAATATCAGAAGACGCATCTGGAATACTAATAGAAAGTGTTCTAGAGGGGATGGCAGAATATTATTCAGCGGAGCTAAGTCAAAAAGTAAAGCGTAATTTAAGACAAAATGCAGAGAGAGGATACTTTAATGGTGGGAAGCACCCTTTTGGCTTCAAAGTTGTAACTGTTGATTGCGGTACATACAAAAAAAGAAAGCTAGAAATTGATGTGGATACTGCGCCTATTGTAAGAGATATTTTTGAAATGCGAGCAAACGGAACCAAAATATCTGATATATTAAATTATCTCAATAGTAAAGGTTGCAGAACCGTACAGGGAAGGAATTTTAAAAAATCTTCTTTGGAATGCTTGTTCAAAAATAAAAGATACGTTGGAACAAATATTTATGAAAATGAAGAATATCCTGATACCATACCTGCAATTATTGACAAAGAATTATTTGAGAGAGTGCAATTAGTTGTACAAAAATTTAAGCATGCTCCGGGCATATCAAAGGCTTCAGAGGAGTATATATTAACAACAAAAATATTTTGTGGTCAGTGTGGAAATAGCATGGTTGGCACAAGTGGAACATCTCAGACTGGAACGATTTATAAGTATTATACTTGTAATAATGTACTCAAGAAAAAGTGCAACAAGAAGAATGTTCCGAAGGATATTATTGAGGATGTGGTAGTTAATGAATGTAAGAGACTTTTAACTGCAGAAAATATTGAACTTATAACTAACAAAGTATATGCTATATGTCAAGAGCAGAATTCCCAAAGCTGTTTATTAAAGTCTTTAGAAAAACAAATGAATAGGCTGAATAATAATATAGAAAATTTGATGGTAGCATTAGAAAATGGAGAGAATGTTGACATTATAAGTGATAGGATTTCACAAAAAAGAAACGAGCTAAAAGAGGTAAAAGAAAACTATTATGCAGAGAAAAATAAAATTGAAAACTATACTGAAAAACAAATAAAGTTTTTTCTTCTAAAGTTGAAGAACGGTAGTATAGATGATATAAAATACAGAAGAACATTAGTTAATGCTTTTGTTAATAAAGTATATGTTTACAATGACAAAATAGCGATAATGCTAAATGTTACAAACGAATCTGTAACGATAAACAAAGAATTACTATCTGAAATAAGAAGTAATTTATTGAAAGCACAGAGTTCTTATAATGAAGCTCTGTGCCAACCAAAAGAAGTAGTGTAGTGCTACTTCTTTTTTTTGACATAAAAATAAAATCGTGGTATAATTAATATGTAAACCCTAAAAGGGAAAACTCTGTTTATTAGAGATAGTTTAATGATGCTAGACAAACGGCGTAGGCAAGCCGGAGTCAATATTAGTATTGTTAGTTATTTAGGTTGTAGACTTGGGCGCACAAGGTCAAGATATAATCTTTTCTGATGAGCAGAGGTTCGACTCCCAAAATTTAACTAAAGAAGGGAGGGAATATATATGGCAGACATCATTGCTGTTGTACTTATCGGTATTTTCCGATTTTTTGGTGCAATTGGTAAATGGTTATACCAGCTGCTGCATGACTTCTTTAATGAGGTACTTCGTGGACATAAATTCCGTAAAGCACTATCGAAGTTGCTTGCAGGGGTAACTCTCGTGGTAGTCATTCTTCTTATAGTTTGGCTTACCTAAAAGAGAAAACGCCATAAACCGTCACGTGTGTAATAAGCACGTTGGCGGTTTTTCCCTTTTTTGTGCAAAAAATATGCCGGGGCGGCACCCGGACTTAAAAGAACAGATTGAAAGGCCAAATCTTATCGAGATTAAATAATTCAATAGAAGCCATTTTAGCCGCAACAACTATCATGCAAATGACAATGATAATGCATGCTATTTTAAATAGTTTCCGCAAAATCATCCACATGATTCTTGTGTACATTTAGCACACCTCCTCTTTCGAGAATATGTAACATTATACCATGAATTTTACATAATTTCAACAAAAGTAACCTTTTTTTATTAAATTCATACGATATATTAATCTGACATTTTTTGGAGGATTGAGTATGATTTTGTTGAAAAAAGGTGATATTGTATCTAGAAAATCACATAATAACGATATAATTTTTTGTATTGAAGCAATTTTTAAAGATAAAAATTTAGTAATTTTAAAGGGCGTTATCGTTAGAATAGAAGCCGATAGCTCTATAGATGATTTAATGTTAGTAGATGAAACTAGAATTAATGCTGTAGTAAATCATGTTGAAAATATTATTAATTTAAAGTCAGAAAGAAAGTATAATAAATATGGCAAAATTTTACATTTGGACGGAGATAAAGGATATAGTCAGAAAACAGAGCAATACTATAGAAAAAGGGGGTTAAACTACGTAGTTAAGCACGTTTCAGAGCGTATGCAACCTGAAATAGTTGTTTCCTTGTTAGAAGAAACAAAACCAGATATACTAGTTGTTACTGGACATGATGGTATGATAAGAAAAGGAAGAAATTATAATGATATAAATAATTATAGAAATTCGAAGTATTTTATAAGGACAGTGAGAATGGCCAGATTATACAATCATGATAAGAATGATTTGATAATATTTGCTGGGGCATGCCAAAGTTTTTATGAAGCTCTTATATCTGTTGGGGCAAATTTTGCATCTTCGCCAGCGAGAATTTTGATAGATTTTGTTGATCCATTAATAGTAGCTGAAAAAATTTCTATAACAGATAAAAATAGAATTGTGTTTATGTCAGATTTAGAAAAAGAAATAAGAAATGGAAGAAAAGCCATAGGTGGAATAGGTGCCAAAGGAAAAAGCTTGTAATATGTTTGTAATATATTTGTAATACAAATGAGAAATACAGCGGAGATATTCAAAAAAACCAGTTAAAACAATACATTCAGTCCTATGACATAAAAAAACGCGTTTTGACATTTTTTTTAAGCAATGCTATAATCCTAATCAGAATAATGAAGTAGGTGATTAAATGATTTGCAAAAACGATATAACAAGTATTAAGGCTGATATAGGAGAAAATATAGGACAGAAAATAATTGTCAAAGGTTCTCTAGGAAGGAGTAAATCGTTTGAGAAAGAAGCAACTATAGAAAAAACATACCCTAATATATTTATTGTTAAATATGACGACAATGATAGAAATGTAACGTATAGTTATACGGATGTCTTAACTAGGACTATAGAAATGCAAGTGTTTAACGGAACAGAATACACGCCATTGATGCCAGAAGTTGTTGAAGTAAAGAGAAGAAGAAGAAAGATAGATTAATTTGTATTAGTTATAAAGAAGGTTTATAGGGCCTTCTTTTTTTGTATACAAAATAGTATTTTTTTCCGGTTATAAAAATATATTAGTAATAAAGTGCAAGGTACATACTTTGCTTATAAGAAAGGACAAATGATAATATGAATATTGAAATGGAAAAAATTTTACTAAATCAGATTGTTGAACGCAAAAGAGAACTTTTTACAGTGGAAGATAACATCATAATACCTGACGTAAAGCCAGATATTTTGGCTATTGTAACAACATCTCCAAATTTATATGTGTACAGAAAAGAGCTCGTTAACGGGAAAATAAAAATTGACGGAGGAATTCAAGTAGATACATTATATATTTCAGATGATGAGAACAACCATACAAGGGCTCTTCACAATAGCATTGATTTTTCCAAGACGATTGATATTGAGAGTTCAAATTACAATAATCTTAACTTTTCTTGTGAATTAAATGTGAAAAATGTGGAACCCAAAATTCTAAATGGAAGAAAATTAAGCATTAAAATTAATATTGAATACAGCATTATTATATATTCAAATAAGGAAACTCAATTTATCAAGTCCATAAATGATATGGAGAATATTCAAAGAATAAATGAATTAATAAATGTAAGTGCAATTAAATCAAGAGGTGAAACTATTTGTAGTGCTAAGGATACAATATCAGTTGAAAATAGTTTAGCAGATATTTTATGTTATAACATATCTATTATAAATAGAGAAGAAAAAATAAGCTATAACAAATTGTTATCAAAAGCAGATTGTTTTGTAAATTTATTATATCTAACTGAAGATGAGTTATTAAGAGAGACATCTGCTAAAATTCCATTAATGGGATTTATAGATATGCCAGGAATTTCAGAAGGCGAGTTAATTCAAACAAGTTACGAAATACGTAATATAGATATAAAACCAGATAATGTGAATAATAATGCTATTTCAATAGATGTGGAATATTCCATCGCTAGTAATACTTTTGAAGAAAAGACTTTAGATTTAATACAAGATTTATATAGTCCAGAAGAGGAGATTACATTAAGCCAAGAGAGAGTTATTTTAGAGCAAAATAGGAAATCTATCTCGGATTCATGCAATATTTGTGAAAAAATAAATATTTCTGATGCTAAGGAAAATAAGATTTATATTGCTAATGTAACAAGGAACAATATTTCTGACAAAGTATCGGATAATTTTATAACATATGAAGGAAATATTTCTGTAGACTTTATTTTTGAATCTATTAATACTGGAAGATTAGAGCTAAGAAATCAGAGCTTTGATTTTAAACATGATGTACAGATTGATGGATTAGTGAGAAATACAGAGGTAAATACAAATATCGAAATAAATAGAAGTGAATTAAAAGTTTTATCTGATGGTTCAGAGGAGTTAAATGTAGAATTGTGTTTTAAAGTAGATACCTTTTGCCAAACTACGGTTAATCTAATAAATAATGTAAAAGTTGAGGAAAATAACTCGAATAGTAAACGAACTAGTTTGGTAATTTACTTCGTAAAAGAGGGTGATACACTTTGGAAAATTGCCAAGAAATTTAAAACAACTATAGATGAAATTGCAGACGTAAATAGCATTGACGATTTAGATAAATTAAATGTAGGAAATCAGTTATTTATTCCAAGACATGTTAGTACAAAAACATACTGAGAGAATACAAAAAATATATTCAAAGTCGAGAATAAAATTTCCAAGATTACGAGCTAAGAATAACAGAAAAAAAATAGATGAAAAAAAATTAAAGATTGTAAAGGTTTTTACAATCTTTCTAATAGGAATAATAATAGCAAGAAGTATCGTAAATTCTATAAATCCAATTATAAATTTGCAATGCATTAATGAGGCCAAAAATATTGCTATCGTAATTTCAAATGAGCAAGCAACAAAAATAATGGAAAAATTTCAATATGAGGATTTAACTGAAATAGTAAAAGATGAGAGCGGTAAAATTCAAATGATAAAATTAAATATTATTCCTGTTAATGAGATTATATCCGAAGTATCTGTGAATATTCAGAATGAATTTAATAATAAAGAAAATACGCAAATTAGTTTAAGAATAGGTAGTTTTTTTGGAGTTAAGTTGCTTTCAGAGGTAGGCCCAAAAATCAATATAAAACTCTCAACAAGTGGAAATGTAGAGACAAATTTAAAATCTGAATTTAAAACAGCAGGAATAAATCAAACATTACATCAAATATATTTAGAAATTAAGTGCCAAATTATAATTCTTACTCCATATGATACTGTGTCAGAAGATATTGTAAATTACGTTCTTATAGCTGAGTCAATTATTGTTGGTGAAATTCCAAGTAGTTATTATAATTTGAATGATTCAAGTACATTAAGAAATAACGAATAAATAATCAAATAACTTGAAAATACTTAAAAAATCATATATAATGAACGAAGATTTTTAGTATGAAAGGAAGTAATTTTTATGTCAAATAAAATTGTACCTATTACGCTACTTACAGGATATTTAGGAGCTGGAAAAACTACGCTTATGAATCATGTTTTAAATAATCAAAAAGGTTATAAAGTAGCTGTAATTGTAAATGATATAGGAGAAGTAAATATAGACGCAGACTTAATAGCAAAAGATGGCTATGTTCAAGAAAAAGACTCAAGTTTAGTTCCATTGTCTAATGGTTGTATTTGTTGTACATTAAAAGTCGATTTAATGCAACAAATTGCTGATTTAGTTAAGACAGGAAAATTTGATTATATTCTAATAGAAGCTAGTGGTATATGTGAGCCATTACCAATAGCTCAAACCATAACAGCTTTAGCTGAGGATGCTAGTCAATACGGCTTACCAACAATATGTAGATTGGATAACTTAGTTACTGTTGTTGACGCTATGAGATTAAGAGATGAATTTAATTGTGGAGATAATCTAGTAAAAGAAGATATTGAAGAAGAAGATATTGAGAATCTTTTAATTCAACAGATTGAATTTTGTAATAAAATAGTTTTAAATAAAGTTGATGAATTGTCTGAAGATGAATTAAAAAAGGTAAAAGCTATTATTAGAGAGCTTCAGCCAAAGGCTGAAATTATTGAAACGAATTATAGTAAAGTTGATGTTGATAAAATTTTAAATACAAATGCATTTGATTTTCAAGAAGCTTCAATGTCTGCAGGTTGGATTGCTGAGCTTAATAGTACAGAAAATGAGCATGATGAAGACGAGGATGAGGAGCATGAACATCATCATCATGATGAAGATGAAGACGAGGATGAGGAGCATGAACATCATCATCATGACAAAGATGAAGACGAAGATGAGCATCATGGACATCACCATCATCACCACCACAACCATGATGAAGGAGAGGCAGAGGAATACGGAATTGGTACATTTGTATACTATAGAAGAGCACCTTTTTACAAAGATCAATTTGATAGATTTGCACAAAACTTACCAAAGAGCATAATTAGAGCTAAGGGTGTGCTATGGTTTGAAGATGAACCAGAATCATCATATGTATTTGAACAATCTGGAAAACAAGTCCAAGCATTTTGTGCAGGACAATGGGTTGCGTCTTTTAGTGAAGAGGAGCAAAAACAAATTGTAGCTCAAAATCCAGATGTTTTAAGAGATTGGGATGAAAAATATGGAGATAGAGTTGTAAAGCTTGTATTCATTGGTCAAAAGATGGATAAGGAGAAAATTATTTCAGACTTAGATAATTGTATGAAAAAATAAATCTTTAGCAACGAGGGAAGAGGAGGTATTCCAAAAGCTCGTTGCTTTTTTCTTGAACTTTTCACACTATGCACACAAGTTAATGGTATAATAAAACAAATTTTGATAAAAAGGACTAAAATATGAAAAATAGGAAAAGAATTTTTAAAATAGTATTAACAGTATTATCAATTGCGCTATTTGCAGGATTAATTATATATTTGTTACCAACAATGAAAGGTATTTTAACGCAAGAGGGAAGAATTGCATTTAAGGATAAACTCGATCAAATGGGAGCAGGAAAATATGGGGTTATGTTTGCTCTAGAAGTGGCTCAGATATTATTGGTAGTTCTACCAGGTGAACCATTAGAAATTATGGCTGGAATGTGTTTTGGAACTATAGGGGGAACTATATTTATAATGACTACAGCATGCTTTGCAACTGCGTTAATATTTACTTTAGTTAGAAAGTTTGGCCGTAGTTATGTAGAGGAATTTTTTAAAAAGGACAAACTCGATAAAATAGAAAATAGCAAATTCTTCAAAGAGTCAAAAAATATTGAAATTGTAATGACAATTTTGTTTATAATACCAGGAACTCCGAAGGATTTACTTGTATATATTGGTGGACTTTTACCAATAAAGCCAATGAGATTTATTCTTATATCAACATTTGCAAGATTTCCTTCAGTTATTACTTCAACCTTAATGGGGGCTAGTATTTTAAAGGGAGATGTGAAGATTAGCATAATTACATATGCAATTACTTTTATAGCTACATTAGCAATTATATTTATAGTGAATAAATTTGATAAAAATAAATTAACAGCAGAAGCGATAAAATCTATGAAATAATATATAAGTATTTAATAAAAATCCACAATTACTATGTAAAGTAATAGTGGATTTTTATTTTTGTTTATGATAATATTTCAGGTAACAATTTTGAATGGAAGGAAGGTTTGATTTTATGAATATTACAATATTGGGATCTAGTAAGCCACAATTTAAATTAAGTAAAGAGGAAGCAATTAAATTTGGAGGAAAATCAGCTGGAATATGCTATATGCCAGGTGACATAGAAACACTATTTTCGGAGCCTGAAGAAAAAACTTTAAAAAGAGCTGATATGACTCTTAGTTCAGGACATCATAGTGTTTTTGATCACACAACATACAATTTAGCTCTAGAAGGAATACCCAAAATATTAGCTATGATTTTAAATAATGAGAAGATGTATACAACATCTGAAAAATCGGCTAGATACACGAAAATGAAGCCTTCAGAGCGCGAAGAAAAATTATACGAAAAATGGATTGAAATTTATAAAAAGGAGATTTCAAACCAATATCCAGAAATAGATGAAAAGAGATGTAAAAAACTTGCGCAAGAAAATGCCAGATATTTAATAAGTGTTTTCACACCAGCAACTACGATGGAGTATTCAGTAAGCTTAAGACAACTAAATTATATAGCTCATTGGTTTGAAGATTACATAAAAAATGAAGAAGATACAGATTTTAATAAAATGTTAAAACCATATTTGCAACAGTTTATTGACAATATATCAGATTTGTTAGTTCCAGAGCTTAATACAGCAGTAAAAGGTCGAAAAATTTCGTTATTTGACTCAAGAAAGAATAGAAATGAAGAATTCGGAGAAAATTATTGTACAACATATTTGGGAACGTTTGCAGAATATGCACAAAACCAAAGACATAGAACTTTGCAATGTCAAATAAGATTACCAGAGCAAAAAGAATTTTATGTACCAAAGATTATTGCTGAAAATGAAAAGTTAAAAGCTGAATGGTTAAACGATATAGGTAGTTTAGCAGATTTATATCCGCAAGGAATGCTTATTCAGATTAACGAGAGAGGAACTGCCGAGAATTTCATTTTGAAGTGTCAGGAAAGAGTATGTGGTTGTGCACAATTAGAAATAATGGAGCAAACTTTTGAAATAATGAAAAAATACATGGCTGCGGTAAAAAATACAAATGAAGAAATATATAACTTATTATTACCATATTCAAAAGGTGCAAGATGTACATATCCAGGTTTTAAGTGTACTGCACCATGCATATGGGGAGCAAAAAATTCACTAACTAGAAAAATATAATTAGGCAGAGACAGACCTTCTATAAAAGGTCTGTTTTTGGCTTTTTTATGGGCGTTTTTGTTGTAAATTGGGAATGTATATGATATTATAATATAAAATTTTTAGAGGGATTTAGTATGAATAATATATTGGATAATATAAAATGCGTAGAGGATTTAAGAAAATTAACAAATAGTGAAAAAATAAAATTAGCAAGAGAGATACGTGAATTTGTTGTGGATATTGTGTCCAAAAATGGAGGACATCTAGCATCTAATCTTGGTGTTGTGGAGCTTACTTTGGCATTACATTCGGTATTTAATACTCCAAAAGACAAAATTATTTGGGATGTAGGGCATCAAACGTATGTGCATAAAATTATTACTGGTAGAAAAAATGAAATGAGTACATTGAGGCAATTAAACGGAATTTCTGGATTCCCTAAAACCAGTGAATCAGAATTTGATTGTTTTAATACAGGGCATAGTAGTACATCTATATCTGTTGCTCTTGGAATGGCTAGGGCAAGAGATATCCTAAAAGACAATTATAAAGTAGTTGCTGTAATAGGCGATGGTGCACTAACAGGAGGAATGGCACAAGAAGCACTAAACGATGCAGGGGCAAGCAAGTCAAACATTATTGTTATCCTAAACGACAATGAGATGAGTATTTCAAAAAATGTTGGGGGAGTTTCTCTTTTACTTGGAAAAATGAGAACAAAGAGGTTGTATACAGCTACGAACGAAAAAATTAAAAGTAGAGTAAAGAAAATACCAAAGCTTGGTCCGAAGCTTGTTAGCTTAACATCTAGAATAAAAAATGGTATAAAACAAATTGTAATACCTAAAATGTATTTTGAAGATATAGGATACACATACCTTGGTCCTATAGATGGTAACAATTTAGAAGAAGTAGAAAAAATATTGCAGCAAAGCAAAAAATGTAAAGGCCCGGTTCTTGTACATGTTGTTACTAAAAAGGGAAAAGGTTATGTTCCTGCAGAAAAAAATCCAGCTAAGTTTCATAGTACAGCTGCGTTTGATAAAAAAACAGGTAAACCAATTAAGGCAAAATCAAAGGACTATTCAAAGGTTTTTGGAGATAAACTAGTTAAACTAGCAAAAGACAATGAGAAAATAGTTGCAATAACCGCAGCAATGACTGATGGGACAGGTCTTACAGAATTTAAAAATAAATTTCAAAATAGATTTTTTGACGTAGGAATAGCGGAACAACATGCAATTGGGATGGCAGCAGGAATGGCTAAAAATGGCTTAATTCCAGTTGTGCCGATATATTCATCTTTCTACCAAAGAGCGTATGATCAAGTTATACATGATGTATGTATGCAAAACTTGCATGTAGTTATGTGTGCTGACAGAGCAGGAATTGTTGGAAATGATGGTGAAACGCACCAAGGATTAACGGATATGTCAGCCCTTTCTGTAGTTCCTAATTTAACAATTATGGCTCCAAAAGATTTTATTGAGCTTGAACAAATGCTAGATTTTGCTGTAAACTATAGATTCCCAGTTTTTATAAGATATCCTAGAGGTGGAGAAGGAAATTATAAATTTAATAAACATGAGAAGATAAAGCTTGGATCGGCTGAAGTTATAAAAACAGGTTCAGATGTAACAATTATTTCAATTGGAAAAATGGTTGAAAGAGCTATGAATGTTGCTACAAAGCTTGAAAATATGGATTTAGATGTAGAGGTTATAAATGCAAGATTTTTAAAACCTTTTGATAGTAATACTATTTTGGAATCAGTAGAAAAAACAGGAAATGTAATTACAATTGAGGATGGGTTAATAAGAAGCGGTTTAGCAACTACAGTAAATGATTTGATTGTAAAGAGCAATTTGGAGAATGTTCAAATTGAAAATTTTGGATATGATGATAAATATATAAAACATGGTTCTGTTGCCGAAATTGAACGTATAAATGGTTTGGATGCTGATGGTATAGTAAAAAAATGGGTGAAAAATAGGGAATATACTATGGACGGTTTTAAAAATGGATAAAAAGGAAATTTTAGAAAGATATAAAAAAGTTGAAGATAAGTTATTAATATCAAAGTTTTTTGATAGAATTGATCTTTGCGAAAAGACTAATAAAATTGAGACAACTGACTTTTTGAATGAGCTTGAGCAAAATATTATTCAAAAGGTTATAAACATATCTCAAATTGATAATTGTGTGTTCTTTGGAGGATTTGAAGAGGCGGATAGAAAGCTAGCAATTGTTTTTCCAGAAAAAATGAGGGGGTTATTTGAAAACGATAGTTTTAAATATGATACTATTTTCTCAGTTTTTCGTATAAAGATTCCAGAAAATGATATTAAGAGCTATAATCACAGTGTTTATCTAGGTGGAATTATTAAGCTTGGAATTAAGCGTGAAAAGGTAGGAGATATTATTGTTCTTCCAGACGGGGCTGATATCATTGTAAAAAAGGAAACAGAGAAGTTCTTATATGCTAATTTAAAAACCTTAACCAGATTTAAAGATGCTGATGTTTTAAATGTTTTACTTGATAAATTAGAGACAACAGAGAAAAAGTTTGAGAAAATAAAACTTATAACCTCTTCACTTAGATTAGATAATGTTGTTTCGGAGTTAGCAAAAACTTCAAGAAATAGAGCAAATGAAATGATAGAGCAAGAAAGAGTTTTTGTTAATTATGAACAAGAAGGGAAGAATACTAAACTTGTAAAAGAGAAAGATATTATTACAATTAGGGGAAAAGGTAAATTCATTATAGATGAGGTCGCTGGGAATACTAAAAAAGGTAATTATATTATTATCGCAAGAAAATACGCATAATTTGGTAAAAAATGTAAAAATTTTGTATACGAATTAATTTGTTTTTTATATAATGAACATATATAATTAGGAGGGTAAACAATGGCAGAGTTAATTGATGGAAAAGCACTTGCTAAAAAAATTAGAGCAGAGCTTAAGTTAGAAGTAGATGAGCTAAAAAAGAAAGGAATTAATCCAAAGCTTGCAGTAATTATGGTAGGTGAAGACAAGGCTTCGAAAATATATGTAAAAAATAAAAGTAAAGCTTGTAACGAAATAGGTGTTGACTTTGAAGAATTTCTACTAAAAGAAGATACAAAAATGAATGAATTATTAGAATTAATTGACGAATTAAACAACAGAGAAGATATACATGGAATCTTATTACAAAGTCCAATACCTAAGCATTTAAATATTAATAAGGCTTTTAATGCAATTGATTATAGAAAAGATGTTGACGGATTTAATCCAATAAATGTTGGAAAACTAGTTATAGGGGAAGATTGTTTTGTTTCATGTACTCCTTTTGGTGTTATAAAAATGTTAGAGGAGTATGGAATAGAAATAGAAGGAAAGAATGCGGTTGTTATCGGTAGAAGCAATATTGTAGGAAAACCGCTAGCGCAATGCTTACTAGCGAAAAATGCAACGGTTACAATATGCCATTCAAGAACAAAGAATATTCATGAAATAACAAGTAATGCAGACATACTTGTGGCAGCACTTGGAAAACCAAATTACATAAAGGGACATATGGTAAAAGAAGATGCTGTTGTAATCGATGTTGGAATAAATAGAACTGATGATGGTAAATTAGTTGGCGATGTAGATTTTGAAACTGTAAGCAAAAAAGCTTCATATATTACTCCAGTGCCTGGCGGCGTTGGACCAATGACTATTGCTATGCTTTTGAATAATGTAGTTAAGGCTGCAAAAAATTTAAAATAAAATTAGGGGGTTAAGAAATTTTCTTAGCCTCTTTTTGTATTAAATTTTGTCTTTTGCAATTATTATAATGTCTGCTATTGTTCTATTATAGCAAGTTTAAGAATAGAAGGCTTATGATTATCTTTTAGGAGGTTGATGTTATGGAAATTTTATATTGGTTATGGATTGCGAGAATGAAATATATTTATTTTGAAGTATTTGATAAATTGGTAGAAAAGTACAAAAATATGCAAAATATTTGGAATTTAAGTTATGATGAACTTTATGATTGTCATTTATTTAATGAACAACAGATTAAGGAAATATGCAATCCAATTTACAGAAAAAATCTTAGTGCTCTTGCTGAATATATGAAAAAAAGAAGAATTAATATGGTAACATGCTATGATAGTAAATATCCAGCAAAACTAAATTTTATTAGAAATAAACCGATTGTACTTTTTTACAAAGGAAATATTGATATTATAAATAATGAGTCTGTGGCAATTGTTGGCTCCAGAAATTGCACCATTTATGGAAGAAAATGTGCAGATTATTTTTCGTATGAGTTAGCAAGGAGAGGTATTAATATAATTAGTGGTTTAGCAATTGGAATTGATTCCATTGCACATATTTCTGCTTTGAATGGGCATGGAAAAACAATTGCAGTGCTTCGGATGCGGACTAGACAATGTATATCCAAATCAAAATCAAGAACTATCTGAAAGCATATTGAAAAAAGATGGGCTTCTGTTATCTGAATTTATAATTGGAACAAAACCAGAAAAATCTAACTTCCCGCGAAGAAATAGAATTATAAGCGGGATTTCAAATGCAGTAATCGTTATAGAAGGATGTAAAAAGAGCGGTTCGTTAATAACAGCCAATTGTGCAATTGATCAAGGAAAAGAAGTTTGGGCAGTACCCGGAAATATCTTTTGTGATAGTTCAGAAGGGACGAATCAATTAATAAAAGATGGAGCCAATGTTTTAACCAGCATTGAGGATATAATTAGATAGGATTCTTTTTGATGATGTCGAATTAGAGCATTTTGTGTCGATGAAAAAAGCTTGACATATGTAATTATATGGGGGTATTATTTAACTATAGTTTTTATTCAAAAAATTTAATTCTTAAGAATTTTCCAAATTAACAAAAATAATAAATGGAGGTGGTTAGCTCTTGAAAAAAAGAGCATTGAGATTTTTTTTTAGTGTTTTTTTTAGCTTGATAATTGTAAGTTGTATAACTATTGCAATTTACAATTGTAAAATTAATAGAAATAATGAAAGGCAGCTTTTAAGTTTTGCTGACAGTGTAGTAAGTGAAGATGTTATAGAAAATAAAAGGAATGATGATAAATATGAAACAGATAACGAAACTTTTTCTGTAGAAAAATTGGAAGCAGATAATAATATTGTTGGAAAAATTGTAATAGATAAAATAGATGTAAATGCTCCAATTCTAGATGGAACGGACCAAGAAACTTTAAAAATTGCTGTTGGGCATTTTTCAAGTTCAGGCTATTGGAAGGGTAATGTCTGTTTAGCATCCCATAACAGGGGGAGCTATGCACATTATTTCGAAAAAATAAATAAGCTAAATATCGGTGATGAAATAAAATATCAAACAAAACTTGGAACTAGAATTTACAAGGTAAGTCAAATTAAAAATATATCAGAAGAAGATTTATCTGTATTGGAAAATACTAAAGATAACACCATAACGTTAATAACATGTGTAAAATCACAACCAGAGTTGAGGTTATGTGTAAAAGGAATAGAAAAATAAATTAAAAGGAGAATTTTATGAAAAAGAGTAGAAAAATTATTGCGATTGGCATAGTTTTAATTTCGATTATGCAAATGTTTTTTTTGAATAGTAAATCTGTAGCAGCATCGGTGGGTGATACAAGCTATCTAGAACGTGCAGATAAAGGTTTTTATACAATACAAAAATGGAATGGTGAAGAATGGATATATGTTACATATAGTATTACAAATTATATTGATGAATATGGGCAAAAGAGAATAGCATATTGTGTGGATCCTAACCTAAAAGGAATTGGATATATTTCTGGAGAATTTAGTGGATATGATGTTGAAATAAAAAAATTAATTGATGATGAAAAGTGTTGGAGGGTTCTAAAGAATGGATATCCATACAAAACTCCAACAGAGCTTGGTGTTGAAACTGAGCAAGATGCGTATTTAGCAACTAAAATGGCTGTATATGCTATGTTAAGAGGATATAATGAAAGTGATATAAGGGCATTATATAGAGCTGGCGAAGATAGTATTGCAGGTCAGAATTTAAATGACACAAAGCGTAGGGGCAATAAAGTAATTGAGGCAATGTGTAATCTTGTAAACGTAGGAAATAATGGCTCAGAAAAAATGCAATATCAAGATAATTTAACAATAAAAATGATAGGTAGTTTTACACAATATCAAGATAGTCAAGACTATTACTATCAAACAGTAAAAGTTGTGTCAAATGTGGAATGTTGTGAATATAGCATAAAGAGTGTAACAGGATTTCCAAAAGGCACAATAATTACAGATAAAAATGGAAAAGAACAAACTACATTTAAAGGAGGTGATGAATTTAGAATTATGGTTCCAAAGAAATCTCTTATAGAAGATATAACTGGTAATATAGAAGTAACTGGAACATGTAAAAACTATCCAATATATTATGCAGAATGTAAAGATGGAAATTATCAGAATTATGTATTATGTTGTGATAGTTATAGCAGAAATGTTGTGGCAAATGGAAGTATAAATATTAAACTTAATAAGTCGAAATTAAAAATTGTTAAGGTTGATAAAGATACAAAGAAAACAATTGCAAATGTTAAATTTTCTGTAAAATATAAAGATGGACAAGAAATTGGAACCTATACCACGGACGAAGAAGGGATAATAACTATTGATAATTTACATCAAGGACAAGTTGTAGTAAAAGAACTTGAAAGTGCCACAGATTATAAACTAATACCAGAAGAAAAAATTGTAGATATAGCCTATAGTGATTCAAAGAAAATAATTATTGAAAACGAATTAAAGAAAAGTCAAATCAACATAATAAAGGTAGATGCGGATAATAACAAAGTTAGAATACAAGGTGCAAAATTTGAAGTATATGATGAGTCTGGAAATGTTATTCAGAGCATAGTAACAGATGAAAATGGCGAAGCAAAAGTTGAGGGCTTACCTATTAATAAAAAGTATACAATAAAGGAAGTTGAAACAGCCAAGGAATATATATTATCAAATGATGTAGTTACTATTGAATTAAAAGAAAATGAAATTAAAAATATAACTTTTAAGAATAAGAAAAAAGAATCAAATAGTACTAACAAATTACCACGAACTGGTTTAAAAAATTATAATATTATTTTGATTGCTATATCTACAGTATGCATAGCTCTTAAAAGATTAATTTAAAAGTTGAATAGAGGTCAGGCACAGAAATTTTTTATCAACATATATTTTAATATATGAAAAAATGGAGGTATAGTATGTTAGTACTCTCTATGTCTGGTTTCCTGGCATTTCTTCAAAATGCACTTTTGGCAATTGGTTATATATCTAAAAATAGTTTATTTCCAGAGCCACTGAGTGCGAGTGAAGAAAGGGCATATCTTGAAATGTTAGACAATGGCGATAAAGAGGCTAGAAAAGTCTTGATTGAAAGAAATTTGAGGCTCGTTGCACATGTTTGTAAAAAATATTGCAATACAAACAATGAATTAGACGATTTAATTTCGATTGGTACAATTGGTTTAATAAAAGGAATTGATAGTTTTAATAATAAAAAAGGAGTTAGACTCTCTACATATGTTTCACGCTGTATAGATAATGAAATTCTTATGCATTTTAGAAGTACTAAAAAATTGAATGCTGAAATTTATCTTGAAGAAACTATTGGTAAGGATAAAGATGATAATACTGTTAGTTTGCAAGAGGTTTTAGAAAGTAATGAAAGAAGCATAGAAGAAGAGGTTGACCTAAAATTTAAAATTAGAAAAATGTATATAAAGATGAAAGAGCTTCTAAAGGAAAGAGAGCTCGGAATAATTACCATGAGATTTGGTTTGGATGGAAATAAGCCAAAAACACAAGAGCAGATAGCCAACATGCTTGGGATATCACGCTCTTATGTATAGAAACATGAATATGACTAATAATAAACTAAATCCCCCCATATTAGTACAATTATTATATTTTTTTGTATTTACAATATATATATAATTTTTTTGAACAGTCTATTTCAATTTTTTCAATGAAATAAGTTAAATATTTTTTATCTAATTTAAAATTTAATTCGAAATTATTTATTATATTTGTCACAACAGCATTCCTTTTTTTGGTATAGAAGTTAGAACGTTTTAGCTGAATTATTTTAGAATTAATTTGATTCTGAATTTGCTTCTTCATTTTATAAATTCGTCTAAAATCGTCATCTTCTATAGTACCGAGAAATTCTGTCAGAATACAATTTATCAATTTCTGATGTTATTTCATAATATTTTTCGGTATAAGAGTCTAATAAAGTTATGAAATTATTTTTGTCTACATTATTAAAAAAATATTCCTCTGCTATTTTTCTTAATAAGTTTTTATTGTAATTTTTTTGTATGATATTCATAATTATATCGGATATATTTTTTTCAACTAAATCCATCCTTATAGAATGGGGTGTGCATACGACGCTTTCATCTTTTGAAGTATTAGTACTACATCTAAAATAATATTTAATACCGGTTGCTAAATGTCGTGAGGAACAATACATTTTTTTTCTACACTCATGGCAGTATACAAATCCTTTTAATAAGTAATCGTGTGTTTTCACTCGAGTTTGTTTTCTCAAAAGAATCATTTCATGAGCTTTTTGAAATGTATTTAAATCAATTATAGGATCGTGAGTATTTTTTACGATTTTCCATTCTTTTTTTGGTAGTCGAATATTTTTTTTAGATTTATAACTTACTTTTTTCATTCGGCCTTGAACCATATTGCCGATATAAACTTCATTCAATAGTATTTCTCTTATTCTAGAATCCGACCATGTTTGGCTTTGTTTAGAAACTTTGTATCCATGTTGAATTGCATATTGCGATGGCGTACAGATTTTATCTCTGTTTAATTCAGCTGCAATACTTCGGCAAGATTTTCCTAGAGTTGCTTCATAAAAAATTCTTTCTATAATTGGTTTGGCTTCAGTATCTATAAATAATCTGTTTGGAAATTTTTTATTTATTTTATAACCATATGGAGCCTTTCCACCAATAAATAAACCTAAATCTTGTTTATTATGTTTTACACTTTTTATTTTGTTGGATATATCTTTGGCATACATATCATTAAATACTGCTCTAAATGGTGTAATGTCATTAGATGCGCTATTCACTCCCGTATCGATTCCGTCTAATAAAGAGATATATCGAACATTGTTTTCTGGAAAGAATTTTTCTAAGTAATAACCTGTAAGAATGTAATCACGCCCAAGTCTTGATAGATCTTTTGAAATAACAAAATTTACTTTTTTTGACTTAATATCAGATATAAGTCTTTTAAAATTGGGACGTTCAAAGGTTGTTCCACTTATACCATCGTCAATATATTCGTCATATATAGTGAGGTTTTGCTCATCTGTGAAACGCCTTAGTATAGAGCGTTGATTAGAAATGCTTTCGGATTCACCGTGGTTTTAAATCTTCTTTTGATAATCTAATATATAATGCAGCTTTGTAGTTTTCAGGATTTTTTATTTGAATATCATTAATCATTTTGTTGTAAGTAAGTCTTTAAAATTGATTTCTACAAAGTCTGCATATATTTTTTCAAGTATATCTTCAATAGTTTCTTTTGTGTCAGAATAAATCAATACATAATCCATAAGTCCTCCTAATAAAAGAATATTCAAAAAAAATTCTTTTATGTGGAATTGAAAGAATTTTATTTATAACAATGTTTGTATGTATCGAGAATTGAGACAAAAGCAATAGGAAAATTATCAAAAGAATTTTCTTTAGAAGAAAAATAAAAGCAAGTGCTATGCACTTGCTTTTTCGTATTTGGTGACCCCTACGGGAATCGAACCCATGATTCGGCCTTGAGAGGGCCGCGTCTTAACCGCTTGACCAAGGGGCCATAAACTAAACACCTAATATTTATAACACAAATATTTTTTATAGTCAAGAGAAAATGGAGAAGATGTAGAAAAATTTGGAAATAAAGAAATTGACATAATATTAACAGCATGATATAATTCCATTCGTGAATTCAAGATGGAATCACGTTGTACGAGGTGAACCGTATTACGGTAAACCAAAAGCATTATTGAACCCAAATAGGAGGGATAATTATGACTGCAAATGAAATCATGCAGCAGTTCCGGGAGCTCTATTTGAGAGAGCATCCGGACACAGACCCTAGCGAACTGGCAGACATTGTTCAAAGAATCGGTCTGGAGGGAATACGCTGTAATCCGAAATGCAAGAATTTTGGAGAATGCGAATTTAAGGATTGCGATAAGGAAGTAGCATATTATCTTGCACAACTTCCGGATGACTTCAATCGTGTCAAGGAAAACTTGGTTAGAAAAGATTCTCTGCTCAAGAAAACACGGGAATTTATCTGCGAGTTTTTGCAGGAGCAACAATGTACGCAGAAGGAAATAATTGCGTGGGCATTCAACTATCTTGCAGTTTGCTTAGATGAGGTCAATCTTTTTTCTATAGAGGATGCAATTAATTCTCTTCCGGACAAGACAGATAGAGATACTGCAAGAGAGCTCATAAGCGATTATAAAAATGAGGTTGACGAAGCGCAAACTGCAGTAATTAATTTGCAACGGCTTTATAGTACTGGTGAATGGCCTCAAGTAGAGCAGTGGCAGGTTCTGATGTATCTTATTGCACATCTCTGCGACGAATCAAAAAAGTATCCTCAAGCTGTAGAATGGATGAAGTATGCAAAGTCGGTAGAAGAAAGACTGGAATATTACTTTCTGTAATTACTAAATGTTTCTAAACGATAAAAACGGGCTGCTTTGAAAAGCGGTCCGTTTTTTGTACTTAATTAAAATTATTCAACTGTAACTGATTTGGCCAAGTTACGTGGTTTATCAACATCCAATCCTTTTTCCTTTGAAATATAGTATGATAATAATTGTAAAGGAATAACAGATAAGATAGGTGAAAGTAGTGGATTTGTTTTTTCAATTCTAATAACATTTTCGAAATTAGTGTTTGGTAAATCTAAGTTAGTTACTATAAATGTTTTAGCTCCACGAGTAATAACTTCTTGAATATTGCTAATTGATTTTTCTACTAAACTTTCATCTGTTAAGATACTTATAACTGTAATATCTTTTTCTATTAGTGCAATTGGTCCGTGTTTCAATTCTCCAGATGCATATGCCTCAGAGTGAATGTACGAGATTTCTTTTAATTTCAATGACCCTTCTAATGCAACATTGTAGTCCACACCTCTACCAATGAAGAACATATCTTTTTCGTTGTATATTTTTTTGGCAAAAGCTTTTACATCATCAATTGTTTTTAATGATGTCTCAATTTTAGAAGGAAGATCTAATATGTCTTTTTTTATAGATTCAATTACTTTTGAATCTTGACTTTCTAATATTTCAGCAAAGTATACTGCTAAAATTCCTAACAATACAACCTGTGAAGTATATGCTTTTGTTGAGGCAACTGCTATTTCTGGACCAGCATGCGTATAAATTGTGTAATCAGCTTCTCTTGTAATTGAGCTTCCGATAACATTAGAAACAGCAAGTGTTTTTGCTCCTTTTTCTCTACATAATTTTAATGCAGCGATTGTATCTGCAGTTTCTCCAGACTGACTAATGAAAATACATAATGTTTTGTCGTTAACAATTGGATTTCTATATCTAAATTCAGATGCAACATCAACTTCTACAGGAATATTGCATAAATTTTCAATAAATTTCTTTCCAGTTAAACCAGCATGCATTGCAGTTCCACAAGCTACGATGAATATTTTGTTAACAGTAGATAAGTAATTTTTAGAAATATCTATATCGCTAAAGTTACAAGGTTCACCTTCTTTTAATCTTGAACCAATTGTCTCTCTAATAGCCGTTGGCTGTTCAAATATTTCTTTCAACATGTAATCATCGTAACCATTTTTTTCTGCAGCTGATGCAGCCCATTCAATATTCTTAATTTCTTTAGTATGCTCTTTTTGAGCTTTATCATAGAATTTAATTGAGTCTTTTGTCATAATAGTATATTCGTAATCGTCTAGTAAGTAGAAGTCTCTGGTATATTCAAGTAAAGCAGGTATATCAGACGCAATATGGAATCCGTCTGCTCCTTTTCCTATAACAAGAGGACTATCCTTTCTAACAACTACCATTGTTTCTGGATACAAGTTAGATAGTACTTCTATAGCAAAGCTTCCTTTTAATTCGTTTGTAGCTTTAATAACTGCAGCTAAAAGTTTATCAACTCCATCTCCAGATTCCTTTTTAAAATAGTAATGAATAAGATTTGGTATAACTTCTGTATCTGTTTGAGATAGGAAAGTATAACCATTATCTCCTAAAAATTTTCTTAAGTCATTATAGTTTTCAATAATTCCATTATGAACAACGGCAAATGTTTCACTATTATCCATATGTGGGTGAGAATTAATTTTTGATGGCATTCCATGAGTAGCCCATCTTGTATGAGCAATTCCTACTGTTCCTTCTAATTTGTCAATTCCGTCTATATTATTTAAGTTACTAACTCTTCCTTTGTCTTTTAAAACACAAATTTTATTATTTTCCATAGAAGCTATTCCTGCAGAGTCATAACCTCTGTATTCTAGGGCTGTTAAGCCATCAATTAATATTGGGTATGCTTTTTTTGTACCAACATATCCTACAATTCCACACATTGTAAATCACAATCCTTCCTTTTTAATAAATTTATAAAAGATATACGGATTATATATGCTCTGAATATTATTCTGTAATCAGTATTACTACTAATTTTTGTAAATATTCTAATGACAAGCACATGCCATGGAGCATCCGCCGAAAAATCGATAAACTCCATCCTCGTCAACAATATATAATATTGCTCTGGCGCTATAAAATGAACCTCCTTTTTTTATATTCAGTATATCTTTAATACAGAACAATGATAACCTAAAATCGTGAATTTTGCAACTTAAATTTTATTTGACACTAAAAAGATAAATAGGTATAATTAAGTAAATGGGTTCAGGAGGATGAAATTATGGATTTAACAATAGATATTAGGTATGCGTATTTGGCTGGGTTATCTGTTATAATTGCAATAGTAGTTTCAGTAGTTTATTCAATTCTATTTATGTCTAAAAGAATTGGGATGTGGAAATTATTTGAAAAAGCTGGAGAAAAAGAATGGAAATCAATGGTACCAATATACAACCAGATAACATTGTTAAAAATGTGTAAATTAAAACCTGCTTTTATTTTATTGTATTTAGACCTTATTATACCATTCATAGGCTATTTGGCAGGTAGAGATGTAAAATGGATAACAATTGTTATGCTTGTTGGATTCGTAATCTATAGATATATGATTTCAATTAGAATTGGACAAGCTTTTAAAAAAGGAGATATTTTCTCGTTCTTTTTAGCATTCTTTCCCTCAATATTACTTCCAGTATTAGGATGTTCAAAGAATGAAATGTATAGAACAATTGGGGAAACAAAAGTTAACAAATAGTTTTAGAGGACACTAATTAGTGTCCTTAATGTATTTCTATGGAAAGGAGTACACAGCATGTTTGATATTGAAAAAGAGCTGAAAAAATTGCCAGATAAACCAGGTGTTTACATCATGCATGATAAAACAGATAAAATAATATATGTTGGTAAAGCGATAAATCTAAAGCGAAGGGTAACTTCATATTTTAGAAAGACAAATAAAACGCAGAGAATTAAAAACATGGTTTCATTGATAGATCATTTTGAATATATTGTTGTAGAAAATGAAGCTGAAGCTCTTATTTTAGAATGCAATCTTATAAAGAAAAATATGCCGAAATTTAATGTTTTACTAAAAGATGACAAGACATATCCATATATAAAAATAAATGTTAAAGCAGATTATCCAGGGATTGCTCTAACAAGACGAATGATTAACGATGGCGCTAAGTATTTTGGCCCGTACGCTAATCCAGGAAGTGCAAAAGAAATGGTAGACTTTATAAAAGAAAAATTTAAAATTCGTCAGTGTAAAAGCTACAAATATAAAGATAGACCATGTTTAAATTATCACATAAAAAGATGCATGGCTCCATGTATGGGTTATATTTCTAAAGAAGAATATCGAAAGATAATCGACGAAATAATAGATTTATTGGATGGTAAAACTGATAAAATTGTTAGAGCACTTAAAAAGGATATGGATGTTGCTTCTAAAAATATGCAGTATGAGCAAGCTGCATATTTAAGGGACAAAATTGTTGCAATAGAGAATATATCAGCAAAACAGAAGGTTTCTAATATGGGAGAGAATGATATTGATGTTATTGGCCTTGCAAGAAATGATTTTGAAGTATGTATAGAGATGTTTTTTGTTAGAAAGAGCAAGATGATAGGGAGAGAGCATTACTTTTTCAAAGGATTACAAGATGAAGAAAAATCCGAAATACTATCAAGTTTTATTAAACAATTTTATGTGGGGAAGATAGAGCTCCCAAATAAAATTATGATAAAGGAAGAGATTGAAGATAAGGACCTTCTAGAAACATTATTGACACAAGCTGCAGAAAGAAAAGTTGAAATAAAAACTCCACAAAAAGGTGAGAAATTAAGGCTAGTTGAAATGGCAGAGAATAATGCTTTTATAACGTTAAGTAACAAGGAAAAGGATAAATATAATGTGTTGACAGAGCTAAAAGAAGTTCTAAAACTTGACAATTATCCAAGAAAAATTGAGTGTTATGATATTTCTAATATTTCAGGAAGTTTTATTGTAGCTGGAATGTGTGTTATGGAGAATGGTGTAATAAAAAAGAACTTGTCTAGAAGATTTAAAATAAAATCCGTTGTTTACGATCAAGATGATCCAAAATGTATGAATGAAGTTATAACTAGAAGACTTAAACATTCTATAGAAAATGAAAATGGCGGTTTTGGGAGATTACCAGATGTTATATTTGTAGATGGTGGTATCACACAGATTAGAGCTGCAAAACAAGCTATGATTGATTTAAATTTAAATATTCCAATATTTGGTATGGTTAAAAATGATAAGCACCAAACGAGAGCTTTAATGGATGAAAATAGGCAAGAGCTTAAAATTTCAGAGACATTATTTAATACTATTACAATGTTCCAAGATGCAGTACACGACACCGCAATAGGATATCATAGAAAATTGAGAGATGAAGCAATGACAAAATCTAAATTAGATGATGTTCCGGGAATTGGTGCAGCCAAAAGAGCATTATTACTAAAGAAATTTGGGACAGTTCAAAAAATATCAGAAGCTACTATTGATGAGTTAATGGAAGTAAAAGGCATATATAGGAGTTTAGCAGAGCAGATTTTACAAATTTTGAATAATTAAGAAGTAGATGATTGAAAAGCATCTACTTTTCTTGAATTTATATATAATTTGTGATATAAGATTTACTTGTAGGTTTATGGAGGAAAAAAAATGGTAGTTAGTGATAAATTTTATATTGGATACAGAGATGTTGATACAAATTTGAAGATAAAAAATAGCGCAATACTTAATGTATTTGAAGATATTGCAGGAATACATGCATCTCAAGCAGGAGAGGGATTTAGAAAAACAGGAACTACATGGCTTTTAACAGGATATAAAGTTAAAATATTTAAAAGACCTGTGCATGGTGAAAAAGTTGATGTAAGTACTTGGGGAACTGAAATTAAGAATGTAATGGCTTCAAGAGAATTCGAAGTAAGAAGTGAATCTGGAGAGTTATTAATTATTGGTCTTTCAAATTGGGTACATATAAACATTAATGAAAAGAAGCTCGAGAGAGTATCTGATGAACTTATGGAAGCGTATAAACTAGAGCCGAATAAAACGAATTTTAATGAAAAGAAATTAAAAAAGTTGAGTGAACCAGTGTGCTACGAGTATGAAAAGGATTACTATATAGATTGGAACTGGATAGACGCAAATAATCATATGAATAATATCTTTTATATGGATTTAGCTGATATAGTCTTACCGGATGAGATAAGTCAAAACAATGAATTTAACTATTTTGAGGTAATGTATAAAAAAGAAATAAAATACAAAGATGTAGTTAAGTGTTGCTATTCAAAGAATGAAGAGGGTTGTACGATTGCAATAAAATCAAAGGAAAATGAAGATGTTCATTCTATAATAAAATTCTATAAAAAAACTATTGACAATGGAGATTAATTTGTGCTAATATAGTAGAAGTTTCAGGTGAGCAGGATTGTTCAAGAAAACTTTAACTATATATGCGGATGTGGCGGAATTGGCAGACGCGCTGGTCTTAGGAACCAGTGTCAACGACGTGGGGGTTCAAGTCCCTTCATCCGCACCAAAGTAATATCAAGGGGTTGAGAGAACAGCCATGGTATTATTTTTTTTGTTTAAAATCAAAAGCCCTAGTGGAGGTTCTAATGTAAATGTTAGAAAGTCTGTTAGAACTCTTTATTATTTTAAGTACTTGATACATTACTGAATATATTGTTTATAATGTTAGCAGGATTTCATAATTTTTATTTCAGCATAAATGTGTTGCAACATAACCAAGAACAAAGCCTAATATGTTCCCGAAAGAAGAAATAGAACCAGTTTGAAGTTTCGAATATTCAGGTGTTAGCTCACCATAAACAACATACAACATAGTACCTGCTGCAAATGATAAGCTGAGTGCTATTATTTTTTCTGACACATTTCCAACCAAAGCTCCAATAAAAGCCCCAACTCCAGTTGCTATACCAGATAGAAGAACATATAATAAAATTTTATAATTTGAAATTCCACTTTTTTTTAGAGGGGCTGACATAGAAATTCCTTCTGGAACATCATGAATAGCAATTGTTATTGCAAGAGCATATCCTAGTTTTATCGAATTTTCAAATGATGTACTAATAGCTAATCCTTCTGGAATATTATGCAAGGCTAACCCAATACTAAGAACGATACCAGTTTTTAACAGTGTATTCATTTTATTTATTTTTGGCTTAAGTTTATTATTAACAACAATATCACAAAAAATCATAGTTAAAATCCCAATAAAAAGTCCAAACACAATTGTGTTCATTTTCGATATTTTCGATGCTTCAGGAATAAGATCAAAACAAATTATAGAAGTCATTATGCCAGAAGCAACTGACAAAATAAAACTTAAAAACTTGTTAGAAACTCTTTTCAAAGAAATACCAATAAAACCACCAATTAAAGTTCCAATACTGCCAAATACCAAACCAAGAAAAGAAGTTGTAAGTATATCCAAAATATTCACCCCCCTATCCAATAGTATTACTCAAACGTATGTATAATGAAATAATTTTTTCGTAAAAAGTATTTGATATAATTTTTCAGTAATTTTCCATTATTGAAAAAATAAATGAATAAAACAAATAAACATAAAAAAAACGAAATTTTTGAAATACATTCAAAATACATTCAAAATTCCGTTTTTTCTTTAATAATTACCACTTTTTGTATATAATATATTTAACCAAAAATTATACGAAAGAGGATGATTATCAAAAGAACAAAAGATATAAAAACTTTTATAAGAAAAAGGCAATTAAATATTGGTAAGATATATTTCAATATTATGATAATAAAGTGAAGGTAGTAAAATACAATGAAACAGATGAAAATATGAGTGAAAAAACAATAAATAAAATAATACATGCAAGATATGATATGGAGAATAATGGTTTTTATGAACCTAAAGATTTGGAAAAATTTCTGATAAAATGATACACATATTTACTTTCTACTATAGAAAGTGATATAATATTAGATAATTTAAAATTAATATTGAGAGGAGGATATTAATGAAAATAGTTGGAATTAGTGGCGGATCTGGAGCCGGAAAATCAACTGTTTCAAGAGGATTAGCAAAAATACTACCAAATGCGGTATTTATAGATGTGGACCCGTTTTTTAGAGAAGCAACTGACAAGTTAGAAGGCGAAATTTTTAAAGCAATAAAAATGGTGAAAGAAGAGGGGGTATTAAACCAGAATTATTTTTTCTCATCGCTTGAAGCTATGAATGCATGGATTAATGTAATAAAAGATTATGTTAGCTGTAGAATTGAAGAAACTGTTGCAAAACTTGGAGAGGAAAATGATTATATAATTGTCGATTGGTGTTATTTGCCTATGTGTAGTTATTTTGAAAAATGTGACTATACATTATGTGTAAAAGCCGATTACCATACAAGATTTAAAAGATTATCTGATAGAATGAAGGCTGTTAATGGGTATTCAATAGCGAGTGGTCCATCATTTTATGAATATCAAAAAGAGCCATTCGAGAATAGAGTAAAATATTCTGCAATAGATGAATATGGGTATTCTTCACAATTTGAAATTGTAAATGATAGAGATATAGAAAGTTTAAATAAAAGTGTTAAGATGATAGCAGAGGGGATAGTAAGCTTAGATAGTAGAAAAAAAATTATTTCAACTAGAATTAATAATGGAATGATGCCTAAATTTAATAGTACTTTAATTCAAAATCCTATAATTCAAAGTAGAGGAAGCGGTCATATTATTACGCCATCACAAAGAAATGTTGCTGGGCAATATGTTGAATATAATAGATAAAAGTAAAAAAGCTGTTTATTAATGAAGTGAATCCAAAAAAGTTCACAATTAAAAATATGCAGCTTTTTTTGTACGTAAATTATTTACAAAATTTTTACCAAAAATATATTGCTAAAAACAGTAAATATTGATAAAACTAAAATAGTAAAAAAGAATATTTACACAAAAACAAAGGAGGAATACACATGAAAATAACAAGCATACAAGCATTAGAAAATATAGCTAAAGATGTTAGAAGAGGTGTGATTGAGGAGGTATATTCAGCACAATCTGGGCATCCAGGAGGGGCTCTTTCGTGTGCGGATATATTAACAGTATTATATTTTAACCAAATGAATATTAATCCAAAAGATCCTAGAGCAGAAGGCAGAGATAGGCTGGTTTTATCTAAAGGCCATTGCTCTCCAGCTTTATATGCTGTTTTAGCAAGAAAAGGATATTTTAATGCTAATGAATTAAAAAAATTTAGAAAAATAGATAGTAAATTGCAAGGTCATCCAGATATGAATAAAGTTCCTGGTGTTGATAGTAGCTCTGGTTCATTAGGGCAAGGTATGTCTATTGCAAATGGAATGGCTCTTAATTCTAAGTTGGAAAGTCAGGGATATAGGGTATATTGTTTACTTGGTGATGGTGAAATTGAGGAAGGTCAAATTTGGGAAGCTGCGATGACATCAAGTAAATACAAGCTTGACAATTTATGTGTTATTGTAGATAACAATAATTTACAAATTGATGGTTCAATAAGAGATGTAAAGGCTTTAGAAGATATAGAAGGTAAATTCGAAAAATTTGGATTTAATGTTTTAACAATTGATGGAAATGATATAGAAGCATTAGTTAACGCGTTTAATGCAGTAAAAACCGTTAAAGGTAAACCTTCTGCAATTATTGCAATTACAAAAAAAGGAAAAGGTGTATCATTTATGGAAAACAAAGCCGAATGGCATGGTAAAGCTCCAAATGAAGAACAATATAAAATTGCAATGGAAGAGCTAAAATAGGGACGGAGCTAATTATTACAGAAAGGATGATATTATTATGAATACTGAAAAGAAAATTGCAACAAGACAGAGCTATGGAGAAGCTTTACTTGAATTAGGAAAGAAAAATAAAAATATTGTAGTATTAGATGCAGATTTGTCAACAGCAACAAAGACAAACATGTTTGCAAAAAAATTTCCAGAGCGTTTTTTTGATATAGGAATTGCAGAGCAAGACATGATAGGTACAGCTGCAGGATTTGCTACTTGCGGAAAAATTCCATATGCAAGCACTTTTGCTGTTTTTGCAGCTGGAAGAGCATATGATCAGGTGAGAAATAGTGTGGCTTATCCAAATTTAAATGTAAAAATTTGTGCAACACACGCAGGGATTACTGTTGGTGAAGATGGAGCAACACATCAAATGATAGAAGATATTAGTTTGATGAGGGCAATACCAAATATGATGGTAATTAGTCCATCTGATGACACACAAACTAAATGGGTAATAGAGGAAATCTCAAAAATGGATGGTCCAGTGTACGTTAGATTATCTAGGTATGCAACACCTGTTATATACGATAAAAATGAGAAATTCGAAATTGGAAAAGCACTTCAAATAGGAAAAGGAACAGATGCGACAATATTTGCAACAGGAGATACAGTTGCTGAAGCAATAAAAGCGAAGGAACTTTTAGAAAAAAAAGGTAAATTTGTAAGGGTTATAGATATTCATACAATAAAACCGATTGATAAAGAAATGATAATAAAATGTGCAAAGGAAACAGAAGTTTTATTATCAGTAGAAGATCATAACATAATAGGTGGATTAGGCTCTGCAATTGCAGAAGTTTTAACTGAAGAATATCCAAAGAAGCTTATACGACTTGGAATAAACGATTCATTTGGAAAATCTGGAAAAGCAGAGGAATTAATGCAATATTTTGGTATAGATGCTAAATCAATTGCAGATAAATTTTAAAATAAAAAGAATTAAGTAAAAAAAGAGAGGTTGTTATGTACTAAATAACAATCTCTCTTAAAAAATTTTACTATTTACAGAATAGGCACTTTTATGATAAAATATTCCCCAAAGGAAGAGGGTATTTATGCCAAAGTTTTTTGTAAAAAATGGTCAAATAAATAATAATCAAATAACAATTTTAGGAGAAGATGTAAATCACATAGCTAACGTATTAAGGATGAAGGTGGACGAAATTATTCAGGTATGTAATGTTGATACAACGGAAAATTTCAATGCTAAAATTACGTCTTTTGAGAAAGATAAAATTACTTGTTTCGTAATAGAAAAAATTAAGTCAGAAGCTGAATCAGATATAAATTTAACTATATTTCAGGGAATTCCAAAATCAGATAAAATGGAGCTAATAATACAAAAATCAACAGAACTTGGTGTTAAAGCTTTTGTTCCTGTTGATATGGAGAGGTGCGTATCTAAAATAAGTAAAAAAGATGAAGAAAAAAAGATAGGAAGATGGCAAAAAATATCAGAAGTGGCTGCCAAACAATCTGGAAGAGACATTATTCCAAAAATAAAGAATATCATGAGCATTAAAGACATATGTAAAATTATTAATCAGTTTGATATGATTATTGTTCCATATGAAAAGGCAGAAGGATATTCTTTTAAAGATTCTGTTGAGGAATTAAAGCAAATAAAGAAAAAAAATATATCTATTGGAGTTGTAATTGGCCCCGAAGGCGGATTTGAAATTTCTGAAATAGAAACAATGAAAGAGGCAGGAGTTAAAGTTGTTACACTAGGTAAGAGAATATTAAGAACAGAGACTGTAGCTCTAGCTATGTCGAGTGTTATTATGTATGAACTTGGAGGTAGTATTTAATTGGAAAAGAAAGATGAAAATAAAAAGGAAAAAAAAGTAGTTGAAGAAGTAGAAAAAAGCGTAACAAAGAAATCAGCTGTTCCAAAGAAGAGCTCTGCAGAGAAGAAATCTACTACAACAAAGAAAACTGCTAGCACAAAAAAAGTTATTGAAGAAAAAGCAGAGCAAAAAGATGAAGAGGCTACAATAAAAAAATCGGTTAGGGCTACAAAAACAGCGGCAGGAAAAAATGTAGCAGATACTAAAGAGCAAGCTAAGAAAAAAACGATAGCTGAATCAAAAGCTGCTACAAAAAAAGCAAGTGAAGTAGCAGATATGAGCAAAAAAACAACAACGAAAAAGGTGGGAGTAAGTGATTCAGATAAAGTTAAAAATACTAATACAACAAGAAAGGTAGCTAAAACAGCAGAAAAGAAGATTGAAGAAAAAGAGCCAGAAGAAAAGAAATCTAAGACAAGTTCAAAATCAAATGAAAATAAAGTTGTTGGGGAGAAAAAAACAAAAACTACTAAATCAAGCAGTAAAACCACAACTACTGCCACAAAAGCTTCAAGAGCTAAATCTACGGCAACAAAGAAAACAGCGTCTAAAATATCAGATAAGGTTTCTGAAAAAGCAAATGACGTTAAAAACAAAATTTCAAAAGAAGTTGAAAAGGCATCCAGCGAAAAATCTGGACAGATAAAATTAAATAAATCAAAAAAAAGTAGTTCAAGTGAAAAAGACTTAGCAAAAGAGGAATCAACAGATAAAAGCACAAAAAAAAGCAGTAAAGTAAAGATCACAAAAAATAATGAGAAAAATTCTAAAGATGAAGAGTACGAGAAAAATTTAAATATTAACTTTTTGAAAGATGAACCTGAAGATAAGTTTGATATAGATGATTTAGATAAAAAACTAAAGGAGCGTAAGAAAGTATCTAAAAAAGAGAGTGTTTCAATAATAAAAAATTCATTTTATAACTTAATTTTCGCAGGAGTATTTATATTATTTCTAGTTTTTTGTAATTATGGATTCTTTAATATTGAGAAAAATACAATGATTAAAAATATAAATTTATTTTCATTTCTGTTTTTAGGTGTTTCAATTATGCTAATTGAAGCTGCATATAAGGAAGATAAAATGTTTAAATGTATAAATGGTATAGAGGCATTAATGATGGGGATTTTAACTTTATTTTTACCATATGTACTACAAATGTATACAGATAGTTTTCGAAAGATGTTACTAATTTCTGGAATAACTATTTTTGTATACTATATCATTAAATCTATAATTGTATTCTTCTTAAATAAAAGAAAGTTGTTGATTGATAAAGATGATATAGCAAAAGAAAAAGATTACAATGAATTAGAAGTTGAAGACGAGTACGACAATTAAAGGAGCGGATTCTAAATGAAAAGTATGACTGGATATGGAAAGAATAAACTTGAAATTAATGGGAGAAGCTATAGTGTTGAAATTAAAAGTGTAAATTACAGATATTGCGATATTAATGTAAGGCTTCCACGAAATATAAGTTTTTATGAGAATGATATCAAGAAACTTATATCAAGCAAAGTTTCAAGAGGAAAAATAGATGTATTTGTAGAATATACAAATTACACCAATGAGGGAAAAGATGTAGTTATTAATAAGGATTTGGCCAAATTATATATTAAAGAGCTTAAAAAGCTTGCTCAAGAAGAAAATATGAGTGAGAGCATTAGAATTACAGAAATTACTAAAATGCCTGATGTACTACAAGTGAAAAATAATGAAGGTGAGAATGATGTTATATTGAATGAACTCACACAATGTGTATCTGGAGCTGTTAATAACTTTATTGATATGAGATTTGCTGAAGGTGAAAAAATAAAATTAGATTTACAAAACAGATTAAATAATATTAAACAGCTTGTGAATACTATTTCTAAAAATACTGCTGGACTTATCGACGAATATGTAGTAAAATTAGGGGAAAGAATTAAAGAAATATTAAAAACAGATCTTGTAGATGAAAACAGATTAGCACAAGAAATTGTTATTTTTGCAGATAAATCTTCTGTTCAAGAAGAGCTTACAAGACTTGATAGTCATATACTTCAATTTGAAAAACTGATATGTAATGAAGGTGCTATAGGAAAGAAGTTAGATTTTATTATTCAAGAGATGAACAGAGAGGCAAATACAATAGCTTCAAAGTCTGTAAAATTAGAGATTACAAATGCTGTAATTGAAATAAAGACTGAGTTAGAAGATATTAGGGAACAAATCCAAAATATCGAATAGTGCTATCAAATTATGCATGAAACACATGATAAATGTAGTAAATATAAAAAGAAAATAAAAAGAAAGAGGGGTTATTTATGATAGTAAAACCAAGTGTTGCGGAGCTACTAAAAAAATCAAAAAACAGATTTGAGCTTGTTATTGCAACTTCTAAAAGAGCAAGAAAAATAGCTCAAGGTGAAGAGCCTTTGGTTATAACAAAGGAAGAATCTCCAGTTACAATTGCTGCTGAAGAAATTGCAGAGGGTAAGGTGAAGATATGTTAGTTATATTATCGGGTGTGTCTGGATCTGGAAAAGATACCATAAAAAGAGCTTTAATAAAAAAATTAGATAATGTTGAGAGCTTACCTTCATACACGTCAAGACTACCTCGTGAAGGCGAAGTTCCTGGAGAAATTTATAATTTTGTATCTAAAGAAGAATTTGAGAAAATGATATCAAATAATGAATTTTACGAATATAATGTACACCATGAGAATTATTATGGAACATCTAGAGTTCTTATGAACGAAAAAATAAAAGATGGAAAAGTAATTGTAAAAGATATAGATGTAAATGGTACAGAAAATCTTGTAAAGCTGTTAGGTAATGATACTAGGGTTGTAACAATATTCTTAAAGGTCCCAAAAGAAGTATTAGAGCAACGTTTATTAAAAAGAATGGGAGACAAGCCTGATTATAAAGAAATAACATTACGTCTAAATAGATTTGATTACGAAAATTCTAGAATTGGAATGTACGATTATGTTATAAAAAATAACGATTTAAATAAGACTATAAATGTAATAACAGAAATAATAAATAGTGAACTTAAAACAGTGAAAACTGAATTTTAAGTTAATTGTGAGAAGTTTGCAAGAGGAGAAATAATTCTGTTTGGTTTGAATTTTTTTGAATTAAACAGAATTGTCCTTCTTATTTTGATTGATGTAAAAAAATTTAAAAAAGTGTTGACTTTTATGAAACAATATATTAAAATAACAATTGTTCCAAGAAGAGCAAGTAAAATGCAGGTGTAGTTCAATGGTAGAATTCCAGCCTTCCAAGCTGGCTATGCGGGTTCGATTCCCGCTACCTGCTCCATACAAAGCTTAATATAGCGGAATTTTTTGCAGGAGCTATTTATTATATTAAGTTGTGTAAAGAAGAAATTTAATTGTATTTAAGAGAGCAAAAGATGCAGGTGTAGTTCAATGGTAGAATTCCAGCCTTCCAAGCTGGCTATGCGGGTTCGATTCCCGCTACCTGCTCCACTAATTGTCATTGTGCTAGAATGATCTAGTACGATGGCTTTTTTCATATGTATAATTATTAAAGAATACAAATTAAAAATTATATAATAATTTATAATTAATAGCTTGAAAGATTAAATATTGCCAATAAAAAGCTGATAAGGAGATATAGTAAGGGATTTATATATGAGAGATTTAGAATATCTGCTAAAAAAATATACAATAGATTATAATAAACTTAAAAAATTTGGTTTTATAAAAAAAGAAGATTATTATGAGTACAAAGAGCAAATTATGAAAAATGAATTTGAAGTACAGATTAATATCCATAATAAGAAGGCTTTTTCAAAGGTTGTAGACATTGAAAGTGGTAGTGAATATGTGTTAGTTGATGTAGAAGATGCTGTTGGAGAATTTATTGGAAGTGTTAGGGTTAAATATGATGAAATTATAAATAGATTTGTTACAGCATGTACACATAAAGAAGTTTTCAAATCAAAGCAATCGAAATTGCTTATAAAGTATATTAGGGAAAAATACGGGGATGAGCTAGAGTTTCTTTGGGAAAAATTTGATGATAATGCAATTTGGCGCAACAAGAATAGCAAAAAATGGTATGCAACATTATTTTGTATTACAGCTGATAAACTTGGGCTAAAAGATAGTAAGAGAATTGAAGTTACAAATATAATGTTCCAAAAGGATAGAGTAAGTGAGATAATAAATAATAAAACAATTTTTCCTGCATACCATATGAATAAAAAGAGCTGGGTTACAATTAAATTAGATGATAAAGTTGATATGGATGAAGTATATGAGCTTATTGACAATAGCTACACGTTATCTGGAGGAAAAAATGATAAGAAATAAAATAAATGGGAGGAATAAATATGGAAAAATATGTACATAAAGTTCAATATTATGAAACCGATAGAATGGGAATAAGTCATCATTCTAATTACGTTAGATGGATGGAAGAAGCAAGAGTTTATTTCTTAAATAGAAATAATTGCGGATATTATGAAATTGAAAAATTAGGATTTAGCTCTCCAGTATTAGGAATAGAGTGCAATTATAAGAGAACAACTACTTTTGAAGATGAAGTTGAAATTGAAGTTAAGATGTCAGAATATAATTCTGTAAAAATGGCATATGAATATATTATGAGAAATAAAGCTACAGGTGAATTAGTTTTTACTGGAAAGTCAAGTCATTGTTTTATAAATAATGAAGGAAGACCAATTAATCTAAAAAAATACATGCCAGAGATTGATGAAAAATTATACAAACTAGTAAATAATATTTGCTAGAAAACGAAAGAATAAACCAGGTTTTAAAGTTGATAAAATCCTGGTTTTATAATATAATATATATAGATGCGGGTATAATTTAGTGGTAGAATGCGATGCTTCCGACCTCGTCGCGCGGGTTCGATTCCCGCTATCCGCTCCAAAAGAACATAGCAAAGCTATGTTTTTTTAGCTCTAATATATAAAATTTTAAATGAAAAAACACCTCAAATTTCTCCAACACCGGATTGGATGTAGTGAGCTCTAACAAACAATAATAAAATAAGTACAAGATGCATATAATATATTATTTAATTAAGGGAGGATTTTTATGGATGAGGAGCTAAAAAATAGGATTGTAAAAATGCTAGAAAAAGAATCGGACAATATAAAAAAATCAAGTGAAGATAATAAAACAAAATTAAAAAGACTACATAGTATTCTTCATTTATTACAAATATTGGACAGATTTGAAGAACTTGAACCTGTTATTCAAGAATATTTAAATAGAGAGGCGGATAAAAGAAGATTTGAAA
>JAFRCC010000026.1 GCA_017404545.1 Clostridia bacterium
AATAAAACAAAATTAAAAAGACTACATAGTATTCTTCATTTATTACAAATATTGGACAGATTTGAAGAACTTGAACCTGTTATTCAAGAATATTTAAATAGAGAGGCGGATAAAAGAAGATTTGAAAATTGTGATAGGTAAATTATTTATTCAAATTACTTGTAAATTTAAGATGTTAATATTATAATTTATTTAGAGTTATGTTGAAAAATGAAGAAAAGGGGAGATTAAGTTATGAAAAAAATTTAAGATGTTAATATTATAATTTATTTATAGTTATGTTGAAAAATGAAAAAAAGGGAGATTAAGTTATGAAAAGTAAAAAAATTGTTTGTTTATTTTTAGTGATTATTATGATGTTTTTTGCATTTAATATGAATTCTTATGCTGTGACACTGCCATGGTTTTCAATATCTTCAAATAATTATTCAAAAGGAGATAAGATTACATTAGATGAAAATAATGAGCTTGGGGTTGGAGAAACATTACAACTATATGGAATGATGATATATGGAAATGAAATGTATGATCCAGAAAATCCAGATAGCGTGGGAAGATTTGTTGATGAAACTAATTTAAATGGTGTAACTTGGACAAGTAGTAATGAAGGAATTGCAATAGTTGACAATACAGGGAAAGTTACAGGAGTTGCAGAGGGAAAAACTACTATAAAAGCTGAGTATAACGGAGAAGATGAGGAGTATGAAGTAGTTGTAGGAAATATAATGGTAATTGGTAATAACATTATCATAATTCAAAAAGAGGGAAAAAAAATAATTACAAAAGGTGATATGTTACAATTGAATATTCAGGGAGTTGAGGATTTATCAAATATCAAAAATGATGATGTAACATGGTCAAGTTCTAATGAAAATATTGCTACAGTTGATACGAAAGGATTAGTTAAATCTGTAGGGGTCGGAAAAGTAACTATAACAGCTGAGTATGGTTCTTATAGTAGTACATATGAAATTGAAGTTAAAGATGAAAACAATCTTGAACCACCTGTAGATGATGATATCTATGATCTATTTTCGAACAAAGAAAAGATTGAGATAAATGTAGAGTCTAGTGATAAAGTGGAAATAACTGCAAAAGTAAAAGATGGCATAGTGATGATTGACGAAGTTTTAATGGTAAAAGATAATTGGGATGTTGAATGGATAATAGAAGATGAAACAATTGCAAAGTGTGTGCCAGAAAAAGGCATAGAAAATAATAAATATGGTGGTACTCAAGTAGCAGGAAGAGCTACAATACAAGGATTAAAATCAGGGACTACTACATTAGTGGCAAAAGTAAAAGTTTCAGAAAACAGAGTTGAAGAAATTAAAATACCAATTAAAGTAAATAATGCTAAAAAAGAAGATAATACAGTTGCAGATAAAGATTTAGCAAAAACAGGTGAAAGAAATTTCTTTATTATTGTTGGAATAGCTTCAGTAATGATGTTAGGTTATTTTGGAATAAAGATAAGAAAATAAGGGTGAATTTTAAAAGTAAATTCCGTTTGTAAAAATAAAATCCATCTGTAAGGGAAACGTCAGTTTTAGACGTTTCTTTTTGCTTAAAAGATGTGGTTTTAACGTAACCTCAAATAGGTCGTATTTTTCAAATTCACTTCTACAATCTGTAAGTATTAGTGAAAATAGTTTGTAATAATTATCTTGTAATAAGTTTTGTAAATCATAAAGTATCTAGGGTTAGATGGCTATCTTTCATAATAAAACCTCCTTAAAACCCAAGAAACATTTACGTTTCGATTATACAACGATGAAAATAATAATATAGAGTAGTTGACACTAAAATTTTGCATTGGTAAAATTTATCTATAAATTTGTGAACCAAAGTGTATTTTACAAAAGTCTAAATAATAAAAGGGGGAATTTTGATGAAAAAAAGTGTAAAAGTTTTAATAGTGATATTGTGCTTAATAATTGTTGGATTGTTAACATTTATAGTGGTAGACAAAGTTATAAACAAAAAAATAGAGAATGTACAAAACAATGAAAGCAATATAGTTAATACGGTTAATGACTCAAGCAATAGTAATGAAAGTGGAAAACTTGAAGAAATGAATATAAAAAAATCTGATTTTATTGGTACTTGGAGTAATGATGAGGATACTACGTTAATTATAAATGAAGATGGAACATTCCAAGCAGACCATTTTACGGCAAGTAGTGAAATTTATGGTGATTATACTATAAATGGTGAAAATATAGAATTTATTTGCAAGAAGAATGATGATACATATAACAGAAAATGGAGTGGAAGAATTTCAAAGGAGCCTAATGGAAATTTTAAATTGAATGTTAATTTGTATGATTGGGATAGAACTTTAGAGAAAGTTCAGGAAAGGGATAGTACAAATATTACTAATACAACCAAGCAAAATGATGATGAAACAAAAATAGCAAATGATGCTATAAAAAAGGCTTTAAAAGATGATACTTGGATAAAAAATAATGTATTTACAAAACCAATGTCAGAATCGTTTTCTGTATATAAATCTATGTATGGAAATGATTGGTATAGTTATGCCAAAGAATCTATGGTTTTGGCTAAAATATCTACTGGAAATGTACCAATGTACATAGTTGGAGTTGTTAATCCTGCAGCATCAGAAGATTATTATTTGGTTACATATAAAGATGGGAATGTTATAGTTAACAAAATACCACATTCAGATTACGCATTTTCAACATTTGATTTATATAATAATGTAGTGCAATCAGAAGCCGACTATGGTACAGAGTATTATGGATTTGATAACAATGATGGTTATATGTTAATAGCAGAAACGCATTATGATGAAGTTCAAGTAGATGATGGTAATGGAAACAATACTAATACATCATTGAATGTAACTTACAAAATAAACAATGAAATTGTTTCAGCAGATACATTTAAAAAATTTGAAGAGAAATACAATTTTAAAAAAATCGAAACTAAATTAACAGATGAAAATATAGATAAATATGTAAAATAATTATTTTTTATGAAGAGCAGGTAACAGAAATCTACCTGCTTTTGTATATGTAGTGCATATATATATTTATAATTTTTGCACCAGCTGGTGCAAAAATGCGATTTATATATTGATAAAACATAAAAGTTATGTTAAATTAAAAACAATAAATCGAATTATATAAGAGCGCTTCAACAAAGTATGTTTTTTTCGCATACCTGTTTCGAAATCGCTCCAAAAGAACATAGCAAAGCTATGTTTTTTAGCTCTAACAAACAGTAATAAAGTATGTACAAGATGTATATAATATATTATTTAATTAAAGGAGGATTTTTATGGATGAGGAGCTAAAAAATAGGATTGTAAAAATGCTAGAAAAAGAATCGGACAATATAAAAGAATCAAGTGAAGATAATAAAACAAAATTAAAAAGACTACATAGTATTCTTCATTTATTACAAATATTGGACAGATTTGAAGAACTTGAACCTGTTATTCAAGAATATTTAAATAGAGAGGCGGATAAAAGAAGATTTGAAA
>JAFRCC010000027.1 GCA_017404545.1 Clostridia bacterium
CGTTATCGGCATAAAAAAAGGATCTTAAATTGAAGATTCTTTTTACTATTTCTAATAGGGGTACAGTCCCGAAAATGCGGATTTACAACGTTAAGCAATTCTGAGAAGAAAAAAAGGCTAACTTAACAACGATAAGGGTTTTGAGACAAGTCATATGATACATTCAAAACTCTTATTTTACGTATTATTGATTCCATATCAATAGAGTAGACCCTATTGATACAAGGTTTTTTGTCTTAACGTTGTAAATCCGCATAATCCTGATGCTACCCTTAATAACAGGACTGTCGTATTCGACAGTCCTTATTCAGCGATTGCTAATCGAAAGATTATTCATATTATTTTTCATATATGATAATTTAATGTTATGAGTAAGTTCATTTAATATAGCTTTTTTTTTAATTTCTGAAGAATGACAAGTTAGTATAAGCAGGTCCACTAATTCTGGCTGTATATTAGATATTTCCTCTAAATAGTCCCTTTCGAATTCTTTCATCACTTGATATAAATCGCCCATTTTTAATGAAAATCCACATCAATTTTCTTTTTATTATTTGGTGTTGTTTTTGGCATTTTTACTTCTAACACACCGTTTTTGTATGTCGCAGATACACCTTCAATAGTTACAGGACTAGGAAGTGTTATAACTCGTTGGAAACTGCCTGTGTAACGTTCTTTTCTATACATATTCTTTTCTTTTGTTTCATTTGTTTTATTCATAGAACCACTAATGGTTAATACATTATTTTCAATATCAATGTTCACGTCTTCGCTCTTTTCAAGTCCAGGTATATCACATGTTGCCACAACTTCATTTTCAGTTTCATAAACATCTACCTTAATGTTTCCAAAGTGATTTTTATCCCCTCCAAAATCAAACGGTAATTCAGAAAAGATACGGTCAAAATCTCTTCGCATATTTACCAATTGTCTAAATGGGTCATATGGTGTTGATGCCATAATTGCATTCCTCCTTCATTTATCATTCATATGTTTCCCTGATTTTTTCATATTTAAACAGGTTCATTAGGAATCGACAACAACGTATTTTTGTTGAGCACTGTTCATATAATTCAATAAAAGGAGTGATAAAGGTGTAACGAGTGAAATATACCGAAAGTGATGTTGCACTGATGGCAAGGATGATGAGAGCAGAAGCTGAAGGAGAAGGACAGCTGGGGATGCTTATGGTTGGTAATGTCATCGTAAACCGATTAAAAGCAGATTGTTTAGATTTTTTGAATTTAAGGTCAGTAAGAGACGTGATTTTTCAAGTACAATTATATATCAATAGAGTGTACTCTATTGATACAAGGTTTTTTGTCTTAACGTTGTAAATCCGCATAATCCTGATGCTACCCCTAATAGTTTAATTCAGCTTATGGCATCAGCTTTTGTTACATGTACAGTACCAAATGGATGATTAGGAGGAGCATATATCGAGTAAAGTTTTAGAGGAATATTACCTGTATTGGTTAGATTATGCCATGTTCCAGCTGGTATCATTATTGCAAAATCATCATAGACATTTCTTTTAAAGTTTAAATTATCTTTACTTTTGCCCATTTGAACAATCCCTTGGCCTTGTTCAATACGTAAGAATTGATCAACGTTTGAATGCATTTCTAAACCAATATCTTCGCCAACATTGAGACTCATTAAAGTAACTTGTAAATGTGTTCCTGTCCATAAAGCAGTACGATAGGTATTGTTTTGTTTAGTTGCTTCATTGATATTAACAACAAATGGTTTTGGTCCATAATCTGTTAACGAAATTCTTCTATCACCGTTGGAAGGGTGAAAAGAATCAAATCTGTTTGCATGCTCTATCTCATTAGGAAAAGTACAATAAACAGACTGTCTTCCATAGTTATACATTGGTATTGGTACATTAACATAATAAAGATATTGATATGGATATATATAAGGATTATAGTGCATTTTCCCCAATCCTTTCACGTTTTTACAAAATTATTCTATGCACTTGTTAAAGAAATGTACTTAGATTCAAGGTGACTTATTAAAAACACATGAATACGTTATACAAATCTAGTATACATAACGTCTCATTATCGGCAGCAAGGAAAAAGCGGAATCCATTGATATAATAAGGATTCCGCTTTTTCTTTGTTTGTCATCCTATGCATGATTTTATACATTGTTGAGATACTATGGTTTTTCCGGTTTACGAATGTCCTGTATTAGTACAAAAAATTGTATAAAATCTTGTATAAAAAAGATTGATAATTTTAAAACAAAGTTTGATGAAAAACTTTGTTGATATAGTTTTTTTCTTTTGATTTTTAAACTTCAATTGTATTGTTAAGTTAAAGGTCCATTTAATGAAATAAGTGTTTTAGGCTAAAAATCTTTCTTTACAAAAGTCACTTTGAATTTTAAGTACATTGACTTAACCAGTGCATAGGATAATTTTATAAAATTGTGAAGGATTGAGAAAAATGCACTATATTCCTTTTATGTATCGATATCAATATCCTTATTATGCTAATGTATCAATGTATAACTATGGAAGACAGTCTGTTTACTGGAATTTTCCTAATGAGATAGATTATACAAACAGATTTGATTTTTTTCGTTTTTCCAATGGTGATGGAAGTATTTCGTTAACAGATTATGGATCAGAACCATTTGTTGTTAATATCAATGAAGCAGCAAAGCAAAATAATACGTATCGTACTGCTTTATGGACAGGAACACATTTACAAGTTACCTTAATGAGCATTAATGTTGGTGAAGATATCGGTTTGGAAATACATCCTAATGTTGATCAATTTTTACGTATTGAACAAGGTCAGGGGATTGTTCAAATGGGAAAGAGTAAAGATAATTTAAATTTCAAAAGAAATGCTTATGATGATTTTGCAATAATGATACCTGCAGGAACATGGCATAATGTAATTAACACAGGTAATATTCCGTTAAAACTTTATTCGATATATGCTCCTCCAAATCATTCATTTGGTACCGTTCATGTTACTAAAGCAGATGCATTGGCTGTGGAAGAAGATTATAGTCATGGCAATAGGAATACAGTTGGTTATTAATCAAGATTTATTATAAAATCTATAACTGTGTTTTAAAAAGCAAAAAAATAAACTTTTGTTAATCTTAAAAAACAATTGAAAACTCTTCTTTAAATTTTAAAAAGAAGGTGTTACCTTTTCAAAGAAGGAAAAGACTATATAGCAACTGGAGAACAGCTTGAAGCAGAGGGAGGACAAAATATGGCTCAAACTTATTGGGGATCTGAGGTAGCCAAGAATTTAGGGATTGGCTCAAGTACTTTGCGTAAATATTGCCTTGCTCTGGAGGAAGTTGGGTATCCTTTCGAGCGCGGTAGTAATAATTCTAGAATTTTTTATCATAAGGATGTAGCAATTATAGAACGGCTATTAACAGCTATGAACAAGAAGAACGTAACACTAGAACAGGCTGTAAATCTAGCAATGACAAGTGTTATAGAAAATGAGATAGCAACTGTTGCTACAGATAGCGTAGTAGATACAGAACAGATAATAGTATTATCAGAACGTATAGAACGTTTAGAACAGCTTAATTTAGAATTAATTCAAAGATTGGATCAACAAAGTAAATTTTTACAGGAAACAGATGCTCAAAGAATAATAAGAGAAGAACAAAGAGATATTCAATTAATGCAAGTATTAAGAGAAATACAAGACAGTAAGCGATTAATAGCAGCTTCAGAACAGAGGAAATCGCTTTGGAGTCGTCTATTTGGTAAATAAATTAGAATTTAATAATAGAGAAAAGCTTACTCCTATATAAAAATAAATAAGGAGTGAGCTTTTTTGTTACTTATAAGTGGTGTTATTATAATTTCTAAAATTGGGAGTAGCTCCCCGATGTCAAGGGGAGCTACAGAGGAATAACCATGACATTAATTTTGAATTATTTAATACTATTGAACATAATAAATTCTTTTACAATGACACATACTATCCTTATATAAATTGTTATAATACGAACACTTAATTCAAAAGGGGTTAGCTACTTGTGTCTGAACATATAGAGATTATTTTGAGAACACTATTAGCTTTTTCGATTTTATTTATCGGAGCTAAACTACTAGGAAAGCAAATTATTGCTGAAATGAATACTTTTGATTTTATTGGTGCTATCTCTATCGGAAGTATTATTGCGAATTTGGCATTTAATTTAAATATAAAAACTCATCATGCAGTCATTGCTTTTCTTATGTTAGTATTGGGGTAGCGTCAGAAAAATGCGGATTTACAACGTTAAGCATTTTGATACAAGTCTTATGAGAAATTATGAAGTCCTAATTTAACGATAATTTAATTATGTACCAATAGGCTTACTCTATTGAGATTGTGAAAAAATGTACTTAAACTAATGGGGCAGGTTAGTGAAAGGCAAGTTATTTAAAATATATATTAAGACTTCAACAAATTTTAGTGTTATATATAAACCCCTGCCCAGTCTTTTAAATTATGTTATAATTATCGCAAGAACAAGTATTTAAACAAAACTCGGAGATGTATAAGATGATTAGATTAGAGAAAATAAACGCTGATAACTACCAAAAAGTTTTTGACTTAGAACTTGTAGGAGAAC
>JAFRCC010000028.1 GCA_017404545.1 Clostridia bacterium
ACTTTTTCTGCTGTTGATTTTGTTCCTGTTAAATCTTTTGATTTTCCTGCTTTATTTAGTATCGAATCATCTCCACTTAACATTGCTATTGAAATTCCGTGCTAGTATTAATAACACTATGATTGTGATTACTAATGCAACTAATGTTATACCCTTATCTTTTCCCATTTGTTTTACTCCTCTTTTACTTCATTATATATTATATATTATATATCAAGAACAAAATTGAGTTATTGCAAAAATTTCGATTGTTTAGTATAGTATAATCACGTTATTATACCAGAAAAATGTTTAAATGAAAAACAAACAAATACAAGAGATGAAAAGATGCAAAATTACATGGTATAAATATAATTATAGGAGTGATAAAAATGAGCAAAGTACAAAAGAAAACATCAAAGCGAAAACTATTGATCCCAATAGTATTACTGGTATTTCTGTTTTCGATAATCAAGGCAGGAATAACCCTCGCCTCCGTAGATTCGTTTGAAATAACGAGTGCGGAAGTCTCCGCAAAATCATCTACAGTTGATGTACATAATTTTAGTTTTGAAAAGTGTAAAATAAATAATGATATAACATTTCATCAAGTTGGAGATAGTATTACATACAAAATAAAAGTTAAAAACAATGATGATAAAAGTTATACAATAAAATCTGTTAAAGATGATAATACAAATGGATATATTTCATATATCTATGATGGATGTGAAGGGACAAAACTTAACTCTAAAGAGGAAACTACTATTGAAGTAACAGAAAAATATATTACTGAAGGTCATATTTCAAACAGAAACCAAAATCTTTCAGTTAACATTACATTTACTTTAGAAGATGAAAATGGAAATGTTATTGATACAACAATTCCTATAAATACTTCATCAAATCCGAAAACAGGTGATAATGTAGGAGTATATATATCAATTGCAAGTATATCATTTATAATGCTATTACTTCTTTCTAGAAAAAATAAAATAAGTGTACAACGAGCACAAACATCTTCTACAAAAAGAAAATCTAGAAGAACAAGAAGTAATGCAAGAATATATGAAAGTACAATTGATAATGATATTTCAAATGTTAGAAAGAAAACAGAAAATCATAGAGTAAAACATGGTGGAAAAGGGTTTAAGCTATTTAGTTTATTTATAGTTTGTGTTTTACTCCTTCCAACTATATCGAAGGCTGCAACAGAATATGCATTGACCATTACATTTGAAAGTAAAGTTGCTTTAAAAGATAAACTCGTTGTTTCATACATAGTAAATAACAGAAAATATGAAATTATTACACCTTACAATACAAAAATAGAAGGTTTGAATGATCCAGAAATACCTGGATATGAATTTGATAAATGGGAAGATAAAAACGGAAATGAATTTAACCCAGATACCCAAATAACAGATGATGTAACAATAACAGCAAAATTCACACCAATAACATATACAATAAGCTACGACTTAAAAGAGGGGATTTTAGAAGAGGAAAAAATAAATCCAACAACATATACAACAGAAACTGCAGATATAGAATTAAATAAACCTACAAAAGAAGGATATGTATTTGAGGGGTGGACAGGTACAGAACTTACAGATAAAACGGAAAATGTTACAATTGCAAAAGGTTCAATTGGTAACAGAAAATATACAGCTAACTGGACAAAAGATGAATATGCAATTACATATAACTTAAATGGTGGTACAGCATCTGGAAATCCGACAACATATACAATTGAATCAGATGAGATTATACTAAATAAGCCAACTAAAATTGGATATACATTTGAAGGCTGGACAGGTACAGAGCTTACTGATAAAACTAAAGATGTAACAATTACTAAAGGAAGTACAGGGAACAGAGAATATACAGCAAATTGGACACCAATAGTTTATACAATAACTTATAGAGGACTAACTGAGGAGGAAGAAACAGCATTAAATAATCCAACAACATTTACAATAGAAACAGAAAGTATAACATTAAATAATCCTCAAGACAGAAAAGACAATGATGGAGATATAACAGAAAAATTTGTTGGTTGGAAAGAAGATGTTTCAGTTTCTACAAATATCACAATTCCTGCAGAGCTAGAAAACAAGATTTATGAAGCTACATGGGTAGCAGTTAACCCAAACTCTTATACAATAACATATGACCTAGATGGTGGAACAGTTGAAACAGCAAATAGAACATCATTTACGAAATTTGATACATTTACTTTAAATAATCCTACAAAACGAGGATATACATTTAAAGGATGGACAGGTTCAAATGTTACTACTCCTCAAGAAAGAGTAACAGTACCAACAGGAACAAGAGAAAATTTAAATTACACAGCAAATTGGACAGAAAATACATATACAATTGCTTATAACTTGGATAATGGAACAGTAAGTCCTGAAAATCCAACAACTTATACAGTAAATAGCGATACTATAACATTAATTAACCCAACAAAAACAGGATATACATTTAAAGGATGGACAGGAACAGAGCTTACAGAAAAAACAATGGAAGTAACAATTCTAACAGGTTCAATAGAAAATAGAGAATATAAAGCAAACTTTGAAGCAAATACATACACAATTGTATTTGACAGAAATACAGGTTCAGGCTCGATGGCAAACCAAGAAGCAACTTATGATAAAGCGACTAACCTAAATGAAAATGTGTTTACAAAAACAGGATATAAATTTGCAGGATGGAATACAAAGGCAGATGGAAAAGGTACTCATCTTGGAGATAGAGCTGAAGTAATAAACCTATCAATAGCAGATGGCGCAGAAGTTACATTATATGCTGAGTGGCGAGCAAATAATTATCAAGTATTATTTAATAAAAATGATGAGAATGCAATGGGAACAATGGAAAATCAAACGCTAACATATGATGAAACAAAAAATTTAACAACAAATGCATTTACAAAAGAAAATTATACATTTAAGAATTGGAACACAAAAGTAGATGGAACAGGTGCTGTATATGAAGATAGACAAGAAGTAACCAACTTAGCAACTGAAGAAGGAGCAACTGTTAATTTATATGCACAATGGGAGGGAAATCAATACAGAGTTATATTTGATAAAAACAATGAAAATGCAACTGGAACAATGGAACCACAAAAATTTAGTTACGATGTTGAAAAAGTATTATCAGCTAATACATTTAGTAGAGCAGGTTATTCTTTTATAGGATGGAATACAAAAGTAGATGGAACAGGAATACAGTATGGCGATGGTGATTCAGTTAAAAATCTATCATCTGGAGCAGATGTAACTTTATATGCACAATGGGCGCCTGATTATTTAAGAGTAATGTCTACAACAAATGGAGAAACGTTAGCAGCATTTGATAATAATCAAGGAATTAAAAAATCACAAGTAGAAAAAGTTTATACATTAAACACACTTGAACTTCCAAGTAATTTACAAAATAGTGTAAAGAAACAATGGGATGTATCAGAAAAACAAAATGGAAGTATAATTGCATATGCTTTAGATACTGATTCAAATTCAAAATATGAAATATATATAGGACAAAATGGAGGAGTAAAAGCAAATCCTAATAGTAATAAACTATTTAATTTCTATTCAAATGCAACATACATGGATTTATCTAATTTAATAACTGATGATGTAACAACTATGATTGCAATGTTCCAAAGATGTGAAAAACTTCAAAACATAGATGGAGAAGAAAATTGGAAAACAGATAATGTTGAATGTTTAACTGCAACATTTAATAATTGTCCATCGTTAACAAGTTTAGATGTAAGTGATTTTAATACAGAAAAAGTAACTGATATGCAACAATTATTTAATGGATGTTCATCATTAACAAGTTTGGATTTAACTGAATTTAATACAGAAAAAGTAACAAGTATGCGAAATATGTTTTCCGGATGTTCATCATTAACAAATCTGGATGTAAGTCGTTTTAATACGAAAAATGTAACAACAATGAAAGCCATGTTTGATAATTGTTATAAAATAACAAGTTTAGATATAAGCAATTTTGATACAAGAAAAGTAACAGATATGTCGTACATGTTCGCAATAGGTGGAGATGCATATGATAGTGGAGGAAGAAGTTCATTAACTAATATAGTATTTGGTGAAAACTTTAAAACAGATAACGTAACAACAATGGAAGCCATGTTCCAATATTGTAGTAAACTAACAAATATTGATTTAAGTGATTGGAATACATCTAAAGTAACAAATATGAATTATATGTTTTCAGAATGTTCAGGACTAACAAGTCTAAATGTTAGCATTTGGAATACATCAAATTTGGCAAGTTGTATATTTATGTTTAACAAATGTTCAAAATTAACAAATATGGATTTAAGTAATTGGAATATGTCAAAAATAACCAATAATAAAGCTATGTTCCAATATTGTACTGGACTTAAAAATATAGTTATGCCAAATAATTATACAAGGATAGATAATTTTACATTTAATCATAATAGTGCATACAATCAAGAAAAATTCACAATACCTGCAAGTGTAAAAACAGTTGCAAAATCGCACATATTCTATAACTTTGGTACAAATAACTTTAAGAAATTTGAAGTTGAAGAAGGCAATACAGCGTTAAAAACAATTGATGATATATTATATAGCTATGATGGTACAAGATTAATGAATATACCAATGGGCAAAACTTTTGAAAATAATAGATTCGAATTACCAGAAGGTGTTACATTCTTAAATGAATTATCATTTAACAGAAATAAAAACATAGAAACTCTAGTATTACCAAATAGTTATGAAATAGAAAGATTTATAAATAAAAATAGTAATAGTTATGAATTTATAAATAGTGGTTCTAGTTTGAATGTGGCAATATATTTGTATTCATCTATAAGTAAATATGAAGTAAAAAATGACAATCCAAGATATTCATCATATGAAGGATGTATTTATAGTAAAGATGGAACTGAATTAATAGCGATTCCACTTCATTATTCAGGAACATTAAATATAAAAGATGGAACAACAACAATTGGTAAAGAAGCAATATGGGCAGGTGAAACTGATGCTGTAAATCATGCTGATTCAATTACTGAAATAAATATTCCAGCAAGTGTCACTACAATAGAAGCAAATCAAATAACTATCTTAAATAAATTAGCAAAAAAAGGAGTAACAATAAATATAGATTCTGCAAATACAGCGTATGAAATGAGTAATAATAAAATTGTTGCAAAATAATAAATGAAGCAAGAACTAAATTTCAAATATGAAAGGAGGGGCTTGCTTCTTTTGTATAAATTTGTAAAATCTTGCAATACTAACAATATAAAACCTTGAAAAAACAAGGAGGAAAAGTCATGAAAGCAACAGGTGTTGTAAGAAGAATAGATGATTTAGATAGAGTAGTAATACCAAAGGAAATAAGAAAAACACTTCGTATAAAAGAAGGAGAGCCGTCTTTACCCTCATTGGAACTCGTACATGTTCTCAAAATAAACCTGAAAATGTGGATACAATTAAATGATATTAATGTTTTAGATTCATGAAATGGGAGGTAATGTTTTATGGAAGAAATGGATGTAATTATAATAAAAAAGATACTTCTTGCAAGAATTTACAAATATGCGATGCTAAAAAGATTAAATATATTAAACAAATCTAATGAAAAAGATGAAAAGTTGTTTAATAGATTATGGATTTATTTTAAGTGAATAAAACAATTAAAAAACATTGAACAAATTTAGTTCAATGTTTTTTTCGTATAATTTTGTAAAATCTTGCAATACTAACAATATAAAACTTTGAAAAACAAGGAGGAAAGTCATGAAAGCAACAGGCGTTGTTAGAAGAATAGACGATTTAGGAAGAATTGTAATACCAAAAGAAATAAGAAGAACTTTAAGAATAAAAGAAGGAGATCCATTGGAGATTTTTACTGATAAAGAAGGTAGTGTAATACTAAAAAAATACTCTCCTATTGGAGAACTATCTGAATTTGCAACTGAGTACGCTGAGACACTAGCAAAAACAACAGGTCATATTGCATGTATTACAGATAAAGATACTGTAATTGCTGTATCAGGTGGCTCTAAAAAAGAATATCTAGAGAAAAATATTAGTAAACAATTAGAGCAAATTATGGATGATAGAGAAAATTATACGAGTAAGGATAACAACAATACAGCTATACCAATAACAAACAACGAAATAAATGATAAATCGAAAAATGCTCAGGTAGTATATCCTATAATTGTCGAAGGAGAATCAATAGGTAGCGTAATTTTACTTTCAAAAGAACCTAACGAAAAGATGTCTGAAGTCGAACAAAAGGTTGTTCAATCTGCGGCAAGCTTTTTAGGGACTCAAATGGAAGTATAAGAAATAAATTCTGGAAAACTAATGAAAGTTTCCAGAATTTTTGCTCTATAAAAATGAACAAATATTAGATATCTAAAAAATATGATTTTCTATTACATTAAAATCTAGAATTATCAATTAAATTTACATAAAACACTAGCCAAAAAAAATAATCTATGATACAATTATGATAATTTTACAAAAGGAGAATATTATGGTTGAGATAGAATTAAAAAGTAGAGAACTAACAGAGTATGTATACCTAACATTAAACAAGGATAGAAATACTCCAATATATGATGAAGATGTTGAACAAATAAAAGATGTTACATTAGATGCGTTAGACTTTTTAGACGAACCAACAGATGCAACTATATACGATTTAGTATTTTTTACAAATTTAAAAACATGTATGATAGCCAATATGGCAATTTCAGAAAATGAAATTGGTATATTAAATAATTTAGAAAATATTGAATCAATACAATTTACAAATTGTGTTTTTCCAAAATGTAAAAAATTTAATATGCATGCTACATATGTTATAGTTGATGGCTGCATAGAATTTGATGCATCTATTTTTAGCGAAATGAAATGTATTACAAAACTTAGAATTGTGAATTGTGAACATGTTAATTTAGCAGGAATCGAAGCTTTAAAAGAGATTACAGAGCTATATTTACAAAATTTAAATCTTGAAAATATTGATGGAGTAGAAAATCTTAACAAATTAGAGTATTTGAATTTAAATGGAACAAAAGTAAAAAAATTAACAGATATATCGAAAAAATTAAATAATGTAAGAGTAGAACACAAAGAACAAAATTATATTTATGATGTAGAAAATTAAGGGGTGCGAAAATTGAAAAGTAGTTTTTTAGAAAATTTGGTTGAGGACAATAAAAGCAAAACTGAGAATCAAGGAATTAAAAATATTGGAGCTATTAATCTTTCAGACATAATCGAATATGTGAAAGGTGGCATATCTGACCAGGACTTTAAAAATATATGTACTGACATTAATTCTGGAAAAATTAATATTGGTATGGATGCTAATTCTGTAAATATATTACTTGCTAACAAGGGAAATAGCCAAGTACAAAAATTGTTTCAAGTAGCAAAAATGCCAAAAATCGACATCGATATAAATAGCATTAGTGAATTTAGTAAAGAAAATTTTCAAGCTATAAAAGCAATGGGCGTAAATATTGGTAAAGTATATGTAAATAGTGGTTGGGATGAAGCAGCAGCTAGGGGATATACACCAAATGTATATGAAAAAATTGTTGGAAATGCAGAAGCAATGGTAACGAAAGCAAAGTCTGATTTGGCTAAGAAGAATCCAGGAAAAGATTTTGAACATATGAGTGAAAGAGATAAATTTATGGCTATATACAATATGGTTATAAAAAGAGCTAAATACAACTATGCTGCTGTAGATAGTAAAGGTGAAAGTCAGTATACATCTAGAAACTTACAAGACTTTTTCTGTAAAGGTGGATCAGGTGTTTGTGCTGGTTTTGCAGATTCGCTAGTTCAACTGGGAAAAATGTGTGGATTAGAGATTGAGTATGTACAAGGTGATTCCAAATCTAAGAATATGAGCCATAGTGAATACCACGCCTGGGTAAGGGTGAAAATCGATGGAAAATGGTATAATGCCGATCCTACATGGGATGCAAACCATGTAAAAGGTAAGTATGGATATTGTTTGAAGAGCGATGCAGAATTTGATGGTCATACGCTAGATACAAGATATAATCCATCATATAGAAGAGATTCAAAAGGTAGATTGATAGATTCAAGAGGAAGCGGAACAAGAGATTATGAAGGTTCATATTATTCATATGATAGCTCTAAACTTGCGGATGAATATTATACAGATGATATGGGTAGACGTATGAAAGGTTTTAGAAACCTAACAGATGAGCAAGCTGCAAGCTTAAATTCGCAATATATACCAAATGCACCAAGCTCAGTGGGCACGTTATCTGGAAATAATTTCTTAACAGTAATATTAAACTTCTTAATAAAAATAACAAGTTTTCCAGCAAAGGCAACTAAGAAATTAAAAGAAAAATTCTTTGCAGGGAAATTAGATGCTAGTAAATTAAGTGGTAGTGATTCAAATAATTATTTAAAAGAGGAAGCTGAAAAAGAAGGTGCTTTTGATGAGATTCAAGTTGACCCAGAGAAGGCTCAGTCATACAAAGATAACAAAACACAAGATGTACAACAACCACCTACACGTGGAGATGAAAACGAAAAGGAAAGATAACAAATAATATAAAAAGCCTATATGTTAATCTGGTGTTAACAATAGGCTTTTTGCATGGGAGGACATAAGCATGTATTTAAGAATTGGTGATTTAAAATTATTAAAAATAAAGGTAAAAAAAGATGATAACGTTATATATGAAGGCATGGTAGAAGATGCTCCAGATGAAATAAAAAATACAAATTACATCGCTACTAAATTTGAAAGTGAATACATAATAATTGATATATAAAATTTGAGATATAGCTTGCAAACGGATAAATAGTATGATAAAATAAGCAAGTAAAAATTCCTTATACTTAGTTTTAGGATAAAGTAACACCTACTCTATAACTCAGTTTAGGGAGAATATCAAAATGGAGGTGCATGTAAAATGACAAAGGAAAGAAAACAAGAAATTATTAATCTTTATAAAAGAGAAGAAAACGATACTGGTTCACCAGAAGTTCAAATAGCTCTTTTAACAGAAAGAATTAATGAATTAACAGAACATCTAAAAGTTCACCAAAAAGACAACCATTCAAGAAGAGGTCTTCTAAAAATGGTAGGAAGTAGAAGAAATTTATTAAATTACTTATCAAATAAAGATGTTCAAAGATACAGAGATATCGTAGAAAAACTTGGATTAAGAAAATAAAGCTTTTGGACGTTTTGCAATTTGTTGCTGAACGTCCATTTGTTGTTTTTTTATAATGTGGTGTTACAAATGCTTAAAAATTAGTAAGTAGCTTGGATAAATTTGAATTTTAGGGACGGAGCCGAAAATTAAAGTGTGCATAAATTCAACTTTATCGAGGTTACAACTAATTTTGGGCAATGCGTCGAAAAAAGAGGGGCGAATCTTATTTGGCGCAATAAAATGAGTTGAAAAGCGCCGAATAAAATAGCCCCAATTGGCGCAAAAAGGAGATTAAATATGTTTAAAATTTATGAAACAGAATTAGCAGGAAGAAAATTAACAATAGAAAGTGGGAAGATAGCAGAGCTAGCAAATGGCAGTGTTGTTGTAAGATATGGAGAAACTGTAGTAATGGTAAATGTTACTGCAGCAAAAGAAGCCGCAGAAGGAGTAGATTTTTTCCCATTATCAGTAGATTATGAAGAAAAATTATATGCTGTAGGTAAGATTCCAGGAAGTTATACAAAAAGAGAAGGAAAACCAGCAGATAAAGCAGTTCTTACATCAAGAGCAATTGATAGACCAATAAGACCACTATTTCCAAAAGACTTTAGAAATAGTACATGTGTGGTTGCAACAGTATTGGCAGTTGATCCAGATTGTTCACCAGAAGTATGTGCGATGATTGGAGCGTCTGCAGCACTATCAATATCTGATATTCCATTTGGTGGACCAACGGCAGCTGTTGATGTTGGATATGTAGATGGTAAAATAGTAATAAACCCAACACTTGCACAAAGAGAGGTAAGTAAATTACGTTTAACTGTAGCCGGAACAATTGATAAAATTGCTATGATTGAAGCTGGAGCAGATGAAATACCAAATACGACTATGCTAGAGGCAATAAAAACAGCACACGTAGAAATTAAGAAACTATGTGAATTTATTTCAAAAATAAAAGCCGAAATTGGTAAACCAAAATTTGAATATACACCATTTATAACTGATCCAGAAGTATTTGCAGAAGTTAAAGCAAATTTTAAAGACAGAATGTATGTAGAAATTCAGCATCCAGATAAACGAGATGTTGACGCAGCTGTTGAGAAATTAACAGAAGATATAACAAATTATTATATTGAGAAAGTTGGAGAAGAAGCTGCTAAGGAATTAAAAACAGCCATTGCAGATAGTGTTCATGACCTAGAAAAAGAGTGTGTAAGAGAATTAATATATAATGAGCATAAGAGAGTTGATGGAAGAGCGTTAGATGAAATAAGACCATTATCATGTGAAGTTGGAGTTCTACCACGTGTTCATGGTAGTGCAATATTTACAAGAGGCCAAACTCAGGTAATGTCAATTGCAACACTTGGAATGAAGAGCGAAGAGCAAGAGTTAGATGGATTAGATGAAAATATTGCTAAAAGATACATGCATCAATATAATTTCCCATCATATAGTGTTGGAGAGGCTAGACCATCAAGAGGACCTGGAAGAAGAGAGGTAGGACACGGAGCACTAGCAGAAAAGGCATTGGTTCCAGTATTACCTTCGGTAGAAGAGTTCCCATATTCAATAAGAGTTGTATCGGAAGTATTAAGTTCAAATGGGTCAACATCACAAGCAAGTATATGTGGAAGTACACTTGCCCTTATGGATGCAGGTGTTCCAATTAAGAAACCGGTAGCTGGTATTTCAACAGGTTTAGTAACAGATAAGAACGATCCAAGCAAATATGTTATGCTTACAGATATACAAGGAATTGAGGATTTCTTTGGAGACATGGATTTTAAAGTAGGTGGAACCAGAGATGGTATAACAGCAATTCAGGTTGATATTAAGGTTGATGGATTATCTTATGAAATAATTGAAGAAGCATTTAATAGAACAGAAAAAGCTAGAATTCATATATTGGATGATATTATGGCACCACAAATTGCAGAACCAAGACCTCAAATTTCAAAATATGCACCAAAAATTTTATCTACGAAAATTGCTGTTGATAAAATTAAAGATGTCATTGGTTCAGGAGGAAAGGTTATCAACAAGATTATAGAAGAAACTGGTGTTAAAATTGATATAGAAGAAGATGGACAAGTATTTGTATATTCTTCTGATATCGAAGGTGCCGAAAAAGCAATGAAAATAATAAAAGATATAGCTAGAGAAATTGAAGTAAATGAAATTTATGATGGTGTAGTAACAAAAATAATGCCATTTGGGGCTTTTGTTGATTTAGGTGGAAAAGAAGGATTACTACATATTTCGAAAATTTCGAGTAAGAGAGTTGAGAAAGTTGAGGATGTTCTTTCAATTGGTGATGAGGTTCGTGTTAAAGTATACGAAATAGATAACCAAGGAAGAGTAAATCTAACAATGAAAGACTTAGAGTCAGCGGCACAAGAAACACAAGTAAGTAATAATAACGAAGCAATAGAATAAGTATAAAAAGGAAAAGTATGCAAGCTTTTCCTTTTTTATATTATAGGAAAGTTCTTCGAACTTTCCTATAATATAAAGGCTTCGCCAACATTGCACACAAAATTTGCGTGGCAAATTTTGGCGCACGAACAATTACGCGGACATTTGCATTAAATTTTGTCTTTTGCAATTAT
>JAFRCC010000006.1 GCA_017404545.1 Clostridia bacterium
GGAAAAAAACAACGAATCATTCAGAATGGATCAAATAAATGTCCTAAATAAAAAGGAAACCGTAAAATTCATGGGAAATTACAGAGTTTATGACAGGAAAAATTACAACTCCATTTCAAGAGAAATCAATACTTTTCTAAAAGAATACGGTGACGTTGACATAAAATCTAAAAAAATCAGAGATAGCGGCATGAAATTTACAGCAGTAAGCTTTAATTTTGAGCTATGAAAAGTTTCATTATATACATATAATTCAAAATTTAACAATACCCACCATATTTAAGTATTAGAAAATAATCTCAAATACAAATAACATACAACTAAAACATAAATGATATAAATTCTTAATTTTAACAATAAATGACGGATATTACCCATATTAATAAATTAAATGATGAAATAAATAAAATAAAGCATTATTAATATGAAAAATAAAAGATTAAAGAAATTAATTTTTAATAACTTTTAGTAAATTTAATCGAAATATTTATATACTAACAAAAGGGAAATCAACAAAAAATTGTATAGTTACCATTTTATCTGTATTTAAGTGATTAAATAGTATAGTTTGGAAGTAACTATGTTTTTAAAATCTTATTTACAAACAGTGAATAATCAAATTTTTGAATAGTTACCAAATTCCCAAAGAAAATTAAAATAAATTTTTTCACAAAACATTAATCATCAACCGTAATCATCAACCAACTTGATTTTTTTATTTTTAATTAAAATTGTTTAAATCATAAAATAAGTAATTTAAAGAGTTTTTAAAAATTAATCATCAACCAAAAAATATGTTAATCATCAACCACATATAGTATAGTAATTAAGAAAAATAAAAGTTGATACTATGTTTGAACCTAAATTTACATATACTGATAAAATTGTAAATTACATTGCAGAAATCGCTTCAGCTAAAGAAGTTATCAACAATGCTAAAATAATCCCATTATACGATACCAAATTAAAACAGGACGCTCTTATTAGATCTTCACATTACTCAACATCAATTGAAGGAAATCCTTTAAATTTAGACGAAGTAGAAACATTAATCAAAAACAATCAGAAACCAACTACAAAAGCAGAACTGGAAGTATTAAATTATTTCAATGTATTAAATCATTTAGACCAATATTCAGATAAAACTATTACCCAAAACACAATTTTATCCGTGCATAAAGATCTGACTAAAGATTTATTAAGAAATCCAGAATATGAAGGTAAATTTAGGGATACTCGAGTATTTATCGGCAATCTGCATGCTCAAAAAATAAATTACGTGCCACCAGATGCTTATAAAGTGCCTTATTTGGTAGAGGAATTATTAGACTGGTTGAACAATTCAACAGATGAAATGTATCCCGTCATTATCGCAGGAATTCTTCATTATGAATTAGTACGTATCCACCCATTTGTTGATGGAAATGGGCGTACCAGCAGACTTATGGCAACATTAATTCTATCAGTTCACAAATTTAATATCAATAACTACTTCACTTTAGATGAATATTATAATCAGGACAGGCAGGCTTATGTTGATGCCCTACACAGTGCTGATAAAAACCATGACTTGACTAATTGGCTGGAATATTTCTGTGGAGGAGTATTATACTCAATTAATAAAGTTAAATCAGAAGTATTGAAATTAGGTGAAATCACATCAAAATATGATAAAACAATTCAATTAACTCCAAATGAAATTTCTGTATTAACACTTCTTGAAGAAAAAGGACATATCCAAAACAAAGATATTCAAGAGATGTTAAAAATTACTCCCCAAGCCAGCTATAAAATTATTAGAAAACTAAAAAATAATGAATTAATTGAAAGTAGAGGAAAAGGTAGAAATACAGAATATATTTTGAAATAAAACATTAATCATCAACCTTAATCATCAACCATCATGAATTTTTTATTTTTAATTAAAATGATTTAATTAATGAAATAAGTAATTTAATGAATTTTAAAAAATTAATCATCAACCAAAAAATATCCTAATCACCAACTACAAATATCTTAAATCGAATGCTATGAAGAATATTCAAAACATTTTTATTAAGAAAAACATAATATAATTCTGAAGTGAATGGGGGAAAAATATGGATTCTTATTATAAGAGTAAAAAATTAATAATTTATTATTTTATTTCATATATTGCATGTTTTTTCCTTTTTCTAACTTTGTATATTATTTATCAGAATAATATCTTAATTTTAATCCAGTTAATTGTTTATGCGGGAATTATGAAGATATTTAGTATTAAATTTAGTGACTTAGATTGGAAATTTGAATGCATTAAAAAAGAATATAATGACCTATTTTTTCATGTTACACAAATAATGCCTTTTTTCATGATTTTCTTATGTTACATATCTGTAAAATTACTTAATTATCTCCCATAATAACATAACATTAAATAAATCGAATGTCAATATTCAAAACTAAAAGGAGTGAGATTATGGGATTTTTAGAAAATCGAAGAAAAATTTTTATAACAACAATTTTACTTCAAATCTTCACATATCTAATTACATTAGCATTAACACTGACATTAGACAATATTCTTTATTTTGGTTGTAGTTTCCTAATTTATTGCATAATTGGCAGAATTATGCTTAACCAATTAAATAACTTATATTACAATGAAAAACATGAAGATTATACTGGAGAGTATGATTTTAAATTGGATTTACTTTTTCCATTTGACATTATAATGATTTTAATAAATATAGCTACACTTAAAGTTTTAGGAGTAATTTAACATTGACGACCACCATTAACTATTGGAAATCTACTTTTGGAAACCATTACCTATGTTAAAAAATAATATACTTACCATCCTAAACCAAAAATTAAAAAAATATGCAAATTTGATATTCAATAATTTTAACAATCAGATTATAACTATTGCCAATATCAAGAAAATAACAACTGAATTTCATAAAATAATCAATTATTAATATGAAAAATCAAAGATTAAAAGAATTTCTTTTTAAATAACTTTTAGTTATAAAAATAGAAAACTTTAAATAGTAACAAAAAGTAACTAATACATATTTTTTAAAATATCTTAAACTTTTGGTGATTCAATAATTTGAAAAATCGGATTACTTACCAAATGCTCTCTCTCAAATTATAATATATTTCATTAATATATTATACTTATTGTCAATTAGGTGATAATATGGATAACGAGCTAGTAAGTGAAGTGAATATGGTAAAAAATCATTCCGAAGCCACTAAAATTGTTTATGAAAGAGCGGTTAAAAAATATACTGATTTTTGGTCAATGTCTTTGGAAGAACTGTTAGAAGAGGCGGAAAATGAAGAAGATAAAGGCATAAAATGGAAAAAAAGAAAATTAAAAAGGAGATTGATTCAATATCGACAACATTTACTTGAAAATTTCTCTTTAAATACAGCGCACATCTATTTCAATCCCATAACAGTTATTTACAGATATTATGAAATAGAAATAATCGATTTACCTAAAATTAACGAAAAAAGTTTAAAAAAACCAGAACCTATCCAATTCAAAGATTTACCTGATAAAGAAATCATAAGACAAGCTATAAATATTGCAACTCCTACAATGAAAGCAATAATATATTTTATGGCGTCTAGCGGTTGTGCTAGAACTGAAACCTTGAATTTAACTATCGGAGATTATATTGGAGCCCTATCAGAATATACAAACAAAACTAACATATACGACATAATAAATGAATTAAACGAAAATAATAATATTATTCCAACATTTAGTATTTTAAGACAAAAAACGGGAAAATATTACACTACCTATTGTAGTCCTGAAGCAGTAAAGGCTATAAATTTATATTTGCTCGATAGAACTGACTATTTAACAGATTATAAACCTTTATTCAGAATAAATTCAATTTATTTTAATGCCAAATTTATAGAAATAAATAATAAACTAGGATTAGGAAAAGTAGGCTCTTATAATCGATTTAGAAGCCATATGTTACGTAAGTTTCACGCCTCCGCACTATATAACGACGGTATGAGCTTAGATAAAGTCAATGACTTGCAGGGAAAAGCTAAAAACAAAACCGACCAAGCTTATTTTATGACTAATCCCGAAGATTTAAAACACGAATATATCAAACATCTTCCGGCTGTAACTATAAATCAAGATGTTGAAAAGCTATCTATCAAATCTCCGGAATTTATTCATATGGAAAATGAGAATAAAGAGTTAAAATCAGATTTAGACGAACTTAAAAGCAAAATTAAAAATATTGAAAATTTCGTTAAAAATTCCGGAGATGTCTTGTAGACACAACTTGAGTTTTTATACATTTCCCTATTTTTTCTATTTTTTTATTTTAAATAACATTTAATAATACAATATATATTCATTAAACATAATTTATATTAGTAAAAACTTAAATATGTATTATTAACGAATATTAGGAGAAATAATTATGAGTAATAAGAAATCACTAATGTTAATAATATTATCGATTTTTATGATTAGTGTTGTTATAGGAGCGGTTTCTGCAAACTCTTCATTTGAAGAAAATTATTCTATAACTGAAACCGATAATACCGTTGCTCCATTGTCCGATATGAACTATTTGACTGAATATAGTTCTTATTCAGACGAATCAGATTATAGTTCCGACAATGTTGAAACTACTGTTGATGATGGTACTTCAGACAGCAGTTCTGATGATGATAATGAGAATATTGATGAAGAAACTCCTGAATATGACGGAGAATTCATTGTTGAAAATATAACTCAAAAATATGACGGATGGGGGTCTGACATATCCGTCTGGTTACAAGACAATGATGAAAATCCGCTTATTTTAGGAGATGGAGTTGTAACTCTTCATTGGAGTGATGGGACAATATCAAAACAATATGATAATGATTGGTATAATCTCGAAATAATTGCTGATGAAATAAATTACGGCGTTGTTGATTATTCCGTATATGATTACTGGTTGTATGATGATGACGAATACGAGTGGGAAGGATATTATTCAATTTTTAACAAGCCGGTAGGAACTTATACTGTAACGGCTGTTTGCAATGATGATGTTTACAATATTAAACCTGCAACATTTACAGTTAAAATTAATAAAGGAACAGTTAAATTAACTCCCAAAGCTTATCATTGTGCTAAAGGAGATTATGCTACTTTAAAATGTAACGTCGTCGATTCTTACGGCCAATTTGTCGATGAAGGTACAGTAACTTTCAAAATTGATGGAAAAGAATACAAAGTAAAAGTATCCCGTGGAGTTGCTACTAAAAAAATAAAATTGTCAAAAGCTAAGACTTATAAATATACAGCTACATTCAACGGAGACAATTATGTTTCAAAATCAGGGTCTAGTAGTATATACGTTTATAAAATCACTAAAAAAGCTAGAACTTTCAAAATTGGAAAATATAAAGCTGTAGTTCCATTAGCCAAATATAAAAAATTGATTAATGCTAAAAATACTAATAAACGTATTAGTTTTCATAACATCTATACTGGTAAAAAAATCACTCAAAAGGTTAAAGTAAACGGAAAATGGAAAACTATGAGAAACGTAAAAGTTTACTTTAATATTGCTTATGGTGGTAAAACTGGAGGGCAAGATTGCAATCCTAATAAATATTGCATTTATCTAGGAACTAAATATCAAAATCCCGGTTATGATGATTTTAAACCTTGGGTAGACGGGTATAAAACTAAAACATTACTTACTGATTTTTAATTATTAAATTAAGTATAATCTGTTGAGATTATATCTTAACAGATTTTTTAATCTTTTTTTATAGAGATTTTTTGAAGGTCGAAATTTACTACTTCTAAGATTTTCAATTATTATACGTTTCCCTATTTTTTTTCTATTTTTTTGAAAACATACGCCATGTGTTTTTGGACTTTTTGGTGTTCAAACTAACAAAAATTAATTTTATTATTGAATATTGTTCATTAAATCAAAAAGATAACATTTAAATATTCAAATGACAAATCTATAATTGACCTTCACTAAAATACTTGAATTGATTTCAAAACGTTATTTTAGGGAAGGTAAAAAAAGTATCAATAGGAGTTTCAAATAAGTTAGAAATTGTTAAAAATCAGTAAAATTACAAAAAAAGACTGGATTCATAAATAAGGATTATAAAAGTAAAAAAGATATTTACTTTTTGAACAACGAGCTGATAAATATGTTTTTTATTTATAATCCTCGTAATGGGGTCAGTTAAGAAAGATAAAAAGAGTTAAACGGAGTCGCAAAACCATGTTTAATGCCTTTACTGTTCAAAACTTAACCCAATAACTAGTTTATCTTTATAAATATATAAAGATTTGCACTAATATTAGGTTTTTTGAATAGAAAATAAGGTAAACAAATGTATTCAACTTTTTTTATTTTTCGTTATTTTTTTGTAGGTACTTGAGTTTAGATCAAGAATTACCTCATTACTTGGTTTTATTATTGATATTTTTGAGAGATATGAGAAGGGCTTTTGTTATTTAAATAACAATTAGTCCTCAATATCGGTATATTTATATGTATAGCGATATAAATTAAGAATTAGATTAATAATTTTTAGTTAAATATTAATCTGCTAGTGAATAACGCTCCAATGAGTTATTCGGAGAATGATGAGGAGTTAAGATGGAGTCGCAACCATGTACGAAATAAGAAAATGGGTAATTAAACCAGTCTTGAATGAGGTTATATATTCTAACCTCAACTTTCAAGCTCTGGAGGAAATACTCGGAGAACTCTCTGATAATATGAGTGAAAAAGAGTTCTTTGATTTATACGAAATTGAAGAGCTAGAAACTGGATTAAAGAACAACGAAGTATTATGTTCAATTTAATCCTTTAGTTTGTCGAATTTTAAAACAAAAAATAACATTAGGAGTCGCAACCATGTTAAAAGAAGAAGTTATTGACGGGAAACCTCACGTTCTTGTACCTAAAGAGGTATGGAATGAGATTTGGTCTATATTTGATAAAATTACTGAAATGGGGGAGTAAATATGAGTATTTACTCTCCATATGAAGTATATCCTTCTTGGATTGATGAAGTTGAATTATCTTTGTGTGAGAATTGCACTTTTGACTGCGATATTCACCAATACTGCATTAACGAGGTGGATACTAATGACTAAATCAGTAAATCCTTTTATAGATAACACTGATGGCATTTTAACTCACAGCGGTGAGATTAAAGTTGCCAAATCAAATGTAGAACAAAAGATTTTAGATATAAGTGATGAAGGTAGCGTTTTAGTGAAAGGTAGAACTAAATCATATCACGCTTTAGTTCACGTGGAACTGTTACCTTTAATCCAATATGCAGAAAAAGGCGATACTGGCTTTATTAAATTCAGAAACGGTGAAGCCTTTATTGTCGGATTTAGAAAAAACCTAAAACGAGCTGATAAATATGAGAGATTTAATTAAGAATTTGCAAGCTAATTGTCCGGAAAATCATTTCATACAATTAGAAACCGTAAAAGACGAAACCAAATTTAAAATCCGTAAAAATGATAAACTCGGATTTAAAGGGAAACTAATTTGCATTCACTCTAACGGAGTGGTATCTTGCGTTATTAACCAAGATTATATAGTCGCTATTTGTTATTGTAAGGAGTTGCCTAAAAATGAGTAAACCTGCTAGATTATACCCGAAACCAGAACCGATTGTAATAAACCCTAAAATAATTTGGATAGGAAGCTTTATTTTTGCCTTAGTGATGGGTTGGATTGGAATTTCAACTTTATTTTACGGGGTGTTATAATGGGTTTAGATATGTATTTATACGGCGCCACAATTACCTTCGAAGGTGAATCATCTAAAATGAAAATTCAACTTGAAGAGGTCGCTTATTGGAGAAAGCAAAACGCAATCCACAACTGGTTTGTTAATACCGTTCAAGAAGGCGTAGACAATTGCGCTTTATACGGCGTAAGTGAACGTCATCTCAAAAAGCTCCTAGTCGAATGTAAGAAAGTTCTTGAAAATCCGACTCCGGAAAATGCTATGAAAATTTTACCAACTCTTGGCGGATTCTTTTTTGGTGGAACTGACTTAACTAATGAATATGAGTTAGAATACTATTTAGGTGGTTTAAAATACACCGTTGAGCGTATACGTGAATTATTGAAAGAAGATGAATTTGAATACTATTATTATAGTTCAAGTTGGTGATTAGATGGAAAGTAATGTGATTTTAGAAAATTTTGATAAATTAAACGATGATAACGCAATGTTTGTTGAATTTAAAAACGGAGGTTCATTATTGGTCGATAATACTGATATAATCCATGCGACTGGCGATTTAATTGAGATTAAAGCAACTGCTGGAACCTACATAACCAAAGTAGATAATGTAATTGGTTTAAAAATCCTTAATCGTGTAGATATTGTTAAAAAAGCCCTCTTAGGAGAATTAGTAAGTGAAATAGGTGATTAAATATGGTTAAAGCTGAATTAATGGAAAACACTCCAGTAACTCATGAAACTGGATTAGTGAATGTAGATAACGTTCCTGATGTAGATACTGCATTAGAACAATGGAACGCTTATCAAGCACTTTGTAAAGGTCTTTTAAATGAAACCGATTATCAAGACATCGTAGTTAAAGAAAAAGACGCTGACGGAAATTACGTCAAAGTAACTAGGAAATTCAAAAAGAAATCCGCTTGGCAAAAATTGTCTAGAGCTTTTAATGTTGATACTCACATCGTAGACCGTGAACTTGAAAGAACCAAAATGGGTAGAGTCAGAGAAGCTTATTATTGTGTTCGCGCAACTCTCCCCAACGGTAGAAGTGTAGAATCAGACGCTTTATGCTCTAGAAGTGAAAGAGGCAAAGACAAAGTCTCCGACCACACTATTATGAGTACTGCTAAAACCCGTGCTACTAATCGTGCTATTGCTGAATTAATCGGAGCGGGCGAAGTTTCTGCTGAAGAAATGGGAGCTGAAAAAAGACTCGTTGAAAGTCAATCTAAATTTCTAAAAGAGGGTGAATAAATATATATTCCCTTCTAATTTTTTTATGAGCTGATAAATATGATTGAGGAAATTACCAAAGCTGAAGAAAATACTACACCCAAAATAACCTATCCAGCGTTATTTTACATGGGTTTGAAAGAATTAATACAGACAAAATCTGTTGCATTATTCGAACTAAGGAAACTTGAAAATGATTTGAACGACGCTGAAAGAAAGCTATCTCACAAAGAATCTAAGCTCATCTTAACAACTGATTTCAAAGAACTAGGATTAACCAATGAAAAAATGAGGAAATCCTACATCTATGACGAGTTATATGATGATAAATGTGATATTGCTGTTATGAAAGGCGATGTTGAAGAAAAAAGAGACACTATTGAAATAATCAACCACTTAATTAGACTAAGTGAAATTAAATTGCAAGGAGCGTTATAAAATGAGTTTTAATGACAAACAAAGTATTTTTACTAGCACTGAATTAGATTATGAAGAAATTGTAGACATTCCGGACGGATACGAAAAAGCTGAATTGAAAGATTTTGAAGATGGAACTTTAATCACCGGCAGACCTGAAATGTCCTCTGTAACTTCCTACACCTTCGATGATGATGGTGAGGAAAAAACTGTTAATAGGTTCAAATTATTCATTTTCAAAGATGCAGAACAATTATACGTCGAAATTAATGTAAATCTTAAAAATGATGGTGATATTCACAAGAATATACGTAAAGGAAGTGTTTTATTTGACTTCTTAACTAGTATTCTTGAGTTAGAAAATGCCGGGTCAGTCGGAAGATCAAATATCATCAGAAACGCCAACTTAGCTGAATATCGTGAGTTCGTAAACAGATTAAGTGAAATGACTATCGAAGTTAAAGAAAAAACTGGAACTTATGTATTCTACAGTTTTGTAATTAGAGATGTACAAATTGAATAAATGAACTATTGGAGTAGAAAATGGCTTATAATCCAAAAGGACTGTTAAAAAAGTTCATCGAAGATAATTATTCAGATGAAATTGAAGAATGCAAGTCATTACACCGACAGTCCAAAGTTAGTATTGATTTTGTAAAATTGAATCAATACCTCTTAGATGAAAGCGGTAAAGATTTTTTTCATTGGCGGATGTATTCATTCATTCCCGCTATTGAAGAATTTTACAATACTAACTTAACTCCAAAAGAACATATCAGTTTTAAATTCATTAATGTACCTGAAACAGTTGAATTGCATAACTTAGACGCTACTAACAACAAAGAATGGATTTCTTGTAAAGCGATGGTTAAAAACATCACAGATATTCGAGTAGACTTGAAACAAGCCGTTTATGAATGTCAAGAATGTCTTAAATTAACCGTCGTTAATGTGGCTGATAGTAATAATATTTTAATTCCGACTGTTTGTGAAAAATGTCAAGGAAAAAGGTTGAAACTTCTGAAAGATAGTAGCAATTACAGAGATTATCGACTGGTTAAGCTTGAAGAACCTTTAGAACTGCGAAAGGGAGGCAGTACAAGAGAATTAAAAGGCTATATGCAGGATTATCTTGCGAGCCCTTATCATAATATCAAAGCGGGAGATGTTGTCGATGTTACTGGAGAATTTAGGGTTGAACCTCGTAAAGTACGGGGAAAATCAGACGGCTTTGAATTTCTAATCGATATTCATAATATAACTCCCGTTGATGATGCTTTTGAAGATTACCGTTTGACTGAATCTGATAAAGAGATGATAATTGAGTTATCTAAAAGGGACGATATTTATGATTTGTTAGTTAATACTCTTGCTCCTGAAATCTTCGGTCATAAAACTGTCAAAGAAGGCTTAATTTTGCAGTTATTTGAAGGAAGCAGACCGGTCGATGATGTTTTCAAGAATAATAGTATGGAGAGATGGACTTCTCATATCCTTTTGATAGGTGACCCGGGAATTGGAAAATCTCAATTGGTAACTGCTGTTAATAAAAGAGCTCCTAAAATCATCAGTATTGCAGGAACTAATACAAGCCAATCCGGACTTACAACAAGCGCCGTAAAAGACGAACTAACGGGGACTTGGACGATGGAAGCCGGCGGTGTAATCCTTGCAGATACTGGTTTATTGTGTATTGACGAGTTCGACAAATTAACTCCTTCAGCTCAAAAAAGTCTTAATGAACCGATGGAGCAATTATCAGTATCATCTGCTAAAGCCGGTTTGGTTCAAACTATGACTGCTAGAACCAGTATATTGGCAGTAGCCAATCCTAAGTATTCTAAATTCATGGATTCAAAACCTATGAAAGAACAATTGGATATTGCCGATTCTACGCTATCTAGGTTTGATTTAATATTTGTTCTAAGGGACAATGTTAATGAAACTAAGGATAGAAATTTGGCTAAAACTCTATTGACTAAAAATTCTATTGATAATGATGTAGAAACTCTATCTGACGATTGTTTTAAAAAATATATTACTTATATGAAGGCTAATTGCTTTCCAGTTTTGACTGACGAAGTAATTGATATTTTATCGGAGTTCTATGTAGAGGTAAGACAACAAGCTAGCAAAAGTTACGATGGCAAACCGATTACTGCAAGGGACTTGAAATCTTTAGAGCGTTTAACAATTGCCCGTGCTAAATGCGAGGGCAGAACTACAACGAAAGTTGAAGATGCTAAAGAAGCTATACGGATTTATAGTGAAAGTTTATACAGCTTAGGTTTGGACTTAACAACAGCGGGCGAGCTTGTAGGTGTTGCCTCTAACAAAGAAATGGATATAATTTTGGAAGTTGATAAAATGGTGAAAGCTAAAGCTGAATATGAAGGACTTCCTTTGTCTAGTGAAAGTATACAGAATTTAAAACACGAATGCGGAGTATTATGTCAAGGTACTAATCTGGACTATAATGTCGTTGTGGAAGATGCAATAACGAAATTCGAAAAAAGACTATAAGGAGTACTATAATTATTACACGTGTACACGGGTTACACGGGTACCCGTGTAATATTTACGGACGGGTGATGCCCTTTTAGAAAAAAAGTATTATTAATCGAGGTGGTAAGTATTACTAAAAAGAATTTTACTATAACTGTCGATGAAGATTTGGTAAAAAAGGCTAAAAAGCAAATACCTAATATAAGTAAATTTGTTGAAGATTGCTTAAAATGTTTCTTAGGTATGGGAAACAAGCAAGTTTCAACAAGTAGACAATACGAACTGATACAAACTATAAGTAAATGTCAATTAGAACTGCATTTAATGAATGAGAAAAGTAACATTGAAAAATCTAGAAAAGAAGCTGAAACTGAAGAAATTAATCTTGTTTGGAGGAAATTATACGCCGAGTATAGAGATACAAGAAAAATTGACTCTGCTAAGCTAAAAGAGGCTGAAAAAATATTAGGAGTTTCTAGTGAGGAGCTAACTGATATTATTGAAGTCTTATTTGTCTATCACAACGAAACTGAAATAGACATTACAGATTGGTTCGAGGTTTACAATGAATACGGGTACGGTGATTGATAAAATAAGAAACGTTACAACCTAAATAGTCGAATATTATTCAAATTAATCAAAATATCAAAAAACGAGCTGATAAATATGATTAGTATATATGAAGATTTTGTAAAGGATTATAATAATCCTAATATCACTGGAGAAGACATTAGGAGATTGAATCACCTAAACGCTCATCAGTATAGCAAATTAAGAGCTAAAGCATTAGATAATGGTGATATTTCAACTCCTAGACATATGAACACCACCGGCGCTAAATTCTACACTAAAACTAAACGTGGAGATTTTATTGTAAAGAAACAATACGGCAACAAGACTGTTTTAGTCGGCAGATTTCCTGATCAAGCTACAGCAGAGATGATAGTATCTTTGTGTAAAAGAGTAAATTGGGATTTAAAACAAATATCTAGCGTCATCGACGAAAATAAAGTCAAACCTAAAAACTACACCTACGTCAATGGATATTATATTGTAGAAAAACGAATAAACGGGAAAAGGATTGTTTTCTATCGTGGGAAACACGAGGCTGAAGCAATCCATCTAGTAAATGAGCTAAGAAAAAACGATTGGGACAAATCGAAGGTGAATTTAATACTTGATGAAATGAGTTTGAACTAATCTATATATCGTGGTGGAACTTTACTAGGAAAAACCAGTTGAATAAATCTCTCAAAGGTCTGATAAATCTAACAGCAAGAGGTGTAAGCCTCTGTTGTTAAATTTAATCAATCCTTTGATAATTCAATTTTGAAATTTTTTTGAAAATCTAGACGAAAACAACCAAACCATTAGGAGAATGATAAAATGATGGATTTAGAAGCCTACGGAATATTAGGATACATAGTTTTAATAGTTTTTATAATTTTAGTGCGTATTGTTGCAGTTATGATAGTAGCAGGCGCTATTGCTACTTATATTGGCTTAAACGGTCTTTTATGGTGGTGCAGTGCTATTGTAATATTTCTATTAATAAACGCCGTAATAAGTGGATTGAGCAAATGAGGAGGGACGATGTTAAATTATATCTTAATAGGAGTTTTATTTTCCTATTTTTTTATTGTAATCTACGCAGGAATTGAAATATTATTTGAGAACTTAAACGAATCTGATGAGTAAATAGTAAAGAAGGTGATTAGCAATGAACGTAACAATCGATACTAGGGAAACAGACAGAATACGTCCGGCAATATTTTTCTTTTCTATTCGTAATAACGTTTCAGTTGAAGAATTGGAAACTGGGGACTATATATTTGAGGACAAGGGAAAACAAGCCGTTTTTGAATATAAAACCATGTCTGATTTTATTAATTCAGTTTCAGAAGGTCGAGTGTTTAATCAAGCGATTGATCAAAGTAATGAGTTTATCAATCATTTCGTCATTATAGAAGGCACCGATGAGGACAGAAAAAAGGAGTCAGAACGAAAGTATTGGACTAGTGGTGTAAATTTCACTAAAAAACAATTCTACGGTGCAATTGCTAGATTAAATACGTTTACAACTGTTCTACGTGTTCCGGATAGAAAAACCGCTTTTGAGGTGATGGAGCAACAAGCTAAAAAATGTTTTGACGACAAAGTGCTCGCTAAGACATTTCCCAAATCCGAAGGCAATTCAGCATTCAGATATTTGAGTTATTGTTGTCGAGGAGTGGGCGCTAAAACTGCTGAAAAAATTGTTCAAGAGTTAAAATTAAACAATCTAGAGGACATTTTAAATCTTAAAAAAGAGGATTTGATGAGCATTCATCGTATCGGTGCGACTACCGCAGATAATATACTTTCGCAAATACGTACGGACATTTCATAAGATTTCAAGCGCTGAAACGTTTAAAAAAAGCATATACATATATGTAACCCCGCTAAATCTATAATTAACGACTTATGGAGATGTAAATTATGATTCTAGTAAAAAGCGAAATTGAAAACATGAACGTGACTGTAGAAATCGATGAAAACGGAGACCACCACAAATGGAGCGGTTGTCCTTCTATTAACTGTGAAGGAAACTCTTATCTTTTTGAGTCCTGTGATGTTTTAGCTGTAGTTAAAGCGGTTAAAACCTCCGAAACTGTTGAAGAATTTATCGAAAAAGTTTCTGGAGATAAGACTTGGAAAAAAGAAAGACTTGCAGAACCAATTATTAAAGCAATTAACAAAAGAGAAGTTGATAAAGTGAAATCCGAAGTAATTAAAGTGTTAGATTACAGCTTTACCGACGACAACAAAGAATTATTCGAGTTCAACTCTGAAGATAACGACTGCTTAGACTGTTGCTTAAAACACTACGCTAACGCTTATGATGGTAGATTTGATAAACTTGACGAATGCGAACAAATTAGATACTTAGTGCAATCAGCTTTAGCTGATTGCTAAATTCTTTTATTATGGTGATATTATGTACGTTAAAGATTTAAAACAACTCTTGGCTAAATGTGATGAGAACGACGAAATTACTTTCATCTTTGATGAAAGCGAAAGCGTTTCATGGGATAGAGGCAACGGCTTGAAAGAAGCAACTCAAGTTAATGTTACCGGCTACAAAATTAACGGTAAAATTGCATTAACCAATGGATTTAGCGCTAAATTGCTTAAAGGAGATGAAGCTCCTATATTTTAAATTTTTTAAAAAAGTGGTGATATTATGTTTATCAGTGAAATAGATGTTGTTAAAGAATTTATAGGTGAATACGGGGTTGATTTAACTTTAGGTGAATTGTTAGAAACCTTAGAGGAAAATGCTGAAATGAACGGGTGGATTGTATGTTAAATGATTTAGTAGTCTACGATATTGATTTATCTGAAGAGGAATATGGGCTTTTGTTAGAAGATGAAGAATTATGTGAGGAATTTTACGAGGAATTGTTAGAATTGTATTTAGGTGATTAAAATGAGTTATTTAGATTGGAATACTGAATGTAATGTAATAGATATGCTTAATCGTGAAGCTTATTATGCTTTCAACAGAACTATCGGTTTTAGAGATTCTGAAGTTGTAGATTATGAAAGCGACGAAATAATCGAATGCTTTGAGCTAAATTTCATCAATAAGAGCAAAAACATGGAAATCGTCGAGTATTTGAAAAACAAAATGGGTGAATTTGGTTTGAGTTTCTACAGATTAGATAAAGGAACTTGGCTAGGTGAAGTGCAATACAAACTATACTTCACTAAATAAATTTATTTTTACGGATAGGTGATTTAAAATGGTAAGACGTTATTTGAAAACAATTTTGAAAGAACAGAACATCGACTTTGAAGAGGACGAGAACAGCTTTATTATATATTGCGAAGGAAATGAAGCCAAATTCATGAAGATGTTTGATATAGTGAGTAAACGCATAGAAAATTGGACTTATTATTTGGAACTTCCTTTAAACATCAAAATCGACACTACAACTGAAAAGATTGTAATAGAGTATTGGGAGGCTTAAAAATGGTTTGGAGAGGAGATATTGAAAAACACTACGAAAATGTTGATAAAACCTACGCTGTCCTCGACCTCATAGATAATGATCAGATAACAGCAAAAAATGAGTTACGTGAGGTAATCCGTAGAGAACTACAATTATCATGTGAGTGCATCATCGATTGGCTAGATGACTCCAATAATGAAAATTCCCGTAAATCCAAAAGATACCTCGAGAGTCTAGAACTAGGATATGATATTTGCGTAGTCCTCGAGGTTAGAACTTTTATTTATCAATTACTCGATAAATCATTCTCTGATTTGATTAATTCCTAAGATTACTATTTTTTTTCAATGAATTTTACTTTAGAACTATTTTTAATTTTCCGATTACATAACAAATGCTCTCTCGGAAAAAGCGTATATTTTATATTTGTACTAATATACAACTAGGAGTCACATATTTCAGTTCGACTTTTTTTTATTTGTGAAAAGTTGGTTTTATTGGTGATGGTTGAGAACCTGAAAATGTGACTTCTTACTCTATTTTTAAATTTAGAACGTGCAGATTTTGTTTTATGTTAATAAAAAATCAAAATTATCCTTTTAAGAAAAATCCGAATAGGATATATTAATATTTGCTATTTATTTTATAAATATCGAATTCTTCAAATATTAATCCAAAAGGCATATTTAAAAAAATACACCTAGCGCAATTTTCATTAATAAATTCATAAAAGATGGAAGTAATTCTTTTATCTAATCCCCAATCATTTATTCTAGTTGTAAATTTATCATCAATTAAATATTTGATAATAAAACTATCTTTTTTAAAATTAATCTGAAATTGAAAGACTTCCCCGTTATATACTAATTCATAATCAATTGTTTTAGTAACGTAATTATTTTTTAATTCTAATTCAATGAGTTGTTCTAATACTTCATCAAAAGTACAATTTTGCTTTTCTTTGATTTGTTTTAATATATTATAAGTTTTTATCGGAACTGTAGTGTTGGTTTGATTTATAGGGTTAGGCATTCATAACAACTCTTTATAATAGGTTTCGGTTAATCGAGTAATTACTTCAGAAATAGTTTCACTATTATTTATTTTGCATTGCTCTAATTTGTTTTTTGTATTTTTTTTGAAAACTATTGTTTTTCTATTCATATTTTATAGATTTATTCTTTCAAGTTTTTAAATTATCGTTTTGTATAATTCAATAATAAGATTAATCCAACTCATTAACGAAATAAGGCGCTAAGTAATTATTAACCTTCAATAAGGTTGTTGTTTAATCTTCAGTTGTTAATTTTCCATTAAACTTTCTTTTTCGGAGATATAATTTGAATAAATTTGTTTTTGAATATGTTTTTTATATTTAGTTAATTGTTCTATCTCTAAATTTATCATATATTGTTCCATATACTCATAATCTGGTTCGCCTTTATTGTCAGTAGGAACTAATATTATTTGTTCTCTCATTCTTTTAGCATTAAATTTATATCCATACATATATTTTACTTTTTGTTTCAGAATTATGGTTTTAAAGAATAATAACACGTGTTTATTGTCAGCATAGTTTTTTAAGTGAAATCTTTTTACATCATCGCTGAATAAGCAAGTATAAGGATGATAAAAGTTTTCTACTACGCTTCCATTATAATTAACACCTAATACATTTTTATCAATTGAATTATTGGAATTACTAACGTAATTAGTAATTCCATTGTTTAAATATGTTGCACCAATAAATGGAGTTGAGCCTGGGCTCATATTTGCTTTAGTTAATCTTTTTCCAGATGAAATTTTAAATAAATCTCGGATATAAAACTGACTCCAATTTTTATTCTCTAATGGTTCTAAGTCCTTATAAGTTAATTTATTTATTTTTTGATTTAAGTATTCTAAGTATTTATTTAACTTTTCTTGTTCTAAATTTAACATATAATTTCTCATTAAGTCCCAATCAGGATATCCATCGCTTAAAATAGGTAATTGGATTGTAAGTTCTTCAAATCTAGTTTTTGTTAATCCATACCCGTGGTTGAATATCCCATGATATTTGTTCAGAAGAGATACTATGAAAATCATATGGTATTTTGTTAATTCTATAATTGGTCTTAAAACAAAAACGGTACTTTTATTTGCAAAAACTGTGGGCTGATAATAGGATAATCCAGCTCCCCCATCTCCTTGTTTATTCCAAGTAATAGCATGTTTATCATTAAGTTTTTCAATATTTACAAAAGCATCTACTCCGTTTTTCATCTTTTTTGCAGATATTAGTGGATAAGCTCCTTCAGGTAAGTTTTGTGAATCGGAAATATCATTTTCAGTTTCTAATGAAAATATATCAGATACTTTAAAAGTTCCCCAATCTTTATTATAAATGTCCATTTAATCATCCTCAAAAAGATACTCTTTTCCATGAGATATGAAATCAAATTCAAAGGTTAAATAATCAGCCATTACATTTTCTAATTCATTTTTACTAGGAATTTCATCATTAAAATAATAATAAGAGTGTAACCATTCATCATCATCTTTAACTGTTGATTTGACCATAAATTTGCTTTCAGCGTCTTTTTCATCTCTCCAACATTGCAATAAATGTTTTCTTCTTTCAGCAACCCTATCGGTTTCGACAATTCCAGTATGCTTTTTCAATCTGTATCCGTCATCTTTAAAATTAATAAATTTGCTTCGTTTTTCTGGGGGGTGAGGATTATGAGCTGTGAAAATTGCTATAACTGGATTTACTCCCCGCCTACGAAATACATGTTTTGGATTGAGAGTAATAACTCCTTCTAAAGTATGCTCTTTCAAAATTTGTTTTTTAATTTCTTTATCATCATCATTTGTCCCGACCATTACTGATTGAGGAACTATAACTGCACATTTACCATTATCTCCTAAAGAATCCAGCAATCGTTTGATAAAATTTATTTCAGACGTATCTTGAGAATATGGAGGGTTCATCAAACCAACAGTATAATTTTCTTTTTTCAAATCATCAACTTCACATCTAAAGAAATCTCTTAATTTAAGATTACTTTTACCATCTCCTCTTAAAATCATATTTGTTGTTGCTATGGTAAATAAATGAGGTCTTAATTCAATACCGTGTAAATTATTTAATTTTATATTTCTTTTTTCGCCCTCATCTGTTGTCTGAGATATCATTTTATTCATTCCAGCAATTAAAAAACTTCCCGTACCACAACAAGGGTCAAATATTTTGTCTGTTGGTTTAATTTCTAATAATTCACAAAATAATTCAGTAATATGTTTGGGAGTCAATACAATTCCTAATGAACTACCGTCAACTCCACTATATTTAATAAATTCGGTGTAAAAATATCCTAAAATATCGACATTAACGGTAGTTATCGATGGGAAAATTTTATTTCTTATAAATTCTGCGAAATATTTGAGGGGTGTTTTTTTTAAGGTTGGGTCTATTGTATTTAATGTTTCATCATCTTTTATTAATGTAAATTGGTTTAATATGATTTCTTCTTTATCTCCAACTTCACTACTTTGAAGGTTGTCTTTCATTGCTTCGTAGATTTTTTTTCCATCAGTTCCACCTTTACGTTTTCCTTTTAAATCATCTAAATTTAAACCTTCATTTAGTGCTAATAATATTGCAGAAACTACTAATGGTTTTTGAGTATCACCTAATTGACCATAGTTTCTTAAATGTTTGTTTAATTCTTTTGATTTTTTTATAACTAGTTCTAATTCCAATTCTTTTTGAGAAGGCTCCCCTAATACTTCTTCTTTATAATAATCGTTAATATTATCCTCATTAAAATTTTCAAAATCATCTACTTCTTCCAATAATTTATAAGAATTTTCATCAACAAAGATGGGTCTTATAGTAAAATTTTCAGTTCCACTACAACCAAAAGCAAAAGCTTTTTTATAAGAGGATTTTTTAAGAATATGGTTTGCGTAGTGCAAAGCTCCATTTTCTGCATAATTTTTAATAGCATTTTCACTAGATAAATCTAAATTCTTCTGATTATCGTCGAGGTAAAGGGCTTGTTTTGAGGATTCTCTTTTATCTTCGATGACTATTACAAATTCTCCAACTAATCCTATAAATTCAGGAAACCCTTTGTTTTCTCCGGGATTACTTTCGATATTTTTTGTCGCTCCGTTTAATGCTTCATCAATTTCAGGATTGCTACTTATTTGTTCATCATATTCTATATCAGCGTCCTTTAATAATCCTCGCACTATATCATCAGTCTTTCTCTCACTAACCATTTTCCCACTCAAAATAATAATTCCTTGAGTAAATTTTTATTTATACTATTATTTATAGATGTTTAAAAAGAGATTATATGCATTTAATATTTAATTAAACTAATTTTAAGAGATTAATATTCAAAATTAATGATTATTAAAGCTTATTTAAAAAATAATTCTAGTATATAAATTTAGGTTTTATGTAAATTAGTTCTTATTTTCAATTATATATAGTATAATTCCCTAATATTGTATTGGAAACTAAATTTTATAGTTTTCAAACGGAAAATAAGTCAGCAAAACCTAATAGATATTTGTTCAAGTTTTAACCCTAGTAACTTTATAATTCTTGACTTATTTTCCTTTATTCCTTCCGTTCCTTTTTTTAGTGCCGATGAAATGAATAACGAGTCGGTGAAATTATGAGTATTAAGATTATTTTTAAGTGAGGTGTCTATTGTATGGCTCTTCACATTGCTTTAGACGGCGTTAATGGCGTTGGAAAAACAACAATGATTGAAAAACTGAAAGAATTTTTAGTCAATAAATCATATAACGTCAAGACACTAACCCAACCCGGTTTTAATCCTATCGTATCTATATTAGAAGATTATAATTTAACAATTTCCGAAAAGGAACTGTTGTTAGCTGTAGACAGAAGTATAACATTTAATTTTGAAAATCTTGATCAATACGATGTCGTTTTGTGGGATAGGAGCATCTTAACAAGTTACGCTTATCACACAGACGGAATCGTAAAACCGTCATTTATTCACAATATTAACAAATTTACGCCGGAAATGGATATCATCATCGTCATTACTCATTACGAGTACACCCAAGAGCAAGATTTTACTAATCGAGTTTGTTATGACCTAATCAAAAAATACGACGTACTCATCGAAGAGTTCAGTAATGCCTTCGAGGTCAAATATCTAGCTGATGATCCAGATAAGATGTTGGAAAATATTGTGGAAATTATTTTTCGTGAACTTCCCACTTGCAGTTGGTGCGGTAGACTGTTTAGAAAATCCGTTTCAAATAAGAAATATTGTTGTGATAACTGCAAGAAGTTCGCTAAAGAGGAGCAAAACAGAGATAACTTCAGAAATTATTATAATCGTTACAAAGATACAATGAGCGAGTCAAAAAAAGGAGCTTTAGGAAGTAAAGGTGCAAACCTACACGGGAAGGCAAATAAAGACCCCGAAATTGAAGCTCGTTTGATTAACCGTGAGAAAATGAGATTGGGATTATAAAATATCTAATAAGAATACCTTCACCAAATCGAGATGATTTTTATTATAGTTTTTTATGAAGAGGATTGAAGTTAAAATGTCTAATAAACCTTATTCAAATCTAATCTGTCCGAATTGTGAAAATAAGGGAGATTATGAGCTAGATGATAATGAGGAAATAGTTTGTATTCATTGCGGACTAGTTATCAAATCTCCATATCCCTATTCAGCAGGTATTAGGTTTAAGACATTAACGGAGATTCTAGACGATAAAAGAAATGAAAGAAAAGAAAATAAACGTTGGAGGAGAGAGAATGAGCGACGTAAAAAGTTTCAAAAAATATAGTTGGTTAATAAGTGCAATATTTGCAGTAATTGTTTTAATTAGCGGTTTAACTGCTAATGATATCAGTTTTTTACCGGTAGAACTTCAAGCAAAAGCCGTCGGAGTTATAGGTGCTTGCGCTTTGATTGTAAAAATTTTACCTGAAAATTATAGAGTTTATATTGCCGAAAATCTCGTAAGAAACGAATATGAAGGAGAATGATTATGTCTAATGAGAGAACTCCATATTTACAAGAATTAATCAGATTATCTTCAAAAGCAACATTAGTAATTGCTAGCCACCTCTTTAATGAGGAATACGACCCCGAAGATACTTATAAAGATATAAGAGAGGCTTTAAAATTCTTGAAAAATGACGATAAATTAATCGTGAATGAAAAGGAAATCGATGAGGAATTTATTGAAATAAGTATTGAATTGAGATGATAAAAATGAGCAAACCTTTAACAGAAATAATTCCTTGGAGGCGTACAATTTGGACTTACGGGTTTGTAAAGACTACTTTGTCCGGTTCCTTAATATCTACCGGCGTTGTACTAATCTTTAACGGAGTTACAAATCATCCGTTGTTTCACGGAATTAACGAAATTGCTATAATTTGCGGGTTCATTGCTATAATTCTCGCAATAGCGGTTATAACTAGTATAGATAAGTACAAGGAAAAGACCAAAAGAGAGGAGCTTGAAGCGATAGATAAACAAATTGACGATAGAGCACATGAGATAGCTGAACAGAAGGTCTTAGAATATCTTGATAGAATGAGTAAATAAAGGAGGCTTCAAATTATGGCTGAAGTTGGTAAAATTAATATTAATGAATTGGTATCTCCGGAATGGAATCCACGGGAAATTTCCGACGACGAAATGGAAAAGTTAAAAACTAGTTTAAAAGAGTTCGGTTATGTAGATTACTTAGTCGTTAATAAGGTCAATAATCATATAGTCGGTGGAAACCAAAGGTATCATGCTCTAAAAGAGATGGGATTTGAGGAACTTGATGTAATATTTATTGAAGAAAGTGATTTAAATAGGGAAAAGACACTCAACATCGCACTCAATAAAATTTCCGGAGATTGGGACAACGAAAGACTTGAAGAATTATTAAATGAGTTAAATACTGCGGATATTGAATTAATCCTTACAGGGTTTGACGAATTTGAATTAGAAGGATTATTATTTGATACTGACGAGGACTTAGACGACGAAGTTGTAGATAGAAGTATTGAAGAGGCTTTTAATAATATTTATGAAGGTTTAAGCGAGAATGAGGAACTAAACGACGCCAAATCAGACAATCGTATTATTAGTTTCTATACGGCTGATGAAGATTTGTATTATAAGTTCCTAAACTATTTAGGATTAAATTCAATAAAGCTCGATAAAAAAAGAAATGTACGTTTGGAGGACTTAGAATGTTTAAAAGAACCGGTCATGGACTAAATCTCACTAGTATATTTTTAATTTGCCCTATTCCAGTAAGCATGGACGTTTATCCGGTTTGTACTTTTAATTGTCTTTATTGCTTTGGAAAGGCTTCAGTCTCAAAGAAAAACAGAACTCAACTGAATACTCCTAAGCCTGAAACTCTCGATAATTTCTTAACAAAGCATCTCGCTGAAGCTCCTAAAGAATTAAATCAAGAGGAAAAATTTGTAAAATGGTACATTCATAACAGAAAAGCAGTTCAAATAGGTGTGGTTAGTGATCCTTTTGACTTCTTAGAGTATAAATACGGATATACTTATGATATTCTACAAGTTTTCAGCAAGCATCACTATCCTATCAGATTAAGTACAAAAGGTGTACTTTACGCTAAAAATAAATATCTGAAACTGTTCCGGGAAAATAGGGACGTTTGGAAACTCGGAGTAAGTCTGTTTACTAAAGATGAGGAAACTCTCACCAATGTAGAAAAAAACGGGTTTTCATACAATAAGAGATTAAAAGCAATACGTAAAGCGGTAAATAATAGTATCGATGTTGTAGTACGTTTCGGACCATATATTCCGGGAATTAATGAGGATTATGAGGAAATAATGGCTGATTTGCATGACGCTGGAGTTAAAGATTTTCAGCTAAGGAACTTTGAAAAGTCTCCGTTTTTAACTAACGCTGAAAAGAAAAATTACGAAAAACTAAATCAAATCAGTAAAATCGATTTAAACAAATTCTGTAAAAATCACATGAGTAAAGAGCGCCACGGTGAATTAAGTTACACTAAAAGCGTAGAATACACTAAGAAGTTCAGGAAAATAGCAGAAAAATACGGTATGAACTTCTATACTCAAAATGACCCGGCTAGAGTTCACGGATTAAGTGAGAATTGTTGTGCAGTTAAAGAGGACTTTATTTTGAAGGATTACAATTTGTGTTCTGCACTGTTCGTTGCTAAAGAAAAAGGTGAGGTTCACTATGAAGATGTCGCTAAGAATTTTAACCATTTGTTAGGTGATATTCCAACAGCGAACACTTGTTTTTTCACTGAATCTAAGAAATTAGTTCATCTTAAAGATTTATTCCAAAACGCTTGGAACAATCCAAAATCCCGTAGAGGATTATGTAAAAGATTTGGTTATCATCTTTTACCAGACAGAGTAGATGAAAACGGAAACATAGTATACAAGATTGATGAAAAACGCTTATAAAAATTGAGGGAGGTGAGTATACTTTGAAAACTGATGAGGAATATCTACAATTGGCTGAAAAATACGAGAGTTTACAAAAATTGCCTCGTGAAAAGGTTCCTTCTTGGAGAAAAAGATGCTGTTACCTCCTTGCCGGAGCTAAAAGGAGCTTAGCCTATGTTGCAGAAAATGAAATGGGAGTGACCCAAGATGACCCGGATTTTCCCAAAGCGATTAGTTCCCTAAAGAATCTATCCTCAAAGCACGAGTGGGTAATGTGGAGTCAGTTATTCGATATTGAAGAGCAATCAATTAAGCTAGAAAAAAGGCAAAACAAATTCGATGAGCTAGAGGACGTTGAACTGAAGATGCTTGAGATTGTAATTAAATCTTTAAGTAAGTTCATTGCCGAGTTCGTCCGGAACCCCGTTAAAAAGGACGGTGATGAGTATAGTCTTATGAGTAAGATTGATTTGTATAATAAGATTTTATCAGCGTTTGATAAGGCTGATGTTATTTTACGCCGTTTAACAGGACAACCTTTGGAATATACTAGAATTGATAGTAATAATGTTATCGATGTTAAAGCTAAGGTTAGTGAGGTTAAGACTCTAAAAGATGAAGAGGCTGAAGCTGAAGAATACTTTAAAAAATTAGAATCTGAAATGAAATAAATAGAAATTGTTTTTTTATTTTAGTTTAATGTTACTAAGGCGATGAATTAATTTTAGGTTTCATCGACACTTTGAGAATTATTACAATATGACTTAATATTTTTTAGTTGAACTGATTTTAGTGTTTGAATTATTAGGTCAGAAGTTAATTAAAACCTATTGATTTTGAGTTGGATATTATGAATATTGCAGAGAGTACGGATTGGGACGGAATTTGGCACAACCAAAGAAACCACTTCAAAGCAACTATTTATAATAACGACTTTATACCTCATAAACCATTCACTAATCAAGTAAAATTTCTTATTTATCCTTCTGAAGAACTCTTTTATGGAGGACAGGCTGGAGGAGGCAAGAGCGATTGTTTACTCATGTCTGCATTGCAATACGTTGAGGACAAGCATATTCCCGAAGGTGAGAACAAATTAAATTATAATGCTTTAATCATTAGGCGTACTTTAGAGGACTTAGATATGCCTAATGCTATTATGGATAGGGCTAAACAATGGTTATTACCTCTTGAAGATAAATTAGGCGTAGTTTGGAAAGAAAAAAAGAAACGTTTCATATTTCCAAGCGGTGCAACTTTAACTTTCAGATACCTCTCTCATAATAAACACTTGAACAGCTATCAGGGAGCTGAATTGCAATTTGTTGGCTTTGATGAGCTGACACAATTTCCGGAAAATCAATATCAATACTTACATTCTAGACTAAGGAAATTGGAGGACAGCGATATTCCAATTAGAATGAGAAGTGCAAGCAATCCCGGTGGAATAGGTCATGATTGGGTGAAAAAAAGATTTATCGATGAGGAAAGTTCATTACCATTCATTCCCTCATCTTATACTGATAATAAATACCTAAATCAAAAAGAGTACGTAAAGCAATTAGATAAGCTAGACGAACTAACAAAACTTCAACTCAAATACGGTGATTGGAACGCTATATTAAAAGAAGGTTTGTTAATTAATCGAGACGGATTGAAATCAGCGTTAATATCCTACAATATCTATAAGGATTGGCAACCGGCGTTTTGTAGTATCGGAATCGACCCCGCTAGTACTGGAAACGATAAATTTGCTATGAGTTGTCTAGTATATTTTAACAATGGAAATATTGTATTAGTTGATCTAGACGCCACCCCTTCTGCGTTTCCTGAAGAAAGACTTAAAAACTTCATAATTCGCAACGCTAAGTGGAATCCTTACGTCGTTAATTTCGAACAAGAGCCCGGAAGTGATTCAACTTACGCTTTAAAACATTGGCAAGGCGTACTAAAGGATTTAGTCAGTAAATACGGAATTATAGTCAAAAAAACTCAATCTAGTAACAGCAAATACAATAGAGCAAGACCTACCGCTAATTTAATCAGACAAAATAGATTATTCTTTGATGATAGAATAAATCCTGAAAGATTAAGAGCTTTATTCAATCAATATGTTTATATTCACCCCGATAAAGAAGTAATGAAAGAATATCCGAGCCCTGATGAATTAGATAGTTTAGGATATGGATTTATGGAGATACAGAATATTATTAGATTATAATAATTTGTTATTAAATAGTTATAACTAAATATAACAAAATAAATAATCTATTTCATGAGCGATAACAATAAAGTTCAAGAATTAAACAAAAATGAAATAATCCAAAAAGAAAAACCTCAAAAGGTAATTAAAACTGAAAATAAAGCATTAAAATTTGTTGAAGATAAACTAAATAATTTCATTAATGATGGTAATGATTCTCCTAAGGAAATTATAACCGAACCAAAGAAAATTAAAAAAGATAATGAGGAATATGATTTTTCTTGTAGTATAGATGAAGTAAGAACTAATTGGAGAGGTATAGAAAAAGAAGATAGGAGAAAATGTTATGTAAAAGTTTTAAATGATAGATTAATTCTTGATAAAACCGGTATAATGATTCAAAGCGATTTAGGAAGCAGAACAATTTATTATTCAGATATAAGTAGCATAGATTTTGATAAATCCGGCGTATTTCACGTTACTAATTCTGTTAAAATTATTATGAGAGGTGGAGAATTTATTACTTTAATACATGTAAATCAGTTAAAATATAATTTAATCAATAGAAAATGGAAAAAATATAAAGAAAATAAAGATAATGTGAAAAATTCTAATTTAGATGAATCTCAAAGCCTCGCTGATGAACTAATTAAATATTCAGAATTATACGAAAAAGGATTTATTTCTGAAGATGAATTTAATACTTTAAAACAAAAATTAATAAATTCTCCTACAGAGTCCTCAAATAACTATTGTGGAAATTGTGGTGCGGAGATTGTAGATGATTCTAATTTCTGTACTAATTGCGGAAATAAAATTAAATAAGATTTATAATAGCAGATGCTAATCAAAGATGGAGTGAAAATTTCCTTTAAACATCAGTATCATAATTATTGAGCTTTTGAATTTAACTTCTAATGTTCAAATTAGCATCTGCAATAATAGGTTTTTATTCCGAGATTAATTAATTTATCTACTTTTTTATGGAATTTTTTTGTTATTCCCATCCGTCATCGATTTTTCCACATTTATTTTCATTTACAATATTATAAAACAAACTAGCCAATTCTTTTTTATCAAATAAAACATTATATCTAACCGTATTACAAGTTATTAAAACTTTTTTCTGGTTTAATTCAACATCAGTGATTGTATCCCAAGCTATTCTCATATCTTCTGATTTATTTAAAGCTTTTTTAAATACTAATCCATTATCCGGAATATATAATTCAGATTTCACTCTTAATTGTTTTTTAGAAGTTTTAGTGTGCCCGCTACCATATAAATTATATCCGTGTATTTCATAGACAGTTTCAGGCAAAGTAACATAAACCGGAACAGTTAATTTATATAATAAATGAGGTCTTTGATTAAAGAATTCATCTACTAAATCAAATGTAGTGTCAGTAATCGGGTTCAACCCCTTACTTTCGACAAATTCCTGAAAATAATTAAAAGAAATTCCAAATTCTTTACTTTTTTTTCTAGCGACTGCAAATGGATTTCCATCACCCATTATGTCATTTTTAGCTTTTTTCAATTTTTTAAACATATTCGGTTCCTTCACTACAATTATTATCTAAATATATATCGATAATAAATTATAATTTTATCTATCTATTTTTATCAATTTATTTTATTTTTTCTAATACTTTTGTTTTAATCAGCTCTTGCTATTTTTATTAGAGTATATATTGAAGGTACGTTTAATTTAACTAATTTAACTTTTGAGAAAAATGTTACTTCATCTTGTGCGAATTTTAGTGAATTATCTTACCATTTTGTTTTTCCTTCGATAATGTACCTTCATCATTCCTTTATTTAGAGCTGATTTATTATGAAAATTAATTATACTCCGTTGAATAGTAGTTTAGATATTAACAAAAGACAAATTCAAATGAGTATAGCTCCAAAAACCACTAAGGAGGACAAGGATTACAAATACCGCATTGATCCTATTGTCCCCGTTAGTATAGCTCAAAACTTAATCTTGCAGAACAATCGTCTTGATAAATCTATTCGTATCTTAGCTCAAGATGTAATCTTAAATGAGTTTACTTATTTATCTGATACGGAAAATGAGATTGAAAATACTGTTTCTAGCTTTTGGAAAAATAATATAAACGAACTCTATAAACAATTGCAAGAATATTATTCTTACGGTTTCGGAGCTTCAGAGATAATATTTGATGAAAAAACCGGATTGCCTAAAGAGTTGTATCAAATTCCCGCCGAAACCTTATTCATCAAACAAGAATCTAATAGAGATGGAACTTACAGTTATTACGCCATTCAAAAGATTGACGGAAAATCAGACGTTAAGATGAAACTCAGTCGTTTCGAGTATGATCAAGAGGACGATGACTTACCAGTTTGCTTTTGGTTAGGTGGTGGTAAGACCAGTGAGTTTTATGAGATTCCTTATTGGTTACCTGCATTTAACAGTATATCTGCTAAAGTAGCTTTGGACGAGTTAAATGCTAAAAAAATCAATGAAGGGAACTTAATGAGTGGAATACTTGTTATAAGACGTCCGCCTGCTTTTGAGGGTCAAAAAGAAAAAACTAAAAAAGACCTCGAAGACCAAATGACTGACGCCGGAACTGGTATTTTAGTAATGGACTTAGAGAGCTTCAACGCTGATATTCCTTTAGAAGTTCAATATGTTCCGATTAGTGAGCAAAATTATTCCTATTTATCAGAATTGGCTGACCGTTGCGATGAGGACATTTTGGCTTGTTTTAGTATTCCTAAAGTCCGATTAATGATTGATGACGTTACAGAGTCAATGAATAGTCAAAAATCCAATACTATTTATGAAATTTATACTAAGAGTTTGGAAAATGAACAATTACCTTTCGAGATTGAAATCAACAAATTCAACAGGAAATACTTCAAGTACACTGGCGTAATCGATATAGAAACCCCAATTTTTAGTGATAAAAAGGACGTTGAAGTTACATCAATATTAAATCTCTTCAATAACGGCATATTAACGTTAGGAGAGACCATTAAAGCAGTTAGCGTTTATTATCCAAAACTAGCCTTGGAGTATAATGAGACTAATCCATTATTTAATGAGCGTTATTACAATGGAAGGTTATTAGGTACAAACGAATATTCTAGTGAAGAATTTAGTGAGATTGAAGGTGTTATGAAATGGTTTCAACCTTGAGCCGTAAATACTGGGAACGTAAATCTCTCATAGAAAAAAGACAGAATAGGCTGTCCGCTTATTATATTCAAGTCTACAATAATAACGTCATTGATAAGTTCATTAAAGATTATCTTAATGATGAAAACGCTCCTAGACCAACTCAAGCAATGTTATATGGTGATTTATACGTATTGAATAAACCGGAAGTTTATAAACAATACAATAGAATCATCAACTCAAAGTATACTAGCGATTCTGCATTGCAAAATATGATATTACGTAATAAGGCTGATGCTCGTTTGAATACTATTGTAGAAACTGAACTAAAGCGTATTAATAAGAATTTAGATTATACTGAAAAGGTTTTAGGAACTCATGAATTGAATTTAAAAGAGTATCAGAAAATTGCTCAACGTGAAAAAGCAATTGCTAATCGTAAAAATATCATGGAAAGGAGCGTTAAAGATGTAGATTTCATTAGGAGCAAATTTGGAATAAATATTGATTCTAATGTATTTACTTACAGAGATTTGGATATAACTGCCGAAGCTCTCAATAGACAAACTCAAATGGGTTCTAGCTTTGACGAATACGACGCTATCAATCAAGAAGCAAGGCTTAATGGATTACCTGACGTTTATACTGAAAAAGAGTGGATTTGGACTAACGAAGGTCAAACTACAAGGCATTCAAGTAACGACGGTCAAACCGTTGGATTTTATGATTACTTTCAATGTATACATGACGTTACTGGCGATGTTGAACCCTTAATGTATCCTTGCGACCCTAACGGTAGTTTTGAGAACACTTGGATTTGTTATTGTCAATTCAGAGCATTTTAATATATATTCCTTTATTAATTTTTATACCATAAATTCACCAATCTAATTATTCCAATTGGACTGATTAATCTTAAATCAGTTCAATTGTTCTTTTTGTTTATTTTAATCAGTCCATAGTGGTATTTTTATCTAGTTCGAGTCTAGACGCTATGATTTAGAAAAATGAAAGAGAGGCATTTAATTGAACGAAGCAACTTATGTTACTGGTGTTGTAATTGCTAACGGTGTCCCGGATTCCGACGGGGATTGCCTTGATAAAAAAGACATCAAAACAATCTTTACAAAATATCTCAATCGAGATACCGATGTAATGCACACTAGAATCAAAAATGAAGGTGTAGAGGTTTTAGCTAACTGGATTACTGAAACAGACACCGAAATTAACGGAAAAATTGTTCCTTCAGGTTCTTGGATGGCTACTTTCGCAGTAACGAATGAAGAACTATTATCTTCAATAAAAGATGGTAGTATTTCAGGAATAAGTCTTGGAAGTGTATCTGAAGAGGCGATGACTAAGAAATATTGGTTTATTAACAAATCAATACACTACGAGGACTTAGATGATATGGAAGAAGTAATCCCGTTGTTTATATCTTTCGTAGACAAAGGAGCAAATCAATATGGTTTGCAGATTGAGGATTACAACATTTATATTAATAAAAACGATAAAACTGGTGGAAATATGACTAATGAAGATAAAACTGAAGATGCAATGATTCCAATATCAGCGCTCGGTAAATTAAAAGATATTTTCAGTATCAACAAAAATCAAGACGATACTGACGAAAAACCCGATGATGTTGATATTAATAAAGACGAAACTATTGATGATACAGCTCCGGAAGGAGATGTTACCAATAAAGAATTATTAGAACAATTACCTGCATTATTAAAAACCGCTGTTGTAGAAGCATTCAAAGAAGTCGCAGAAACAAAAACCGATGATTCTACAATCGATAAAGCTGACGATAATGACGAGGACGATGATGACTCTGATGATGTAGAAATTAATAAAAACGAAGATAAAGATGACGATTCTACTGAAGATGAAACTGACGACGTTGAGATTAACAAAAGGCAAACTAGTATGACTGACGTTGTTGTAGATACTACTTCCTCATCTGATTTCTACAAAAGAACCGGTAGAGATCACTTAGGTAGAAAAATTAGAAGTTAAACTTACAAATTATTTGAAGAGCTGATAAATATGTCTGTAGAAGTTGTAACAAAAGAGACAATTGATAAAAATTTGCCATTTATTTTAAAATGGTCTAAAAATCCTAAAACTAACGGAGGCGCTATCAATCCGGGTTGGAAACAACAAACTGAAATTGATAGGTTCCTTGAATTAGTTGAAAATACTCCTAGTATATTAAACGATGCTAGATTTATCCAAATGGAAAGTATAGAACACGATATTTCATACTTACGTGTTAAAGCTAGATTGCAATCAATGAAAAAACTTAGCGGTGATAATAAAGGTGCTCCTTTACAAAAAGAATATACTACTGATTTAGACGAAGTTGTACCTGAATTTAGCCGTTCTAAACTCGAAGCTGAACCATTTTCAATATTCACTTACACTAGTAAATTGTTCTTAAAAACTAATATTGAAAAAGAGTCCTTTTTACCACACATGGAAGCAATCTTAGCTGAAAGAGCCGGTTATTCTGCCGAAAATATTGGTATGTACGGTATTAAAAACGACAATACAACCAGTACCGACGGAATACATCAAATTAACGGTGTTTTCAAACAATTACAAGACATCGCAAGTACCTACGAAACCAACGTAGCAATCGACCGTAAAGCTCCGATGGGTTATTTCAAAGACATCGACGCCTCAAAAGATTTAGTAAAACAAATCAAAAGAATGATTACTCAATTTACTAAACAAAGAGGTAAAAGGTCTAAAGCTAAAATCTACGTTTCTACTGAATTAGAAGGTCTTTTAATTGAAGAAGCAGACCAAAGACCAACCGAACGTGGAGATAACCTTTATTTCGATGATAACGGACAATTAACCTTATGGGGCGTTCCTATTGCTCAAGCTGATTTCTTAGACGAACCCGACAACGGATTTGATGAACAAATCTTAATGGCTGACCCAGATTCTATTGTATTTGGTTTCTTAAATGAAATTGAATCTGAAAACGATTATGAGTTATCCGCAAAAGCTTACTTGTCTACTGTGGACGTCTACTTCGATGTATTAATCTTGTATAATAAAGACGTTCTCGCTGCTAGAATCATTAATATTCCTTCCGCAGTTATAGACGATGAGGAAACTGAAGAAGAAAATACTTCTTCTCAAACCTCAACTCAAGAAGATACATCTTCCCAAACTTCTAATGAAATAGAAACTCCAACAACCCGTAACATTAATTTTGTAATTAATGACGGAACTGACGCAATACAAGGCGCTACTGTAACTATCGGTGAGATAACTGGTACTACTGGTAGTCAAGGCGGTTGTACATTACAAGGAGTAAGCGATGGTGAAAATTCCGTAACTGTTGAAGCTGAAGGTTATACTACCAAAACTGAAACTATCACTGTTTCCGAGTCTGATACTTCATTTACCATCAGTTTAGTGAGTGCATAAATATTTTCTTAGAGATTGGTTTTTCTCAACTGATTTTACCTATTGAATAATCAATCTCTTGAGTAATTATTTCGACATCTTTTTCTGTTGGTGGTGTTTAGAATGGATGAAGAGACAATAATTAAAGAGGTGTTATTTAAACTCGATAATTGGATTGTAGGCGATGTAGATAATAGCGAGGATTTACTTGAAAGTAATTCGGATTTATACGATGATATGACTTATAACAAGAAAACATCAACTGAAGAAATCCTACATTTCTACGACGTAGCGACAAATTATGCTCGCTCCTATACTCAATTAACTGATTTTTCAGACATTCCTATTAGCGATACTGCTTTAATATTGTGGACTGCCGGTTTATTATGGCGTAAATACGACGTAAGACCTAATGAACAAATTGATGAATCATATCCTATCGGTTACGGAGACTCATTAATTATTCAAGCTAAAGAGATGTTAAAACCTTATAAAAAATATAGTTTCAATATTTTCTAGTTTTAGGTGATAATATGGGTGCTTGGGACGAATTAGATACAAAAGTCAATATAAATCTCAATACTGATGAATTAGACGAGTTTATTGAGTTTTTAGAGTCCGACCCCATATTTGAACCGGCGGTGGAACTCGCTCATAAATATAGAAACGGAATTGTAGAAGGTTCTAAAATAGGAGCTAAAAGAGTTTCTGAAACTAATAAATCCTTACAAGAATTAGCGATAGCAACTAACGCTACATTTACTTCAACCAGTAATGGAAGTTTATTGCGTAGTATTGAAATCGAAGAGGAATCTGAAACTTCTTTTATCATCGGAACTAATATTGCTCATTTTTATCCATTATGCGTTGAAAAAGGAAGGCGTGAAGTTAGACCAGTTTATAAGAAAGTTCTGCATTGGTATACCTTATCGGGCGATGAGGTATTCAGTAAATATAGTTCACCGGCTCCTCCTAGACCTTTTGTAAAACCGGCTTTTGAGGAAACTACTAGCAGAGCTGTAGATATTGTTAAAGAGGCGATTTATGATGCTACAATCTGATGAAATCATATTAAGAATATTATTAAAAGCTAAAAGCGAGGGAAATTCCATATTACAGCATTTTAAAATTGGATTTCCCTCTAAACAAGTTGTTCAAGAAAGCAATAGTATATTCATCGGAGCTGTGGATAGTGAGTCTAACATTGAGGGCTTTGAGTTTTCCAGTTTTACTGATCTAGTTGAAGTGCTTATTGTTACTAAGAACCGAGATTATTTGGAATCTATCAAAATCATCAAAATAGTATCAAAAGAAATTACTAAACTAATCTATGAAAATGTAGATTTATTTGATAATAAGCCAATTATACGTAATTTAACACCTGAATACAACCGAGATTTTGTTTTAACTAGAGGTCATTTGAGAGTTCAAGTTAAATCACAACCAGAGTCATTAGTTCCAACGGAAGATGAATATACTTTATGCAATATTCTATTAGAAAAAATTGAAGAAAAGTGAGTTTTTATGTCAAAATTTGATTTAGAAAAAGAATTAGATGATTTACTTTGTCCTAATATGTTTAAATCCGGTTTGAAGTATTACATTTCATCTAATAATCTGAAGATTACTAATAAAAAAGAATTTGAAAAAGTGATTAAAGAATACGCTAATTTGAAAATAGGAGGTTAAAAAATGGGAGTTTTACCTAAAGTTCAAGTTTATATGAAGAAAAATCCTGTAAAAAGCCGTTCCGGAGTAGCATCTAAAATTGCAGTAATTGGAGCTTTTGAGAATATTTCTGAAAATCCTATTTTATGTAATGGTCTTGATGAAGCTTACGAGCTTTTAGGTGATGATACTGAAAATTATATTGGTAACGATTGTCTAGAAGTATTGTTTTACGGAGCTTCAAGCGTTTTAGCAGTAAATATTACAACTAGTTCCGGTTCCGGTGAAAATATAACTATTAATAAAGATTTAACCACTGCTAAATTGACTTCTGCTTTAGCTAAAATAAGTGGTGAAGATTTTGACATGTTATACGTTTGTGGAGTTATAGACAATAATACTATTCCGATTATTACCGGATTTTTAGATACAAGATTTTTAAATAAACAACCCGCCGGATACGTAGCTTATTATGATGGAAATCCTGAATTAGCCGGAGATTTCTGTTACGGATTGTTAAAGCAACAATTAACTATTAATGATACTTTATTATCTCAAATTAAAAGTGGAGCTTATTATTGTGCTATTTTAGCGAGTTTAAACGTTGGAAACAGTATGACTATGAAAGTTGTACCTCAAGTAACTGCCGTTACTCCGGAATTAACATTTGAAACTGGAAGTACTGGTTTAAGTTACTTAACTTCAGGAATAACTGTTTTTAGATGTTTAGACCGTGGAAATAACAAATACGTAGTTGTTAATAGTGAACAACCTAACGGATTGGATTTATATATTAATCGTGTTCGTGATTACGTAGTTAAAGAAATGGCGTTACATCAATTCTTAGGTAATAGAAACCGCAAAGCAAGTTTAAATGAAATTAAACAAGAAGTAGACAGAGTTAAAGACAGATGCGTTAATACTCTTGATTTGCTTGAAGATATTGAATATGACGTCGTAAAGAAAAATGCAAAATGCGTTGATATTAACATCACTAAATTGTTATTTGCTGATATTATTACAGAAATTGACGTTTACATTACAATTGAGGTGGAATAGATGGCTAATAAGGAAGTTATTATTGATGGTAAAAAGATGATGTACGGAACATCAGCTAAAGCAAGCCCGGAGACCAATACTTCCACTACTTCAACTTTTGATGGAGTTATCAATGAGGGATTAGACGACGTCCCTTGGAGTCTTGAGTTTTCAAAATTAAGATACGAAGGTTTGGCGTCTCATAGAGAGATGTCTGAAACCTTAGACCAAATGATTAGTATTCCTAAAATGATTACTATTCGTGAAACTGTTATTAGCGCTGATGAAACCTATACTATTGTTGATAACTACTTCGATTGTCTAGTTAATGGTAATGACTACGAAGTAAAACCGGAAGATAAGACTGTTGAAAATCTTAAGTTTAAATCAAGTCGTCGTGAAAGGAAATATGAATAAAAACGGTACCAACTGTTTTTATTCATTCTTTTTTTTTAAATTTTTATTCAATTTAATTTTTTAAGAGAATTTTAATGTTTATAGTTATATTAAACTAGGAGGATTTTATAATGTCCGTAAAAGATGAAAAAGAAAAGGAATTAGAACATTTAAGTCAAGAAACTGAAATCTTCGAGTTGGATCAAGTAATTAGTGAAGGGGTTAATGCTAAAATTCCGTTTACCTTTACCTATCCAAATACTAACAAAAAAGTCGGAGTCTTAGTCAGGCCTTTGTCTACTAATGAATATCAGAGAGCAATTTTATCCAGTAAAAAACTAAAAACTAACTTTTTAATCGAGTTAGCTAAATTAGGTGTTTATAGAATGGACGAATCCAGATTTCCTGAAGAGTTAATAATGGATTTACCTGCCGGAGTAATTACTATGATTACTAATGAAATTAACCGTATTAGCGGTGTAGAATTAGTTGATGGTTCTGAAGAAGTCCAACAACAAATATTCGACGACTTAATGGGGTTTTAAACCTAGAAAATGGAAAATTAAGACACTTAACTCAATTATACATAGCCGGATACAAACTAAACAACGGCAATATTGAAAACCTAACAAATTTACAAAAAATAGCGATAATTTGTATGAAAGAAATTAGCAGAAATCACAGTTTAAAAAATAAAGCATTTTTCGTAGTTGATTAAAAATGGCAGAAAATAACTTAGATATCAATGTTAGAGCTAAAGCTGACAAAACCGAAGTAGAGGACTTGTCAGATGCAATAAATACTCTAAAAGAAAAAGACAATAATGTAGATATTGCCGTTAATGTTGATAATTCTGAAATTGATGATGCTGAAGAGTCTAGCGAAAATCTAAGCGATTCAATGGAAAATGCTTCAGATAGCGCTGATAATCTAAGTTCTTCAATAGGGAATGTTGATAGTTCACCTATCGATGACGTCTCAAGTTCCGCGGGAGATGCTGATGAGAATTTGGATAGCGCTAGCGGTTCTGCTGAAAATCTACAAGTCAGTATTTCAAATATCGACCCTTCAATTTTTGAACAATTAGTCGATTCAATAAGGGCGTCTGCTGAAGAGATGGAGAATTTAAAGAATAATACTGACGACGCTAACACTAGCATGACTATGGTTGATGCTATGGCTAGTGCAACATTATCGGCTGGAGTAACTAGTGGGTTTATGTCCGCTTCAAATTCCGCCGGAAATTATACTGATACTATGGTTCGTTTAGGCTACGCATTGAGCGATACTAGTATGACTGCGGAACAAGCTGAACAAAGATACGGAAGTTTAATTTCAACTATGGTTTCTGAAACCGGTAGAGGTGCTGGAGCTGTACGTTCTCATTTAATTAGTTTAGGAAATGTAGGAATTACAAATGAGCAAATATTAAAAGACAGTTTTGAAGGAATTTCTAAAGCGTCTTTTCAAATGGGTGAAAATCTCGAAACTATGGAGATGAAATTTCAAGCAATTGCACTCACTGGTATGGCAGGTAAAAGACAATTAAAGTCTTTTGGTCTTGAAACTAAAGATTTAGCTGACGTTATGGGAGTTTCTGTTGATGAGGTTTCAGATAAATTCAAGAATTTAGATGCCGAGTCTAGAGCTTCAATTTTATCTACAGCTTTGAATATGAAATACGGTTCAGAAGTAACTGAAAATTACAAAAACAGTTATGAACATCTCATCGATTCTCTAAATAGGGCAAAAGATTATTTCATCAGAGTTGTAGGTGAGGCGTTATTACCTATTTTAATTCCGACTATTCAAAATACTGCAAATATTATCAATACTCTAGCGGGAGCGTTTCGAGGACTTCCTGACCCAATCAAGGGAGTAATTGGTTCTGCTCTTAGTTTAGTTGCGGGAGTTACTGCTATTGGTTTGGGAATATCAGCGACTACTAAGTTTATTTCAGCAGCGATTGGCCCTTTCCTCAAATTAGCTCAATCCGAGCGTGCCGTAGCGATAGCCCAATGGTTACTCAATGCGGCGATGGACGCTAACCCTATCGTGTTAATTACAATTGCGATAATTGCTTTAATTGCGATTCTAGCTTATTTGTATTTCAACAACGAACAAGTAAGACAAGCGATTGATAATTTAGGTCAAAGCTTTATTAACGCCGGTCAAATAATCTATTCTAGCGTTTTAAACTTTGTAAATTGGGTAGTTAGTCAATTACAATTTCTTTATAATTATATTATGACTTTAGGCGGTTTATTAGATTCCAACGTTTCAATTACGGGAAATAATATTATAGATAGCGTTATAGCAGTCATGTATTTTATTGCAACTTTGCCTTATCAATTATCGGTTATTTTCATTAATATGATTGCTAAAACTTTGGGCTTTGGGAATAACTTTGTTCAAAGAATGTTTAGTGCTGGATTAAATTCAGTTACTAGATTTATGGGTCAAATAACAACCCTTCCGTCTAGATTTATGACTGAATTAAATAAAATGTTATCGGCGGTTAATACGTGGGCGTCTACTTTGCCTGCTAAATTTTGGGAAGCGGGAGTAAACGCTGTTAAAAACTTCTTATCAGCATTAGGAATTAATTCTCCCGGAACTATGCAAAAGAAATTGATTAAAGAGATGGAAGATACCGGCTCAAGAATACCAATTGCTAGTGAAGGAATTATCAAAAACTTAGGAGTTGTTGCTAAAAACGCTGTTAAATCCTTTGGAAATCCTAAATTTGATGTAGGATTTAATACGGGTGATTTAAATGAGATAAAATCCGGTAATTTAGAGATATCCAATACCAGTTTATTAGAGTTATTATCATCTAGCGGTAATAACGGCAATGGAAAAACAATTAATCTTACTCTAAATGTCGGTACTGTTGATAAAAGGGAGAGAGTTGATGAAATTATTGATGCTGTTCGTGAATATTTCTTATGGGATAATACAACAGCAGGGAGGACTGTATGAGCTTTTTTAGTATAATTAGTGCTGAAGAAATTGATTATGGTTCTAGTCCAATGAATTTAAAGGTTATTCAAGGAACCGGTGTTGAGGTCATTCCTGATCTGAATATTAATGTTAATTCCCTCAATAACGGGAATAAATATTTCTTAAATAATGGATACGGTGGAATAACCTTCAAAATCGACGTTATAATCAATAAAAATGATATATTCACTACTTATAGGTCTGAATCAATTCCATTAACTTTTTCAATAACAAATGGCGTAGGTTCTTACTTGGGCGGTGGAGTTCAAATTTCTCAAATCCGTACGTCAGTTATTGATAAATTACATGAGTGGATTACAACTATGACTCCGGTTTATGTCGTAACTGATGCAATTGATATTCCTAACGGAAGATATATCATTTCAAAAAACAGTAGCAGAAAACAAACTTATCGTGAAAATACTGTTTGGACGTTGGAATTTACTGAATTTAAAGGAATTAACATCACTAAATATAAAAATGACAATAAATACGTTGATAAGGCTAAAAAGAATTACGCTAAAGCCAAAGCAAAAGCTAAAAAAGCTCAAAGTAAGAAGGCTAAGGCTAACAACGCAAACAAAAATAAGCTAAAAAAATGCAAATTGGCTAATCTGAAATATGGTCTTAAAAAGAGTAATTGTGTCAAATATATGCAAACGGTGTTATATAAGAAGGGTTATTTGACTAAAAAACAAGTAGACGGTTGGTTCGGGCCAATAACCAAGAATGCACTCAAAAAATTTCAAAAAAAGTATCAAAAGAAATACAAACTAAAAATCAATGGAAAAGTCGATAAGGCAACTTTAAAAGCATTAATAAACGTATAATGGAGGTTAATATCAATGGCAGTCGGAAGCGTTGTCGAGAAAGTGTATTATGATGTTAATCTCGTGCAAAACCAATCATTTATTTACGTTGGACGTATGAAAAACGCTAAGGCTATGGCTCTTAGTAAAGATTATTGGAATAATAGTATTACTATCTATTGGTCTAAATATCAAATTAAAGAAACGGACATGAGGCAAAAAACCGCCTCCTTCACTAGTCCTCATTATTTTGATTTAACTAGCGGTTTACACTGCGTATTAATAACCTCACCTTATCACGAGGACTTCGGAGGCATCATATTATCAGTAAGTTACGATAAATCAACCGGATTATATGAATACCAATGTCAAGATTTCAGTAGAAAATACCAAAGTAAATTTAACCTAATTTCAGTAAATAACAATTTTTACGATTTATTAAGATTATTCCTCACTCAATTCGGTTGTAGTAACGGAAAAGGTAGAGTTTCAACAAGTAAATTAAAAAATTTCAAATATAACCTTACTGGATTGAGGCCTAAGCTTTATTACGACCAAGAAATTTGGGAAAATGGAATTAAATTTAATCCGATGACTTATACCAAACAAATGGTTTTCAAAGACGTATCTTATATTGAGGCAATACGTGATTTAGTATTCAGTACCGGAGCATATATCGATGTATATTTCAATAAATACGGCGTACTACAAATACAACCATTTAGCAAACAAGATTGGTTAAGAAATGGTATTTATTTAACTACTCCTGAATTGGCTAGTAGGAAGTTCAAATTTGATACAACCAATATTATTACTGGAGTTGTAGTTAATTCTGAAGACCGTTTAAGTTCCGGACGTTACTATTCAAGTAATAAAATTGTAAGGCTAGACTTATCAGCATTTTTCGGTGATTTAACTACTACAATTGATAACCCTAATAAATCTTCAAGTTCATCATCTACAAGCTCCGTTTCTACTAAAAAATCAACCAATACTAAGAAAAAAGAGGGAACCGGAATAACAGTTTTCATGAATATTGATAATATCCATTCTAAATCAAGAGATATGAAACTAATGAAGGATATTGCAGGATATCTCAAGAAAAGAGGTTATAAAGTAGAAATCGGAGGTATCGGGCCAGGTTATCATTATTCCCAAATTAATCGTGTTAAGAAAAATGGAATTTATTTGTGTATTTACGGCGGTGCTTGTGCCGGAACTCTAAGAGAACATTGGACTAGTAACCATTACAAAAGCGTTCTTAAAAAGAAAAATGCTAAAATGGTAGTTGCATTTTTATCTCCGCCTAGTACCAATATTCACAATTTAAAATGGTTACCTCGTGCTCATGATGATAATTTCAGTCCTAGAAGTTTTAAAGGTGTAAGTAATCCGGAAAAACAATTGTTGAATGCCGGAATTGGAGTTGTAATTGGTAAAAACGCTAAGGAAATAGCAACCAAATTCCCTAATTTTAAATCCTCAACCACTAAGAAAACTACAACTTCAGCATCTCCTATTAACACTTCAACAGCTACCTATATCAATAATGAGATGACTAGTGCTCGAAATAGAATGACTGAAAGTATCCGTGATTTATTAAGCTTTAAATTAACATTACCTCTAGGAAATCCATTGTTAAAAAAATTACATACAAATATGTTTCTTTACACTGAATTACCGGACGAATTTGTTTTAGAGAACTTCTCAACAATAGCGGAAGTTTTAAACTCAACTTATAATCGTTACGTTGGTTATTCATTGAATAGATGGTATGTTGAAGCGGTTACTATTACTAATGATGGTTCTAAATTCGACGCTGAAGTTGAACTTAATCCGTTTCCTAGTAGCGTTAAAAAATATCGTGAAAGCAGAGTTAAATTGGAAGATGACTATAAATCAGCCTCCAAATCAACTAGTAAAAAATCAACCACCTCTACAAAAAATACTACTCTAAAAGGTGGAGAGGGCAAAACAATCGATAATCTTGTTAAAAAGATTATTGGTTCCGAAACCGATGATTTGAAAAAAGCTAAATTAATTCACGAATGGCTACGTAAAAACGTCAGATATGCTAGATATGAGTGTACTAAGTACAATACGCCGGAAAAATGTTATAAAAATAGAAGGCATCTTAATTGTGCAGATACTGCAAGATTAACCGCTAGTATGATGAGAAGTGCAGGCTTAAAATGTTATGTCGTTCACCGTACTTATAACGGCGGTCATTTCTGGACTATTATTGAAATTAACGGTAAAAAGTACGCTAGTGATCAAACCGGCAACGGTTCAGCATTTAATACAGTATGGGCAAAATCCGGAAGGGTAAAAGTGTCTAACGGTGGAACTTATTCAAGGAAAAATGGAAAAGTTCCGGATTGTTAAAGGAGGTTGAGTCATTTATGGAACAAATAGTAGAATTAGGAGCTGATTTAAACTGCAATTGGGAATTTAAAGACGGAGATTTACAAATTGTTGAAAATAAAGAGAATTTAGTTCAGGCAATTTTAAATCGATTAAATTGTTCATATGATAGTTTGGATTTGTTCTATTATGATTACGGTAGTGTAATATCCAATTTTCTAGGTTGGAAAAAGTCAGATAAAACTTTAGAGTTCATAAGATTGGAAGTTGAAAACACTTTAGGTCAAGAACCTCGATTAAACAATTTTAACGTTGAAGTGTCCTATAAAAGTGATGGTAAAGTTTTAATCGAATTATACGTTGTTTTTGATGATGAAACTGATTTAACTATGAGTTTAGTGTTAGAAAAAGGAGGCGAAGTCATTGCCACTGGAGAATGAAAGCTTTTATAATTTACTCGGAGATGAAATTTCACGTGAAAGTATCGTAGAAAAAATGATTGAATATTACAATCAGAAGCTCGAAATTGGGGAGACAAAAGTTACAGACTTCAACGAAGGTTCTGAAATAAGAAACCTCTTAGAATCCTTTGCTGTTGATTTATATGATTTGATGGAAGATAATTATGAGGCTACTAAAATTGCTTTTATTTCAACCGCTTACGGAGAATGGCTTGATTTACACGGGGAAAATCCATTAGTCAATTTAGCACGTGATACTGGTTCTGAAGCCGTTGGATTGGTAACTTTTACTATTCCCGATGCTAGAGCGGTTGATATTATAATTCCTGAAGAAACTATTTTGCTTTGTGAAGAAAATGATTTAGAATACATTACTGATTCAGAAGCAATCATAGTTTCCGGAGATACAAGCGTAGATGTTTATTGTACTTGCTTAACTGTTGGAGAGGACGGAAATTGTGGAGCAAATACAATAACTACAATTGATGATGATAATATTGATGATACTGTTGAAGTAAACAACCCCGAAGCTTTTAGTGAAGGTAGCGACTATGAGGAAGATGACGAGTACAGAGAACGTCTTTTAAGTGCTATTAGAATTGATAATTTCGGCAGTATTGGTTATTATCAAGAGTTAGGAACTAATATTGACGGAGTTCATGACATTTTACTAATCGAAGATGAAACATATACTCGTAAAATCCTTGTAAACGGAGATGAAAAACCCGTCTCTGATGAAGTTCTAGTGAATGTTTTAAAAGAGTTCACCCGACCGGAAAATATAGTGTTGGGGCACAATTTTATTGTTGATTCTCCGGATTATCTGACTTTAAATTTGAATTTAGATTTGATAGTTGAATATGAATTTGAAGATGAATTAATTATCGATAGATTAAACTCATTTTTCAACGGCGGTATAACTAGCGACGGTTATGATTTCAGCGGTTGTTTTATCGGTGAGAATTTAAATGAAACTCATTTATATTCTTGTTTGGAAAGCTTAGATGGAATTATAAGAGCCTCTGCAACAACCGATGAAGATGCTCCTTTAAGTTCTCTAACTGTTAATAGTAACGAAGTCATAAAACTCGGTGAAATTACAATTAATCAGACAATTTATGAGGAATAAGAGGTGAAATGATGTCTAATTATGGAGAGGAAATTTTAGATAGATTACCTGAAAATTCTAACTTGAAAATAAGCAATAATCCGGCTCGTAAAGTTATTGATTATACTTTAGGTGAATGGTTAGACAATTTTGTAGATGAAGATATTTTTGAGGAATTGTTTTTAAATGAGTCTAAAGGAAGGTATATTGATTGCCACGGTCGAGAATATGGAGTTTATCGTAAGCTCAATGAAAGCGATGACGATTACAAAAGACGGATTATTTATCAAATTATGGGTCATTTAACCGTCGATTATTTGATTAATATTTATGGTGTTGATTTATACGTAAATATTCCAAATTATAATCCTAATTCTAATGTATTAACTAGTGATAATTATTATATTCACGGGGAAAATGGATTTATGGCGTCCGCTGATGAAATTACTAAATCAATATTGAATAAGAAATTTGTTTTGGGAAGTGGTATTAGATGGCTTTAAGTCCGTATTTTACTGATGAGGAATTGATAAGTCAAATCAGACTTCAATTTGATTATGAGGATATGTGGGATATTGATTTTACTACTATTTTTCAAACTATTGAAGATATAGGAGATTATTTTAGTCTTAATTTTAGAAATAGGTGTTTCCGTATTGATAAGATTACGGGAATTGTTATTGAGGTGGAATCATGAGCTTTTTAACCGTCGAAGATGTAAATTCAACCCTAATAAAATATCATAATATCAACCTATTTCATACAATAAACACTAGAAATATCGATATAGATGAGTTTGAAGGGGTAAAATATGATTTTTGCATCGTAAATCATGGTATTAGTGGTAATAACCACACCTTTGAGTTCAATATTGTTAATAGTAATTGGACGGGCGCTTATTACTTTTTAGATGAAAATGACAATTATTTAGATTTAGACGCTACATATGACAGTAACGATAATGTTTTAACATTTACTACCACCCACGAAAGCGTAAAATTGATTTTATATTGTTCTAGTCTTGCCGATGAGTTTAATATTGTTAGATTAACTTGGAGACCAATCTCACTTAATACTCTTGTAACTTCATCTATTGAAAATATAATTGAAGATATTCCAGTTATGAGTTTGAATAATGAAGATTTATACGGTAAAAGATATGTAATTCAAAATACTAATGAAACTCACGGAGAATATTTCAATTTAAATAGTGATAATCAGCCTACATTTGCCCAAACGGCAAATTCTAATTCTAATAAAACTGCAATAAGTTATAACGGAGCTAAATTTTACTATGATTGTTTTGTTAAAAAGATTGCTCCAAATATTGAAATTAACAACGATTTAACAGTGGGGAAAATAAACCGTGTAGAATTATCAGTTTCTTATGATCTTACTGACGTAAATAATGTTATCTCAATACCTTCTTTGGCCGGATATGTTTATTATGAAGATAAAACAATCCCGATTCAATTAGACTCAAATACTGGGAACTATTATTTTGATTTAGATTTATTGGAAAAATCTAATAATAATCACGTTAAATTGTCATTAGAGATTTTAGAAACGGATTATGTTCAAGGAAAACTTTATAATTTCGTTATAGCCTCTGAATATGTTTCTGTTGATAACGTTTCTGACTTTATTAGGGAGCTCGGAAGTAATGGTTGTAAGATTATCGAGCTAGCAAATGACTTTACTTTGTTTGATGACGTTACTGTTTATCATGATATAATTATATACGGTAAAGACCATTCATTGAATTTAAACGAACATTCTTTTATTTTAAACGAGGGTTTGACTTTAAAAGTAAATAAGATATCCTTTAATAACGGGGACAACGCCATTATTCAAAACGATAATACAAATTTAGAACTAACTGATTGTACTTTTTACAATTGTAAATCTAGGAACTATAACAATATAGGTTCTTGTATTTTCTGTGATGTGAACTTGGAAAGTTTGTCTGTCGATGATGATTTCACTACTAATTTGTATAATTGTACCTTTATCAACAATCATTCAGCGATTCTACACGGAGGACAATTAACAGTAGATAATTGTAAATTCCTCAACAATATTTTAGAGGTTGTTGATATGAATAATCCGGCGTTCCTTTATCAAGTAAGCGGGGACGCTTCAATTTCAAATAGTATTTTTGATATTGATTATTCAAATAAAAATGGATTATGTACTAATAGTCAAAATATTGGTTTTGCTCAAGCCTTATTCATGTGCGGTCAGTTAGCAACAATTAACAGAGCTAATTATACTTATTTACAATCCGATGATACTTTACCATTCTTCGAATCACCTTATAACAATAAAGCTCATTTATTCGTGAAATATTATTATTCCCAAATTAGCGCTTGCGTATTTGCTAGTCCCGTTCTTAATTATGAAGATAAATCTTGTTGTCATGCAGTTAGCGGGGTTGATTGGGTTTTCAAAAATAATGTTCAAATTACTCGTGCAGACTGGGAAAGTGAGAATAATATAAATAAAATTGATTGGGAGTGAATAGAAAAATGTATTTTTCAAATATTAATAATCCGGAGTTAAAACAATTTCATAAAGTTATCCCTTATAATTTCAATATGAGTTTAACAGACGCTTTATCATCTGATTTGTTCTATATTGAAACAGTAATTCCTAATTCAATATATCGTATTTATTTACTGTTTTATTGTGATAAAATAACTTCTAGTAACGTTAATGATGTGATTTTGGAAAATAAATGTATTATCTGTAATAAGACTAGTGAAGAAACCTATTTTAATTTCGTTTCTAACGATAATGATAAGTTTATCTTAAATCAAAAAACCGGATACTACTCATTTGAGGATACTTTAAGCGATGAGGATTATAACGCTATTGTTCAGTTATTGAGAGCAAATAATTCTTTTGAAGAAAATATCCAAATTAATAACAGTATTGTAAACGGAGATTATGGAACTTATATTTTCAATCTAAAATCAACTACTATCGTTGATAATGGAGTTTTGATCACTAACGAGACATTATCTAGTATAGGTACTGTTAAACTAATGAGCCCTACATTTAAAAACAGCAGTTATCAATTAAAATTAACAGTATACAGTTTATCCGACGTTAATGTTTGTAATGAGTCTAATGATGATAATATTGAAAAAACTGAACTAATAATTGATTTAGTTGAAGGTTCAGAGGTAAATATTCCTTTTAATACCTTAGATTTGAATTGTATTGTAGGATTTAACGCCGTTGTTAATATTGCTCATGATTTACCCGTTATCACTTATTCTCAAGATATAATTTTAACTAGCGATAAATCACAGTGCGTTATTGGAGATACTCTCAATTTAAACGCTTTATACTTGGAAGATGATTCTCCATTGGAAAATGAAGTAATTACCTTTAAAAACGGAACTGAAATATTGGGAACTGGAACAACCGATTCTAACGGGATTGCAAATTTCCAATATACAATTTTAAACGATTCTACATTGAATATTGTTGCAATTAACAGTGCAGGAAAGATTATTTCAAATAATATAGAAATAGATGTATCTAATAAACTAAGTACCATCTCTTTGGAAGTTTCTAAAAGTCTTGTTAATGTAGGTGATGTAGTCGTTATTTCCGGTTATCTTCTTAGTGGTTCAGAACCATTATCAAATTATGAAGTTAAAATCTTAAACGGTGATGAATTATTTGTAAATCGTACAACCGACGCTAACGGAAGATATTATATAAATTTAAGTGTTGGTAACGTATTAGATTATGATTTAAAAGCTGTTTTTGATGGGGATTCAACATATAGTAGCTCTCAAAGTCAATATGTTCACGTCAGAAGCGCTAAATTAGCCGTTAGTTTTCAAGCTATTAGGTGGGGTATAACTGAATACGCATTTATTACTGGAAAAATGATTTCTTCAGATGGTAATTTATTAACTAATGCCCCTATCTCTATTTATTGGAAGGGCTCGTCTTATGAAGATGTTTCTGAAACTAGAACTGCTACTGACGGAACTTTTGCCGGAAGGCGTCTTAGTAATGGGCAAATTGAATATATTGTTGTTGTATTTGAGGGAGACGAAACTCACCAACCAGTTACAGCAGTTTGGGGGTGAATAAATGAGTAAAAGAACCTTAGCTGATGAAATGATAACTTTAATTCAAAGTGAATCAAATAACAATCCCGCTCCTAAACCCTGCAAAATAGTTGGCAATTATGGAACTAATCCTTATTGCGACGTAGAAGTTGAAGATTTAGGTAAATTAATCCATAAAAAAACAATAGGCAGTACAGAAATAGGTTCAGAAGGTATTATTTGCTTTTTAAACGGAGATTTAAATCAAGGAATTGTAATAACTCACGATGAAACAGCTCCAATAATTGAATGGTTTAATCAAAATAATATAATCGATTTATTGTACTATCTCGAAAATTACGGTAAAAAGTCAGATAAATCCTATTATTTGTTTAGAGGTGATTGTTGGACTATTAACAATAATTTCGAATCTAGCGCCTCAATTACTAGTAAAACCGACAAGGATTTTACCGTTACTGGAACATTCCGAACTAGAAATGATATTGTAGGTATTTATTGGAACTCGGAAGATGTTATTCAACACCCGTATATCAGTTATGGTTCTATAACTGATTATTCTGACGTAATCTTAGAGTTTGATTATGAAATGAGCGGTTGTAAAGATTTTTCTAATGGAGTTATAAGTATTACTGTCGGAATGAATGACGGTTCAACATATTATATGACTATGAACCGTTTTATTGAAGATAATCATGTTACTCTTGATTTTAATAATCTTACTTTACTAGCTGGAAATGTTTATATTGATTCTGAAGGTGAGGAAATAGAGATTACAGAAACAACTCCCTTAGACGTAACTGATGTAAAATATATTATGTTTGTTATAGTTCCTTCTAACTATGTAGAAAACAAAGAACAATATACAATTATTAGAAATACGGACTTTACTTGTAAGATAAGCAATATTGAAGTTACTAATGGTGAAATTTGTAAAGAGTATATACCGTTAGACCCTCAAGAATATCGATTGTGTGAAGGTTATGACGATTTTTATGATTTGAACCCTTATAGAGTTTGTAGGGAAATGAGGAAACTAGGATATGTAAATTGGATTGATTTATATATCGGCGCCTCTCATTTTTACGAAAAAAGCGGGACTGTTGGAGATTTAATAACTATATCTGAAACTTTGAATCATACTCAAACAGAAAAAATGGTTTTAAATCAAAAAGTACCCTTGAATAGAGCTTTTACTACTTGGTTGGATTGTTATTCTCGTGAATTAAAAGCTAACGGTAGTGATAAGCTTGTTGTTAGTGTATCTATGGAGAATTTGCAGTGCCCTACTAGTTGGAGACAAAAAGCCTGTAATGGAAATTACGCTTTAACCGGTTGGGTTCCCTCTACTTTCTTTTATAGTCCTTGTAATCCGGAAGTATTGTCTTATATGCAGTCCGTTAGTGAAGCTTGTCTTGATATAGTTGTAGCTAATGATTTACAACCTATTCTTCAGATGGGTGAGGCTTGGTGGTGGTGGAATGAAAACGATAAACCTAATCAACCGCCTTGTTTTTATGACGATTCTACTAGAAACAGTTATTATAAAGAGTTCGGTGAGAATATTCCGGAATATTCGTCATCTTGGGAAAATTACGATAATAAACTCACTTCTTGGCTCAATAAACAATTAGTTAAATATAGTGATGGGTTAAGAGAGGTTGTAAAAGATTCTAAGTATAAAAACGGCTTGTATATGGCTTTATTTTTCCCTCCTTCCGTTACTGATGTTGATAGGGTTCCGGCTATGATGAGAGAGGTTAATTTTTTGAAAGATGCTTATACTCCTTTGAAATTAGATGTTTTACAGCTAGAAGATTATGATTGGGTTACTGGCGAGAGCGTACATCATGATGAAGTCTACTCGTTAGGTCAAGAATTAGGATTTAGTGAGGATAGATTACATTATTTTGGAGGTTTTGTTCAGTATCCTGAAGATGCGCCTAAGTTTTGGAATTTAATCTCTAAATCAATGGAAACTGCAATAAATAAGAAATTTAAAGAAGTCTTTGTTTGGGCGGGTTCTCAAGTAAGACGGGACGGAAAATTCATAGGTCATTACGCTTATGAGCTAATACAAAGATTGTTAGATAAAATTCCGGACGTTAAAGCTTATGATGATTCTGATTTGGTTTCTAGAATAACTAGTGCTGAAGGACAAATTACTACGATGGGAGGGCGAGTTTCTACTTTAAATGGAGAATTAACTACTCTAGACGGCAAAGTAACTACTTTAGAAGGTCAAGTATCAACTTTAGATGGAGAACTGACTACTTTGGAGGGTCAAGTTTCTACTTTAGATGGTGAAGTAACAACCTTAGAAGGTCAAATAACACCAATAGTTGATAGTGGGTGGGTTAATTTGAGTTTAACCGGTAATTTTTACAATTTTGATTCTACTAATAGTGTAAAATACCGTAAATATGGAAGTGAGGTTCAAATTACTGGACTTCCAGTGTTAAATGCCTATCCTTCTGCGCTAACTGAATTAATCATTGGAACGTTGCCTAGTGGTTTTAGACCAATCCGTGACGTATCTTTTGTTTGTGAGTTAAAAGACGATGATAAGCTGTGGACTTGTACCGTAAAGTCTAACGGAGAGGTTACTTTCAACCGTTTGAGAGATAATACTGGTTTTGTTGCCGGAACTGCTTTTGCAGACGTTTTAAAATTAAATGTTAATTTCTTAATTGACTAAAAGAGCTGATAAATATGATAAAGAAAAGCGAAATTAAGCTAATTGCTGAAAAAATCAAAGAATATGTAGAAAAAAATAAGGAAATACCCAATTCAATAGAAGTAAATAAGAAAAAATACTCAAAAACCGAGTGTTTATACATTTTAGGATATGCTATTGATCATCTAAATGAAAATTTTGATTTTAAAAGCGGTAAAGTAGCAAGTAATCCTGTAATTACTGTCATTAATGAAGATATTTATGAGTCTGATTATAAAGACCAATCTAAAAGATTATGCCAATATTTAAATCAAAACGGTAAAGCTCCGAATTACATTAAATCAGTTAAATCCTCAACTAAGATTTCGCCGGATTTGGAGTTGTACGCTTTTGCTAAAATAATCGATTATTATTACAAAAATAAAAGATTGCCTAATTATTGCAATTATAATTCTAGCGTATTGGCTAGCGTTAAGTCCAGTAAAAACAATTGCAGTAATCCTTATAAATCATCTCCTCACCCTACTAAAAAGGGTTGCGATGCTATGGGTCAAAATACTGGTTATTTTTGTGCAATTTGTGCACTGCAACATTCTTTATTCAAATTCGGTATCTACGTTTCTCAAAGCCAATTAGCAAAATGGGCGGGGACAACTAGCTCCGGAACTTCTCATCAAGGAATCCGTACTGCCGTTGCAATGGTAAACAGTAAATATCACGTTAATATTTCCGTAGATGAGAAAAACTTCAGTGATTTAGGTTTAGAAGGGTTGGCAAAACTTATCTGTAAAAGTAACGTTGATGTGATAATTCATTTGTTATATCGTCTTAAATACGGTCATTATGAGTCAATTAACGAAATTGACGTGAAAAATAAGATGTTTAAGATTTTAAACTCACTTGGAAACAAATGCTCTGGTGGTTGCTATTGCGGTTACGTTGAGGATAGATCATTAGCTGTAGAAAAATCATATATCGGTGGAATTAGTCAGAAATCCATCATTATTTTAACTAAAAATTAGGTGAAAATATGAACGTTATTGTTAAAAAAATACATGAAATCCATTTAGATTATCAACAAAGGCAAGTTTCTAAGTTGTATAAGTCAGAAGGATTAACAAAAAGAGTCTTAAATAAGCAAAGAAAGATTAATGAAAAAAGAAATGAGCTAGATTTACCTGATAGGTATGAGAGGCAATATAAAAGGTTTGTACAATGAATATTTTAGTTTTGATTAAAGAATTAGATTCTACGCCTTTAGATAGGGAAATAAGAAACGGAGGAGGTCATGGTGATATAATTAGTTTCTATAATGAAACTGGTAATGACTATGATTTAATCATAGAGGGTGTTGAATATTCAAGAGTAGTTCAGGCATGTGTTATTTTTAAAGACCGTTCTTATTATCTCTACATTCAACACGGTGAAAATCCTAACTTAATTAAGTTAGATGTAGATAGTATAGAAGAAATTAATTGTATTCCGTCATTAGTTGAATAACTCCCTCCCGTATTTTTGAATAAAAATATTTAAAATGTATAAAAACAAATTTATACCCATATTGCTATCAAAATATGCGCGAGGGTCAATTATGAAAAACACTAAAAAGCTGATATTGCTATTAGTATTGTCTATTTTTCTTGTGGGTATGTTGATGGGGTCAGCAACAGCAACTCATACAGTTAAAGTAGGTAAATATACTGGAACAATATCGGATAATGATTATAAAAAATTACAAAATGCTAAAAGTAAAAATAAGGATTGTTCCGTTCTTAATGTTAAATCTAATAATAAAGGATATAGTATGGCAATTTACTATAACACCTTTTCGGGTTATGAGCCAATGTCCGGAATTACATTTGAAAAAGGATTTTTGGGTAGTGTATGGAAAAACGGTGAAGAATCTCCGATAATTGCTTATAAAAAAGCCACTATATCATCTAAAACCACAACAAATACTAAAAAAAATACTGTTTACACAAAACCACATACTTACAATCTGGGAGGATATAAAGTAACAGTTTCAGCTAAACAATATACTCAATTGAAGAAACATAAGAATACAAATACTTTATATATTGCTTATAAGAATATTGGCAATAAAAATGTTAAAGTTCCTAAGTATAAGACTGTGAAAAAGAAAGTATGGGAGACTAAATTAGTATTGGATGAAAAATTAGTTTATAGTTCCGATTGGTCTGATTCTACTTGGTATGAATATCATGCTGATAGATACAGTAAAGCCGGTTGGAAATATTATGGAAGTAAAACTGTAGAATCCAATAATGGCCATGTTATTAAATATTATCAGAAATATAAAAAACAAGTAACTAAAAACGTTAAAGTTAAAAATGGTTATAAAACGGTTAAAGTTCCAATTAAAGCTGAAATTTGGTCTAATGGAATGTATAAATTATATGATAAGAACGGATATTTCTATAAATCCGGTAAAGTAAATATTTAAACCAATAGCTAAGCTATTGGTCTTTTTTTGTTTTTTGTCTAATTTTTTCAAGTGTATGAAATAGTTTATTTTAACTTTTTTTCTATTGATTATTTTCATTAATTAATTTAACTAATTGTTCTCTGATTAAATACTGCTTAACTAACTCACTTATTTTTTTTATTAAATTTAAGCATTTACAACGTCGTAATACATATATGTACTAGAGTTCTATCTATAACTATCGGATTACGTCCGGTGAGAACTTGAATTTATTTATAACTTCAAGTGAACTGTTAAAAATGATGGAGAATTGATTTAAATGATTGACGTATATGTAAAAAACTATAACGAAACTTTTGCTATAATCATCGACGGAGTAATTGTTGATTTTACTACTGTTTATGATGAAGTTGAAAATTTAATCTTAGAAGTTTGTGATGAATTAGGAATTGATACTTGGGATATTAACGTTCAAGAAAATTAAGAATAACGAGCTGATAATATGAACAGAGCTGAATACTTAACTGAATTAATGAAAAGAGATGTGGAATCTATTGTAACTGCTGAAGAAGATGTTAAAGATATGGAGTTAAAATTAATCGTAGAGCTTAAAAAAGCTGAAGAAAAATGTGATGCTTATGAGGAAATGTACGAAGATGACGAAGGACTTATAATGTCTGCTTATACTGAATACGAAAGAGTTAGAAGTCCTATAACTCAATTAGAGTCTTTAGTTCAAGACTTCAAAATTAGCTTAATCGACCACTACGAACAATTGTTAATAGAAAAAAGAGCCTATAATGAGGAAATCCGCAAAGCTTTGGCTACTGCTAAATATAATGTCGTTAAAATGGACGAAACTGTAGAAATTATTAAAGGTGTTTTAATCTAAACACCTATTATTTTTTTTCAATAAAATCCGTTGAATTATTGTAAAACCTCACCAAATATTATGATTTTAAAATTCAATCATTTACGTTGGAGTAATACATATATGTAGCGCTGTCCTAACTATAACTATCGAGAGTTAAATTATCTCGTGAAATAATTAAGGAGCTGATAAATATGAAAAACTTTGTTAAAATTATGGAAAACGTTGAAAACCTTGTAAAAGGCTGTGAAGGATATGTTGAATACGGATTTATTCCTGACGAAAATGTCGTTAGTGTAAGAGTATTTGAATATGATGATTACGCTGAATATTGCGATGATTTAGAATACTACAACTTTACTCTCGTATTTTCCGAGTTATTCGAACAAATCAAAACCCAATGCAATGACCTTGCAGAAAACATAAAATCCTACGTACCAACTGATGCGGATAAAATGTGCTACGGATATTTCAACTACCGTGAAATTCTCATAACTCCTCGTGACTAGGTGATCTAAATGTATGGATTTAACTTTATTATCAGAAATGATATGAAAGTATCTTTTTTCATTGATAAAAATGACGAATTTTACCATTGGCAATATATTAATGGATTTAATTATGATTTGGACGACTTTGAAAGGGATTTGATTAATAAATTTGGTAAAGATTTCTTAATCCGGACGGTTAAAGAGATGGCGGTTTATGAAACTAAGAGATTAAACGGTCATATTGAATTGGTGAGGTTTGAATAAGATGTCCGATTATACTACTGTGAGGATTAAAAAATCCTCACTCGAAAAAATCAATAAAATGAAAGGGGAACACGGGTCAGTTGCCGATGTTGTTGAAAAACTTCTAAGTTCTGTAGGAGGTTGTAGTATTGACGATATTCTTGAGATTAACAGAGATAGCGTTGCTATAACTTTAGAATACTTATTTTTTGATGGAAAAAGTTTTCATCTAGCCAATGAGTATTATATTACTTTTCAAGAACTAAGATTAAGCAAAGTTGGTGATACTTTCACTGCAAATCAAAATCCGGCTGATGATAGTTATTCCCTCGATACCGCTGAAGTTTTATTTGTTGATGAACGTTCCGTCTTAGTTAGAGTAACTGAAACTTTGAAAAGTGAAAATCAGGAAACTTCCGTTGTTCATATGGAGCATGTGGATTTGTTTTAATTTTATCTATTTTTTATTCGAAGTCAAGAAATAATCTTGACATTTTTCTATTTTTAATAAATTATTTTAATAACAAAATATATACCTTTATTCATGAAATATAATAGATTGGTTGTGTTGGGACTTGTTTTAATTGTTCTATTTTTAAGTATTGGAGTAACAACTGCAAATGAAAATACTACTTTAGAAGGTGTAGAATCTAATGTAGAGGATACTTTAATGAGTTATGATGAAAATTTAGGGGAATATGGGGATTATGGGGAAAACTATAATGCTAGAATCATAGCTAACAACGTAACAGTAGAATATGATGATGAATATGAACTATCAATCTATATTGTTGATAATAACAATAATCCAATAGAAATGGCGGAACCTTATTTTGAAGATTATTTAAATTCATGGTACGATTCTAACGGATATTATTATTTTTATCCAAGTAATTATGATGTAGGAACTCATAATGTTACATTTACTCTTGACGACGGTCTTTATAAAGCAGAACCCGTTTCAATTAATATGAAAATTGTTAAATCTGTATTTTATGGCGAAATTACTTGTAAATCTTATTGGGGAACTACTAAAAGCACTTTAACAATGAAAGCAACCGTTTATAATCCTTATGGAAGTTTTTATGAAGAGGGTTATGTTACTTTTAAAGTTAATGGAAAATCTTATAAAGTTAAAACTAAAGGTGGCGTAGCAACTAAAACAATAAAAATTAAAAAATCCGGAACTTATACCTATACTGCAAAATTTATTAATAACAATTACAAATCATCAGGAGTAACTGGTAAAGCCAAATTATATGTTAAAAAATATAAAAAATATTATACATTTACAGCAAAAGATTATGATAAACATAAAACTACTGGTAAATTGATATATAAATTACCTTATAAGTATTATCTGAAATTATTAACTGCAAAAAGTAAAGGAAAAACTTGTTATTTGAATTTCAAAAGTAAAGTCAAAGTTTATGGAAATAAATGGTATAAAACCAGATGTGGATTTGATTTAAATAAAAAAGGTAAATTAACATTTACTTATGAGGTAGATACTTATTCCCATCCTGTTTTTGCATATAAAGTATATAATTTGTAGATTTAGATAAATTCAAATGAAAATACTTATATTAGTCCATTGAAATAATTTATTTTAAGTTCATTGATTATTCTACTCATTGGCTTGATTATTTTAATAACTGGAACTTAATTAACTGTTGTTTAACTCAATCAATCTTTTGTTTATTCAATATTGAAATTGAATATCTCCGAGAGCCAATCCAAATTTTGAGTTTGAAGAGATTCTGAAGAGGTTCCGAAGATGTACTGAAATTCAATTTATATAGGGAATTTTATAAACTAATATTCATGACTACAATAACAATCGAAGTATTAAAGAAAATAATTGAAAACCTCCCCGACGATTATAATGTTGAATTTGACAACGGGAAAAACAAACTTCAAATTGCTGATAAAGTAGAAATTGATGTTGGTTTGAAAAAGTTGATTTTAAAAAAGTATTAAAATAGTTCTTAATTTCAATTATATATACTATTAACGCCCATAGTTCTAAATAGGCACAAAAAGGAATTTGGTTCATTGTGGAGATATGATTCTCCACAATTTTATGATCACTATTTTGATTTTTCGTGTAGCTCGTTGATGGTTCTTGGTGTTATAAAAAATGGTTTAATGAACTTTTATTTTATTTGCATTTTACCTTTTTGTGTCTGTTTATTTTCCTCCGAGATTTTTATTATATTGTTTATTATTTATTTAAAATTGTTGAATAATTATTTAATATTTCTACATTGAACGATATTGAATAAATTTAAAAACAATTAAATACAAAGTATTAACAATAGAGAAAGTATAAGTATAGGATATTTTGAAATATATCTAATACATACTTATAGAAAATTCATCTATAGGAGTGTGAAAAATATGGTAGATTCTGAAACCATTGAAGCAAAAATTTCTGATAAAAAAGAAGAATTTGAAGAAAAAGTAGATGAAAAAGTCGAAGAAGGAAAAGAAAAATTCGAAGAGAAAAAAGAAAAATACGAAGAAAGAAAAGAAAAAGGAAAAAATATTGCTGATAATGTAATTAACGATTTATACAGAACCATTGATGAGGTCAAAGACAACCTCAAAAACATGCAAAAATCTGCTGATGAAAGATATGCCAACTACAAAAAATCAACTGTCCAAACATTAGACGTTGATCTTGTTGAAACCAAAGATATCTACTACATCAAAGCAGCAGTACCTGGTGCTGAAAAAGAAGATGTGTTGATTGAAGCTGGTGACAACGACATTACTATTGAAACCACTTTCAAACCATACATTGAAGAATTCGCAGAAGATGAAGAAGCTGAATTAATCGCTTCTAGCATCAAAGCCGGAAGATGTGTTAAAACAATCAGATTCGAAAACAGCCTTGATTTAGAAAACATCACTGCAAAATTCGCAAACGGAATCGTTACTATAACCATTCCAAAACTAATCATACCAAAACATAAAATCAATGTGGAATAGTCTCCACATTTTATCCCTTTTTTTAAAAATTAATATCTTACTTAATGATTTAAGAAGTTTTAATTTCTTTTTCAATCATTACAATTTAATCATCCATGAAAAATTAATTAGACCATTTTCTTTGTAAATCATTATCATTATACTTGATTTTTTCCTGGCATTCACTATATTTTGATACTCCTTCCTCAAACCATTTTAAACACATGTCTTTATTTTTGTTATAATGTTCGCAGTCCAAATGGATGTTTTCTTCAGCCATATTAAAACACTTCCTTATTTTTAATATCTTACTTTACCAATGTGTCTTGTTGCACCAGGATCTTCACCATTGAAGTGAGCCAAGTAATATACAAACCATTCAAGTGGAATTACAAAGATGAATGGAGACAATAACTTATCAACATCAGCATAATCCTTTAAGTCATAGATTATTGATTTGGCTTCAAGGTTTTTACAGAAATCAATAGCTTTTTGTGTGATTTCATCAGATTTTAAATCAGATGTTAAAAAGATTACCGGAACATCCTTTTCTGCCCTTTCAATCAGACCATGTCTGAATTCTGCTGAATATTCAGGACAAGCATGTTTGATTGCTCCTTCCATAAGCATGGTCATGGCCAATTTGTATGAAAGACCAAAGTTAGGTCCACTTCCCAAACAGTAGAAAATGTCTTCATCTTTAAACTCTTCGGCCAACACTTTATTTTCATCTTCAGTTGCAACCAAAAGTTTTTCAAGCATTTTAGGCATTTCAGCTAATTGTGCCAGCAGCTCTGATTTTTCCTCATAATCTGATGCCTTAAATAAGATTTGATATAAACAGGCAAGCTGGGTAATGTATGTTTTAGTACCTAAAATTGCAGTTTCTCTTTCACATCTTGTAACAATTGGAGTTTTTGCTTCTTTAATCATGGAACTGTCAGGCTCGTTTGAAATGGATACTGTGTGTATTCCAAATTCATTGCATCTTCTTAAAGATGCAAGAGTATCAGCAGTTTCACCTGACTGAGAAGTAAAAATAGCTATGGAGTTTTCATCATTTACCAATTTCTTGTTGTAGTAAAATTCATAACCAGTATAGACTTCTATGTTCATGTTAGTACTGGACATCCTAATTGCATCCCTAACACTGTAACAAGTTGAAATAGAACTACCGCAACCAATTAAATAGATTTTATCCACTTGTGAAATTAAATCAGACACGTCATCCATCTTTGGCATTTCACTTTCAAATGTTTTTTTAAGTGAATCAGGTTGTTCCATCATTTCGTCATACATTTTATATTTCATAGCTAAAACTCCTTTAAATTTAATAAATAATATTAATATATTGTTAATAGATATATAAAAATGTTTTTTAGAAAATAATTAAAATGATATTATGGAAATAGATTTAGCTTTAATTGGAATGGAAAAAGGAAAACAATATGAAACAATTATTACTACAAAAAATAGTGACAATATTCAAAATGCAGCACCTATTGGAGTAATATGCTCCGGAAAGGATAAAGTTTTATGCCGAATTTTCAAAGGAGGAAAAACTTTAGAAAATATATGTAATCAAAAAGAGTTTACTGTAAATATCACTCATGACCCAGAATTATTTATGTTATCGACTTTAGGAAATCTTCCAGAAGAGTATTTTAACCAAGATAACTCAATTAAAGACATTGATGCTTATTTTAAATGCAAAGTTGTTTCTTTTAAAGAAGCTGTTAAACAAAGTGACCCCATTAAAAAGAAAGGTGAAGCGATTGTTATCAAATCAGAAGTTACAGAATTGATTATAAATAACGATATCAAAGCGTTCAACCGTGGTTTTGGATATGTTATCGAATCATTATCAAATTATTCCCGTTTTGATTTGGTGGATGAAGATAAAAAACAGGAATACATTAAAACATTTAGAGAAGCCAACAGAATTGTTAGAAAAATAGGGTATAAAAAAGACATTGCATCAATGAATGCAATAAAAAATAAAATAAAAGAAAAAGGATATGATGTTTAATTTTTAATAACATCAATAAATTCAAATGAATCTCCATCAAACAAACCTTGATCTGAAATTTTTAATGATGGAATAACTAAAAGCGCCATAAATGCCATTGTCATAAATGGTGCATCAAGTGTACATCCTAAAGCAGCAGCCATCTTATGTAAGGTATCTAACTTTTCTGCAACAACAAAAGCGTCTTCATTGCTCATAAGCCCTGCGATTGGAAGTGAAAGTGAATCTCTAAAGTCTTCACTTACAACGGCAAATCCACCTTTATTGTCAATGACTTCATTTACAGCTTCAGCCATCATTTCAGAGTCATATCCAACTACAACAATATTGTGTGAGTCATGAGCTACAGAAGAAGCGATGGCGCCTTTTTTAAGATTGAAACCAGTTATGAATGCATTGGTTATTGCTTCACCACCATATCTTTCAACAACAGCTATTTTCAATACATCCTGATAAATGTCTGACTGAACTTTGCCCTCTTTAACTTTCAGCTTTGCAGTTGTCTTTTTGGTTAGAAGTTCACCATTATAACATTTGATTACATTGACTTCACATTCATTGCCATCGAAATAAACATCAAAGTCTTCAGGTGATTTTTGAGAAACGTTCATTGAATTTGTGGTTTCAACATCCTCAACATCAAACAATACTTCTTCACCGTCAAATACACATTGCCCGTCAATGTATGTTTTTAAGACATTCAAATCGCGTAAACTGTCAATTACTACAAAATCAGCTTTGCCCCCAGTTACGATAGCTCCGCCTTCAAGGCCAAAATGATTTGCAGGATTAATAGTTACCATTTCAATTGCCTGAATAACATCAATTCCAAGTTCTGCTGCCTTTTTGATTGATTTGTTTAAATGTCCATCAATTAAGTCGTTAGGATGCTTGTCATCACTTACAATAAAGTCAAATATTGGGGAGTGCAATCTTCTCTCGATTATCTCAGTTGGTATGATACTGAAACCATCCTGTTTTTTCAGGTGGTTTAACTTCTCTGAAAAATCAAAGAGAGCTTCCATATTTTTAGCAGATGATCCATCACGAACCATAATTTTCATACCTTTCTGCTTTTTCTCCATAGCTTCATTGAAATTACTGCATTCGTGATCAGTTACTATACGTTGAGCGATATATTTATCCAAATCTCTACCAGTTACAAGTGGCGCATGACCATCAATAGGTTTTCCAGACTGTCTTGCAAGCTCAAGTTTTCTTAAGACTTCCTCATCCCCTCCGATAACACCAGGGAAGTTCATCATCTCAGCAAGACCGACAACCTCATCCTTTTGAAGCAAATAGCTAATATCTTCAGCATCCAAAACAGCGCCTGATGTTTCAAATGCAGTTGCCGGAACACAGGAAGGTGCTGTAAAATAAAAGTTGAATGGAACTTTTGAAGCATTGTCAATCATGAATTCAATACCGTCGATTCCTGAAACGTTTGCAATTTCATGAGGATCACATACAACTGCAGTGGTACCGTGTCTTACAGCAATTTTTGCAAATTGCTGCGGTGTAATCATACTGCTTTCAATATGAATGTGAGAATCAATAAAACCTGGAACCAATAATCCATCCACATCAATTTTTGTCTCTTCAGTAACAACAATCGGAAGTATTTCCTTAAAAATACCTTCTTCAATTGTTATTCTTGCCGGATAAATAGATTCTGTTAAAACATCTAAAATATAAGCTGTAAATTTCATTTTCATTCCTCATGCAAAGCGTTATAAAGAAGTGGCAGAAATGTACCAATGTCTGTAACAATACCCACTACCTGAGCACTACCCCTATCAGACAGTTTAGTAACTGTAGATGGATTGATATCCACACAGATACTTTTAACTCTAGATGGGAGCAGATTACCTGTAGCGATTGAATGAAGCATTGTTGCAATCATAATTACCATATCAACTTCTTGAGCATAATGACGCATTAACTTTTGTGACTCTGCAGTATCAGTTATAACATCAGGAAGAGGCCCATCATCACGAATAGACCCTGCAAGAACATAAGGAACATTGTTTTTAATACACTCATACATGATTCCACCAGTCAAAGTTCCATCTTCAACTGCATTTTTAATAGAACCTGAATTGTTAATCCTATTAATGGCCCTCATGTGGTGAGTGTGTCCATGTGCTACGATTTTACCGGTTTCAACTTCAATACCTAATGAAGTACCAAACAAATTAGATTCAATGTCGTGAGTAGCTAAAGCATTTCCCGCCATAATGACATCAATGTATCCTTCCCTAACCAAAGCAGCTAAGAATTTACCTGAACCAGTGTGTACAATAGCTGGTCCTCCAACAATACCTATTTTTCCACCTTTAGCCTTGATTTCCTTCATTTCACGAGCAATACCATTAATTAAGTTCATTAATGGTTTTTCAGAAGACACTTCACTGTTCATGAACTCGAATACCTGCTGTTCATCTCTTGATCTGTGAGGAGGTGTAACTTTAACACCATCAAGACCAACGACGATCTTATCTCCAGCTTTAATTTCTGCAATTGGCTTTACAAAAGCTCTTTTTTCATCTTCATCAACTACAACCAAACAGTCCATTTCAATTTCTTCAACAGGAATCCAATTCCCATCATAGAAAATATGAGTAGTATGATTAGATGAGGAATAAAAACCTTCAGGAGCAACTTTATCTTTAGTTGATGCAACAAGATTAACTTCTTTAATATCATCGATTGATGCACCAAGAACAGACAATTCATCTAAAATAGACTCTAATAATTCGGGAGAATCTGCTGAAACTTCAATTTTTGCATGACTTACATCTGATTTTTTACGCCCAACATCGATTTCCAATATGTCAAATTCTCCGCCTTTGTCCATAATTATGCCCATTGTTTTAGTTAAAGTCAATGAGTCAATAATATGGCCAGAAAGCTCTATAGTTCTTTTATTATCCATAATATTTGCTCCAATTAGTTAATATTATAGATATATGTTTTGGTGATATTTAATGGTATTGAAAATATGAAATTTGCTAAAAAAAGAAATCTATAAAAATAAAAAAAAGTTAGACTCAAATATTGAGCCTAAAGTCCAAAGAACAGGTATATTATAAATACAATAACCATTAACCAGATTCCCCAACTTAACTCTTTTGATTTTCCACTAGCTAAGCTTGCAATTGCGTAAACAACGAATCCCCAAGCGATACCTAATGAAATGGAGTAAGTTAAAATCATCATGATAATGGTCATGAATACGGAAGCTGCAACAACAAGACTGTCCCATTGAATTTCTTTTAATTGTACAATCATTAAAATACCAACAATTACTAATGCAGCACAAGTAACAGGAGAGGTAAATAAACCTAAAATCAATGGTGTGAAGAATATTGATAAAATAAATAAGATACCAGTAACGATAGCAGTTAAACCGGTTTTACCACCTAAACCAATACCAGTTGCACTTTCTACATATGCGGTTACTGTACTGGTACCGAATATTGCACCGACAATACCACCAACAGCATCTGCTAAAAATGCGTTTTCAATTCCAACAGCCTGACCTTCCTCATCGATGAAACCACATTGTCTACCTAATGCCATTAAAGTTCCTGTTGTATCGAAAAATGTAACAAATACAAGTGAGAACAACATCATGATTAAGTTTGGAATATTAGTAAACAATTGTCCGAATCCATTTACAAATCCACCGAACAGGGATAAGTCAAAAGTAGTGGTAATGAATTCTGAAGGAACTGTAGGCATTAACATATCTCCTGCACCAAATCCGAGTGCAGTAAATATTACACCGATTATGGCGGTAACAACTAATCCTACAAATACTGCAGCAGGGAATTCTCTTACATATAAAATTAAAGTAATTACAATACCGATTAATGCAAGAAGAGCTGGAGCAGCCACAAGGTTACCCATTGAAACAAATGTTGATGGATCAGCTACAATAATTCCCGCACCTTTTAAACCTAAAAATGCCAAGAAGAATCCGATTGCAGCACCAATACCTAGTTTTAAGTCAAGAGGTATGATGTTTAAAATAGCTTCCCTTAATCCTGAAACAGTAATAATTAAAAAGATTATACTTGAAATGAATACTGCTGCGAGTGCAGTTTCCCAAGTGTTTCCCATTGTTAAAATGATTGTATATGTAAACAATGCATTTAGTCCCATACCTGGAGCCAATCCGACTGGGTATTTAGCAACTAGCCCCATAATTATACAAGCAACACCGGAAGCAACAGCG
>JAFRCC010000029.1 GCA_017404545.1 Clostridia bacterium
ACTGACCTTACAAATCTGACTTATAACTTATTGAGGTACGAACAAGTTAAACGTTTAAATCTCAAAACATGGAGGTAATCTGTCTAAAATAAGAATAAACAGTCAAGTGGCGTCTGTAACATAAAGAAAAACACAGTAGACCATGCTTAGTTTTCTGTGTTTTTTTCTAATTTCATTTAGAGGTGAATTAATTGGTAGTTATTAGAGGTGCCCTTAAATAATTAAAGAGAGATTCAGCTATAAGTTATAAAAAGTACTATAATTTTTTTAGTAAATCTTGTAAATAGAGTGCAAGATGTTCATGGGCAAAAAGATTAGCACGTTTTTCAGCTTCGGGATTATAATTTGTATTAGTATTCACATCGTAAACATAGATTTTTCCGTTTTCAGATTCTATCCACTCAATTGCTGCCACATCAATTTTTGCTGAATTCAAAAATTTTTCGAACATATTCTGACGTTCGAGAGGAAGTGGGTCAGTTATTTCGAATTTATTTGATATTTCTAACTGTTCGGAGCGACTTTCAATATTACATTCATCCGCAGGACAAAGTTGGAAACCATCAGATGAGTCAATTGATACTGTATATAGAAATTTTTGATTAATAAATTCAGATCTTCTAATTCTACCGTCTGTAGGTTTTACATATTCTTGTAATAAAGTAATGCCATCAATTGAAGGTTCGAAAAGAGGTCCTGTAACATAGTTATTTAATTCTTCTTCATTATTAAATAGTTTGACACCTAATCCTTTACCAGCTCTATTATGTTTAGTAATTAAAGGATAAATATTTAATTTTCTTGCTGCTTCAATTATGTTTTTTGAACCAAGGACAGCAATTGTTTTTGGGGTTGTAATTCCAACTTCATTTAGCTTTAGATACTGTTTAACTTTACTAACTTCAAGATTGATTGCATCGATACTATTTATGACTTTTCTATTATGGAATTCTAACCAAGAAATAACCTGTTCAGTGTATTCTGGAGCATAGCGGTGATTTCTTGTATGTGAAGATGCGGACATCCTATTATAAAATATTCCTTTAGGAGGTTCTTCTTGAAGATTTAAATATCCGCTAGATAGATCCCATAGATCATATGGAATTTCATAATGTTCCAACCAATTTACTAAATGTTGAGTCCATTCTAAATTTTCATGTATTATATAAACTTTTGAAGTTTCCATTTTGTTCTCCTTTAAAACTTTAAAATAAATATTTTTTATTCAATTTCTCAATAATTAAAACTGTCATTCCTTGTCCAAGGACATTCAAAGCTGTTCTGCCAGCATTGACAAAAAAGTCAACTGCAAAGATTAATGCAACACCTTCTTTAGGAAGTCCTAACATTGTTGCTGAAGCAAGTAGAACTACAATTGCGCCGGAAGGAACAGTTGCTGCAGTTTTTCCGATAAGTGAGAGTATAAAAATGGTATAGATTATCTGAGAAGTCGACAGATTTATATTGTATACATTAACAATAAAAATTGTGGCCATTGAAAAGTATACAGCAGCTCCCTGCAAATTAAAGGTATAGCCTAGGGGAACAACTAAGTCAGTAATATTCTCGTCAGATCCGTTATTTTTTAATCTTTTAAGAAGTTCAGGAAGGACTACACTCGAACTCCCTGAGATAAATGCAAGTAGTAAAAGATTCCGTATACTTTTTATTAATTGAAAATAGTTTAATTCAAAAATATATGCAAGTAATGGGTAAAAAAACAAAGCTAAAATGCTATAAGCAACATAAGTACCAATTACAAATTCGCCTAAACTAATTAATTTTTCAAACCCTGTAGTAGCGACATCGCTTGCAATGAATCCGAAGACTCCGAAAGGGGCCCACTTAATAATTAGCTCAACTATCTTGTATATAGCATCAACCCATACATGTAAAGCGTTGATAAAAATTGAATTTTTCCTATTTTCTAAACTGCCGATTCCAAAGCCAAGGAAAATTGCAAAAACTACAACTGGAAGGAGAGAACCTTGTGATAATGAATTGAATATATTTGCAGGTATGATTCCAAGTAAGAAGTCGTTTAAGTTAATGTTGTTAGTAAGGTCATTTAATGATGTCTTTTGTTGACCGATATCAATTCCTTGACCAAATTTTAATAGATAAGAACCAGTTACGAATATTCCAGTAATAATTGTAGTAATGATAAAAAAATATAGGATACTTTTCAAAATTAGTTTTCCTAATGATTCTTTATTAAGTATTTCAGCAACAGAGAGGACAATGACTGGAAATACCAATGGTAAGATGACCATACTGACCAGTGATATAAAAGCTTTCTCCAGAAATTGATATATACTAGAAAATTGAGGAAGTAGAGAACCAAAGATTGTACCAATAATAACTGCACTTATCATCTGTAAGCCAATGGAAGATTTGTATTTATTATAAAAATTATTCATTATTACTCCTTTCTATTTACCAATAATTATACATAGGCTAGAATGAAATGTATAATATATATTTTATATCACACCTATTAGAAAATCGTATGACAATATCTAAAAAATTGTTATTCATGTGAATGTATAGGGCACCTCTAATAACTACCAATTA
>JAFRCC010000030.1 GCA_017404545.1 Clostridia bacterium
AAACCCTTATCGTTGTTAAGTTAGCCTTTTTTTCTTCTCAGAATTGCTTAACGTTGTAAATCCGCATTTTCGGGACTGTACCCCTATTAGAAATAGTAAAAAGAATCTTCAATTTAAGATCCTTTTTTTATGCCGATAACGTGAATTATGTAAATAAGCCGTCCATATGGACGGCTTATTTTTGTTTAGCCTGATTTTGTCCTTGTTTTTTGGTCTACTTTTTGCTTTTTGGCTAGAGTGCTGGCTCGTCGTGTGGGGGCGAAACCCCACGTATTCCGTATCAATTTTGGAGTAAGCACTATTTTAGGACGAATGATCTAGGCGGTTCGGCTTGTATACTTACTAGTCCAAGTCGATCGGCATTGCTTTGCTTTTTGTCTGTCGGCTTGGCGAGAAAAGCATACAAGCCGAAAAAAGTTTTGCAAGGACATAATAAAAAAGAAAAGACGGTAGTCTTTAGGTGAGGATGAACGAACCGACTTTTTTATTATGAAGGTGGAGATTTTTGAGCGTTGTTTGCTCAAAAATACTACCTGTTCCTTGCGGAACTTTTAGCCCTATATATAAGAGTGAGAAGAGCAAAGTAAAGAAAGTCAGTAATATCAAGGGTTTAACAAGGGTAGGGTGTGGGAAAATTCCCACACATGTGTTGTTAAATTCCCACACCTAAAAAATGGAAAATAATAAAAAAAAAAAGATGTCAATAACAAATGACATCTAAAATAAATAAATCGGTAAGTTATGTTTTTTCTTATCTCCAGTTATTTTAAAATTTCTAAGAGACTTCTTAAAAATCTTCATAGTAGCCTTGTCTACTCCATCTTTAGGGGAACAACATAAAACATTAGGATTCACAAACCAAGTACGAGAACTACAAATGCGACCATCTTCAGTTGTCATTCCAGATTCTGCAACAGCTAAAACACCTTTTTCCAATAAACCATTCATTAAATGAGAAAGATTACTTCTATCTTTTCCTAACTTCCTTGCTAAATAACTTGGTGTAGCTGCATCTGCATCTACTTCTTCAGAATCTTCATTTGAACATTCAATTAAAATATTAGTTTTAAACTCTATATACGGTGTTAAATCAATCAAAAAAGCTTTTTCAGCATTTGTCAGATATCCCGTTTTACATAGATAATTAATATTATCAGTAATTATCTGCACAAATCTCACCCGATCTGTAGGTTTTTTCTTTTTACCAATAAAATATTCTTCTCCACCAGACATTTTACTTAATACTTGTAGCATAATGACTCTTTCTTCTTCAGAAAGTCCGCCACTACCTTCAAGTTTTTCATAAATACTATTAATTTTACTATCTCTTTCTTTTGCTTTTTTTTCAGCTTGTCCAAAATCAATAATTTTCTTTGTCATATCTAAGTTAATTCCTCCTTAATTGAGGGAATCAACAAAAATACCTATTTTTTGCTATTTGATTATAAATCAAATTATGATAATCTATAATCAGATAAGTGAAGTTTAGGTATTTTCGTAAAATACCCTATGAAAAGAGTCATGTTCCCGCATGGCTCTTTTTTTCATTCTATCATGTTTTTAACAACCTTAAAGATAAAAACAAAGTTTCCCTGTTTTTTTACCGTTCCATATCAAATCCACGATGTTTATTCACCTCTTTTTTATGCTCACGTTCAAATTGATTATCTACTCCCTTGCTACCCAATTCATTTTTAACACTCTCTCTAAACCCCTTAAATTGCTCTTTTAAAACTTTTTTCGTTTGTACATATAAAACTCTTATATTCGTCTGCAAACCCTTTATATGAGCTTTTAACGAGCTAATTTCTCTATTTAATACACCAACTTCCTTTTGCAACTGGTTTTTTTCCTGTTTCAATGTTCTATTTTCTTTCATCCAACCGTCTGCAGTCATTTTTAAACTTTCATACTCTTTCACAAAGTCTGTTTCTCTCAAACGCTCATGATCCTTTTTGATAGTGACCGCTGCATTCACTTGCTTTGTTACTTCTTGATATTGTTCTGGTGATAACACATAATTTCTTGTCTGTTTCTTTGTAATTTCAGCTTTTCCAAACATTTTATCCTGTACTTCTACTACTACTTCTTTACGTAAAAATGGAATTTTAACAGGTTCATTTGGCACTCGATCACTAGCACTATCTAATTCTTTTTGCATTTGTTCTACTCTTTTTTCTAATTCCACATGACGCTGGCCAATTAGCTGCAGCTTTTCATTTTCACTCTCTACCTGTTGCTTTACTATCTCTAATTCTTTGTACGTATCAACAACATCACTTTCCAAACTCTTTTTCGTCATTTCTAATTCGTTTGTTTTCTCTTCAACATTTTTTAAATGATCGTCAATCGTTTGTAACTTAGTTTCTTTTTCCTCTACTTGATTTTCAATAGTTGACTTTGCTTCTGCATACTCCTTGTATTGACGGACTTTCATGTACTTATGTGAACCTACATTAGCACGTTCAAAATTCGGAATATATTCTTTAGCCAATTGCTCTATATAAGCGGTTTCCCTTTCTCTCCAATGCGCAATTAACTTTCTTCCCGTTCCTTCGACACCTTGTTGTTGCAAAGCTCTATCCATTCCGACACGCCTCGTTAATCCTCGACTACTTTCAAAGTTCGGTACATAGTTAATATGTAAATGTGGATTTGCTTCGTCATCATGTAAAACCATGTTATAGACTGCCAGATTGGGATTCCGCTCTTGAAACGCTTCAGCATACCGTTTTAACGCTTCTTTCTTAGCTTCCCTATACTTCGGGTCGTCTTTACCTTCTCCAATCGCTACGACCAATTCTCGTTGCTCATGCGTTTTATCATCTTTATGTATTTTGTCATAGTAATTCTCAATCTTACGGTCATTCCGTTTTTGCTTCTCGTTATACTTGTCCACCGCTTCTTGAAAGACATCCTTGTATACACTTCGGATGTCCTTTTGAACAAAGTAAATATTCTCCTCTGACCTAGCTGGATCAATGCCAGGATTCCCATGAATATTTTCCCTATTATTGTGGCTTAATGAACTTTGGTGAGATTGATTAAATGAGATAGAACCCAACATAAAGTGCCACCACTTTCCCTAGATTAATTGATACCATAAGTCTAGCAAAGCGACGAAATGGTGTCAATTAGAGTAACCCTATACGTATTTTGACGCTTTCGCATCAAAATCGATAGGGGTCTGCGACGCTTTTCGGCTTCGCCGAGCCATGCTTAGCATGGAAAAAACAACCTTGGACTCTGTCCAAACCTGCTGGGGAAATCTTCCCCAGACCCCCTTATCCAACTCCCCAACCCCTCAAATCCTTGAGGGCCTCCCTCGCCGGTTGGCGTCCCCAAAACAATTTGTTTTGGGGAACTGCCAAGAGGTTGGAAAATCAGATGCACGAGTCAATTCCTTAATGCTCCTTTCAAGAGATCAGCAAAAAAACGCTGATCTCTTTCAGTCCGCTTACCATTGACTCTTACCACTTATTTTTCTTCTCCCAATAATCACTTTACTAATTATTCAATACTACACTTATTAAAAAGTAAAAAGTTTTTGAGTTACTTTTTTTAAACGTATTTCAAATGCTTTTAAGTTGTATTAGGGGTCACCATAC
>JAFRCC010000007.1 GCA_017404545.1 Clostridia bacterium
ATCTTCTTCGTCAAATTCAAAGTCGTCATCTGAATTGTCTTCATCTTCTTCGTCAAATTCAAAGTCGTCATCTGAATTGTCTTCATCTTCTTCGTCTAACTCAAAGTCGTCATCTGAATTGTCTTCATCTTCTTCGTCAAATTCAAGGTCGTCATCTGAATTTTCTTCATCTTCTTCGTCAAATTCAAAGTCGTCATCTGAATTGTCTTCATCTTCTTCGTCAAATTCAAGGTCGTCATCTGAATTCTTTTCATCTTCTTCGTCAAACTCAAAGTCATCATCTGAATTCTTTTCATCTTCTTCGTCTAACTCAAAGTCATCATCTGAATTCTTTTCATCTTCTTCGTCTAACTCAAAGTCGTCATCTGAATTTTCTTCATCTTCTTCGTCAAACTCAAATTCATCATCTGAATTCTTTTCTTGATCTCTTACTTCATCAAATTCAAAGTCGTCAGTATCGTTGCTAGATAAATTTACAGCCTTATCTTCATCGAAATCAAACTCAAATTCATCTTGATTACTTTGAATTTGATCCATGTCATCATCTTCTTCTAAATCCCAATCTTCGCTATCTTTTGCTTTTTTCTTTACTTTTTCTGGTATTTTTTCTTCAACTTTTTCTTTAACTTTATTTTTTATTTTTTTAGTATTTTCTTCATTTTTTATTTCTTTTTTTGCATTTTTATCTGAATTTTCAACAGTTTTTTTTGTTTTTTCTACTTTTTGTACTGTTTCTACTGTTTCAACTGGAATAGGATTTTTACGTGGTCTTCCTCTTCCTCTCTTTACTGCCCCTGTAGTTGTTGCTACTGTAGTTGTTCCGGTTTCAACTTCTTCGTCTGGAATAGGATTTTTACGTGGTCTTCCTCTTCCTCTCTTTACTGCCCCTGTAGTTGTTGCTACTGTAGTTGTTCCGGTTTCAACTTCTTCGTCTGGAATAGGATTTTTACGTGGTCTTCCTCTTCCTCTCTTTTTTACAACTGGTTCTTCCTTTACAGCTTGTTTTTCTTTTACATTAACTTCTTTTGGAATATATTTTTTATATTTTGAGCTCTTTCTTTTTAAAATATTTTTTGTTGCTGGGTTTAAACTATCAATTAATTCTTTTATATCTTTTTTATCAAATATTTCACACGCTGCTTCAAACTTTGATATATAGTTATCTTCCGATAAACCTTCACGATTCAAATATTTTAAGTATTTCTTCAATTTCTCATCCATTTGATATCCATCATTTTGCTTTTTTATTTCTGATTTAGTTTCAGGTTTATTAGAAATTGTTTCTTTTTCCTGAGTTTGTACTTCAACTTGTTTTTTTGTCAGTTCACTTTTTTTCGTTCCTGTATTTATGGTATTCCCCATAATCATACGATAATATTCTTTTGCTTCATTTAATGTTCTTGGATTGTTAATTAATTCGTATATGTTTTTCTTTCCTGCATCCTTCTTTAATAAAAAATTGTAAATTTTTAATTCCATCAAGCTCTTTGCTATTTTACTACTTTTACATATAAATATTATTGGTATGCTCTTTCCATTTTTTCTTTTAGCAACACTAAGCAACCCTTTTAATTTCTTTAAAAGGATTGCTTCTTTATCTTCACTATTATTTATTTTCTCATCTACATTATCACTTATTATAATTCTATCATAATCGTTATTCTCTTGTACTTCTCTAGTAATTGCAGTAAAGTTTTTTGCCTCTTTATATAGCATATTTTTATTTTTGTCTTTTTTATATTTACGCACTAAGCTATCAATTACGTTGCTCTCATCCCTTATTGCAAATAATACTTTCATTCGTAATACCTCCATCTAATTCATTTACAATCATTTATTATTCTTCTTAATAAGTCCTTTTCTATTCATCTGATTTGGAATAATTACATTTCCGCCGGCTGTGTTTTTAGATTCAGAAATATCTAAATTTCTTTCCTCTAAAGAGCTCGTTTTTTGCTTATATATATTTTTTACACTAACCTTTGCATGTTCGAAATATTCTTTTGAATTTTCTTCTAATATCACTCTTACTTCTATAGGTAAATGCTCTATTATTTCTTGAATCTGCTCATCCGAATATTCCCTACAAATTTTAGCAAATCCCCTAACACACTTATCTGTTTTATCTTGATAAGTAACAAAAAATTTGATTATACTTGCAAGTTCTTTGTTATTTATTAGCTTTCTATTCTCTTCTTTTTGGTATGTTAAACCTTTTGGATTAATATTATATAGCATCTTAGCTCTCTTTTTATTTCTTGGTTTATCTATTAATGCACATACATTCTGTATAGTTCTATCCCTTCCAACCAAGATATTATACACTCCTAACGTGAACAATTGTGAGATTATAGGGTCCTGTTCGCTTCTCCTATCTCTACAAATTAGAATAATTGGTATGCCAGTTCCATCTTCTTTATATGCTTCGTCAGTAATTTCATCAATGTGTCTATATAAATTTTCATCTTCACTATCGTAACTTTCGTTTATACCTTTCTCAAGGTCTTCACTTATTACTATTAAATCATATCTATTATCCATTGTCTGTTGAACTTCGTCTATTATAGCATCAAAATAAAAAGCTCTCTTGTAAGAGATTATCTTTTTATATACTCTTTGATATTCATCTAATATTACATCAACAATGTCATTCTTCCCATTGTCGCTATTTGATACTGCAAAAAGAATTCTCATTTTTTTCATTCTCCTTAAAATTAATCATTTGATTTTATAACTACGGCAAATATTAGAGGCAATACTTGACATATTATAAGAATTGTAACCATTGCAATCATTGTATGAAATCCTTTATCTCTAACATCTAACCTCTTTAATCCAATTACATATTGATATATTGCACATACTGCAATACCTACTAATCCAATTGGAATACTATATACTTGAATCATGTGCAATACATATGCAGCAAATCCATATGTATCTGATCCATATTTTGTTTTATAGTCATCTAAGCTCTTTAACTGCTCATCTTTTATTTTTAAAATTGTTGTTGCTGTACTATCATTTTCTTCTGTATTATTTATTACATTTTCAGAATTATTAACATTATTTGGTATATTACTTTCAGCTGCGAAAACTACTGTACTACTAAAGATTAATGCTAATAATGTTATTATTATACATTTTCTCTTGATTTTATACATTTTTTACTCCTTTCAAACTACGTCCTCGAATATCCTAACTTATTATATAATACACTACAAAACATAAAATATCAAGAAAATATTTACATTTTATCTATTAAAATTCAAATTTTGTAACATGTTGCAATCTCAATACTTGTACACTACTAACAAAAAAAAATCTATTTACCAAATTTTATTCATCCAAATTCGGTAAATAGATTTTTTTAGGCAGTCTTTAGCTCTAATCTTAGCTTATCTGCTATCATTGCAATAAATTCTGAATTTGTAGGCTTCCCCTTAGCTGCTGAAACTGTATAGCCAAATATACTTTCTACAACTTCTTGTTGGCCTCTACCCCAGGCCACTTCAATTGCATGGCGAATTGCTCTTTCAACTCTTGATGGTGTTGTATGATATTTTTGCGCTATATCTGGATACAATTGTTTTGTTATTTGATTTATAATATCTATATCACAAACTACCATCATTATTGCTTCTCTCAAATACTGATAACCTTTTATATGAGCTGGAACACCTATCTCGTGAATTATATTTGTTACAAGTGCTTCTAAATTTTCTTCATTTTTCTTTTCACTAGGTGCCAGTTCAATATATGCTGGTTTTATCTCTCTACTTGAAAAATTCTTTGGTGGCTCCGATTGATACAACTTTAATTCTTTTATTCTTTTGATTAATACATTTATTTCAAATGGTTTTATTATATAATATTGTGCACCCAAAGTTATTGCCTTTTGTGTAATTTTATCTTGTCCAACAGCAGAAAGCATTATACACATTGGCATTTTACTTATATTACCTTCAATTATTTTTTCTAAAACCCCTAATCCATCTAATCTTGGCATTATTACATCTAACAGTACAACATCTGGTTCCGTATTTTTTATTAAATCATACGCTTCAATTCCGTCTTTCGCTATTCCTATTAGCTCTAAATCCTCCTCGGATTTTATGTATCCGGCTAATGTTGCAGAAAACTCACTATTATCATCTGCAATTAATACTGTTATTTTATTATTCACCCTAAAACCTCCTATTATTTTTTTTACATCCCAAATTATACTTACTTTTTTTGTATATTTCAAGATATAAAGCTTGATTTTACGGCTTTTCGTATACTTTTAATCAACATTTTCCGACAAACATATAACATTTTTCTGTCGAATATTGTCGATTTTTTTAATTCTCAATTTATTTTGATTTTCATAATCATTGTATAAACGCTCTTTTTCAGTATCATTCAGCTCTATTTTACATATTATTTTATCAAGATACTCATTTCCTGTAATCATAATATTATTTTTACCACAATAATATTTAAAGTTTTCAAAATCTGTATATTCTAATGTAATATCTAATTCATACCCATGCTCTTGTGTCGCAAATGTAGCATTTCCCATAGCTTTTTTTAATGAATCCGAATATGCTCTAACTAAACCCCCTGTTCCCAATAAAATCCCACCAAAATATCTCGTAACTATAATAAGAACATTCGCCATATTATTCTTTTCAAGTATTTCAAGCATAGGAGCTCCTGCAGTTCCGCTTGGTTCACCATCGTCGCTAGATTTTTTTGTAACTTCGTTATCTTTATTAATTATATACGCATAGCAATTATGCTTAGCGTCAAAATACTTCTTTTTTATTAATTTAATTTTATTTTCAGCATCACAGGCAGAATCTACAAAAAACAAATTCGCAATAAACCTAGATTTTTTTTCTACAATTTCAGCACTAATACACTTCTCTGTAATTGTTTTAAATTTTTCCATATTTACTATCATTCCTTTTAGTTAAATATTATTCCCAAACCATTCCGGCAGTATATCCTGTTGAATATGCTATCTGTAAATTAAAACCACCTGTGTAAGCATCAACATCTATTATTTCACCCGCGAAAAATAGTCCTTTAACAAGTTTTGATTCCATTGTTTTTGGGTTAATTTCCTTTATATTAACTCCCCCAGCAGTTACAATTGCTTCTTCTATAGGACGAAATCCACATATTGTAATTTTAAAGAATTTTAATAATTCTACAATTTTATGTCGTTCTGTTTTTGAAATTTCATTTACCTTCTTATCTGGGTTAATACCAGATAATTCAACTATTGGATTAATTAATTTCTGTGGTAATAATTCGTCTAAACTATTTTTATAACTTTTATTTTTTTCTTTTTCAAAATCTCTTAATATTCTATCATCTAACTTTTCTTTGCTGAGAGCAGGTTTTAAATCGATTAATAATCCAATTTTTCCACTTTTTAATAATTCATCTATTTTCTTATACCTAATAATATGTGCAGACCCACTAAGAATGGTAGGACCGGATACACCAAAATGCGTAAATAACAATTCTCCAAAATCATCATATATAATCTTATTTTTTTCATTATCATAAAAACTAATTTTTACATTTTTAAGACTTAATCCTTGTAGAGCTTGGCATAGCTCTCTAGAGCTTCTATATACTCCCAAATTACTGTCTTCAACTAGATAATCGTTGTTTGCAACAAGCGGAATCAGCGATGGTCTTATCTGAGTTATTGTGTGTCCTAATTTTTTTGCAATTTCATATCCATCTCCTGTTGAGCCTGTTGTAGGATAACTTTTTCCTCCTGTTGCTAAAATAACCTTATCTGCCTCTATAATGCACTTTTTTCCATCAAATTCAAATTCGACTTTTTTTACTGCACCATCTTCAACAATAATATTTGTAGCTCTTGCATTATTATAAAATTTTACGCCAACCGATTTTAGCTCTCTATAAAAAGCTTCTAGAACATCTTCTGATTTGTCACTAACAGGAAAAATTCTATTTCCACGCTCTTCCTTAACTTCAACACCCTGTCTTTTCATAAAATTAATAATATCAACGTTTGAGAAATTCTGGAATGCACTATATAAAAATCTTCCATTACCCGGTGTATTACTAATAAATTCCGATATATCAATACTGCTCGTTATATTACATCTTCCTTTTCCTGTAATTAATAACTTTTTACCAAGCCTATTCATCTTTTCAATAATTGTAACTTCGTTACCAGATTTCTTTGCCGAAATTGCACTCATCATGCCAGCAGGTCCTCCACCTATAACTACTACTTTCAAAAAAATCCCTCCATACATACAATTAATGGAGCTTCCATCCCATTTGAAACTCCATCGTTATTGTTATTATATAATTTGTGAAATTGCTTTCATTACACCAATCTTACCATACTCATATGTAAGTGCTCCTTGTTGAAAAGCTATATATGGTGGTCTAATTGGTGCATCACATGAAAGTTCAATTGATGAGCCTTGTGTAAAAGCTCCTGCAGCCATTATTACCTGATCTTTATATCCTGGCATATCCCATGGCTCTGGAATTGAGTTTGAATCAATTGGAGATCCCATTTGAATCCCTTGACAATATTTAATCAATTTTTCTCTATCTCCAAATTCAATGGTTTGTACTATATCCGATCTTTTCTCATCAAATCTTGGTATAGGTTTATAACCCATATCCTCTAAAATTTTACTTGTAAATATCGCCGTTTTTAAACTACTTGCCACAACACTTGGAGCAAAAAACAATCCCTGCAGAATATACTTATTTATTCCTAAAGTTGGTCCAACTTCTTTTCCTAAACCCGGCGCTGTTAATCGCTCTGCAGCGAGCTCAACTAAGTGCTGTTTTCCAGCAATATACGCACCATTTGGAGCAATTCCACCTCCAAGATTCTTTATAAGGGACCCTACCATAACATCTGCACCAACTTGTAGAGGCTCTTTCTCATCAACAAACTCACCATAACAATTGTCAACCATAATAATAACTTCACTATTTACAGATCTAATCGTTTCAATTACTTTCTGAATTTTATCAATTGTAATGCTCTTACGTAGAGAATAACCTCTTGATCTTTGGATTTCAACTAGTTTTAAGTCATGTATGCTAAAACGCTCTTTAATTTTTTCATAATCAAAATCATCATTTACTAAATCTATTTGCTCATAATCAACACCAAAAGATTTTAATGAGCTATTATTTTGTGCAATACCGATTACTTCATCAAGAGTATCATATGGCTTTCCGCTTATACTTATAAATTTATCTCCAGGACGTAAGAATGCAAATAAGGCTACTGTTAATGCATGTGTCCCAGAAATAAATTGACTTCTAACTATACAATCCTCTGCACCTAAAACATCTGCAAAAACTTTTTCGATTGTATCTCTACCAACATCACCATATCCATATCCTGTTGTGCTTCCAAAATGCATATCAGATATATTGTATTTATTAAATGCTTTTAATACACGTAATGTATTTATTTCGCACCTTTTATTAACTTCTTCAAATATTGACGCAATCTCTTTCTCTGCATTTTTTGATAAATTTATTACTTCATCTCTTATTCCAAACTCTCTATACATTTATAATCCTTCCTTTAACTCTCTTTACTTTGAATCACGTAATATGGACAACCATATCCCAAATCTATTTTTTGATAATCCTTAATATTTTCTGGATACATATTATCACCATTTTCCACTTCTATATCTTTTACAATTCTTCCATCTTTATTTATATATAACTCCTCATTTTTCGTTGAAATTTTTAAAAGCCCATTATATGTGGATATACTTGTTTTTGATGGTTTCACAATTGTATTAAAGTTTTTATCTAATATTTCAATATTTTCATTTTCATCAAGTAATTGAATTATGCTGTATTCCATAGTTGGCTGTATAACTTTATATTTACATTCAATAACGCTGTCTCCATTATCATTTATAATGCCAAATTTTTTATCTTTGCAAACAATGAAAAAATTCTCATATAAATATTGTGCATATGAATATCCGTCTTCCACTACTTTTCCACTATCATTTATAATAATTTTAAATTCGTCTTCTATAGTCGATACAATTGCGTATTTTTTATTATTAAAATCTTGTTTACTAGAGTAACTTTCATTTTGCTCTTTGTTTCCATTTTCATCAAATATATCTACCTTATCACCATTTTTTGCGTTTATATAACTTCCTGCAAACAATATATTATCGTACTCAATTGGCACAATTACGCTTCCATCAAATCTGATAACACCTTGTTTAGATGCTTTTTGCACAATTAGTAAATCGTTTTGAGCGTTATATTCTATATCCTCGAAATTATGCTTCATTATATTTTTCTTTTTATTGTATATACCTGCTTTACCATCTTTAAAAGCAATTAAGTATGTACTATCATTTTTTTCTTCAATCCTATATATGTCGTTGTACTCATTTTTTAGCAACATTTTTCTTTCTGAATTTATATAACCATATCTCATTCCATCATTAGTTTTTTCTCCAACAATATATCCACTATCTTTATATCCATTTGAATTAAGATATTTATCGCTATATATTTTGTCATATTTTGGTTTGACTACAACAGCACCATTCATATTAATAATTCCATATTTCCCTGCCTTTTTTACAAGCATCAATCCTTCGTTAAATTCAAATCCATCTATAGACTCATATATCGCCTTTGTTATTTTTTTCCCAGAAAAATCTATCAAACCATATAATCCATTAGATTTATATTTTAGCACACTTTTCTCATAGTAACCATTATTTTCCACACTATCTAAGGCTATAGCTTCAACAATATAATACTGATATAGAATTGGCTGTTTACCTTCATTAAATACCTGAACTTTGAATTCATTTTTACTTGCATCGTAATTGCTCTTGCATATAAAAACATCCTTTGATGGATTTGGAATCTCTATAATATCGTAATTTGGCTCAATAATTACATTTCCATTTCTGTCAATAACACCATATTTGTTGTTTTGCATAAATAAAAAATAATTTATTTTTTCTAATTTTTCAACATAATATTGATATTTTTTATTTTCCTTAATATTAATAATTAATATTATTCCTATAATCAATACTATAAGAATGATACAAATTAATTTTTTTTTTCTCATACGTTAATTCCCCTTAATAAAACATATAAACTCATAAAAATCTTGCATAAATTATATAATCTTGACTTAGGTATGTCAATATTTCTCATGCCTTCTTCAATTCAAAATAAAATTCCACACCATTATTTTTATTTTTTACACCATATTTATTTTTATAATTATTCATAACAGCTTTTACAAAGGATAATCCTATACCAGTTCCACCATTTTCTCTGTTTCTAGAGCTATCCACTTTGTAAAATCGTCCCCATATAGCTTTCATCTCATCATCAGAAAAGTTCTTTCCCGTGTTGTATACAGATACCCTTACAAAATCGTTTGGGATTTCAACTACGTCTATAACAATTGCTCTCTTACCATTGACCTCACTTGAATATTTTATTGCATTAGTTAAATAATTTGTTACTACCTGCTCTATATAAAAATCATCAGCAAACACATTTATTGGATCTTTATTTTCAAAAGAAATATCGATATTCTGCTCTTTTATCATAACATCACATTTTCTTATATCTTCTTGAATTAAAGATACAATATCAAACTTCTTATTATCAAATTCTCTTTTTCCATATTCAAGTTTCATAAGTTCTAAAAGTTGCTTTACAAGTTTGTCCATCTTATCTGCTTCATCTAGGATTACCTCAGCATAAAATTTCCTTGATTCGTCATCATCATTTACATTTTCTATTAAACCTTCTGCATATCCTTGAATTAATGCGATTGGCGTTTTTAATTCATGCGATACGTCAGAAATAAACTGAGTTCTCATCTCATCAATCTTTGATTTTTCTTTTATATCTCTTTCTAACTCATTATTATTTGCCTTTAGCTCAGTAATAGTATGTTCCAAAGTATCAGACAGAATATTTATTCTCTTGCCAAGTTCATCAAGCTCATCATCATTATTTCTCGGAATATATTTTTGAGAAAAATCTAAATTAGTCATTTTTTTAGCAATTCCGTTCAAATCAAGAATTGGATCCGAAAAATGTTTCGATACAACTAGTGCAATAACTGCAGATACAAGTACTGAAATAATTCCAACAAACACTAGTATTTGGTTGCTAACCCTTAGGCTATCTTTTATAGCAGATATTGGTGTAACAACAAATAATTCTGCTCCATTATCAAGTGTAGCTAACATAACAATATATATTCTCTCGGATTCATAATCTTTTAGCATTTTTATAATAACATTCTGCGATTTATGTAATACTTCTCCAATCTTATTTTTATCGTTGAACGTAATAGTTTTTTTCATGCCATCTAAATTATTTACTCTTACTTGATTACTTGCTATAAAATCACCTGTTTGTTCATTTTTTATGAATATATCTAGATTATTTTTAGTAGATTGCTCTTTTATAAATTCTCTTATATTTTCTATAGTTTCATTATTGTTGTACATCTCATTTATTTGTTCATATAAATTTTTTTCTATATCTTTTTTGTTATATGTATAAAATGCCTCAAGTACAATATTATTAATTATTATTAAAAATATAATTGTTAAAACAATGACAATACATAGAGATAGGAATAATTTTAATCTCACTGATTTGGTTTTTTGAATCTTTTTATTCATTTTTTCCTTCAACTTCAAATTTGTACCCTACTCCTCTCATAGTACGAATGTATTTTCCTTTTTTTCCTAATTTGTGTCTAATTTTCTTTATATGGCTATCAATAGTTCTTGAATCACCATAATAATCATAATTCCACACATTATTCAATATTTTATCTCTTGAAAGAGCTATTCCTTCATTATCGACTAAATACTTCAAGAGCTCGTACTCTCTCAAACTTAAATCTATTTTCTTTGAATCAACATCTACAGTTCTTCCATCAGAATCTATTACAATTCCACCATAATCTTTAAGGTCTTTTTCAACTACTTTTGTTCTTTTTAATATTGCCTCAACTCTTGCTACTAATATTTTGGGGCTAAATGGCTTTGAAATATATTCATCAACACCAAGCTCAAACCCAAAAAGTTCATCTTGCTCTTCTCCCCTCGCCGTTAACATTATAATTGGAACATTAGATGTTTGTCTAATCTGTCTTAATACAGACCATCCATCCAATTTAGGCATCATAACATCTAATAATATTAAATCTAATTTTTTATTTTTTTCTTCAAATAGTTGTAAAGCTTCTTCTCCATCTGCAGCTTCTAAAATATTGTATCCTTTAACTTTTAAGAAATCATTTATCAATTTTCGCATCCTTGATTCATCATCTACTACAAGAATATTTATATCCGCCATAATACTATAATCCTTTCTAATTCAACGCTATTATACATTATAATGGCAAATTATGTCTATAATGTGAATTAATTTTAAAATAAAAAAGAAAACGCAGACAATTTAAGCTGTCCACGTTTATTTATTATCTAAAATTTCATTTTTTTATTTTTTCTGTATGCTCTTGCAAACAAAAGAACTACACTAAAAATTGCTAATATAATCGTTACTTGCTCCCCTGCCTGAGGTAACTTTGTATCTGCATATGCAGTATTTTCTACATTTTCATCACTTGATTGCTCTTTACTACCTGTTTCTTCATTGATATTTATTAATTCTTCTTTTTGCTCATCATCTTCACTATCAACAACATCAGGAACAGAATCCCAACTATAATCCCCATTACAATTGAAGAAATCTAAATGCCACGATTTTCTATTTGTATTAACAAAAGCTTTTGCAACATTTATACACTCAATTGGACGATACTTTCCATCCTCGTCATCAAAATTTACATATACATAATAAATGCAGCTATCTTCCAATTTGCTTAATCCTTCTTCTGCTAATATGATATCTCCACCATAAGAGCCACCACCATTGTATCCATTGAATACAATAGCATCATACCATCCAATTTCAACATCTTCATTATAAACTACACCATCGTCACTTGTTTTTGCATTTTCTAGCAATTTTTCCCATTCACTCTTATCATCTTGTTTTAGTTTAATTAGTGTATTTATATCACTTATTTTTCCTATTTTTAATTTAAATTTTCTATTTCCTAAATCCCCCATATTATCAAATACTATTCTCGTAAGTATATCTGACATTCCTGAAAATTTATTGAATGCACTATAATATTTTTCAAATTCCGGTTTTTCTATTTTTCCGCTCTGGGCTACTATTGTAATCGTATTATCTGTATGATTTTTTGTATATGCCCATGCATACAAGTCCCCTGCACTTTGAACATATTTATCAATATAAGCACCGCTTGGTGTTTCATAACAATTATTTTTAGAGTTGTAACTCAATGATTGAAATCTTGCGTTTCCAAGTTCAGAAATAGTAGGAACATCACTTGTATTTGTAAAATATATTCCGAAATATGGATTATCTATTTTATCTATACCTTCTATTCTTAACCCCCATCTATTATTTATTTCAATAATACTAAATACTGCATCCTCATATTTTGTATCATTTCCTTCGCTCCATTCTATGGCTCTACTAAAATGTACATTACCATATACACAAATTGTTACTATAATAATTAAAAATACCTTAATAATCTTTTTCATAAAATCCTCCTCTTCTGTACTTTCATTTAACAATTTTATATCAATAATTTTAATTTAAGTCAAGTCACAAAAAAAACTAAAGTAGGAAATATTATACATATTTCCTACTTTAATTTTTTTATTAATCTTTAATACATTCCTCCCATTGCATCTTGCTCTCCTGGTTGATTTCCACATGTACAGCTATTTTTTTCTGGTTTATCAGTTACAATGCTCTCTGTTGTTAAAATCATTGATGCAATTGAAGCAGCGTTTTGAAGTGCACTTCTAGATACTTTTGTTGGATCGACTATTCCAGCTTTCTTCATATCTACATATTCTCCTTCTTGTGCATCAAATCCAACACCAATTTTATTTGATTTTACTTTTTCTAAAATAACTGCTGGCTCTAATCCTGCATTCACAGCAATTTGACGTACTGGCTCTTCAAGAGCTCTAAGAACAATTTTAGCTCCCAATTTTTCGTCGTCTTTTAGTGTTTGTGCAAGCTCTTCGACTTTTGGAATTATGTTTACATATGCAGTTCCTCCACCAGCAACAATACCTTCTTCAACAGCCGCCTTTGTTGCAGAAAGAGCATCCTCTATACGAAGTTTTCTATCTCTCATCTCAATTTCTGTTGCAGCACCAACACCAATTACTGCTACACCTCCAGATAATTTAGCAAGACGCTCTTGCAAATTATCTTTTTCGTACTCACTCTGCTCATCTTTTATTTGTGCTTTTATTAGATTTACTCTCTCAGTAATTGCGTTTTTATCTCCAGCTCCGTCAACAATAATTGTATTCTCTTTCTCAACCTTTATTTGTTTTGCCCTTCCAAGTTGCTCTATTTGAGTATCTTTAAGTTCCAATCCTAAATCTGATGTTATTACTTCGCCACCAGTTAGAATAGCAATATCTTGAAGCATATTCTTTCTTTTATCTCCATATCCAGGAGCTTTCACAGCTACAACATTTAACACCCCTCTTAATTTGTTTAATACAAGTGTTGAAAGTGCTTCACCTTCTATATCATCACATATTATTACAAGTTTTCCAGATTGTTGCATTAAAGCTTCTAACATAGGCAATATTTCTTGAATATTGCTTATCTTTTTGTCTGTAATTAATATATATGGGTTATCTATAATAGCTTCCATTTTTTCTGTATCTGTAACCATATATGGAGAAACATATCCCTTGTCAAACTGCATACCTTCTACTACATTTAACTCAGTATTAGATGTTTTTGATTCTTCAATAGTTATAACGCCATCTTTTGAAACCTTTTCCATAGCTTCTGAAATAAGTTTTCCAACCTCTTCATTGTTTGCAGAAATACTTGCCACCCTTGCAATATCTTCTTTTCCTTTAACTGGAGAGCTAATTTCTTTTAGCTCCTCAACTGCAACATCAACAGCCTTATCTATACCTCTTTTTATTGCCATTGGATCTCCTCCAGCAGCAACATTTTTTACACCTTCTTTAATCATACTTTGTGCTAAAACTGTAGCTGTTGTTGTTCCATCTCCTGCTACATCGTTAGTTTTTGTCGATACTTCTTTAACAAGCCTTGCTCCCATATTTTCAAATGGATCTTCAAGTTCGATTTCTTTTGCTATTGTAACACCATCGTTTGTAATAAGTGGCGAACCAAACTTTTTATCAAGTACAACATTTCTCCCCTTTGGTCCAAGTGTAACTTTAACAGTATCTGCTAATTTATTTATTCCCTCTAATAATTTTTTTCTAGCATCTTCGCCATATTTTATATCTTTAGCCATAATTTATAATCTCCTTTCAATTTTGGGGACGGAGCAAAAAATTTAAGTAAAATTAAACATTAATTTTTTTGCTCCAATCCCTCTATACTTTAATAACGTTATTTATGAGAACTTAATTTTTTTGCTCCGTCCCCATTATTCAATTATTGCCAATATATCGTCTTGCTTTAAAATAATATAATCTTCTCCTTCATACTTTACTTCCGTTCCTGAATATTTATTTATTACAACTTTGTCCCCTTTTTTTACACACATTTCCTCTAGTTTTCCATCAACAATTTTTCCAGGGCCTACCTCAATAACCTCAGCTATATGTTGACTTTCTTTTGAAGAGCTACTTAGAATAATTCCACTATTCGTGGTTTCTTCACCTTCTATCATTTTTACTACTGCTCTGTTTAATAATGGTTTTAACATTATACTACCTCCTTTAATATTACAAAATCTTAATATATTCCTATATAATATTTATAATATTCATGCGGATAACTTTAAGAATAAAAATCTTCTAATTATCTTAAATATTGTATAAGAAAAATTAGCAGTCTATCTTGTAGACTGCTAATAATTTATACCCATTATTTTGAAATGTCAATAATAAATATTATTTTTCACATATAATTCACATTTCATAATTATTTAATTGCCGCTTTTATAAATTCTCTGAATAAAGGTGCTGGTCTATCTGGTCTTGATTTAAATTCAGGATGTAATTGTCCTGCTATAAAGAATTTATTTGATGGAATTTCAACCATTTCAACTAATGTATTATCTGGAGATGTTCCAGAAATAGTCATTCCCGCTTCTTCTATACTAGCCCTGTACTCATTGTTAAATTCATATCTATGTCTATGTCTTTCAGAAATTTCTGTAGTTCCATATACTTTTTCCGCCAAACTTCCTTTTTTTATTCTACATGGATATGCACCTAAACGCATTGTACCACCTTTTTTCTTTACATCTTTCTGAGTTTCCATTATATGTATAACAGGATTATTTGTTTTACTATTAAATTCTGCAGAATCTGCATCAGCAATACCAACTACATCTCTTGCGAATTCAACAACAGCCATCTGCATTCCTAAACAAATTCCTAAGAATGGAACATTGTTTTCACGAGCATACTTGATTGCAACAATTTTTCCTTCTGTTCCCCTATTTCCAAATCCTCCTGGAACTAATATTCCATCGTATTTATTTAATTGCTCTTTTGCTGTATTATCGTCTGTTATTAGCTCTGAATCTACAAAATCAATATCAACCTTAACATGATTTGCAAATCCCCCATGTTTTAAGCTCTCAACAACAGATAAATACGAATCTTCCAAACTTATGTATTTACCAACTATAGCAATTTTAACTCTAGCCTCATCTTTTATAGCTTTTATATCTGAAATCATATTCTCCCACTCTTCATTCTGTGGTTCAATATTATTTAAATTCAAATGCTCACAAACAACTTTAGCTAAGCCTTCTCTTTCAATCATTAATGGAACTTCATATAAAACATCTACGGTAGAATTATGAATAACATTTTCTTTTCTAACATTACAGAATAAAGCAATTTTTTCTTTCATTCCATCAGGAATAGGTAAATCAGACCTACAAACTAAAACATCAGGTTTAATTCCATATGATTGAAGCTCTTTTACTGAATGTTGTGTTGGTTTTGATTTTAATTCGTTTGAACCTGTTATGTATGGAAGTAATGTAACGTGTATAAATAATACATCTTCTCTTTTTTGCTCTATACCAACTTGTCTAATTGCTTCTATAAATGGCAAGCTCTCTATATCTCCAACTGTACCTCCAATCTCAGTAATTACAACATCTATATCACTATCTTTAAACTTATAAACCTTTTCTTTTATTGCATTTGTAATGTGAGGAACAACTTGTACTGTCTTTCCAAGATAATCTCCTCTACGTTCCTTTTCTATTACCTCAGAATAAATTCTTCCTGTTGTTATACTTGAATTTCTTGTTAAGCTCTCATCTATAAATCTTTCATAGTGTCCTAAATCTAAGTCTGTTTCTGCACCATCATCTGTAACAAAAACTTCTCCATGTTCACAAGGATTCATTGTTCCTGGGTCTACATTTATGTATGGGTCAAATTTTTGAATTGTTACTTTATATCCCCTATTCTTTAACAATCTTCCTAATGATGCTGCAGTTATTCCTTTTCCTAATCCCGAAACTACTCCACCTGTTACAAAAATATACTTCGTATTCATACTAAATTCTACCTCCATAAATTTCTTCTACCATCTAGTTTACAAAACAAAAAAATAGATTAAAAAATCTCACCCATCCTTAGGGGTTTTTTTTTAATCTATCCAAATAAACTATACTATATATATTATCATGTTTTCATACTTATTGCAAGTATAATTTAAAATATATTCCATTTATATATTTTTTTCTTAAAATGGGAAAGGACTGACATTAGCCTTACAAGGCCGACGTCAGTCCTTCATTGTGATTCGGATATTTAATCGCATTCCGCTGTACGAACACAGAGCTCGCAGTGGTTTTCATCTTCGAAAACTTCGCAGATAACACCTTCTGAAGAAAGAACTTCTGCAATGTTGGTCAGAGTCCAACGCTCACCAGTTACAGTGATTTTTCCAGCCTTGTAAGTATCCTTTGCAAGACACTTCTCAACCAGATATTCAAAGAACTCAGCGATATCCTTGCGGATAATAGCTTCGATTACGCCCATCTCACTTACCCCCCTTCATTAGTAATAAATCCGCTTTGGGTTGTGCTAGGGGTATTCCCTATCGGATTGTTATATGTTATCATACTTTCTATAATATGTCAACTAAATTGTTAATTTTTTTCTACAATTTCACCTTGTTTTTTATAAATACTATTTTCTTTTACTACACCTCTTACAGATGAAAGTGGATAAATATTTGTATTTTTTCCAATTACGCTACCAGGATTCAAGATTGACCCGCAACCAACTTCTACATTATCTCCAATCATGGCTCCAAATTTTTTTAAACCTGTTTCTATCTTTTTATCGCCATTTTTTACAACTACTAATTTTTTGTCTGATTTTACATTTGATGTAATAGAGCCTGCCCCCATGTGAGATTTAAACCCTAGTATAGAGTCGCCTACATAATTGTAATGTGGTACTTGCACATTATTAAATAAAATTACATTTTTAAGCTCCGTTGAATTTCCTACAACCGAATTTTCTCCAATTATTGCATTACCCCTAATAAAAGCACAATGTCTAATCTCTGCACCTTTTCCTATTATTGCTGGTCCATTTATATATGCAGTTGGTGCAACTTTGGCATCTTTTGCAATCCACACATTTTCACTAGTTTTGTTATAATCGTTACTATCAAGTTTTTCTCCTAATTCAATAATAAAGTCTTTTATTTTTGGTAAAACTTCCCATGGATATTCACATCCATTAAATATTTCTTTTGCAATTGTTTCATCTAAATTATATAAATTTTCTATTTTACATTCTTTCATAAAAAACTTCCTCCCTTTACTGATAATTGTATATTTCTAAAGTATTGTTATTATATACTCTTTACGAAAGTTTTGCAACAGTGATATAATCATAGAAATTTTAAAGGAGGTAATTCTATGACACCACATATTAATGCAAAAGAAGGAGATATTTCAAAAATTGTTTTGGCACCTGGAGATCCCCTAAGAGCAAAATACATTGCAGAAAACTTTTTAGAGCACTATCGTGTAGTTAATACTGTCAGAAATATATTAGCTTATACAGGATTATACAAAGGAAAAGAAATAACTATATTTTCAACAGGTATGGGAATGCCAAGTATGGGAATTTATTGCTACGAATTATATAAATTTTACGGCGTAGAAAAAATTATTAGAATTGGATCTTGTGGAGCATATTCTGCAGATTTAAATATTTTTGATACACTTTTAGTTGATAAAAGCTATACAGAAGGAAATTTTGCAATGGCTTTAAATAATGAAAATTGTCATTTAACACAAGCATCTCAAAATCTAAATAAAATCATTGAAAAAACTGCTACAGAGCAAAATTTAAAATGTATTAAAACAAATGTATTCTGTGGTGAATGTTTTGATTACTACATTGCAGATTTAAATACTTTATTAAGCAGATTACCTAAAGAATATAACCTTACTGCTGCAGAAATGGAATCATTTGCATTATTTTATACTGCCAAATACCTAAATAAAGAAGCTGCTTGTCTACTAACAGTTGTTGACTCTCATGCTAAAAAACAAGAAATTTCTTCAGAAGAAAGAGAAAAATCTTTAAATGATATGATAAAACTCTCATTGGAAAGTTGTTTAAAATTGTAAACAAAAAGCTGAACTTCATTCTGAAGTCCAGCTTTTTATTATTCAATTGCTATGGTATATTCAAATATTCCTTCGTGATTTAATATTGTAGTAATTGGTAAAATTTCTTTTGTTCCATCCACATGTATCGCTTCTATCGCTGTACATTCCTTGCTTGTACCATCAGGTAATGAAATTGATAATACCTTTTCATTCATCTCTAATATCTTATTTTGATGGTCTGTTTGCCCAAGTACAAAACCATGATTTCCTGGTTCACCTTCAAATGTAGAAGAAACTGAATTCTTCAAGTATGACTCAATATCAATTTCGATTGTTTTATTGTCTTTTGTTGCATATGCAACGCATATTTTATCTTTAGTTCCAATCTCTCCTAAATATATTGCTGATGCATTTGCATAATTATTAACTCCTTGCTTTCTTACGTCGTAATTAGAATATTCATTGTATACTTGTACACTATATTCTTTTGCATAAAAATTATAAATATAATTCTCTTTAAAAGTATCTTTTGCTCCTAACTTTTCTTTTGCACCTTGCTTTAATTCAAGAGTTATACTTCCATCTTCCTTTAAACATAGTGTCAATTCTTCGTTTTCCCTTTTATCTATAACTTTCGAATCTGTAACATTATAACCTTCTATTTTCAAGTATTGGTCATATTTGTGAATGCAATTTGAAAATTTCAATTTTGCTATAATAAATCCATCTTCATCAGTTTTTATGCTTTCGACTCCCGTTATAAGTTTAGTTTTCTTGCCATCCACAATACTCATATGATATAAGCAATTGTCGTTTATATAATACACATTATTTGATGCACCAGTCCAACCATATGCTTGAATATAATCACCTTCATTAGCCATTATTTTGTATGTTTTATTACCATCTTGAGAGCTGTATGAAATTACATTGTTTGAAACATCTGTCATATTAATATGCTCTAGGCTATCTATTATTTTCTTTGTTCCATCCGTCTTTATTGCACTTACATAATAATATAGTTCATCTGAATCAGCTCTAGGCTCTGTTTCTTCTTCAAATCCAGAAATATTTTTTAAACCTTCTATTTTACCTTGATCATAAAAATTAAATTCGTAATCACTCGTATCATATGGAGTAGTTTCTCCATTTAAAATTTGTACAACATCTACAGTTTTATCCTTCATTAGTAATAATACATATGGAAATTCCTTTGATTCCATGCTACATACAAAAACATCTTCAACCTCACCATTTATTTGCGATACTTTATACATTTTACTTGAATCTAATCTTAATTTATATAGATTTAAAAATTCTTTTTTTAGTTGTATCGCTACATTTCCATCAGTTGTTAAAACTGCTTTTATCAAGTCGTTTTCATGAACTTTTTTCTCTTTATTTTCTTCAACTTTTACTTCCTCGTTCTTTACCTCTGCAACCGTATAATCACTAGCCGTTGAGCCACCATTTATATTAACTGAAGTAACTTGAGAATTATTGTCTTCCGTTTTTTTATTTGAAGCTCCGTATAATGCTACTCCAGCCCCAACAGAAACAGCAACTACAAAAGATGCAGCAACAGCTGTGAAATTTTTTATTTTTCTATATAAATTATGCTCTTTTGTTTTTTCGTTTTTTGTATGGAATTCGATTGTTTTATTTTCGGATTTATTCTTTTTATTATCAGAAGCTAGATTTTGAATTTCAAAATTCTTGAAAATATCATTTGCTTTGCTCGATATAATCTTATCTTGCTGTAACTTCTTTTTTATAAACAAATCTTTTTCTTCATCTAACATTATACTCACCATCCTTATTCAAAATTTCATATAATTTTGTTCTTGCTCTCGATAATCTAGATTTCACTGTGCCTTCTGGTATTTTCAAAACTTCTGAAATATCTTTTACAGACAAATCATCATAATAGAACATAATTGTAATAGTTCTTAAATCTTCGTCAAGAGTCTTTATTATTGCGTTAATTCCAATTTCATCATAGTTATCATATACTTTTAATTCTTCATCTTTTGCTTCAGATATGTCTATTATTTTTCTGCTCTTTTGTTTGTTGTATATATCATAACATTTATTTATAACAATTCTAATTAGCCACGTTGAAAAAAATTCATTGTTATGTAAGTTTTTTATACCTTTATATGCTCTTATTAAAGAATCTTGTATTGCATCACAAACATCATCTTCATTGCCTAAAATTGATTTTGCTGTTTTATATATTTTGAATTTATTTTCTTCAATAAGGTCGTTAAAAGCTTGCTTATCTCCATTCTTAGCTAGCTCTACTTTGTCCATTTAATTTCCCCCTTTGCTTATTAGACCGCTATGTATTCATCTTTAGTTCACATTTTCACTACAATTTTAAAATAAAATAAAAAAATTTACTAGTCATTCCTTCAAAAAAACATGAGCGGGTATACTTTTCAGCACACCCGCTCCATTTTACTTGATAGCTCCCAACAACCAGCGATGCATATAAACCAAGTCAGCAACATTGACATAGCCGTCGCCTGTCATATCTGCCATCCGATAAGCAATAGTATCATTCCAGCCATAAATTAACGCTTTCCTCATCATGGTCATGTCAAATACATTTACTACGCCGTCGAAATTCAGATTTCCAAGAATCAGTTTATCTTTCATTATCGGAATCTCTAATATAATCTCTATACTCTACTGAATTGTAGTTCTTTTGTAAATCTTCTTCGCTTATTCTAATTCTGTTTATAAACTCATTATCTACTGATTCGTTTCTCTTCTGCAAATTGATTTTATCAGAACTGATTTCATAAAAACTTTTTGGATTTAATTCTTCAACTTCCTTTATAGCTTTATTTTGAGCATTTACTCCATACTTATTTTCATAATATTCCATTTCACCTTTGGTACATATTTCTATACTATTAATAATATTCTCTGGAATTTCTTTTGCTCTATCACTTCCATGTAAAATTGTACCTAATGGTCTATATTTGTATTCATATGGGTCATCTCCATTAGAATTAAACATATGAATTTCACCATTTATGAACACTCCTACACTTGGATTGGTTGGGCAAAATATAAGTTGTAGGCCCTCATCCTCTATAGAATCACATAATACAACTGCATGATTTCCAAATACTTTTGTAATACCTCCATCACCACTTGTTGTTTCTTCATTACCATCATCTTCTAAAGTAGTTCTTTCAATATTAGCAATTTCGTATCCATCACCATCAGCATACACATTGATTGTCCTTGCATTATATCGTTCATCAATTGCATTCAATTCTCTCGCTGCATGATCGGCCATATTTCTACATACACCATATCCTTCTTTGGTAGCAATATCTAAGCCTGGATACGAGCTTAGGTCTAGTTCTGGGCTTTTATAACCTTCAATATTTTTCCACATGTCATCCGTTATAAACATAATATTTTGTATATCTGATAGATTATACATCCTCGTACTCTCTCCGAACTCTTCTAAGCACTGCATATATTCTGTAATTTGCATATTATACTCTTCTTTCTCGTCCTCTATGCCCATATCTATAACTGGTATTATAGCAATAGGAACAACTATAGATATTGCCGCTGCACTCGATAACGTACCTCTTGAAATAAACCTTTTAGCAATAAAGTCAAACTTTCTATAACTACTTCCCGTTTCATAAGCAATATCCTCAGCCATAATTTTTGTATAATATCTATCAAAAGTATTTTTTCCATGCTTATCCAATATGGTAATAAACCTTTTTTCTTTCAAAAGTTCACGAATATCTTGTTTTCTATACTTCTCAGGAACATATTTACAATATGCCTTTTGTCCATATTTTTCAAATATTATGTCAAATCTCTTATGTGCATTCTTCCTTATTTTTCGTTTTCCACCAAAAGTTTTTTCTCTTTTCAAATCAGAATCTATATTGCTCACAATATTTTCAACTTCTTTTACAATATCTTTCTTATTCATAAAAAACCTCCGAATCTTTTATATTTTTCAGTAAAACATAAAATTCCCACTTATTTTTCTTTATATTCCATAGAATAACAATGGGCACCTTTACTATTTGAGAACATAACTATGTACCATTATATCACCTTTATTTTTTTATGTCAACTTATATCTCAAATAGTCTGCTTTAGATAATTACTTTTACACATCTTAAAAATTCACTTACATACCTATCAATTTTTTTATGCAATATTGATGAAGTCTTTGTATTATAGTAATTCCAGAGAAAATTTCTATAATATAAGTAAAAGAGGTCACATACTTAATGCAACCTCTCACAATTTTGTCCGTTATATCAATTTAATTACGTTTATTAGTTATTAGAATTTCTTAGAATCGATCTATTTTTTTTACACTAAGACTTCACTACATCTTTGGCATATTGTTGGATGGGCTGGATTTAATCCAACTGTTGGAGAATATTTCCAACATCTCTCACATTTCTCACCTTCTGCAACTTCTACTTTAATATCAGACTTACCATCTTTTAGTTCAAGTCCCGATACTATAAATACAGTCTCTAGTAAATCTTTATTATCACATAAGAATTTATAATCTTCACCTTCTGCTGATAAAACAACTTTTGCGTTTAGAGAATGTCCTATTGTCTTAGCAGCTCTTGCCTCTTCTAATACTTTAGCAACATCTTCTTTAAGCTTTAATATCTTATCCCATTTAGCTTCTAATTCTTTATTATCGAATTTTGGATTTACTTCTGGATAGAAAGAAAGCATTACACTCTCAGTATTTTCTCCCTCTCTATGTTTCATATATTTCCATATTTCTTCAGCTGTGAATGCTGTCATTGGTGCAAGCATTCTAACTAAGCTATTCAATATCTCATACATAACTGTTTGAGCAGCTCTTCTTTCTAATGAATCTGGTTTAGCTGTGTATAATCTATCTTTTATTATATCTAAATAGAAGTTACTCATATCAACAACACAGAATGTATTTATTGCTTGATATGCTTTGTTGAATTCATATTCATCATAAGCTTTTGTACAATCGCTAACTAATTTATTAAGCCTTGTTAGTGCCCATTTATCTATTTCTTGTAAATCTATGTATGCCACTGGTTTATTTACATCAAAATCGCTTGTGTTTCCAAGTATAAATCTTGCTGTGTTACGTATTTTTCTATAAACTTCAGAAACTTGTTTTAATATTTCTTTAGATATTCTTACATCTGATTGATAATCTGATGATAATACCCAAAGTCTTAATATATCTGCACCATACTCATCTATAACTTCTTGTGGATCTACACCATTTCCTAGTGACTTATGCATTTGTCTTCCTTGGCTATCCACCGTCCATCCGTGAGTTACAACTTGCTTATATGGAGCTTTTCCTGTTACAGCTATTGATGTTAATAACGAAGATTGGAACCATCCTCTATATTGATCTGCACCTTCTAAGTATAAATCTGCTTCTGGCAATCCTCTTTCCGCTAAAACAGTTTGATGTGTTGATCCAGAATCAAACCAAACATCCATTATATCTGTTTCTTTTCTGAAGTCTGTGCATCCACAATCACACTTAGCATTTTCTGGTAATAAGTCTTTAACATCAGAATCGTACCATATATTAGTTCCATGCTCTCTTACTAATTTTTCTATTTTTGCTAAGCTTTCGTCTGTAACATATGGTTTATCGCATTTTTCACAATAGAATATTGGGAATGGAACTCCCCATGTTCTTTGACGCGATATACACCAATCGTTACGTTCTTCTATCATTTTTGTTATACGCTCTTCTCCCCAAGCAGGTACCCATTTAACCATTTTTATAGCTTTTAATGAGTCATCTCTAAACTTATCTATAGAAGCAAACCATTGCTTTGTTGCTCTAAATATTATTGGCTTTTTACATCTCCAACAATGTGGATATGAGTGGTTTATTCTCTTTTTAGCAAGAAGAAAATCGTTTTCTTCAAGCCATTTAGATATCTCTTTGTTTGACTTAGCATAGTACATACCTGCGAAAGGTCCTGCTTCTTCTGTTTGATGCCCTTTATCATCAACACATACTATCATATCTAGACCATTTTTTAATCCACATGCATAGTCTTCTTTACCATATCCAGGAGCTGTATGAACCATACCAGTACCTGTTTCTAGGTCTACATCTACTGTATCATGGCTTCCCATAACAACTTTAGATTCTCTATTTAGGAATGGATGTTTACATTTAACACCATCAAATTCACTACCTTTAAAATCTTTTATTGTAGAATAATCTGTTATTTCTGCTTCTGCCATAACTTTATCTACAAGCTCTTTTGCCATAACTAACTTTTCACCATTAGCCTCTATTAAACTATATTCAAAGTCTGGATTTACAGTTATACCTGTATTACCTGGCAACGTCCATGGAGTTGTTGTCCATATTACAAAATATGTATCTCTTTCGTCAAACAATCCATTACCTTCTATTACTGGGAATTTTACATATACTGTATCTGAATCTACATCTTTATATTCTATTTCTGCTTCTGCAAGAGCTGTTTCGCAGTCTGTACACCAATAAACAGGTTTTAAACCTTGATATATGTATCCTTTTTTATACATAGTTCCAAATATTTCTAGCTCTCTTGCTTCCATATCATGTTGATATGTAATATATGGATTTTTCCAATCAGCTAATACTCCAAGTCTTCTAAATCCGTTTGTTTGAAGTTTTATATATTCTTGGTTAAAGCTCTTGCAAGCATCCCTAAATTCAGATACTGGAGTTTCATCTCTATTTAATCCAAGTTTTTCAATAGCCTTTTTTTCTGTTGGCATGCCATGAGTATCAAAACCTGGTATGAATGGTGTGTAATATCCTTTTAAATTCTTGTATCTAACTATAGTATCTTTTAAAACTTTATTTTCAGAATGTCCTATATGAATCGCACCATTGGCATATGGAGGACCATCATGTAATACAAATGGAGTTTTTCCTTCATTCTTCTTTAACATTTTTTCGTACAAATCGTTTTCGAAAACTTCATCAAATATTTTTGGTTCGTTTTCTGGTAAATTTCCTCTCATTGGGAAATCTGTTTGTGGCAAATTTAAAGTCTTACCATAATCCTTCTTTTCTTCACTCATTTCAATCTCTCCTTTTCGTAAATTTGGGGACGGAGCAAAAAATTAAACTCTGTATTTATTTTTACTTAGTCCCTCTGATTCTCTCAAACTAGGACGAAATAGAAACAAAAAAGCTATTCGTCTCTAGCAAAAATACTAGGACGAATAGCAACATATACTAATCCGCGGTACCACCTATATTAATTAATTTCAGCTCTTGTGTTTTCCTTAAATTTTGTATCCATCTCTAAAATTAATTCTCTCAAATCTCTTAACGCAAGATATACGTCTTAATTTACTTTGACATTGAAATACATTTCAATTAAGCAACAATAAAGGTGATAACATTAAAATTATTATCTTACCGAAATTTCACCTGCCTTCGGCTCTCTTTAAGTTTTACTTCAAATGTGTTGTCCTTTATATAGTTTTTTCTATGTTCTCAATGATAACACCTTTTTATGTTTTTTTCAATAGTTTCTATTTATTTTTAGCAAAATGCGGCGACTAATAGCCACCGCACTCATCATTTAATCTTATTGCATCAAACTTCCAACATTTGACGAATCTTGTAAGTATTCTGCTACAGCAGCAGCCTGCTCCAATCTTCTTACGTACCACGGGCTAAACACCGAATACAGAATATACTGGACTCTAGCCGACACCATTTTGATAGTAACACCTTCAATGTCGAACTCTTCATTGTCTTCCTCACGCCATGAATATTCGAAGTCGAACATATTTGAAATTCGCCATTCAGAAAACAAATCGAAATGCACACTGCCAACCTTGTACTTGTTAAATAATGTAGATGCAAAAAGTGTCTGGTCTCCTTTTGGCAAATTCTGTGGGTTCAGCTCTTTGACAACTCCGAGAGCCTTTGAAATGTCTTGATAATCAATTAAGACATCAAAATCGTGAAAATCCGTTGCGATACCTCTGAAGAAAAGTGTAGAAGAGCATGTAAGACACCAGCGAACCTCCCGCTTATTAAACGTTTGGGCTAGGTACATCAAAAACGCCTTTTTTTCAGCAAACTTTTCATCAGAGCAAAACGACAACATGTTCACATGTGCTTGTTCCTGGTAATTCATGAGTTTTTAACCCCTTTCTTTAATAAGATATCCAGTTTAACAACGTAAGAGCAAACTTTGCTCATCTGCAGTTCATTATAATATACGTAAATTTAAGTGTCAATGGAGACGTGAAAATTTGACACGAATTTATCAAATTTTCACGTCCCCATTAACAAATTTTTCTTCAAAATTCATATTACTGATTTTGGAAATATCTCCACGAAATATTTTTAATTTGATGATTCTCCTTGTCTATTTCAAATTCAAAATATTGAAATAATCCAACTTTATATTTATACAAAATTCCCAAATTTTCGTAGTTTTCTCTCATGTCTTTCTCTGTAGGCTTTCCAAAAGCCGCCTCGAGTTCGTCTAACGAACTTCCTATTGTAATTCCTTCATTAATTTCAATTTTACCATCATAATCTTTATAATAATAATCTTCTAAATAGAATCCACCAATTGTTGCATCTGCACACTTTACTGTTTCTTCAGTGTTATTTACAGGTATTACAGAAAAAACTGTATTACCCGTTTTAGAATCTCTAAAGAAACCTCCACTAAGTGAATAACCTCCTTTTTGAATCTCAGTTTGAGCTACATTTGTATCCTGCACCAATCCTGCAGATTCAATATCTTTAAGCATGCTCTCTGTTGAAAATTTCTGTCCATTTATTGTAAAGTAATAAGAGCTTTTGTCTGTTATATCAACTTTCTTTTCTGAACTCTCAGCTGCAAATGTATTATTATCTACTTCATTCTTTGCCTCTACATTATTGTTCTCGTTAGTACCAATTCCATTATTCTTGTTATCTCTACAGGCAGTTAATACACTTGCACATGTAAATAACACTAAGAGAGATATTATCACCGATACACTCTTTTTCATAAAAGCTCCTCCTTTTACATTTCTTTTTCATATTAATCTATCTTTCTGCTTTTGTTAAACAAAATAATCTTACAAATTATATATATAAAAATTTTTTTTGTAAACAGTTAAAATTCATCAAAAAAAATATCCCCATAAAATTTTCTTAAACTTTTCTTAAGAAATTCATAATATCATTTGCCAATATTTTTTCTTTTCCTACATAATTATGTGTTGCACCATCAATATAACTGATATCTTTATTTGGATTATTTATTTTTTCCTTGCATATGGAGGTAATCTTATCTACTGGTAAGCTGATAAGTTCCTTGTTATTTCCCCATCTCATAAATATTGGAACTTTTATGTTGTTAAGTTCTCTATATTCAAACAAATTGTTTTGATATTGAGCAAAATTAATCTCTCCATTGTCCCTATAATATCTTAAAAAAGTTTTTACACTTACATATGGTAAGAATGGTACCTCTGTTTCAATTACATAATCAAACTTTCCCTCTTTTTCTTTAGTAAAAGCTAAATCAACAATATCTACTTGAGGATTACTATTAATCATAATTTTCACCACATCAACTAAATCAACAAGAGATAATAGCATTACCGCCTTTATTGAATCTAAAATCTCGCTTTGCTTATTAGCTACAAGCTTATTATACGTGTACACAATTTTTGTTGAACCTAAACTATGCCCTTGCAAATATATCTTTTGGTACCCTTTCCTCTTGAGTGTTTTTATAGCACCAATAATATCATAATATGAATCCAAAACATCTTCAAATACGGTTCCTTGCATTATTTTTCCATCTTGTGTATGAACAGTATTTATAAGTTCCTGTCCTCTGTTGTTGAAGGAGAAATATGATATTTTATTTTCTGTTGCAAACCTCGCAATTATATCATCTCTCTTTTTTAAACAATTACTTCCCATTCCATGAACAGAAAGAATAACTTTATCTTCACTATGCTCTTCACTTGTGTGAAGTAGCCCTGCTAGCTCTATTCCATCTTCTGTATTAAAATATACTTTTTCAATTCTCATTATGTTGCTCCTCTATATACTCATATCTGTTATTATCCAATCGTAGTGCTCTAGCTCTATTATTGTTCCGCAATATGAACAAACTCCAGTTCTATTTATATCCAAATTTGCTCCACAAGCGGGACACTTTCTAGCTGCTCCAAGCTCCTTGTTATCCTTGATTTTCTTAAAAACTATTTGTGTTGTTCTTTCTGTTCTTGATGTATTATTTCCAGAAAGATATCTTCTTGTTGCTAAGCTTAAGTAATACTCTAATGCCTTTGAATGGACAACAACATATATCTTAAAACAATCCTCGTCCTCTTGAATATCTGTAATATCTACTCCAGCCACATTAAGTTCATCATATATTTGAATTCTACCATTGTTTACATCATTTCGTATCTTATTTACGATTTTAGAGTATGTCTTATCATTTACAAAATGCTTAATAGTCATAGTTTTTCTACTAACCATTGAAAGCATTATTTGAATAAATTCATTTTCTACCTTAGATTTAAACTTTGACTCTGAAAAGTCTTTATCCTGTCTAACTAAATTATCTAGAATTTTACTCATAAAAATTTCCTTTCTCTATCATCTAGGTCTAGTAAAATTATACACTCTACTAGACCTTTAATATATATATTTTTGTTTACGATTTATTTTTTCATATATTTATAGTACTATGTGTTGGTCTATAGCTTTCTTATCTGTTAATACCCATTTTTGGCTATCACTTACAATTTTAGCACCACAATATTCACATATTCCTGAACCATTATGATTTTCCCAACTAGCACCACAATTTGGACAACTCTTTAAAATTTTATTTTCATCTGAACTCAATCTAAATTTTAATTCATATTCAACGCGCATTTTCATACTATCTGTTCCACGCAATACTTTACCATTATTTTTTTCTATAATATAGTCATATTGCTCTATAGTATAATGTGTCTCAATAGTCACAATTCCATTTTGGTCATAAATTTTGCTGATATACCTATTTTTACAAATCATGTCCTTCATAATATTTTGTTCATTTTTTGTTTTTAAAGTTTCTAATTGTGATTGGTACATATTAAACATTTCATCTGTAATAACATCTCGTACACTTTCTAAATTAAAATTCATCCAAGCTTCTTGTATGTTTTTGTATATCTCAAATCCTTCATTCAAGAATTCCTCTTCATCAAATGATGGTACAAGCAATCTTATTTTTTTACCATTTTCTATAGTTAACTTTTTTGTCTTTTTTATTTTTCTTTTTTCTCTTGCTTTGGTTGATGTTAATACATTAACCAGTACAATTATAGCAACAGGAAACGCAAGACCTATCACTATAATAATCACTTCCGTACTACGACTGAGTTTTGTAGTTCCAGAGCTGCTCCTACTACTGGTGCTTGATGAAGATTTGTGTGAATCATGATTACTTCTAGATTTATGTGTTCTGTCAGATTTATGCGAACTGCCGGAGCTACCTGACCCACTATCGTAACTTGCATCAAAACCTGAATCTGCATATGTTGGTTTTTCACTTAAAATAAGTATTCCCCAAACAAATATGCTTATAAAAGCAATAATTATTATATTTTTTAATATCTTTTTGGCTAATTTTCTTTTCATTCTTCTCCTCTTTTTCTATTCTTAAAATTATATGATGGAAATCCCTTTTGTGATTTTATGCTCTTGTCTGTCCTATATTTTTTTTATCTGTAAGAATCCATTTTTTGTTTTCTGAAACAACTTTCGATCCACAATATTCACAAATGCCAGCTCCATTGAATTTTTCAATTTTTGCCCCACAGTTTGGACAAATATCAGTTACTTTTCCTACATCTAAAGTTTTTCTGAATTTCATGTCATATGTTACTCTCATTTTTACTGTAGCTGATCCTCTTAGAACACGACCTGTAGCTTTATCTACAATATAATCATAGAAATCTATTACATATGTTGCTGTAATTGTTATATTTTCGTTTTGCTTTACAACATCTTTTAAATAAGCCGTTTGTTTTGTAAAGTCCCTCATTATATTTTGCTCACCCTTAACCTCCATTGTTGTCAATTGAGATTGATACATATTAAACATTTCATCGCTTATCTTATCTCTTATACTTTCAAGGTTAAAGTTCGTCCATGCATCTTGCACATCTAAGTATATTTGGTATCCTTCTTGAATGAATGTTTCTTTATCGAAATCTGGTATTAATGCTTTTATTCTGTTAACCACATCATCGTCATTTACATTTGCTTTAAAGTTTGCAGGCGCGACAGTTGATACTTTTCCGCCATTTTTTGAACTCAATACAACAATAATAATAATAACAAAAATAATAAACATAACTAATGATCCAAATCCATCAGAGCTTCCTCCATAGCTACCACTATAGTCACTATCGTATGACGAATATGACGAACTTGAACCAAAATCCGATGAACCACCGCTATCATAATCAAAATCGAATCCTGAATCAGCAAATACAACATTTTTCTGTATAGCCGACCCTGCGAAAATTGTTAATACGCAAATTACAATTATTAAGAATATTTTCAATATAACTAAACGTTTCTTCTTTGTACTCGTACCTTTCATATGCTTCCTCCTTTATTACATCGTTTATAAACACAAAAGTACAAATAAACACTAAAGGTTTATCTGTACTTTTGAAACTTTTATACATTAAATCTAAATAAAACTATATCTCCATCTTGCATTATATAATCTTTTCCTTCTGAACGTAATAAACCTTTTTCTTTTGCTGCATTCATAGAGCCTTCTCTCATTAAATCATCATATGAAACAATCTCTGCTCTAATGAACCCTCTCTCTATATCTGAGTGAATTTTTCCTGCAGCCTGCGGAGCCTTTGTTCCTTTTTTTATTGTCCAGGCTCTAACCTCAGGCTCTCCAGCTGTTAAGAACGACATTAGTCCAAGCAAATCATAACTTGATTTTATAACTTTGTCTAATCCTGATTCACTAAGACCTAGCATATCAAGCATATCTTTCTTTTCACTATCGTCTATACTTGCTAACTCTTCTTCAATTTTTACACAAAGTGGTATTACCTCTGCGCCCTCATTTTTCGCTATTTCTTTAACCTTTTTTACATTCTCATCATTATCGCTATCTGCTAACTGCTCTTCTGAAACATTGGCTATATATAGTGTTGGCTTTATTGTTAATAAAAAAGCATCTTTTATTAGTTCATTTTCTTCCTCATTTAAACTTACTGTTCTTGCTGTTTTTCCTGCTTCTAGAGCTTCTTTCAACTTTTCTAACACATCTATCTCAGCTTGATATTTTTTATCTGCTTTTAAATTTTTCTTTGCTCTTTCTAATCTCTTTTCAACAGTTTCCAGATCTGCTAAAACAAGCTCTAAATTAATTGTGTCTATATCTCTTACTGGATCAATACTTCCATCTACATGCACAACGTTTGGATCTTCAAAACATCTTACAACTTGCGCAATACTATCAACTTCCCTTATATGAGATAAGAATTTGTTTCCTAATCCTTCACCTTTGCTTGCCCCTTTAACTAATCCTGCAATATCAACGAATTCAATTACTGCATGTGTTACCTTTTCTGGATTATACATCTTTGCTAAATTATCTAATCTTATATCTGGTACTGGAACTACACCAACATTTGGCTCTATCGTACAAAATGGATAATTTGCACATTCTGCTCCTGCATTTGTAATAGCATTAAACAATGTGCTCTTTCCAACATTTGGAAGTCCAACTATTCCTATTTTCATTTAATCAAGTCCTTTCATACTCCGTTATTTTCAAACCTTAATCTATTATAATCTAACATAAATTACTCATTTTATCAATATTTTTGATATACTTTTTTGTCGCTACTTGTCGACTACCTATATGCCTTATATTTATTTAACATCTTGACATTGGTATACATCTTGCATCAGATGTATACCAATGTCAAAAGTAAAATAGTTAACTCCCATTTAATTTTTAAAATACATAAAATTATGGCTTTTTAATATTATAAATAACAAAAAAAATCAACCACATTTTGCAGCTGATTTTCGCATATCCGTATTAATACGAATCTAGTTTGGAGCCTACAACCGGATTTGAACCGGTGACCTCTACCTTACCAAGGTAGTGCTCTACCTACTGAGCTATGAAGGCACTTTTATCACACTCACAAATTGAGTTTACATCATATTAAATAAAGTGTCAAGAGAAACAATTCTATTTCGTTTGATTTTTTATTTAGGTTTTCACTTTTTATTTGAAGATTTGTCAAAACTACACTAAAAACATTCATTTTTCTAATGAAACAAAGCAGTTCCTCTTGACGCAATTGTGCTCTTAATATAAAATATCTTTAGTATAAATTAAGTTTGAAAGGTGAAAATATGTATAGTTTTATATCAAAGTCTGAAGAAGACACTTTAGTCTTTGCAAAAGATCTTGCATCGAAACTAAAAAAAACAGATATAGTCATTTTAACTGGAGAGCTTGGATCTGGAAAAACCAAATTTACAGAAGGCTTTCTAAGTTTTTTTGGACTTGAAAAAGAAATTTCCAGCCCAACATTTACAATCGTAAATGAGTACAATGCTTCTAATGGACTAAATATTTACCATTTTGATGTATATAGATTATCAGACATCGAAGAATTTTACTCCATTGGTGGCGAGGAATATTTCGAAAATGGAATTTGCATAATTGAATGGGGCGAAATAATTTCTGAAGCTCTACCAAAAGATTATATTCACATAACTTTCGAAAAAAATTCTGAAGATGAAAATCAAAGACTTTTAAAAATAGAAACATTTGGGGAAAAATATAATAACCTATTCCCTACGAAATAATCACATTTATAGAAAGGATTAAGCATGAAAATATTAGCAATAGATACATCTTCAAAGGTTTGCTCTGTTGCAATCCTTGAAGATGATAATGTTATTTTTGAAAAACATACTAATGATGAAAAAACACACTCACAAAATTTAATGCCACTAATCGAGAAATTATTCAAACAAACCAATTTATCGTTAGATAATATTGATCTGCTTTCCTGCTGTTTAGGTCCTGGATCTTTTACAGGCATTAGAATTGGAATTGCAACCATAAAAGCATTTGCTGATAGCAAGAAAATTCCCGTGGTTGGCGTTACATCTCTAGAAAGTTTAGCATATAATATCCAAAAAAATGGTCTAATTGTAAGCCTAATAGATGCAAAAAATGATAATGTTTACTATTCATTATTTAGCTTCGATGGAAATACATATAACCAAATTGGTGAATACAAATCTGATAATATACAAAACATACTGGACTCGCTATCTGTATACGATGATCCTTTATTTTTTGTTGGAGATGGAGCTGTATTACATCAAGAAAAAATTCAAATACTTATAAAAAAACCAGAGTTTGCTTCTGATATACAAAATATTCAAACTAGTATTAGTATTGGCAAATCGGCATATAATAAATTTATGTCTGGAATCTCTGGCGATTCAAATTCAATTTTACCCATTTATCTAAAAAAATCTCAAGCAGAAAGGCATCTAGATGGAGAAAAGTAATATAAAAATTTCAAATATGTCAAATCAAGATATTTTGGACTTAAGAGACACGCTTATAAGTGATTTTGATAATTTTTGGACATTTAATATTTTAAAACAAGAATTTAGTAACAAAAATACTACGTATGTCGTTGCAAAAGAGCAAAATAAGATTGTTGGATTTGCCGGTTTTTTAACTATTATAGATGAAGCAAATATTATGAATATTGTTACAAAAAAAGATAAAAGGAAATTAGGTATAGGTACCCTACTTCTTGAAAATTTAATTAAGCAAGCAAAAGAAAAAAACTTAACTTCTATTACACTTGAAGTGAATGAAAAAAACATACCAGCAATTAACCTATATAAAAAATTTCAATTCAAGCAGGTTGGAATTAGAAAAAAATATTATAGTGGTAATGATTCTGCTATACTTATGACTTTATATCTGTAAACATATAAATATTAAGGAGGAACAAATGAAAAATAAAAATGAATTAAGCTACAAAAGTTTAAAAGCTTATTGTGATCCAAAGGTTTTTAATTTTGAAACTACAGAAGAGTTAACAAATATTGAAACCGGAATTGGACAAGATCGAGGTATAAAAGCTTTAGAATTTGGTCTAGGTGTAGATATAAAAGGCTATAACCTATATTTAGAAGGACCTAGTGGTGTTGGTAAAACAATGTATACCAAACATTATTTGGATAAAATTTCTAAGAAAAAGAAAACACCTTGTGACTGGTGTTATATATATAATTTTGATAATCCTAACGAACCAATTGCTGTACCTCTTCATGCAGGACAAGGACGAGAGTTTAAGGATCAAATGGACTCATTTATAAAAGATATAAAAAACGACTTAACAAATACATTTAGTAATGAAGATTTTGAGAAAGAAAAAACACTTATTACTCAGACCTATGAAGAAAAAAAAGTTGCTCTTATGGAAAAACTAAATAAAAAATCAAAAAAATATGGCTTTGAAGTAAAATCTTCCCAAAATGGTATATATATGATGCCTGTTATAAATGGAAAAACCATTGAACAAGAAGAATTCGACCAGCTTGATGAAGAAACTAAACAGAGCTTTGAAGATAACTCTAATATCGTTCAAGAGCAAGTTTTACAAGTTATAAGTGAAATTAAAAATATCGAAAGAGAATCTCAGAAAAAACTTTCAGAATGGCAATCTAATGTTGCTTTATTAACAATTAACGCTCATATTAATTACATTCGTTCAAAATTTAAACGAAATAAAAAAATAAGTACATTCCTTGAAAGCATAAAAAAGGATATTTTGAAGAATATTGATTTATTTTTAGTTGATTCCTCACAAGAACAACAAACATCTACAGTTTTGGTGCCAAGGCAAGATCCCCCAAAACCATGGGAAAATTACAAAGTTAATTTGTTTGTAGATAATAGTAATCAAGAAGGTGCTCCTGTTATAATGGATTCTGACTACTCATATCATAACATTTTTGGTAAGCTAGAATATGAAAACTACTTTGGCTCACTAAAAACAGACTATACAATGTTAAAGCCTGGCCTATTACATCAAGCAAATGGAGGTTATATTATTTTCCAAGCAAAAGACCTAGTTGAAAACGCGATTTGTTATGAAACATTAAAAAAATCATTAAGACAAAAGCAACTATTAATTGAAAATACTGCGGACCCTAGATCTTCTATGGTATTAATTTCTTTGAAACCTGAACCCATACCATTGGATTTGAAAGTAATAATTATTGGAGATGAAGAAATATATCAAACTTTATCAACAATTGATTCAGATTTTAGCAAATTATTTAAAATTAAAGTAGAATTCGAAGATACTTCTGATAATACCGAGGAAAATATGAATAAAATTGCCAAATTTATTCATGGGTTCTGTGAACAAGAACAATTGCCACCATTTGATGCTGGGGCAGTTGCTAAAATAATGGAATATTCTTCACGTTTAGCCGATAATCAAGAAAAGCTTTCTACAAGATTTAATGATTTATCTCAAGTAATCGCTGAAGCTTCAACCTGGGCAACAATGAATAAATCAAAAATAGTTACTGCAAAGTTTGTGAATATGGCTTTATCCGAAAGAATTAATCGAGTAAAAAAATATGATTCAATGTACACAGAAATGATAAAAGATAATACGCTCTTAATAGATACAAATGGTTCTAAAATTGGACAAATAAATGGTTTAACCGTTATGAATATTGGTGATTATTGTTTTGGGAAACCAGTAAAAATTACCGCTAATACCTATACCGGAAAAACTGGAGTAATTAATATAGAGCGTGAAGTTGAGCTTTCAGGATCAACACATTCAAAAGGTGTATATATTTTAAGCGGATATTTAGGAGAAAAATTTGCACAAGATATACCACTTTCACTAACAGCAAGTATTTGTTTCGAACAGCTATATAATGGTGTAGATGGTGATAGTGCTTCAAGTACAGAGCTTTATGCTATTTTATCAAGTTTATCTGGAATTCCTATTAGTCAAAACATTGCAGTTACAGGGTCAGTCAACCAGAAAGGTGAAATCCAACCAATTGGTGGTGTAAACGAAAAAATTGAAGGATTTTATCAAATCTGCAAAATGAGAGGTTTAGATGGTTCACATTCTGTAATGATACCTGTTCAAAACGTAAAAAATCTAAATTTAAATGATGACGTTATTGAGTCAGTCAAAGAAGGAAAATTTCATATTTATTCAGTAAGCACGATTGATGAGGGAATAGAAATTCTAACTGGTGTTCCGGCTGGAAAAATGGATAAAAATGGAAAATTTCCTGCAGGCACAATAAATTACTTAGCATATGAGAAACTAAAAAAATATGCTTCAATTAAAACGGAATAATTAGGAAAATTTTGAAAAATTTCTATAATATAGAAAAAAAATCAGGCAACAAGCCTGATTTTTTTATACTTTCTTTGCAACCAAATCATAATCTCTAGATTCTGTAATTTTAACTTTTATAAATTCGCCTTCCAAATTTTCTTCATCACATTTAACATATATTACACCATCAATATCTGGTACATCCATGTAGCTTCTTGCTACATAATACTTTCCATCAAAGCTTCGCTCTTCTAAAATAACTTCAAGTTCCTTTCCTATATATTGCTTTTCAATTTCCTCAGAAATCTCTGCTTGCAACTTCATTATCTTATTGTATCTACTCTTTTTTGTCATAGGATGTACTTGCTCTTTTATTTTAGCAGCAGGAGTTCCTTCTTCCTTAGAATATGAAAAAGCTCCTAATCTATCAAATTTTGCCTCTTTTATAAATTCATACAATTCATCAAAATCTTCTTTACTTTCCCCTGGGAAACCAACCATTATTGTAGTTCTTATTATCACATTTGGTATTTCTTCTCTTATTTTTGCAATTGTTTTTCTAATACTTTGACCATCACTTTTTCTATTCATCCTTTTTAAAACTTTATTTGAAATATGTTGAATAGGAATATCGAAATAATTGCAAATTTTCTCATTATTTTTTACAACATCAATTAACTCATCTGTAATTGACTCAGGATATGCATATAAAAATCTAATCCACTTTATTCCGTCAATTTCACATAACTTTTTAAGTAGGTCTGCCAAACGGGGCTCTCCATATATATCGATTCCATATTTAGTTGTATCCTGAGCAATTACAATAAGCTCCTTAACCCCGGCTTCTGAAAGTTTCTTAGCTTCTTCTAAAACATCTTCCATCTTTCTACTTATGTAATTTCCACGAATATATGGGATAGCACAAAATGTGCAGCGATTATTGCATCCTTCCGCAATTCTTAAGTATGCATAATTTTCACCCGTAGTCACAACTCTATCTAAAAAGTTTAAATAATCGTGCTCTCTATTTTTATTCTCCACTTTACCAATAACTGTTTCTATCTGCTTCCAAATACTTTCATATTCGCTAAATTTTATAAATAAATCTACCTCTGGCATAAGTTTTATAAGTTCATCCTTATATCTTTCTACTAAACATCCCATTGCTATAAGATACTTACATCTATTCTTTTTATATTCAGCCATTTCCAATAGAGTATTAATTGCTTCTTCTTTTGCAGATTGTATAAATCCGCATGTATTAACAACTATAATATCTGCTTTTGATGGATCATTAACAATATTAAATTTATTGTTTTTAAATAATCCTATTGTCATTTCTGTATCTAATAGATTTTTACTACAACCTAGCGATACGAATCCAACGTTCATCATATTTTTCATATCCTTTCATTAATTACTATATAAATGTTTTCTCGTCATCTCTAGTAAATGTAATGGTGTAAAACCTATTACCTGTGTTTTTGCTCTGTCGCATTTTAAGCATTTATTTAAGAGCTCTATAATTTTTTTTTCGTTTTCTTTTTCCTCCATATCGATGTAATCAACAATAATAATCCCACCAATGTCTCTTGCTCTTAATTGTTTAGCAATTTCAACAGTAGCTTCTTCATTCACCTTAAGAACAGTTTCTTCTAGACTATTATTTCCTATATATTTTCCAGTATTTACATCAATTGCTGTCAGTGCCTCTGTTCTATCTATTGTAATAAAACCTCCACAGTTAAGCCAAATTTTTCGATTTTCAAGTTTCTCAATTTGAGAAATTGTATCTGCAGAAAAAATATTAACCTTCTCAGTATATTCAAAAATGCTTCTAAAATCAGGATATTCGTTGCTCATAAAATTATAAATTTCCCTATTATTAACACTAACTTTTTCCACATCTTCAACCAAAGCTAATAATATTTTATTTATTATCCCACCAATTTCGTATATCTTTTGAGGGCAATCATCTTTAACAGCTTCAAACTTATCTTTTATATCTTTATAAATTTTTTCTAATTTCTTTATCTCTTTAGCTAAATCATCTTCTGCTTTTCCATTTGCAGCGGTTCTAATAACAACTCCAAATCCACTTGTAATATTGTTTCTAACAATTTCTTTTAATCTATTAATCTCCATACAATCTTCGATTTTATTTGATACAGTTATAAATTCGGAGTTTGGTATTAAAGCAATGTATTTCCCTGGAATGTTAATATCAGTGGATATCCTTGCGCCTTTTGTCTCTACTTTATCTTTTTTAACCTGAACAAGAATAGGCATACCAACCTTAACATATTTTTTTATATCGCTATCACTTAATTTTTCATTTTTATTTCCAGTTATATTACTTACTTTTGGAATTACATCTTTTATATGTAAAAATGCTTTTTTTTCTTCACCAATATCAACAAACGCAGCTTGCATTCCTGGCAAAACACTTACAACTTTTCCTGCATATATATTCCCCTCAATTGTCTTATTATCATATAGCTCTTTATAATGTTCTACTACTTTCCCATCATCCAATACAACAATATTGCTCTTTTGCTTATCGCTATTTATTATGATTTCCTTCATCTATCCTCCAAATACTCTATTGTACATTAAACTTGTTCATTGCATTATCAATTCCATCTTTAATAATTGATGTTACTGCATTTTCTGCTTTATTAATTCCATTTTTTAAAACTTCATACTCGTCATCTTTTATATTGCCGATTACATAGTTAATTAAATCATTCTTATGCTCTGGCATTCCAATTCCAACCCTTATTCTTGGAAAATTTTCTGTATTAAGTCTATATACAACAGATTTCATACCATTGTGTGTACCAGGCCCTCCCTTTGATTTAATTCTTATTCTTCCAGGCTCAGTATCTATATCGTCATACACTACAATTATATTTTTTGAATCTATTTTATAAAAATTAACAAACTCTATTACACTATCTCCACTTAAATTCATAAATGTTTGCGGCTTTAATAATATAACTTTTTCACCTTCAATTTCTCCAGTTCCATATAATCCATTAAATTTCTCTCTAGAAATTGCTATTTTATATTTATCTGCAATTTTATTAATTACATCTACTCCCATATTATGCCTTGTTCTGGCATATTCAGCTTCTGGGTTACCCAATCCAACAATTAAATACATAAAAATCCCTTTCTTACGTAAAACTCCAACAAAATTATAACATGCTTTTAACTTTTGTTCAATATAATGTCCCTTTTGATTTTTGAATCATAAACCACACCACTGCCTAGAAAAGTTTCATTATAATATACTTTATAAATACCATCTTTCTCATTTGCTTCAATTTTGACTCCATTCAAGAATTTTTCTAATTTATTTTTTGGTAAATCAAATTTTGGATTTTTTTCCATTACATGCTCTAAGCTAATTATTTGGTTATTTAACCAAATTTTATTTTCTTTATTTTTTTCCAATTCATCTATATCTACACTTTGACTAATATCAAAGTTGCCAACTCTCAGTCTATTAAGTTCGAGCATATACCCGAACCGTATTTAATCTCTCCGCAATATCTTCACAAAGAGATCTAATATATGTACCTTTCGAGCAATATACACTAAATGTTATATTTTTTTTAATGCTATCAAATTTCACTAATTCAATATCATATATTTCTATTATGCGTGTTGGTATCTCTACATCTATGCCTTTTCTTGCGTATTCATATAGTTTTTTTCCATTTATTTTTATTGCTGAATATACCGGTGGAGTCTGCACCTGCTTTCCAATAAAAGATTTTAGAATTTCTAATAAGTATTGTTCATTAAAAATTGCCTTATCAACATCTTTTTCTTCTAATATGTCCCCCTCAACATCTGCTGTAGACATTTTTACTCCTAACTGCAAGGTAGCACAATATTTCTTATCATGATTGATTAAATATTTAGCAAATTTTGTTCCGTCTCCTAACAATAGTGGCAAAACACCCGTGGCATTTGGATCTAGAGTACCTATATGACCAACCTTACAATTTAAAATGTGCTTTACCTTATTCACTACATTATTTGATGTTAAATTCTTAGCTTTATTAATTATTATTATTCCATTCATATAATTCCACCTTTATAAAAAATACAATCTAACAAATTCTGCAAAGAATTGCTTTTGAATTTGTTACATTTGCGCATTTTGCTCTTCTTTAAGTTTATCATTTTTTACAATACCTTTCATATAGTAAAAAAACGAAGTCATATATACTGAATATGACTTCCATACAAAATTTACAAATAATGTCTAACTTCTTTTAGTACAAGGGCTTTAACAGATTCAAAGTCACCATTTACTGAGAATCCAGCCGATTTTTGATGTCCTCCGCCGCCGTACATTAATGCAATTTCGTCAACATTTACTTTATCATTCGATCTTAAAGATACTTTTAAACCTTTTCCTTTTATTGGTCTAACAAATATTGAAACTTCAACACCTTCAATATCTCTTCCGACATCAACAATTCCTTCGTGATCTCCATATGTAGTGCCAAATTTTTCATAATCTTCTTCTGTAACATATGTATAGGCAATTTTACCACCATCAATTAGCTCCAATCTACTATTTGCAGCTCTTGCAAGTTCAAAAGCAGATTTTGTTTTTACTTGTAAGACTTTCCTATATACTTCAGAAACATTTACGCCACTCTTCATTAAGTTAGCAACAAATTCGAAAGTTTCTGAAGTAACTCCCTGATACTTAAATCCTCCTGTATCTGTTATAATTCCAGCTAATAAACATGTTCCAATATCTTTTGTAATTGGCATACTGAAATTGTTAAGTGCCACAATCATTACTTCTGCACACGCCGGTGCATCTGGATTTACAAAGTTCAAGTCTCCATACATTGCATTTGTATCATGATGATCAATAACAATTGTTCTTTCTGCATTCTCAAAATATTTTTCTCCCCCGCAAAGCATCTGTAGCGATGAACAATCTATTCCTATAGCTAAATCATAATTTTCAACATCCGAATTATTTTTAATTTTATCAGCATTTGGCAAAAACAAAAATGTTTTTGGACATTCTGGTATAATAATATCAACTACTTCTTTTCCGAATTTTTTTAATGCATTATATAGAGCCAAACTCGTTCCGACAGCATCTCCATCTGGATTTTCGTGCGCCAATATTACAATTGAATTAGCTTCTTTTATATATTCAAAAATTTGATTTAATGTTCCCATTACCATATCCTTTCATGTGCAATGTTCATTCTAGTATAATAGAAAAGTAGAACTTTCTTATTATACCAGAAAGACCAATTCTATAGTAAAATAGAATTAGCCCTACTATATAATTATTTATTCTCAGATTTTATATCTTTTAAAATTTGCTCTATTCTCATTCCATAATCTAGAGAATCATCTATTTCAAAAATAAGTTCTGGCGTTACTCTTAAATTTAATGTTTTGGCTAATTGACTTCTAATAAAACCGCTAGATTCTTTTATTCCTTGCATTGTTTTTTCAACACTTTCTGAATTAAAAATACTCACAAACACCTTGGCATATTTAAAGTCTGGAGTTATTTTTGCTCTTGTAACAGTAACCATACCAGTTATATTTGGATTTTTTAATTCATAAGCAAATATTTGACTAAGCTCTTTTTTTAGCTCTTCATTAATTCTATTTAATCTAGTCTCATTCTTTGCCATAAACTTCTTCCTTTCTGGTAAATTTAGGGACGGAGCAAAAAATTACATTTACCATATTTATTTGTGAAATTTTTTGCTCCGTCCCTAAAATTTCACTATCTTTTAACTTCTTCCATTACAAAGAATTCGATTACATCGTCTTCTTTTAAATCGTTATAATTTTCAATTTGACAACCACATTCAAATCCCTTTGTAACCTCTTTAACGTCATCTTTAAATCTTTTTAATGATGCAAGCTTTCCTTCGTGAATAACAACAGATTCACGAATAACTCTAACACCAGCATTTCTTTCAATTTTTCCATCTGTCACATAGCATCCTGCAATTGTTCCAATACTTGAAACTTTAAATGTTTGTCTAATGATTGCATTACCAATAACCTTTTCTTCGTATATTGGATCAAGAAGTCCTTTCATAGCAGCTTCCACATCCTCAATTGCCTTGTAGATAATTGAATATTGCTTAATTTCTACTCCCTCTTTTTCTGCTACTTCTTTTGCTGAACCAACAGGACGAACATTAAACGCAATAATAATCGCTTTTGCAGCTTTAGCAAGTTGAACATCAGATTCGTTAACGGCACCTGCAACAGAATGTATAACTTTTACTTTTACTTCGTCATTAGATAATTTTTCTAGTGATTGTTTGATAGCCTCTGCAGAACCTTGAACATCAGATTTAACAATTAAATTCAATTGTTTCAAATTCTCACTCTCCATTCTTTCGAATAGATTATTAAGTGTAACTAGGTTCGTATTACTTAGTGTTTTCTCTCTCTCTTGTAATTTTCTCTTTTCTATTAAATGTTTAGCCATCTTTTCATTCTTAACTTCGTAGAATGTATCACCTGCTTCTGGAACTTCTGTTAATCCCATAACTTCAACAGGTGTTGATGGTCCCGCTTCTTTTACACTCTGACCTTTATCATTCTTCATAGCTCTTATTCTACCAATTGAAGTTCCAACAACTATTGTATCTCCAACGTTCAAAGTACCACGTTGTACAAGCATTGATGCAATAGGACCTTTTGCTTTATCAAGTCTTGCTTCTATAACAGCACCTTTTGATTGTTTATTTGGGTTTGCTTTTAGCTCTTTCATATCAGCAACTAATAAAACCATCTCTAACAAGTTATTAATGTTAAGACCTTTTTTAGCTGAAATTGGAACAAATATTGTATCCCCACCCCATTCTTCAGCAACCAATTCATATTGCATTAAATCTTGTTTAATCTTATCGATATTTGCATTAGGTAAATCTATTTTATTAACTGCAACAATAATTGGAATTTCTGCTGCTTTAGCATGATTAATAGCTTCTACTGTTTGAGGCATAACACCATCATCAGCAGCAACAACAAGTATAGCAATATCTGTAATTTGAGCACCTCTTGCTCTCATACTTGTAAAGGCCTCATGTCCCGGTGTATCCAAGAATGTAATCTCTCTTCCATTAACGTTAACCTTGTATGCACCAATATGTTGCGTAATACCTCCTGCTTCGCCTTCAATAACATTTGTTTTTCTAATAGCATCAAGTAATGAAGTTTTACCATGGTCAACGTGACCCATAACAACAACAACTGGTGGTCTAGGTAATAAATCTTCTTCCTTATCTTCAGATTCATCAAATAATACATCTTCTTCATTAACAACATTTTTCTTTATTGCAGTAACACCAAACTCACTAGCGACTAAAAATGCAGTATCAAAATCAAGCTCATTATTTATTGTAGCCATTATTCCCAAACTCATAAGTTTAGTAATAACCTCTCCACTGGTTTTCTTTAATTCAGTAGCCAAATCCTTAACTGTAATATTCTCTGGAATTGTAATTTCTGTTAGTTTAAAGATTTTTTGCTTACTTACGCCTTCTTCATCTATTTTTGCATTTTTCTTCTTATTTTTTTTGGATCTTCCACTTGTTAAATCATAATAATCAAGCATTCCACCATCTTGTTCATTGAACATATGTGATAGTCTATCAGCTTGTTTTAAGTCTTTAAGCTTACTTCCATCAAACTCAGAAAACCTATCTTGTTTTCTATTTTTTGCATTCTTTTTGTTATTATTATTTGCTCTATTTTCTTCGAACTTACTTTGTTTCGCTTTATCAATAGATTTACTGCTATAGTCTCTTTGAGATTCTTTTTCAACAATTTCAACAGACATGATGTTTTTTATGTTTTTGTCTAATCCCTTTTCATCTAAAGGTCTTCCCGAATTGTTGTATCTATTGTTACCATCATTATTATATCTATTATTGTATCTATTATTTCCATCATTATTATATCTATTATTTCCATCATTATTATATCTGTTGTTGCTCTCATTATTATATCTATTATTTCTGTAATTATTATAGCCATCTCTGTTATTGTTATTATATCTACGCTCACCATTGTTATATTTATTATTTACTTGATTTCCATCTCTATTATTAAATCTTCTATCTCCGTTATTGTTGTATCTATTATTTCCATCATTATTGTATCTGTTATTTCCGTCAGCATTATACTTATTATTATTGTTATATCTATTGTTGTTCTCGCTGTTATATCTATTATTCCCATCGTTGCTATATCTGCGATTCTCATAATTATTTTCAGTTCTATTGATTTCTTTTTTCGTAGCTACTTCCATAGTATTATTTTCAGTTTTTTCAGTTTTCTCCTTTAATTTTTTTGCCTCTTCTTCTTTTTTCTTTTCTTCTGCAATTCTCTTTTGCTCTTCAAGTTTTCTAGCTTCCTCTTCTTGCTTTAAACGGAGCTCTTCCTCTTTTTTCTTTTTTTCTTCTTCTTCTTTCTTTTTATCTTTAATTCCAAAAAGTTCATTTACAGTTAATGGTTTTTGCTGTTTATTTCTATACACAATGTTATAGTTTTGATTTTTATTTCTCTCAACAAAACCTATATTATTTTTTTCTTCCGGCTTCTTATCCACTTTTTCCTGATTATTTTCTTCAGTAAGAATAACCTCTCTTCTAATAATAATAGGAGTATTTTCTTTCTTTTTATCCTTCTCCTTCTTATCTGATTGTTGAGCCTTCGCACTATTCTTTGACTTACCACTTACAGCATCTTCAAGTTTCTTAGCATCATTGCTTTCTATAGAGCTTAAATGACTTTTAGCATCAATTCCAAGTTCAACCGCTTTATCTAGAACTTCTTTACTGGTTAAATTGTATTTTTTTGCTATCTCATGAATTTTAATCTTTGCCAATAAATTTCCCCCCCATTAAAATTATTTATTATCTGCAATTTCTTTTCTTAATTCTTCGTATATTTTATCGCTAATATTTGTTTCAAAGCTTCTTTCTATACGCCTTGCCTTTATCGCTTTTTCTAAACATTCAGGATTATTGCAAATATACGCCCCTCTTCCATTTGCTTTTCCTGTTTTATCAATAATAATGTTACCATCCTTATTAATAACAATTCTTATTAATTCATTTTTATTCTTTTGGCTATTACAGCCAACACACGTTCTCTGTGGTATTTTTTTCAAATTTCTCACTTCCTATTGTATTCATACAAATACTTAATATTATTATTCTTCTGAAGGTTCTGTATTTTCTTCAGAATTTTCTCCAATATTCTCCTCAATTTCGCTTTTTTGTTCAGATTCACCCTTTTGTTGCTCTTCTATTAATTGTCTGAATTGAGATTCACTCTTAATATCTATTTTCCAATTAGTTAATTTAGCAGCCAATCTAACATTTTGTCCAGATTTACCTATAGCAAGCGATAATTGATCATCTGGAACAATTACTTGTGCAAATTTTTCTTCTTCTTTAATATCAACCGCTAAAACTTGTGCTGGTAGTAGTGCTGCAGATATGTATATTGATGGATCTGCATTCCATTCAATAACATCAATTTTTTCACCATTTAATTCATTTATAATATTTTGAATTCTTATTCCTTTTTGACCTACACAAGAACCAACTGGATCGATATTTTCATTTGGAGAATATACTGCAATCTTACTTCTACTTCCTGGATCTCTTGAAACACTTTTTATTTCGATTACACCTTCATAAATTTCTGGAATTTCAAGTTCAAACAACTTTCTAACAAAATCTCCATTAGCTCTTGATATAATAACTTGAGGAGCACCTTTAATACCTCTTTCTACATTAACTACACACGCTCTTATTTTATCGTTTACTTTATAATTTTCTGTTGATATTTGCTCTTTTAACGGCATAACAGCCTCAAGTTTTCCAAGGTCAACAACTACTATTCCTCCATCAGCCTTTTGAATTAATCCTGAAACAATTTCTCCCTTTCTCTCTGAGAATTCATCAAACAATACATTCCTTGACGCTTCTCTTATTTTTTGTATGATAACTTGCTTTGCCGTTTGAGCTGCAATCCTTCCAAAATCTCTAGGAACAATTTCTTCTTGTGCAATATCCCCAATATTTAACTTTTTATTTATTTTATGTGCCTCTGTTAAATTGATTTCTACTTTCGCATCTTCAACTGTTTCAACAACAGTTTTTTCTGCATATACATGTACTTCCCCAGTTTCAGCATTCATTGTAACTTTAACATTTTCTGAGTTTGAATCATAATTTCTTTTATACGCTGTTACTAATGCAGTTTCTATTGATTCCAGCATATAATCCTTCTTTATTCCTTTTTCCTTTTCCAAATCTTCTAATGCCGATATAAGTTCCTTGCTATCTATTAATTTATTTTGTTTTAAATCTTTCTTCATCTCTTAATCCTCCCTTAATTATTCCAATCATAAAATTTTTTTATTTGTGAAATATTTTTTCTTTCTATATCTACTGTTGAATTGCTATCTACTTTAATTGTTAAACATTCATTATTAAAATTAATAAGTTCTCCAACAAATTCTTTGCTTCCATCTAATGACTTGAATAATTTTATTGTGATTAGCTCTCCAATATTATCTTTTAAATGCTTTTCCTTTCTTATCATCTTTTCAACACCCGTAGATGATACTTCGAGAAAATATTGCTCTTTAATGAAATCTTCCTCGTCTAAAATATCAGTAATTGCATTGTTTACGTTTTCACAATCATTTAAGTCTATCTCTCCATTTTCTTTCTCAATAAAAATTCTTAAGAAATAGTCTTTTCCTTCTTTTACATATTGAACATCATATAGTTTGTATCCTAAGTCTTCTATAACTTTAGATAATCTATTCTCAATTTTTTCTTCTATATTTGCCAATATTTATCCTCCTTACTTACGATTAAAGAGTGGGATTGGCTCCCACTCTTCTGTCCTTTCTTATTGCGTTACTATTATATACTCTTTTCTTTAAATAATCAAGCTTTTTTGTTAAAAGTTTTGTTACTATTTAATAGTTATGATAATAATAAAACCTTTCTCTGACATTATTAAATAAAAAGTGTTAAACTGTAACAAAGTTTTTATACATCATATTTTTATATTTCTCATTTTTATTTACTTGACATACCTATTATATTCTTATACTAAATTAGATTATTCCCCAAAATAATCACTAGTTTCCTTTAATCCTTCAAATCCTGTCTGTCTTAAAATTTCATACGTAATAATCGCTACAGAATTTGACAAATTTAAAGATCTTAATGTATTCCTCATCGGAATACGAACTGTTTGCCCGATATATTTTTGTAATAAATCTTCCGGAAGCCCCTTTGTTTCTTTTCCATACAATACAAAAACCTCATCATATTTCGAGTAATCCACATCTGAATAACAATGTGAAGCTTTAGTACTTGCAAAAAACATATTATTCATCTCTGGTGGATATTTTTCTAAAAATTTTTGTAGCGATATATGCTCTTCTACATCTAATTTATCCCAATAATCCAATCCAGACCTTTTTAATGCTCTATCGGTTATTTGAAAACCAAGTGGCCTGACTAAGTGTAGTTTAGCTCCTGTAATAGCACAAGTTCTTGCAATATTTCCTGTATTTTGCGGAATTTCAGGCTCCACCATTACAATATTTATTTTCATACTATCATTCCTTTCAAAACAGATTTAATATTACTACAATCTTAGCGTAATGTCAAAGTAAGCTTTAAATATAGCACATAATATGATATAATTTTACTCGTAGATTACATTAAAAGGAGATTTATTTTGGATAAATATTACGAAAAATTAGAGTTTAATAAAATTATCGATATAGCTGAAAAATATTGTGTTACCGATATTGGAAGGTATAAATTAAAAAATTTAGAGCCATCTTTCAATAGTTTAGTTGTTTCTCATCTGTTGTCCGAAACTACGCAAACAATTTGTCTTATAAACGAAAGTGGCTATATGCCTATTTCTCCAATAGATAATTTTGAATACATTTCTAAAACACTTTCAAGCAATCTGAATCTTTCTTGCTCTGCTCTTTTATCTGTTGGACGCATACTAAATATTTCAAGAAATTTAAAGAAATATTTTTTTGAAAGGACAGATATTTCAGCATTTGATAATATTGAAAATTATTTTAATAATTTATATACAAATCAGATACTTGAAGATAAAATCTTTAAGTCTATTGTTGATGAAAATACTGTTTCTGACGATGCTTCTTCGGAACTCTGCTCTATCAGACGAAAAAGACAGAACCTTGAGAGCTCAATAAAAGAAAGCCTAAACAGAATGATTCACTCATCGTATTCAAAATATATTATGGATGCGATAGTAACAATTAGAAATGATAGATATGTTATCCCTATAAAAATTGAATATAAAGATAGTGTAAAAGGTTTTATACATGATACATCTTATAGCGGATCCACTGTTTTTATAGAGCCATTGCCTATCTTTGATATGAATAATAAAATTCAAGATTTACAAATAGAAGAAAACACTGAAATTGAACGAATTCTGAAAGATTTAACCGATAAAATCTATCCGATAAGACAAAATATTGAACAAACAGTTGAATCTATTGGAAATTTAGATGTATTATCTGCAAAAGCTAAATTTTCTCTAGAATTTAAGTGTACAGAGCCAATTATTAATCATGAAAAAATAATAGACATAAAACAAGCAAGACATCCTTTAATTGATAAAACAAAAGTTGTCCCTGTTTCTATTGAAATTGGTAAAAATTATACATCACTTATAATTACAGGTCCAAATACTGGTGGAAAAACAGTTTGCTTAAAAACAGCAGGTTTACTATGTTTAATGGCTTATATAGGTCTTCATATCCCTGTTGAAGATGGAAGTAGCATATGCGTATTTGACAATATTTACGCTGATATTGGTGATGAACAGAGTATACAGGAATCGTTAAGTACCTTTTCCTCTCACATGACAAATATTGTTGACATATACAACCATGCAACAGAAAAAAGTCTTATACTGGTTGATGAACTTGGATCTGGTACAGACCCAGTTGAAGGAGCCAACTTAGCCATAAGCATATTAGAGCACTTTCATAATTTAGGATCTATTACCATGGCCACAACACACTATCCTGAAATAAAAAATTATGCTCTTGTAACAGATGGATTTGAAAATGCAAGTTCTGAATTTGATATTGAGAATTTAAAGCCTACATATAAGTTATTAGTTGGAATTCCTGGAAAAAGCAATGCATTTGCGATAACAAAAAGATTGGGTATGCCAAACTCAATACTAGATAGAGCACAATCACTTATGAAAAAAGATAACATAAGTGTTGAAGAGCTTATAAAAAATATATATGACGATAAAATTAAAATTGAAAAAGAAAAGGAAAAAATTACTCAAAACTCTAATCAAATTTATAATTTAAGAAAATCTTTGGAAACTGAAAATTTTAACATATTAAATAGAGAAAATGAAATAATTGAAAAAGCTAAAGTACAAGCACGCAAAATTTTATTAGATGCAAAAAATGAGGCAACTTCTATTATTTCTGAGTTAAATGAAATTGCTTCTTCCGATGTTCTAAAACAAGCAAATAATGCTAGAAACAAACTAAACAAAAATATTCAAAATACCTATACAGCAAAGCATGAAGAGAATTTATACGAAACAAACGACGAAAATATAAGTGTACAAATTGGCATGAAAGTTCATATAAAAACATTAAATCAAGATGGAGTTGTACTAAGTAATTCAAATAAATCTAATGAAGTACAAGTTCAAATTGGAAGCATGAAAACAAATGTTAAAATTAATAATTTAGAAATTTTAAAGAAAGAAAAGAACAAATCAAATAACAATTATAGTAAGGTAACAAACAATAAACTAAAAGCTAAAACTGCTTCTACTGAAATCAATGTAATTGGTCAAACAGTTGATGAAGCAATATTTGTTGTTGATAAATTCCTAGATGATGCAGTACTTTCACATATTCAAGTGGTCAGAATAGTTCATGGAAAAGGCACCGGGAAACTTCGTGAAGGAATACATCAATTTTTAAGAAAACATCCACATGTTGCTTCTTTTAGAATTGGAACATTTGGGGAAGGAGAAATGGGTGTTACAGTTGTTGACTTAAAATAGAAGTTTTTATATTATAGGAATTCATTATGAATTTCCTATAATACAAAAAAAGTAGAGATAAATCTCTACTTTTTTATTTTACTTATAATTAAGCAATAACGTCAGCAACAACACCTGAACCAACTGTTCTACCACCTTCACGAATAGCGAATCTTAGTCCTTTTTCAATAGCGATTGGTGTAATTAATTCGATTGTCATATCAACGTTATCACCTGGCATACACATTTCTGTACCTTGTGGTAATTCAATAACACCTGTAACGTCTGTTGTTCTGAAATAGAATTGAGGTCTATAGTTTGTGAAGAATGGTGTATGTCTTCCACCTTCTTCTTTAGTTAGAACGTATACTTGTGCTGTGAATTTTGTATGTGGATGAATTGTTCCTGGTTTAGCTAAAACTTGTCCTCTTTCAACTTCTTCTCTTTGAATACCTCTTAAAAGAACACCGATGTTATCTCCAGCTTCAGCTTGGTCTAGTAATTTTCTAAACATTTCTACACCAGTAACAACTGTTTTCTTAGATTCATTTGATAAACCAACGATTTCAATTTCGTCTGAAAGTTTAACAACACCTCTTTCAACTCTACCTGTAACAACTGTTCCTCTACCTGTGATTGTGAATACATCTTCGATAGGCATTAGGAATGGTTGATCAACTGGTCTTTCTGGAGTTGGGATGTAGCTATCAACAGCATCCATTAATTCTTTCATTGGAGCATATACAGGATCATTAGGATCTGTAGATGTGCTCTCTAATACGTTTAATGAAGATCCTTTGATGATTGGAATCTCGTCACCTGGGAAATCATAGCTTGATAATAAGTCTCTAACTTCCATTTCAACTAATTCTAATAATTCTGGATCATCAACCATATCGCATTTATTTAAGTAAACAACGATATATTTAACACCAACTTGTCTAGCAAGTAAGATGTGCTCTCTTGTTTGAGGCATTGGTCCATCAGCTGCAGAAACAACTAATATAGCACCATCCATTTGAGCTGCACCTGTGATCATGTTCTTTACATAGTCAGCATGTCCTGGGCAGTCAACGTGAGCATAGTGACGATTGTCTGTCTCATACTCAACGTGTGCAGTATTGATTGTGATTCCTCTAGCTTTTTCTTCTGGAGCACCATCAATTTGATCGTATGCTTCGAATTTAGCTTTTCCTAATAATGATAAATATTTTGTAATAGCAGCTGTTGTAGTTGTTTTACCATGGTCAACGTGTCCGATTGTACCAATGTTAACGTGTGGTTTGGTTCTTTCAAATTTCTCCTTTGCCATTTTAAAATTCCTCCTTTAAATTTTGTACGCTCTTATGTCGTACATATTTATATTTTTGAAAATTAAAAACTATTTTCTCGATACCGCCATTTTATACTATATGTTCTAAAAAAGCAAGTATTTTCTTAAATTTTCGGTTTGCATCAAACTGGACGATACCTTTTGATGCAAAATCTCTATTCTTTATCAATTCTAGTACCAAAATAATCGCCCACTTGACACTAGTCTTTCTTAGCTCTACTAGATACTATTGCATCTAATACAGATTTTGGAACTTCTTCATAGTGAGAAGGTTCCATTGAGTATGTTCCTCTACCTTGAGTTTTAGAACGTAAGTCTGTAGCATAACCAAACATTTCAGATAATGGTATAAATGCTCTGATTTCTTGGTTTCCAGCTTTTGCTTCCATTCCTTCCATTCTTCCACGTCTAGCGTTGATATCTCCAATAACATCTCCCATATATTCTTCTGGAACTGTTACTTCAACTTTCATGATTGGCTCTAATATAACAGATTTAGCTTGTTTACAAGCCTCTTTAAATGCCATAGAAGCAGCAATCTTGAATGCCATTTCTGAAGAGTCAACTTCGTGGTATGAACCATCAACTAATGTAGCTTTGAAGTCGATAACTGGATATCCAGCAAGGATTCCGCTTTCAGCAGCTTCTCTAATTCCGTCTTCAACTGGTTTGATGTATTCTTTTGGAACAGCACCACCAACGATTTTACTTTCGAATTTAATACCGCTACCTGGCTCTAATGGTTCCATTTCAATCCATACATCACCATATTGACCATGTCCACCTGATTGACGTACGAATTTACCTTGAACTTTAACTGTATTTCTAATTGTTTCTTTGTAAGAAACTTGTGGTTTACCTACAGTACATTCAACTTTGAATTCTCTCTTCAATCTATCAACGATGATATCTAGGTGAAGCTCACCCATACCAGCAATAATAGTTTGTCCAGTTTCTTGATCTGTATGTGTTTTGAATGTTGGATCTTCTTCAGCTAGTTTAGCTAAAGCAATACCCATCTTCTCACTGTTAGCTTTGTCCTTAGGTTCAATAGCTATATCAATAACTGGCTCTGGGAATTCCATTGATTCTAGAATAACTGGCGCTGATGGATCACATAAAGTATCACCTGTAGAAACTTCTTTTAATCCAACTGCTGCTGCTATATCTCCAGCATAAACTTTGTCTAAGTCTTCTCTGTGGTTAGCATGCATTAATAATAGTCTTCCTATTCTATCTTTCTTTCCTTTATTTGCATTTAATATTGTAGATCCTGAATCCAATGTTCCTGAATATACTCTTATGAAACATAATTTTCCAACGAATGGATCAGTAGCAATTTTGAAAGCTAAAGCTGCGAATGGTTCGCTATCGCTTGGTTTTCTATCTGTTTCATTTCCATCTAAGTCAACCCCTTTAATAGCTGGGATGTCAACTGGAGATGGTAAATAATCAACAACAGCATCTAATAATTCTTGAACACCTTTGTTCTTATATGAAGAACCACATGTCATTGGAACTATTGTGTTGGCAATTGTTCCTTTTCTTAGACCTTTCTTAATTTCTTCAGCTGTTAATTCTTCACCTTCTAAGTATTTCATCATTAATTCATCATCTTGCTCTGCAGCATTTTCAATCATATTAGCTCTATATTCATTAGCTTTTTCAACTAAATCTGCAGGAATATCTGTTTCTTCAATTTCAATACCTTTATCATCTTTGTGGATGAACGCTCTCATTTTGATTAAGTCTACAATTCCTTGGAAGTTATCTTCTGCTCCAATTGGTAATTGGATTGGAACTGGGTTTGATCCTAATCTATCTTTAACTTGGTCTATACAACCATAGAAATCAGCACCTGTAATATCCATTTTGTTAACGTATATCATTCTTGGTACTTGATACTTATTAGCTTGTCTCCAAACTGTTTCTGATTGAGGTTGAACTCCACCTTTGGCAGCTAAAACTAATACTGAACCATCAAGAACTTTTAAAGATCTCTCAACTTCTACAGTAAAATCAACGTGACCTGGTGTGTCAATGATATTGATTCTGTGACCTAACCAGTGACATGTTGTTGCAGCAGAAGTAATTGTTATACCTCTTTCTTGCTCTTGAACCATCCAGTCCATTGTTGCTGCACCCTCGTGAACTTCTCCTATTTTATGAGTTTTACCTGTGTAAAATAGAATTCTCTCAGTTGTAGTTGTTTTACCAGCATCGATATGAGCCATTATTCCTATATTTCTTGTTTTTTCTAAAGGAAACTCTCTTCCAGCCATATTTTCCTCCTTATTACATTTTATTTTTGTTAACATAATTTTAAAGTCCTGTATACACAAAATTATAGGAAATAATTCCTATAATTCTGTGACTTATTAATTTAGTTAACTTTACTAATTCGATATTAAAAATGTTATCATAAATTTTACCATTTATAGTGTGCAAAAGCTTTGTTAGCTTCAGCCATTCTATGCATATCTTCTTTCTTCTTGAATGCTCCACCATTTCCAGCTACTGCATCCATTATTTCACCAGCTAATTTTTCAGACATAGTTTTTTCATGTCTATTTCTAGCATAAATAACTAACCATCTTAAACCTAATGTTTGTCTTCTTTCTGGTCTAATTTCGATTGGCACTTGGTATGTAGCACCACCAATTCTTCTAGCTTTAACTTCAAGAACTGGCATTACATTGTTAAGTGCTTCTTCAAATACTTCTAGTGGACTTTTACTTTCTTTTTCTTTTATGATATCAAACGCATCATAAACTATTTTTTGAGCAACTGTTTTTTTACCATCTAACATAACATTGTTGATTAACTTTGTAACAACTTTGCTGTTATACATTGGATCTGGTAAAACTTCTCTTTTTGCTATATATCCTTTTCTTGGCACTTTTCTTCCCTCCTTCTTTGTAATTATCTACCTCGTATTGCCTCGTCATGATTCCTCTTCTCTTCGTCGATATATACATATCATCTCCTCGTTCATCGTAACAATCATTGCACTACTCGTATCTAATTTCAAAATTTATAAAAATTTCATCTGGTATTTATCCTATAAAATACCTAAGGTACTCTAAAAAGTTTAATACTATATCTACTTCTTAAACTTCTTCGTTAAGTGCTATATATTCTATATCTAAATTTAAGTAACTAACCTTAATATTAGTAAGTTATAGCACCTTGCAATTGTTCTAAATACATTTTACTTTTTAGGTTTCTTTGCTCCGTATTTAGATCTAGCTTGCATTCTATCTTTAACACCAGCTGTATCTAGTGTTCCCCTGATTATGTGATATCTAACACCAGGAAGATCTTTTACTCTTCCTCCTCTTATAAGAACAACACTGTGCTCTTGTAAGTTATGTCCTATTCCAGGAATATAAGATGTTACTTCATAACCATTTGATAGTCTAACCCTTGCTACTTTTCTTAAAGCTGAGTTTGGTTTCTTAGGTGTAACTGTTTTTACAACTGTACATACACCTCTTTTTTGTGGTGAACGTCTGTCAGTCATTCTCTTTTTCATAGAATTATATCCGTGTTGAAGAGCTGGAGCTGTAGATTTTGTTTCACCTGTTTTTCTTCCTTTTCTTACTAATTGATTAATTGTTGGCACTTAAATTTCACCTCCTATTTTTATTAATAAGTTCCTGACAAAATCAAAAAACTAACCGTTAATATAGTCAATGCTTAGTATATTAACGGTTGTTATTATATCATCTATACTACAATAAGTCAATGATTATCTAAGTAGTTTTGTTTTTTTATCTATCTCCAGCATCTGGATTTATCTTATCTTGAACTTCTTGTGTTTTTTGCTTCTCACTATTTATTCTAGCCTGTATATGAGATTCTAATTTCAATACAATATTATTCTTTTGTGCTGTATAGAAATCTGAGACAGCATCTCTTGCAGCACCTGCACCTCTTACTACTGCATCTTTTGCAGCAACAGCTCCGTCTCTTACTGCTCCTGCGCCTCTTATTACAGCATCTCTTGCAGCTCCTGCACCTCTTACTACTGCATCTTTCGCAGCAACGGCTCCGTCTCTTACTGCTCCTGCGCCTCTTATTGCTGCATCTTTTGCAGCACCTGCACCTCTTACTACTGCATCCTTTGCAGCAACAGCTCCGTCTTTTACTGCTCCTGCACCTCTTACTACTGCATCCTTTGTAGCAACGGCACCGTCTCTTACTGCTTCAGCGCCTCTTATTGCTCCATCTCTTACATATATAGCACCTCTTGCAACTGCTTCTTGTACAACTTTAGCTTCTTTAGCTGAAAACTCACCTAATTTTTGTGCCATATCCCCTGCTTGTTTTAGTACATTTTCAAGTGTATCTGCCACATTCTTTTCAGCTTTATGCTTTCCAATTCCAAGTTTTGCTCTTATACCTCCAATAAATAACATAAATTTATTTTGTTTTGCAGGTAATTGTTTTCCCTTTGAATATTGCAATGTATCTTTAGCCTTTTGGGTATAATCTTTTAGCCACTCCTTTAATTCTTTTCTTAGATCAGCTACTTTTTTTATGTTTACCTTATCTGAGTTTATCTTTCCTTTGGTTTCTTCTATTCCATCAGTTAATGATTTATATACTTTTCCAGCATCAGTTTCAAGAAACATTTGCTCTTTTTCTTCTGTTTTCTTTATTTGAGCCTCTAGCTCTGCTCGCTTATATTCGTCTGTTGTTTTCTCTAGTTTAGCTTCTAGCTTTTCTTTTTCTCTAATCGTCTTTTCAAAATTTTTTATTATTGGAAGCTTTCTTAAATCATGCAAATCTCCTTTTTTCTTTGCAAGCTCTGCTCTATCCTCTAATAATTGTGTTTCAAAAGCTTGCTCATCTTCGTCTATCTGAGCTTCACGACCCTTATACTCTTTCTTTAATTCTGCGATTCTATCTTTGTACTGCCCCTGCAATTTTTTTGTTTTTTCACTTGTCTCCATATATAAAGCGCCACTCTCAGCTATATCGGCTTCAAATTCTTTAAATCTTTTTTGAGAAAGAGCTCTCTCTGCACGCCTTCTTTCTTCTTTAGCTTGATTTAATTCTTTCATTAATTGGGCTAGAGTTTTTGAGTTATCCGTTGATAAATCCTCTGGGGCTTTCTCTGGTCTTTCGTCTGCTGCAGTATTTTCACGATTTTCAGTTGTTTCTTCCCTTTCAATATTGTTTTTTGCCTTTGCTTTAAAAGCATTAGAAATTCCATATACATCGTCATATGATATAATTTCACCTTGCTTGAATCTTTCCCAGTTATCCATAGTCTTCTTACTCATTTTCTCTACCATTTCAATTCCTTCAACTATGAATTGTCTTTTTTCTTTATACTTTTTGTTTAACTGCTCTTTTGTTTCATCGCTCTGTCCAATCATAGCATCCTGAAAATCAAAATCTAATTCTTCAAGTAATTTCTGCGCCTCCTGTTTTGAGTCCTCACAATCCATAGGTATAAATGTTTCATAATCATTTATATCCTCCATACTAACAGATTTAACATCTTTCTCTATAGGTAACCAATATGCTCCATAGTATGCTATTGTACTCATTTCTTCTGCAATAGCTTCTCTATTATCTATATATTCTAAAATCTCTTCTATTGACCTTGCCATTTATCATCTCTCCTTTTTCTCTTGTAATTACTTATCTAAAATAGAATTTATCTTTGCTTCTATTTCATCTTCTCTTTTCTTTAATTTTTTTACATATTCTTCAAGCTGATCGGCTGAAGTATTATCTAAATCTACAATAGCTCCGTCAATTACCATCTTACCTAATTTTTCTTCTTCCATAATTTCCTCCTATGTACAATTATCTTATTTTGATTATATAGTTAATCTGTATAATTTTCAATAAATTAATGTGTTGTTTGCATTACATTTTCATTACGTTTTTATTACAAAAAGAGCTTGCAAAAATTTGCAAGCTCTTTTTTATCTATCTTCATCTACAAAATGTGTTGGGGGTAATGTTTGTTTTTTATTTTTACTTTTATCTTCTAACCCATGATCTTTTCTATATGTTTCTGGATCATCAATCATTTTATTTAATTCTTCCATAATTTTATTTGCTTCATCTAAAATATCACTTTGTGTTGTTTTTTCTTTACTCATACTAATCCCTCCATAAAGATTTTAAAAATCTCTTTATTTTTTTTAATATACCAAAAATTCTACTTTTCTTATCGATTACAGCAATTGCTGTAGATTCATCTTTATTATCTTCTCTTGTTGAATTGTAGTTTCTTCTATTAAATTCAATACCTTTATAACTATTTGTTTTGATACTTTTTTTATATAAAGTATCTAACTCGCTCCAGATTTTTTTTTCTTCATTAGTACATAAAAAGTCTGAATAAATTATAGATAAAATAGCTCTTGCTTCTTCCGACATATCAGAGTTTATTGGAACATATTTTGTGTCCATACTATTTCCAATAATATTTATTATGTCCTCTGGAATCTTAGATTTCAATTCATCACTAAAATTATTAATTGCATAATACACTTCTGTGTATGCTTTTCCATAATTATCCATATTCCTACCTCTTAATCTCTGTCGTTTCTTGAGTTACTAAATTTATCTCTAATGTTGTTTATTATTTCTCTTACTTTAGCCCTAATTCTGCAGAATAAGCTCATATCTTTTGGATTCTTAACAATACTTTTTACATCTTCTTTTGTCATCATCTTTGGATTTGAAGGATTAAATTTTAAATCCTTATCTAACATGTATTGAGCTATTTCCTGTTTTACACTATTCCAATCTTTACTTATATGTAAATTTGGAACACTATAGCTATCTAAAACATCTGGTATATATAGTTTTCCAGATTTATTTTCGTAATGTCTATCGTTTATACTTCTTGCAAAATCTCTTAGTGCAATTGCTGCATCCGTTCTTAAATATCTTATATCTAAATTGTCTTTTAAATCTTTATAAAACATTACATTTTTATCTTCATAAAAGAATCTCGTCCTATCTAAAGCATCTGCATCTTTTAAATATATACACATAAGTTTACATCTTTCTAAATCCTCAGATTTAACATTTTCTTTTTTGCAAAGTCCCATGAACACATCTTCGTTGAATTTATTTTTATTTTCTTCATATACCTCATGATATTCAATTGCAACTTTTACAAGAGCTATTTGGCTATCTGTATATTTTCTTGTTCCATCAGAATTTAATTCTTTCTTCATGTAAAACTCTGCTGCTAAAGCACTTGGATAAGCATGTGGAATTAAATCCTTGTCATGTCTTTTCCCTGGTCCCATTCCATTCCATACACCATCTCTACCAACATCATGATATTTAGCAGCTTGAATTACTAAATCCATATCGCCAAGTATTTTACCATCATTTTGAGCAAGTAAGTATGAAAATAATACAACGTTATTTATATGTCTACGGCCATGCCAATCTGGCTCACCTTTTGGAATATCATATTCTCTAAGCTGCTCTATTTCTTTAATAGCTTTTTTTACGGCTTCTCCACCTTTAATTGTAGTTCCTTGTATATTTTGATTTAGTAAATTTTGTATAACTACGCTCTCATTTTCATATGTTATTCCACTTATTTGTCTGGATGCATATTTATAATAATCATACCAGTCGTGACTTGTATCATATTCATACCACCAAAATTGTTTTTCTAGCTTATCAACTTGTTCTTTAGAAACATCTTTCATCTTTTGCATACATAATTTGTATTTATCTGGATCTAAACTATTAAATTTTGCTTCCATTTTTCCCAGTTTATCATCCATTACTTTATATGAAAACAACTTGTGATATAGCTCTTTGTGTACTAAATCACCATATTTTGAACATGGTGATCCATCATCAGCCACATTCCAACCTAATATTTCTTTTTGTATAGTTCCAGATCTTGCTCTATCAAAATCTACAACTATTTCTCTTATTAATTGTAAGAATCTATTCATCTTATTAGGATCATTCAAATCATCGTTCGTGTAGCTTAATAGCTCAACTTCTTTTTTATCCATTTCAACTCTTTCTTTAATTAGAATATGAGTTCTATCAACAATGGTTTTCTTTAATCCCTTTTCTCTTGCATCATCTATTGTTTTTTTCCATTTAGGATCCGAAGAAAGTTCAGCCTCAATAACTGATTGTCTGTGAATCATATCGTTCATTTTTCCCCAATCAACTACTCCTCCTAAAACTTCTGTCGTAAGAATTTCTTCATCACCTAACGTTCTGTTAAAATAACTACTTAATGGTGGCTCAACAAAAGAAATTGTATAGGATGGCTGCATTTTAAATATACTATCGTCTTCATATCTATAGTTCTTTCTCTCTAATTCATCTTCATTATGTCTTCTTATTGTGTCATCTAGCTGTGTTTCTGGCGTACAAAACTTAGATTTAAATACATCGTCCAATCTATAAGCTTCAAATTTTTTAGAAAAAGTCCATCCTCCTACATCATATGGTGCAGACTTTATAACAGCCCTTTCATCCATATTTGCAAAACCATAACATATTCCATTAATTGGAGGGTGCGATAAATTCTTTGAACCTCCAAAACATGCACAAATTAAATGGTTTCTAATTTTCTTTGAATTCCAATCCATTAGAGGAGTTGATTCGTCACTATTAAATTTTGAATATGCCTCTAACGAGGAAAATTCAAAGAAACAGTCATCTGGCATTAAGTATGCCTCTTCTCCTCCCACAATAATTTTATCACTTTCTTTGGGCATATATAATTTTTTATTCTTCAACCTTGTAAAAAAAGTTCTAAAATTTGTATCTAATACAGATTTTGGAATGTTTATTTCTCCTATGCTATCAGATAATTCATAAATTTCTTTAAGTTTTTCTACATTACATTCCATTACTTTTTTAGAAAATTCTATATACAATTTTATTGTCGCATTCGATTTTTTTATAAGCTCAAATTCCTTTTGATATATTGAATTTGTTGGATTATAACCTTTTATATTAGTCAAATAATCATTAATCTCACTATCACTCCAATTAGTTGCAGCAATCGTCCTTTCATAATCTTGGCCAAAATATGTATTTAATCTCTTGGCAGTTTTTAAATCTTGTCCGAATACTTTCTCAAAAATAAGTTGTCTCATCTTATCTGTATCAGATAGTTTAAAATATTCTTCATCTAAAGTTCTATTTATTATATCGCCTCTTTTAGCTCGTTGCATTTCAGAAAAACTTTTATATTTATATTTATTCTTCTCTGTCATTATAGTTAGTATTTTCATAAACGAATTTGATGCATCTTGATTTGCTTTTAGAGATTTCATATATAAGCCAAAACCAATGTCATTATTTATAATATTTGAATACTCTTTTAAATTACTTAGCAAATCATCTACCAACGGAATCCAATCCATATTCATTTTGCTTAAATAGTCTATAGAATCACATAAAAAATTGAATTCTTTATTGCTTAATGATAAAATTTTCTCCTGTATTTGTGGATACATAGTAATAACTGTTATTTTTTCTCCAAGTCTCATATACTTATCTGTTAGTAATCTAAAATCGACAGTTTGTAATATTTCATCATTTACATTAAATAGTTCTTCTACTCTTCTTTTTATCTTACCTCGATCAGCACCATTTATTTTTTCTGCTTGCATTATTCTATCTATTGCATGTTCATCGTATGTTGTTGTAGTTAGTCTTAATATTATATTTTCATATTTCTGATAATAGGGCATACTATGACTAAAAAAGTTTAAGGCTGCTTTATCTCCTCCGTATGCTCCAAGTATTGATCTTATATGGCTCTCAGATAAATTCTGGCTTGCTACTTTGCTTCTAAGCCAACTGTATTGAGGATCTGTGCTTATTTTTTTTCTCAACTTACTCGAAATTACAGAGCTATTAATTGCGTATACAAAAACATCCTTGTCAAATGCATAATTATTTTTGAAAAACTCCATAATATTCTTTTCTTCCTTAAATGTTGCTAATATTTTCATCTTTTGAAAAGCCGACATGTTATTTATATTATCAAAATTTCTAAATTCCTCAATTCTTTTTTCTTCATCTACTATAGAAATTAATTCTTGGAATGTCATTTTAAAACTCCTTTTTACGTGTATTTAATAGAGCAGATTTCATATTCAAAATCTGCTCTATATTTTAGTTATCTATTTATTATAATACAAAATCATCATCATCCCACACTTTTTGATCCGTGTGACCATCTGCTTTCTTGATTGGTCTACCTTGACTATCCATTGAATTTAATGCTCTGTCTTTTCTACTATGATGATGTTCATATCTTTGATATGTTCTTGGATCTCCATCAGTTAATGTTGGAGACTTATACATATCTGACCTTCCTTGGTCATTATTTATAGTTGCTCTACCATTACGATCTTTACCATGGTAATTTATTGTTGATTTTTGTGCTCTTCTATATCTAGGTGATAAACCTTGGGTTAATACTTCTCCTAAACCAGACATTGCTCCAATAGCGTACACTTGTGGTATATCAAATGAATAATTTCCTCCAGAAATTACCTTGCCAGGAACTACTTGTGGAGGTATATCATATCCTTCAATTACCTTCTTAAAAGTATATGGTATTTTAGCAGGAATATCCTCCCAACCAACTATACCTCTCGTTGTAATTGTTTTAGTCCCTGTAACTTTTTTCATTAAATCCATTGCAACATCTGATGCACTCCAACCTTGAGCCATCGTTGCAGCACTTCCACGAGGAATCCCCCATGCAAACTGAGTAGCTTCATTAAATGCTTGAAGATTATTTGAATTTGATTCCATATATCTTAAAAATGCATCCTTAACCTCAGATGGCATATAATCTGTTAATGTTGATAATGATGCTCCCTCTGTAATACCAGATAAATCTTGGTATGTTTCAGAAAATTCATTTAATCCAGGGTGTTCATTAATATATTGCTTAATTTGTGGTATACTTGTTGACCATTCAACGTGCTTACCATTTAAAGGATCTGTGAATGAAACATTAAATCCTTGTATTTGCGTTGCATCTGACGAAAAATGTACTGATGGGTGTGGCCCCTTATATTGACCTAGTCTTGCACACCAATACGCATCTCCTCCTCTTTGTAAATCACCAAAAGTTGCATTGTCATATGAAATAGGAACATCTTTTGTATATGTAACCTCTCGTTGTATATCTCCAATTTTAGGTCTATGTTGTATTATTGTTTTTTCTCCCTGAATATACTCTACGTGTCCATCAACATGTTTTCCTGGTATTATAGTGTCTTGTTCAACTATATCTGGCTTTTTTAGTTTAGTTTGTATTGTCCATTTACTTAATATTCCTTTAAAGAATGGCATCGTTGCACACGCAGCAATTCTTAATGCAAAGTCCATTGCCTTTGTATTACCCCTTTGGATATTCTCTCTGCTCACCGCATTCGTCCAAATTGTATCACCCACTGTGTCACTAAAGTCGTATCCATTTCTTATATTCATGTCAATTGGATCGTGCATTTGATCTGGATTATTTTGTACAAATCTGCCTGTTCTCTTTCTTCCATTTGTTACATATGATTTACTTTGGTCTGTAATTGGTCTTGCTGTTTTTCCTCCCATACCAAGAATAGCTCTTTGCATAGCTCTGTCAACAATCTTCTTTTTTTCAGCTGGATTGGCCTTAATTAAGTCTGGATTATTTTCGTAAATATCTTCATATAGTTCGGCTGACTTAGCTTTATTCTTATAAGCTATTTTTCTTGCCTCTTGATTCTTTTTGGCTGCAATTTGATCTTCCATTAATTTTACTCTAGCGCCTCTTATATACTTATCTTCAATTGATTCATCTATCAACTTACATCTATCTTGAACCAATTTATCATTTATTTTTATAAGATTGCCATTTTCATCTTTTACTTTCATATTGAAGAAACTCTTAAACCATGCACCAAATCTACTTGACCCATGTGATAAATAATATTCTTGTCTTGCTTCTTTTCTATGTATATAACCAACGTTATATGGAGTTGGCATACCATATGTACCAGAAATTTTACTTACAACAGTGGTAACACCTGCTACACCTGCTCCTATAGCCACTTCTAAAGTTCTAAATGGTATAGAAACTATACCTCCAATATTTGCTAATGTTGTTCTTATTGGGTGGATTTTTCCATCTGCCTTTACATCATATGGTGTCCATTTTAAGAAAGCTCCCAAAGCATCCTTAAATGTTAAATTCTTTTTGCTTTGGTTCGTTCTTGCCCTCATTGCAGAGCCTCCAGTTAAAGCAAGTGCTACAGTATCTTTCGCATCAAAATGTGAACTATTATAATTCTTTACATAGTCTTCATCTCTTTTGAATTGCATTGCAATTCTTGCTCTAGCCGCTTCCAAATCTTTCTGTGCTGCCTCCATCATATCAGGAGTAACTGCATTACCTGTATATGCTGTATATGATCCATTATTATAGCTATTTATTAGTTCTTCAATCTGTTTTAACGACTCATCCTCGTATACTGATGTAATTAACTTTAATTGCTCTTCTGGATTGTCCTCGCCTTCTATCATTTTATTTATAAGAGCTGTTTTCTTATTTTTATTTTCCCATGACTCTAATTGCATAAATTCTAAATCATCATCTTTTTCAGGATAATCTTCAAGATATTCATATTCGTATGTATAGCTTTGTCCATTAACCATTTCTGTTATGGTTTGAGTTCTTCTATGCGCTTTAAATCTATTCCAGGCTTCTTTATACTCTTTTGCCTTTTTTCTATCACCACTAAATTTAGCTTGTGCGTCATCATGGCGTCTTGTTTTTTCATCATCAATTTTAGTTTTCGTGGTTGTATCAAAAGCATCTATATATGCTTGTCTATCATTTGGATCCTTTGCAAGTTGATCTTTTTCAAACTCCATAACCTTGATGTGATCTGTAAATATTTCAACTTCTTGATTACAAACAATTATTTCGTTGCTTATTCTCTTTGATATTGCTGTAATATCCTGTATTAATTTTTCTAGTTGATCTCTTCCTGTTTCTGTTGTTAAATCTATTGTTGACATATCTGGGGCCAATCTTATTATTTCCTCATTACTAATATCAACATCATTACCATCTGCATCTTTTATTACAATATGACCTTTCTTTGCATCATCAATTTTCTGTTTTACAGCGTCATACTCAGCTATAAGAATGGCTAATCTGCTATCCCTTAAAGTCTCTGTTTTTGTTTTTGAGCTTGCAAGATTTGCATCCTCAACAAAATCATCAATCGAACCAAGTGATGTTATATCTAATCCTTGACTTTGAAGTTGGTTTAATTTTGCTTTCAATCCATTTTTTTGAGTATCGATTTGAGTTTGTAAATTTGCTTGTACCGCAGGATCAGTTGCGGCAACCTTAGCAGCTATATTAGCATTAATTGAGTCAATTACATCCATTACTTCTTGTAATTGTTTTACATTCACTTTTTCCTTTTCAATAGTAATTCTTCTATCTGCACCTGAATTATCAAAGAATAACTCTTTTTCAATACGATCATACTTAACCTTTTCTTTTTGTAATTGAGTCTTTCTTTGTTGGCTCTCCACAATTCCATCCTCTAATGCCTTTTTATATTCGTCTAAATCCGGGTCCTTTTGTATAAGCTCCTTTCTAACTTCTGCAGTATTAAATATTTGTGCTGATACATTACTTAACAACATTTTTAGTGCACCATAATCTGTTGTATTACCTGCTGCAGGAGCCACATGAGTTGTTTCTCTGTCTTGAATTTTTTGTGCCAATGCAGTATACAACTCATGGAACCTATTATCAGGAGTATTACCTCCCATACTAAGCTCTATATCAGAATTTGCTGAAAGTTCGTAGACTATATCATTAACTGCATCTCTTGCTTCGTCATATTTACCATTGTTTAGTAAAGTTTCAAATTCTCCAACTATTTGGCTCAATTCATTATTAATTCTATCAAAATTAATATCCAATTATAACCACCTCCCCTAGTATCCCACTTCGATTATCATTGCTTTAATTCTATTTATTTGCTCGTTGTATTTCAATAATTCTTCCGTTGTTGCTTTTTTTAGATTCTCTTTAGTCATTAAAGCATTAACTTTTTCTAGAGCTTTTATTAATTCTTCTACTTCTCTTCCCATATTTTTTCCTCCTAAGTTTACTACAATTCCAAATCGTTATTATCATCTCTATGTATTATGTCATTTGCAGGTGCTTGAGTGCCTTTTGTATGCCTCTTTACAAGATTTTCATGTGTATCGCCCTTTTTCTTTCTTATCTCTGTTATCTCATCGGCTCCTATATGTGCCCCTCTATTTATTGCTTCTTCATATGCAGCTCTTTCTAAATTGTCTATTAGTCCTGTTTTATCAATGCTACTTGGATCATCTCCCTGCTCTTTACCTGCACTATATAACAAGTGCTGTACAATAGCCGAATTTTTAGCTCTTTCAAATATACGAGAAAGGCCATTAATTTCTCTTTTCATTGGAATAACTTCTTCGTATTCTTTACGCTCTTCTAGTTCTATTAGTCCGTTCTCATAGTTTCTTAGAAAGTTTGATCTTGATCTACTTCTTTGCCATAATTTTTTAGGTGCAAAAAATCTTGTTATTGGATTTCCAATGCCTTCTGCTTTTAAAGCAAATCTCATATCTTTTCTGCTATATAGCTGATCTATTTGTTGGAGAGCTTGCTCTTTATTATAACCTGCTTTTTGTAGATAATAGTCTCTTACGTTTGTATCTGATACCTCGTCAAAAACAATCTCTTGAACTGGATTTCCCATTCCATCCATTTCTATAACAAAGCTTCCATCTGGATTTCTTGAATATTGGCCAGTTACATGGTCAATAACTCGCTTATCTCTTGTTGCATATGCTTCAACTTCACGTGGATTTCCTGTTGCAGGATCAATTTCGAATTTTGGTGCTGGAGGTGTACCTTCAAAAACTGGCAAACCTGTTGATGAATCTATTAATTGTACATATTTAGTTCTTATATATACCGGATTTCCATTAACATCAACCATTGGTGATCCATCTGGATTAACATCCTGCACCGGATTTCCCGCTTGATCTAAGAATACTTCGGAATCGATTTTTTTATAATCAATTCTTGATTTTACATCTTGAATCTTATCAGCCATATCCTTAAATTGTTGTTTATTTTCGGTTCTAAGCTCAATCATACGCTCTTCCATTTTAATTTTTCCAGGAATATCGCTGTTTATCTCCTTTTGCTTTTCATCTAAATACCTATCAACTGCCTTTCTTGCATTTGATTTAATTGTTGGATCTACATCATCAACCTTAGCAAATTCTGCCTCAATAGCTGCAGTTATACCAAGTTTATTTTTTTCGCTCGTACTTAGCTTTAAAACTCTATCTTTTAATTCATCATATGTATTATCAAGCTCATTTTCTGCAATGCTTTTTACGCTGGCTAATGCTGTCATTCTTGAACTTCTGTTGGTGTCGATCTCCCAGTCTACAAAGAAATTATTATCCATTCCCCTAATGTTTAAATCTGATACTTTCTTTCCTAACATTTTTAAATTGTTCTTATGAGCTGTTATTTTATTATCCAATGCTTGTTGTTTTACAGGATTCGTTTCTGTACTTCTAGCATTTATTGCTGCTTCAAGTCTATTAAATTCCTTCTCTGCTATCGTTATTGCTGTAATAGTTTCTTTGCAATCTTTTAACCTTGTTGGATATGTTTTAGATAGATAATCTCCTGTTTTTATCTTAGAATCTGCTCCAAAAATATCATCAAAAGCTTTTGCTTTAGCTTCATGTTCATTTTTTAATGCATCTATAGTAACTTTACTTTCATCATTTAGCCTATCTATTTGACGATTGAATTCGTCAATAGAAAACCCTCTATTGATGAGTTCTTCCATTAAATTTTCTTGATTAAACATTGATGTTAAAAATTTATTCATTTCTTTCTTTGCATCTTCTCTAGCCGCTATCTTAGTAGCATCTGTTAAATTATGTGATGCATAATCATTTTTTACTCTCTGAGTAATTGCATGTGATATCCCTTCAATATCAATTGACTCTGTTGTACCACCACTTGTAACATCCATCATATTATTACCATCTCTTGTTACATTAATAACTCCCGGTGTTACAATAAATGTATTTATTTGCTCTATAGCTTTTTTTACTTTTGCATAATCTTCACTAGCTAGGGCGTTCTCAAATTCAGTTAGAAAAGTTCCGATATTTGCCTCTGTTAAATCAATCGCATTTAAACTATTTAAATCCATATTTCCTTCTTCAACCGATTCTTACCGATTGAATCCCCCTTCTTAATTATTTTTCATTTAAATCTATCTTTGTTCTTCTTGCTCTTCTGAATTATTTCTATGTGTAGCTATCATTAATGCTGTTAGTTTGTCAACTTCTATTAGATATTTAGCTAGCTGTTTTGCTGTTGCACCACTAAGCTCTTGTTCTTTTATTTCCTTTTGTAATTTTCTTATTCTTTCAGCAATCTCCTTACCTTCCATAAACAGACCCACCTTTCCTATAATACACATTATATAATTAATTTTAACATTATTTTTTTTAGCATGCAATAGTTTGTTGTTATTTTACATAATTTCTTTACTTTTCTTGTTTTTCCTTCTAAATTGTGCTAAAATAAACTTTAAGTTTACATTTCTCAAGGAGGTTTTATAATTTATGTATAGAAATATTTCTATTAAGCCACATATAGTTATTGATGAATCACGTAGTAAATATGTACTTTTGGATGCCAATTTAACAGAAATTGATGTGCAAACCCAAATGCCAGTTTTTTCCTTCATAACAAGAAAATATAAACTAAAAAAATTTAGGTTACAATTAAAAAAAGACTTAAAAAAATATAAGAGAAAATGTAGAATTTTAAAAACAAAACCTGATAAAGGATTTCTAAAAATGAATAAAGATATACAATTTTATTTAAGTATTTGTCCTGATGCAGATTATAACATCTTAGAGCTTTTACGTAGAAACATTACAAAGGTTGATACTAGATACCATAATTACCAATCAGCTTGTGCTGAATATCTTAGAGAGCTTGCCAAATTGTATGATGGGAATCCAGCACTTCTACCTTTTGATATAAATTTTGCAACAGAAAATAATAAACTTCATAGTAAACACAAATACATTTCTAATACTTTTATTTCTAAAGTCGGAGATGTAGTCGAAAATTTTAAATTAATTTGCTCTAAATCAAAAAAAGAGAGAGAGCAGTTTATTGAATCTCATACATATATGCCAAATACACCATATAAGAATTCGAAGTACTTTGCAGAAAAATATGTATATACTCCACAAGATACAGCACATGATTATAGATAAAAGCATGGTCAACGACCACGCTTTTATCTTTTTATAACTAATTTATTTATTTTAGCTTTGATATAACTTTCTAATTTGCTCATAAATTCTCCAGCTTCAATTTCCTTTTTTGCAACCATATCTAAACCCTTTTCCCAACTAGCAGTTAATTTTGGATTAAGCATATCTGGCATCGATGCTTCTACAACATCATAAATTGCCTCACCTTTTTTTGTTGGAGTTATTATTTGAGTTTTATTATTTATACTTATATACTTTATTCGCTCTAGCTTTTCTATAATTCCACCTCTTGTTGCACTTGTTCCAATTCCTGCTCCCTTTATTTGCTCTCTTAGCTCTTCATCTTCTATTAGTTTACCTGCATTTTCCATAGCAAGAATAATTGAACCTGAGTTATATCTTGTTGGAGGAGATGTTTCAGCACTTTTAGTTTCGTAGTTAACAACATTTACCTCAGTATTTTTCTTTAACTTTGTTAGTATTTCTAAGCTATTTTCTTGGCTTTCCAAATCATCTTTTGAAATACTTTCTCCTTCAGAGCTCTTTGATTTGTTTTCTACACTTTTTTGAGGTTTTGCAATTTCCAAATATCCCTGTTTTACACATACTTTTCCAGATACAGAAAATTGTTCTTTATCAACCACTATAATTGCAGACACCTTACTAAATTCTGCTGGTGGATAAAAAATTTGTATAAATCTTTTAGCAATTACTTTATATATTTGTTTGTCTAAATCTGGTAATTTATCAAAGTTTTCGAAACCTTGCCCAGTTGGAATTATCGCATAATGGTCTGTTATTTTACTATCATCCACATATTTTGTTTTAGCTATGTTAGTTGAATATTTTTCTTGAATCATTTTTCGTAAATATCCTTGAACTTCTTCATCTTTATATCCCTTGACCAAACCATTCAAATTTTTTCCAATAACCTTGCTAACAGCTGTTGATAGAACTCTTGCATCTGTTCTTGGATAAGTAACTAATTTTTTCTCATACAAATTTTGTATAATTTCTAGAGTTTCATCAGGTTTTATTTTAAATTTTTTTGTACACTCATTTTGAATCTCAGCAAGATTAAACAATAATGGTGCGTTTTCCTTTTGCTTCGATTTTTTTACTTCTTTTACAATTGCCTTTTTATCCTTTAATGATATAATAAAATTCTGGGCATCTTCAACTTTTTTAAATCCTGTTTCATTGTATAACTTTTCTGAACCAAACATTGAAGATTCTTCGGTTACTTTCCATTCTGCTTTAAAAGATTCATTTTCTTTTCCAAAGTTTCCAGTAATCTTAAAGTATGGAACTTTTATAAAGTTAACTATCTCACGCTCTCTAGAAACTACCATTCCAAGAACACACGTCATTACTCTTCCCACAGATATTGAAACTTTATCTTCATCTATATTCTTGGCAATACGTTTACCAAATATTATAGATAATAATCTAGAAAAATTTATTCCAATAAGATAATCTTCTTTTGCCCTTAAATATGCAGCATCTGATAGACTATCGTACTCTTTTAAATCCTTTGCTTCTTCTATTCCACGCTTTATTTCTTCCTCTGTTTGTGAATCAATCCAAACTCGCTTCATTTTAGCATTTGGATTTGGATTAGACATCATAAATACTAGCCTTTGAATATATTCACCTTCACGCCCAGAGTCTCCCGCATTATAAATCTCTTCAACATCTTCTCTTTGAAGTAATTGACTCACAATATTAAATTGATTCTGTACCGCTGGAATTATTTCATACTTCCAATTTGTTGGAATAAATGGTAATGTATCTAATCTCCAAAACTTTAAATTTTCGTCATATTTTTCAGGATATGACATTGTTACTAAGTGGCCTACACACCACGTTATTATCCATTCTTCTGATTCTATGTATCCATTTTTTCTCGTTCCGCTTGTATTAAGAACTTTTGCAAACTCCATCGCAACAGATGGTTTCTCTGTTATAATTAATTTTTTTGCCAATTGTATCTCTTCCTTTTTTGTATTTTATCTAGCCTGTTTGTCTATCGTAGATCTTATAAAAAAATCTTCTCTCCTTGTTATACTAACCTTATTTTTATCTAAATAATTATTAGCAGTTCTCGCAACTTTTACCGGCTTATGTTTAGAAACCAAAATGGCACATATTATGCTTGATAGTACAATACCGCACAAAATTGCAATCCCTACTATTTTTGGGATATTCTTTTCTTCTTTTAGCGTATCACTAACGCCATTTTCTTTACGTGTTTCTATATTTGTAGTGTTTCTCACTTCACTACTAGAACTATCTGATTTTATATAGGCATAGCTTTTACTATTACATAAGATAAATCCAAAACACATTACAAATGCCGTAACACATATTATAGCAATTTTTTTCAATTCTCACACCTCTTTCAAAATACTATACAATTAGACTAACAAAAATTATAATTGTTGTTAGTAGAATGGTTAATCCTAACCACATTCCAGCTACCTTAGCTTTAGAAACAGGAACATTTCCTATAAATTTACCTGTTTGACCATTCATTGCCATAGTATAAATTTTATCTTCATATTTTACATTCATCATCCAAACTGGCAACATTACGTACTCTGGTGTTCCTTGTATGTTTGCGTTACCAATATAACTTACTATTTTTTTGCTATTGTATCCTCCTATATCTGAATATAATACATCTCTTGTAGTTTGTTTTGCCCTTCCTTCTGCTCTAGATATTAAGTCATTTGAGTTCAAATCATATTTTTCTGCAAGAAATCCAGACATATACGATGAGTTGAATTTTGTTAACTCGTCATAATTAAATGGCTCTATGGAATCCATTATATCATCGCTAAATTTTTTAGATGCATCTGTAGGAATCTTTTCAAATGTCATTGTACCTTCTCTCAAGACCTTAAAAAAGTCTTTCTTTACATATCTATAATCTCCCTGAGTCCATCTTTTTTCATTCATAGCTTCTACATCAAGCTTACCATCTACTATCATATCATACAAAAAAAATGGTATATAAACGCCTGTTACTTTTTCAATGTTATCCTTATTTAGAAAATCTTTTGGCATGAATATCTTTCCTTTTTTGTAGTCACAAAAAGCTTCAATTGCTTCTTCTTTTGTTTTCTTAAATGTAATAACACGCTTAGGCTCAAATTCTCCCTCAAATCGCTCTGTAATAATAGCAGTGTTCCCACAATATACACATTCTGTTGCAGCAGTATTTTCATCCATAACAATTTCTGCACCACAATCCGGACAATGGTATTGCATATATCCGTTAACCTTACTAGCCTTACTTGTTTTTGTATTAATTTTATTTCCTTCATCATTTTCAAAATCTTTAAGCGTATACTCTGTTCCGCAATACTCACAAATCCATTTTTGGCTTTTCGGATCAAACTTAAGCATTGCATTACACGCCAAACATTTATGGTCACTTACACCCATAACATTATCCTCCTGTAAAAAAACTTATGTATATGATATTATAAAAATGTTTATTTTTCAACATATCTTTTACACAAAAAAATCCATTGACTAACAAATATTTTTAATGTATTATATATAATATTTAAATATAAGAAGAAAAAGGAGAAAAAATATGTTATGTTCGGTTTGTAAAACCAATGCAGCTGTAATATTTATAAATAGATCCACTGATGGAAATCAAATGGAAGGTTTATGCTATGAGTGTGCTAAGAAAAAAGGTATCAACCCTTTAGACGCATTAGCTAAACAAGCTAACCTTTCAGATAGTGATATAGAAAATATGTCTAAACAATTCGAATCTATGTTTAACGACATATCTGAAAATCCAGATTTTACCCCAGATACTTTAATGAATGAAGATTCAGAAAATAGCCTTGGTTCTATATTTTCAGGTTTATTTGGTAATAGTTCAAATCGCCAAGAATCTGATACAAATTCTGAAGCCGATTCAACATGCTCTGGGTCAACAAAAAAAGTAAAAACAGAAAAGAAAGCTAATAATAAAAAACACAAAGCACTTGATAATTTTGGAACTAATTTAACAACGAAAGCTAAAAACAATCAACTGGATATTGTTATTGGTAGAGATAAGGAGCTTGAAAGGGTTATTCAGATTTTAAACAGACGTACAAAAAATAACCCATGCCTTATTGGAGAACCAGGTGTTGGAAAAACAGCAATTGCTCAAGGATTGGCTCTAAAAATAGCTTCAGGAAATGTTCCTGCCAAATTAATAAATAAAGAAGTTTATTTGTTGGATATGACATCGGTTATTGCTGGAACACAGTTCAGAGGTCAGTTTGAGTCAAGAATGAAAGCAATAATAGATGAGTGTAAACAATGTGGAAATATAATTTTAGTAATAGATGAAATTCACAATATAATTGGAGCCGGAGATGCTGAACATTCTATGAATGCAGCAGATATTTTAAAGCCTTCTCTATCTAATGGTGAAATTCAGCTTATTGGTACAACAACATTAAAAGAATACAGAAAATATATCGAAAAGGATTCTGCTCTAGAAAGAAGATTTCAACAAGTAGTAGTTGATGAACCTTCACCTGCTGATGCAGTTAATATTCTGGAAGGTATAAAAAAGTACTATGAGGACTTCCATAAAGTAAAAATTTCAACTGACGTAATTAGACAAGCTGTTATTATGTCAGAAAAATATATACATGATAGATTTTTACCAGACAAAGCAATCGATGTGTTAGATGAAGCTTGCTCTGAAATAAACTTAAATAATAGAGAGCTGTATGAATTAGAAGTATTAAAAAATGAACTTTCTGAAGTTCAGGCTGAAAAAGAAGAAGCTGCTCAGGCAGATTCAACTGAAGATTATCAAAAAGCAGCAGAACTAAAAATGAAAGAATGTAAATTGCTCGAAGATATTGATAACTTAAATAAAAAAATGAAAGTTGTCTCTCTAACAGTTCAAGATATTGCGAATGTTATCGAAAGATGGACAAAAATCCCCGTAAACAAGATTACTGAGGAAGAAACTCAAAAGTTACTTAATTTAGAGCAAAATCTTCATAAAAGAATTGTAGGTCAAGATGAAGCTGTTCAATCAGTTTCGAAAGCCATTAGGCGTAATAGAGCTGGTCTTCAAACCACAAAAAGGCCACCATCTTTTATATTTGTTGGTCCTACTGGAGTTGGGAAAACAGAACTTGCTAAATCCTTGGCATATGAAATGTTTGGAGATGAAAATTCAATTATTAGAGTTGATATGTCTGAATATATGGAAAGCCATTCAACCTCAAAATTAATAGGTTCACCTCCTGGTTATGTTGGATATGATGATGCAGGACAATTAACTGAAAAAGTAAAAAGAAAACCATATTCTATTGTTCTACTTGATGAAATAGAAAAAGCTCATCCAGATGTATTTAATATACTCCTTCAGGTATTAGATGATGGTAGACTTACAGATAGTCAAGGAAATACAGTAAATTTTGAAAATACAATTATTATTATGACATCTAATGTTGGATCGAATGTTAATACAAATTCAATTGGTTTCGGAAATGAATCAAGTACTGACTATAGCAAGCTTCAAGATAGTTTAAAAGAAACATTTAGACCTGAATTCTTAAATAGAGTTGATGAAATTGTTACATTTAAAGCACTAACAGAATCACAATTACTAGAAATTGTTGATATGATGCTAGAAAATACAAGGAAAGCTTTAGCTGATAAAGATATCTTACTATCAATATCAGATTCATCAAAAATGTATTTACTACACAAAGGTACCGATTTAAAATATGGTGCACGACCTTTAAGAAGGGCTATTCAAAAATATGTAGATGATGAATTATCAGAGCTAATATTAAAAACTGAATTAAGAAACGGTCAAACTATAAACATCGATTGTGAAAATGGCGAATTAAAATTCGAAGTTAAATAGTAAAATGGGAGGTTTATATACATGAATAAAAATATACCAAATATGCTTACCCTGCTAAGATTTGTCTTTATTCCATTTATAATTTTATCGCTATACTATAATAATTTTATACTTGCATTTATATTGCTAACAATTTCATCACTAACTGATATACTTGATGGTTTTATTGCAAGGAAATGTAATTTAGTTACAGATTTTGGAAAATTAATGGATCCATTAGCTGATAAGGCCACACAGTTAACTATATTAATAACTTTAGCTCTTAAGCATACTATTCCATTTTGGATTCTATGTATAATAGCTTTAAAGGAATTTGTAATGATTGCTGGTGCCTCATTCTTATATGGTAAAGATATGGTAGTTTCTAGTAAATGGTATGGAAAATTAACCACAGTAGTATTTTATTGTGCTATAGTTTCATCCCTAATTATAGGCCATTATAATCTTACATCTAGGTTTGATACTTATTTATATTACTCCGGAATAGTTTTAACGCTTTTTTCATTGTTAATGTACTTTAAATCATTTTATGCTCAAGGATATTTAAAGAATCTGAATAAACCACGTAATTAAAAAGGAAATAATAAAAGTCTGGAATAAACATTATTCTAGACTTTTATTCATAATCTTCCAATAAGATTGAAAGATTTTCTTTACCCACAATTTCAATTCCATTTATTAATTTATCTCTGTCTTCTTTCGGTAAGTATTTCGTAACAATTTCTGTGCTATAAACTAACGACTCTTCATTTTCTTCAGTAGCTCTATATACATTTACAAAACCTTCATCATCTCTTACTAAATAATGCTCGTCGCAAATCTCGTCAATCTCCCTACTAATACAAATATCTGTACTTGAAAATGATTCAACATTCCATCCAAAGTAATACTTTTCAACTTGCTTTTCTGTCATATTCACAATTTCTTCTGGTACAGTGAATTCATTTTCTGTTGTGTGACCACACTTTTTATAGTATTGCTTCATATTTATTCTTGCAGTTGGAGCTACAACTTCACTATTATTTGATGAAGTTCTTACTACATTTTCATCACTCGTTTCTCCAAACTGCTTTATAACCATATTATTTGAAATCGTTTTCTTTCTATTATACCTATATATTCCCATTCCAGTAAATGCTGATAAAATAATTGTGAGAATAATGCTAATATAAAGTATTTTTCTATTACTCATATCATTCTTCCCTTCTCTAACTGCTTGTTTGTTATTATTATTAGCATTATTTTCATGTTTATTCTTTTCAATTAAAAATTATCTATCGGACAATAATCGTCTGTTAATACTATTTCGCTCTCCGACAAATCCAAATCATATACTCCATCAACCTCAATATCTTAATCTGTAGAAATTACCATAATATTCTGTTTTGTTTCTGCTGAAACTTCTGGATTACATGGTATAACATACACATTTTTGAAAACTCTTTTTAATGTATTAACTTCCGCTCTAATAAATCTAGAGTCTTTTCCCTCCATTGCCGATACAACGTTGCTTAAATATAATCCATTTTCAGTAAGAGCCTCTTTCGTTTGTTTTATATTTTCCAATGTAGTTAATGTTTTTGCTGGATTTTCTCCAGAAAAAGCATCATTCAATATTGCATCATATTTCTTTTTATTTTTATTTAGATACGTTCTACCATCTTCATTAATTAAGTTTAACCTCTTGTTTTCATTAAGCTTATAATCATCAATCAACTTATCTAGAAAAAAATATTTCTTTGCAATTTCTGTTATCTCCCCATCGATTTCAACTACATCCATTCTTTTATCTTCATAGTGACTGATAAAATATTTTGGATAAGAGTATCCAGCACCTCCAATCATTAGTACATCATCAACATCATACTTAGACTTGAACATTAAATCGTAATATTTTGTGTATGTAGATACTAGTTCGTTACATTTTTCTTCATCGATATATGTAGCCGATTCAAATCCACTATCTATATTCATAATTCTAATTTCCTCACCATTATATTCACTATTATATATCATAACCCTTCCATATTGTGTATCTAAACTAACTTTTGTATTTTCCTCACCATTTAAAACCTGCTCTCCACTTTTTAAATTGTTATTACTATATATTGCTAATAAAACTACATTCATTGTAATTATCCCTGCAATTATAATGTTCATTAATTTTTTTTTATTTGTAGAGATAAAAAAGCTTATTATTGACAATATAATTGATAATACAAATAAAATTTGCACACTTCCAAAATTAGGAATTAATAAAAAACCACTAACAAAAGTGCCAAATATGCCTCCAATTGTTGATAATGCATATACTGTTCCTGAAGTTTTTCCTGCATTTTCTATCTTATTTAGCTTTATTTTTAATACAATTGGAATTATTGTTCCTAGGAATGCCGAAGGTATAAAGAATAATGCTATTGTAGAAATAATAGCTCCAATTTTTACATCTTTTATAATAGTCGCTACTATGTTTAAGAACCTTGTTTGTATTATTGGAATTAAAAAGATAAAGAATGATGCTTCTAACACAATATATTTCAAACTTTTTTCACATTCGTTTTTATCTGCAATTTTTCCTCCCATATAGTTTCCAACACTTGAACTCAATAGTATTATCCCAATTACACTTGTCCAAACTATATTTGAATTACCAAAATATGGAGATAATACTCTTGACGCTATAAGTTCAAGAGTCATACATATCGCTTCTATTATAAAAATAATAATTTCGTATCTATACTTTTTCAATACTTTCACCTCTTATATTATAATCATATAATAAAAAATTTTACTTTACAATTATTGAACAATTTTTTTAATCGTTATATCTCCATTCTTCTTCACTTTCATAAATATTTCTCCATCTTCATCAGTTCGGTAGATTTCCATACCGCATAGACTTTATATTTTTTATTACACCTTCATTTGGATGACCAAATTTATTGTCCCTTCCAACCCCTATAAATGCAAATTTTGCCCTTACACTTTCCAGGAATTCGTTTGTTGAAGATGTTTTTGAACCATGGTGTCCTACTTTTAGGCATGTGGACTGTAATATTTCTTTGTTTCCTTGGTATAATTCCAATATACTTTTTTCGGCAATCGCCTCTATATCCCCAGTAAATAGTATAGAAATACTATTATAGTGTAATTTACAAACAATAGAATTATTATTTAATATATTTTCGTTAATTTGCTCTTCTCTTGGCCATAATATATCAAAATATAAATCTCGATCTATTTCTACCCTATTTCCTTGCTTTACGACAATTATATTTATATTTTTGGCTTTGACAATTTTTTTAAATTTTTCATAATTATCACTCGATTTTCCTTGTTTTGATATTATTACATTCCTAACTTTTATTTCCTGCATCACTGTTAATAAGCCTCCAACGTGATCTGTATCAAAATGTGATATTATTATATAATCAATTTTTGTGATTGATTTATTTAATAAATATGGAACTACTATATTTTTTCCAACACTATCTTGAATATTTCCATCTTCCTTTCCACCTCCATCAACAAGGATTGTTTTGCCACTTGGTGTTTTTATAACTGTACAATCACCTTGTCCAACATCGACAAAGTATACTTTTAAACTATTATCAAATACATTAATAAGTCTAATAATAACACAAACACAGAGGTAAATAGATATGACACATTTTATTTTGTTTTTATTCTTTCTATTTCTATTTTTTTTGTATTGATAGCATAAATATAAAATAAAATAATACGCAGCTATTGTTATAAAAGATGGTGATGTAACTCTAAAATTTAATATACTTATTCTTTGGAATATATCCACCAGAAATAATAATAAGCCTGAAAAAAAATACACTAAAAGTGCCACAAATTTTAATAAGAATATAGGTATAACTTTGGATACTAATCCGCACAAGGAAAAACATAGTAATATTGGCATTAAAATACTTACTAAAAAATTTATTATAGGACTAGTAATTATGAACATTAATGATACTTTATTAAACATTTTGGCAATTATTGGCAAGAGTACAATATTAGCAGCCAAACTTAATTTTATCTGATTTTTAATATATATTTTAATTCCACGTCCCTGTTCCTGTAGTTCTACATAAATTATTATTATCCCCAAAGTTCCAGCTGTAGATAAAATAAACCCTGGATTATATATACAAAATGGATTTTTTATTAGACCTAATAAAATCGAAATAAATAAATTGGATAAACTATTTGACTTCCTATGAAATATTTTTGAACAGTAAAACAAACTGAGCATTATTGTTGCTCTGTAAACAGACTCATTATTATACGCTAAATTACAAAATATAATTAGAACAAATATAGCAAAAAAATATGTTTTTCGTTTTCCTATAACTCGTTTAAAACTGAGAGCAATGTATGCTACATAAACTGTATGCATTCCTGAAATTGCAATAATATGTGATAACCCTGCATCTGAAAATGCCTGACTAATCTTTTCATCAATATTATTTTTATCACCAACAACAAGAGCTATACATAAGCCAATACATTTATCTGGTATAAATGTTTTTATATTTAATTTTATATTTTCCCTGATTCTATTAATTGTATTAGCCACAATATTTTTAGATTCATTCGTCTTAGTTATCGATTCGGACTTTATTGTTCCGAATATACATTTAGATTGCAAATATTTTTTATAATTAAATGTTCCTTCATTTTTCGCCGAATTTTGAACAATTTGCTCTCCAGTTACAATTACTTTATCTCCTACTTCAGTATTTTTATCAATTTTTTTTACGTATATATTGAATTTTATATTGAATATTACTCTTTTTTTATTTATTTTTTTTGCTTTTAATTCAACAATGGTACCATCATTTTCATCTGTAATTTTTACAATTTCTCCTGTGACTACTTTTTCCCCCATTTTGTCAATCTTATTTACAAGATTCATTGTTCCATATGACTTTATAACAGATAATAAGAATATAAGTATGATAAAAAATTTATTATTTTTTTTCCTAAATACTATAAAGTGTACTAAAATAAAAAACATCAAAAAGGGGATTATATTTTTATAAAAATATAATCCCCCTATTGTTCCAAATATGTAATAAATAGTTACTAAAAAAACTTTATTATTCACAAAACTCCTTTATTAATAACCCCTTATTATAAAATTCTTCTTGCACAAACATATCTTGTTTGGTATGCAGAAGTACTTAAAGATGAGATAATTACACCTGTTCTTGAATTAGAAGCATGTATAAATTGACCTCCACCTATGTATAATCCAACGTGACCAATCCTTGAATTTGATGTATCCCTGAAGATTAATACATCACCAGGCTCTAAGTCGCTTTTACTTACATATACACCATCATTAGCTTGTGTGCTTGATGAACGACTCAATGAATATCCAAAATGCTTATATACGTATTGAACAAAGCCTGAACAATCAAATGTATTTGGTCCATTAGTTCCATAAACATAACTATACCCTTCAAATTGTAAAGCATAAGCTACAACATCTTCACCTATGGGATTTGATGGAACTGATGAACTTGATTCCTCCTCATAATCCTCTTCATCCTCGTCATCATCGTTATCATTAACACTATCGTAACTTCTCGATGTTACCTCGATTTTTTCTGATGATAATAAAGATTTTGCTATATATGCTTTATCTCCATTTATTTCCGCAACATACCAAGATTCGTCTTCACCAATAACCTTAACTTCATTATTTGTATTTAAAACCTTAACAACAGTTGCAGTTTTCGATGCGGCACTTCGAGCATTTACTGATGTTCCTTTTACATAGTATGTTTTTGGATTTGAATACAACTTTTCTGTGGAACTTTCTTCTGTTTTTTCTTCTTCTCGGTTAGTTTCCTCTGTGTTGTTTTCTTCTTGAGAAGCTTCTTTCGAATTACTGTCCGTCACCTCTGTTGACTTTTCCGTCAATACCCAACCTTCTTTATTGTCTGATTTAACATATGACCATAATCCAGCAATACTAATTACTTCGTAAGTTTCATTTGAATTTGTAGTACTTATTGCTGAACCACTAATTAATGGCATTGTTTTTAATTCTACATTTGTACTAAATTTAACATTTTTTGGTTGCTTAACTTGTTCATTTGGCTCTAATGCTGTTTTTTCATCTGTTTCATCATTTTCTTTGCTTTGAGCTTCCTCGTTATTTTCTGTATTTTCGTTTGAAGCTGTATTTGTGTTTTCTTCTGAATTTGTTGTTTCGTTGTTAATTACATTTCCTTCTTGAACCTTTATATATTGCTTATTAACATAGCCAACTTTTCCATTTACTTTTACTTTATACCAGTCGCCATTCTCTCCAAGTATTTCAACTTTATCATTTTCATCTAATAAATCAATTACTTCTGATGCTACGTTTTCTTCTTTTCTTACCCTAAGATTGTCTCCAACAACTGTTCCTGTTGTGGCAAAAGCTGTTGAATTTACACATAAAAATAACAATATAATTATGCCAACAATTATTATCATTGCCATATTTTTTTTATCTTTCATTTTTTATATCTCCTTTAAAACAAAACTGGAAGTAGTATACTATATTTTTCTAAAAAAGTCAATTTTTATCCAAAATAATGGTGAAAATTCACTTTTTCTCAGCACTTAAATACTTTGTTTCATACAACATTTACAACCATAGTGGTTCTTTAGCTTTTGTTTTTAAATTCCGGAGGAATATCCTATTATATATAAAAAGACATAGGCACAAGCTATGTCTTTTTATTTATATATATTTCAATTATTATCCGTTAACAGCATCTTTTAATGCTTTTCCAGCTTTGAATACAGGAGCTTTTTTAGCAGCTATCTTCATTTCTTTACCTGTTTGTGGGTTTCTTCCTTTTCTTGCAGCTCTTGCTCTCACTTCGAAAGATCCGAATCCAACTAATTGAATCTTATCTCCCTTAGCTAATGTTTCTGCTATTACATCTACTACTGCATTGATTGATGCTTCAGCACTTTTCTTTGTTTCTCCTGTTTTAGCAGCTACTGCCGCAATTAAATCAGATTTGTTCATTATTCATTACCTCCTATTGAATTTTTGATATTATGTACTTTATAATTCTGGTTCTATTGCAGATTTATAAACTACTATAATGATTATTCGCCAAATTTATACAAAATCCTTCTTTTTTCCCTGTTTTTTTGTTTTATTTTGGATTCTTTTCGAAAATATTTCGTTTCCTTTAACAATTTTTAGAAAAAAAATTAAAACCGCATAAATAACTACAGCGATAAGACCTGCTAATATTATAGCTATTTTATCCATTATTATTCCACTCAGGAAAAAATATGAATATCTCAAGGTCAACGCAATTATACACGAAGCAATTATTGGTTTCAACAAAAATTTAAAAATTTTTAATTTTATTTTTAAATTTCTTAATGCAACCACGAAAACTATTGCAAATGCAACAAAATGGCATATCAACGTTGCTATGCAGCATCCTGTTATACCTGCATACCAATATTCATTTGGATTTAAGTTAAGGAAAATTGTATTAAGTATAGCTTTAAATCCAACACCTATCAGTAATGAAATTGCAGGAATATATATTTTTCCAATCCCATGAAGTATAGCATTCATAATTTGCTCCGCTGCTATAAATAATAGGGAAATTGCATTTATCTGTAATAAAATTTTTCCATTATCATTACCAAACAAAAAGGTTAATATTTCACCAGAGCATACAAATATACTGAAACAACAGGGGATAATAATAATTCCAATACATTTTAAATATTTAAATGTAATACGTCTTACATAATCTATATCTTTTTTATTATTTGCAACAATTGGGATTATTGTTGTTGCAATTGCTATTACAAATGAGACCGGTACAGCTGAAATAACATCTACTTTTCCACTTAAAATACCATATTGTTTTTTAGCCATCCCTTCCCCTACAAATTTTTTTAAATACTTTACAATTGTTATTGAATCTATATTTCTATTTAGCGATGCAAGTATTGCACTCATAGATATTGGTATAGACATTTTACATATTCCTAACATACTCCTAAGGCTTACAATTTTATTCGATTTGTTTAATTTTAACTTTTTGTACAAATATATCAAGCTTCCTAGTGTTGCAATTGTTGTTGCCATGTTAGCCCAAGCAGCCATTTTAGCTGTATCAGATGTTGTTACAATATACGCAATTTCTACAAGTATAAATGTAAAAATTGTTTTTAATATTTGCTCTATCGTTTGTGATTTTGCTGTAACTTCAACATGCTCAGTTCCGTTATAATATCCGCGTAGTACAGAGATTATACAAACATTAAATATCGCAGGTGATAATGCAACTATAGACATTTGCGCTTCTGGAATATTTAATATTTTATTTGAAATAAGCCCAGAAAAATAAACTAGTATCATACTACCAATAATCCCAATGATAGAAAACACTGTCAAAGCATTTTTCATTATGTATTCTGTTTTTTCTTTATCTCCTAAGTTTTCAGCTATAATTTTTGAAATTACATTTGGAACTCCTATCGAAGAAATAGTCAATAATAAAGCATATATTTGATATCCAGAATTATATATTGCATTTCCGGCATCACCAAAACCATTTTTATTAGCTAAATATAATTTATATAATAATCCGGAATATTTTTACAAATACTTGTGATATTAACAAAGACGTTATCCCTTTTAAAATATTATTATTTTTCATTTCAACTCCAATATAGAAAATATTCTGTTAATTTATATTCTGTTTCCTACATTTAATGAATATATTGCCTAAATTAAACTATAACCTTTTATCGTTACTATTTAACAGTATCGAAAATGAGCTCTTGGTAATTATTGTAATATTTGATTTGTAAGACCACATAGCGACCAACCAGAGCATTAGCGAAGGGCGATTGTAACAATCGAAGGTTGTGACAGCAAGGTCTAAAAATCATATATTGCAATATTTTCCTAACACTATGATATAAAAAAGTGTTAAACTATAACCTTTTATCAACAAATTCTTCCAAAAGTCTTGAAATTTTAGCCAATTTATAGGATAATAAAGGGGTAAAATTTTATTTTTGAAAGTGGTGAAAATCTTGAAAATAATAGATAAATTTTTAAAAATGTTGAAAACAGATAGAAATACATTTTTAACATATATATTAACACTTGTAACAATATACTTAACTATAGATAGAATTGTTGAAATACTACTGATGATTTTCACGGGTATAGGTTGTTCGTATTGGGGACCAATTCAATATGCATTAGCATTTGCCTGTCCCATATTTGCCTTCTTATTCTCTTGTAGTTCAAAGTTTGCAGATTCAGAAGACACTAAGCTTTCATTCTTTCATTTGTACGTAATCTCTTTATATATATTAATATTGTCAATGTTTAATCAAGCTATAAATTCAGCTTGTTGGCTTGCCTTATTATCAACACCATCGTACGTAAAAATTGCTACAGAATATTCAAGTTTGATTGCACCTGCATTTAGAAGTATTTCGTTATATTTACCATTAACAACATTTTATCCGTTAATAAAGTGGTTTATTACATTTGTTGATGACTCAAAGGATATAAGGGAATCTATATATGAATATGGAGGAATCAATTTATCAAATAAAAAGAATGGTTTTACTGGTCAATTCAGTTGTGAGGTTAAAATTTGTACAGATAAACATTCTGGTAAAGATGTAATTCTACCTGAGGATAGGCGTTTCGAATCAACTCTTGTTGTTGGTGTGTCTGGTTCAGGAAAAACTTCACTTATATTTGAACCTATGATTTGTAGAGACATTGAAAAAAAGAACTTCTTCAAAAAGACAGCAAAAGAATATGGCTTTGCGGCACTAAAGTCTGGCATTGCTTCAATAAATGCTCCTTATGATAATGACTATATAAATGATAACTTTTCTTTAAATATGATTTCTGCCAACCCAAATAAATCTGGAACATACAATTCATGTATGAGTAAAATGATACGTGGAAATCAAGATGGAAAGATAATATACAAAGATATTGGTTTGACATATATTTCTCCTGATTTTGAATCGGTATCGAGAGTTTTAAATGTTGCTAAAAATTATCATGTAAAAGTAAATTTAATAGATCCAAATTCACGAGATTCGGTTGGCTTAAATCCATTTGCATATGATAACCCATTACAGGCATCTGTTATAATCTCAACAGTATTAAAAAATTTGCACTCTTCTAATAGAGCCGATTTAGACCTAAATTTGGGAGTACAAGCAAATTTTGCTAGTCAAGCTATTGAGAATTTATCTATTTTACTAAAAGTAATGTATCCTAAAATGCATGACGGAGAAATTCCGACTTTAGAAGATATGTTAGATGCTTTTAATGATTTTTCAATTATTCAATCAATGTGCGAACAAATGGAAAAAGATGAAGAACTTGCAGAAAAATTCAAAATACTTATTACATACTTCAAAAAGAATTTCTATACTAATAGTACCTATAGATTAGATACAGAAAAATATATTTCATCTGCAACTACACAACTTGATAACCTATTAAGATATCCTGGTATAAGAAGTATCTTATGTAATAGAACAAATAATATTAATTTCGATGCTGCTTTAGCAGATGGGCAATTTACATTCTTATGTACAAGACGTGGAGATTTGGGAGCTGCTGCACATACAGCATTTGGATTATTCTTTATATTATCAATGCAATATGCGGTATTAAGAAGACCTGGTATAGAAGCAACAAGAAATCCTCATTTCTTATATATCGATGAGTTTTCTGATTTTATATCTGGAGCTACAGAACCAATATTCACATTATATAGAAAATATAGGATTGGATCTGTAATTTCAGTGCAAAATCTAGATCAATTAGATGCTGAAAATAAAAAATATAGAAAAACGATTATAGCCAATTGTGCTCACAAAATTGTATTTGGTAATAACGAACCTGGAGACAATGATTGGTGGGAGAAAGAACTTGGAGAAAAATCAGAATTTTCATTTAGTAGAAATTATGAGACTGAGAAGGGGTCATACTCTGCTAATCTTAATGGAATAAAATATACTAAAACACCTAATTTCAAGGCTGGAAAAGTACAAACTATTAAGTTTAAAGAGTGTATATATAAAGTTCGTGATGCTGGCGGAAAAAATACTGTTGGTTATGGTAAATTAAACTTTATAGAATCAAAATATAAAGAAAAACAACAAGAAACTAAATTTAACTTTACTAAATTTACAAACGGAATGTCTGATACTGACGAAGAATCAAAAAAGAAAAGGTTGAAAAAATCTAGTATTCCTACATTCGTAAATGATGATGATACCGATGAGGAGCTAGATCCAATCCGAACAAATGGTGTTGATTCAATATTTGGAAATCCAGAATCTGGAACTGCAATAATAAATAACCCACACAAAAAAAATAATAATAGTAATAATTAAAAAATGGAATGTTGATAACAACATTCCATTTTTTATTAGTCTAATAATTTTATTTTTGTATTCTTCATTTTAAATTTTCCCGTATCTTCACTCTTTACAAACTCTATAAGAGACTCGTCTAAACTTTCATCATTTTGTTTCAAATCAGTTGTATAATATAACTTAATCTTAGTTATTTGTACATTATTAAGTACAACAGCTTTAAATGCTTCTGCTATGTGCTTATCATCTTCACAAACTATTATTAATTGCGGTAAACTCTTAAATCCTGAATCATTTGGAACAAAATTATCATAAAAGTCTTTGAAAAATTTCATCTTATCAATAAATTTCTTTTCCCAGTCATCTTCTCTTCTAATAACCTCAAAAATGAAATCTAAAGACTTATCATTCTTAGTAAGCTTAATGCACCCTCCAGTTGCTCTAAATGTTTTACCCAATTGTTTAGCATTTAAAGATGGCTTTGGCGTATAGCTCTCGAAAGCTTTAACCTTTCTAAGATATGCTATTATAATTTGATTTCCTGCTAATCTCTTTTTTATCATAGCTACTGGCTTAGTATTATCTGTAGGTTGCCATTTACACTCTTCGCCTCTTGAATTCAATAAGTATTTACCCATTTTCTCTAAACAATATATTCTATATATACCTTTTCCATCATCAGAATTAAAGTAGTATCTTGTTAAAATTTTTGTTTTAACTAACTGATCAAGCTTTCCATTTAATTTATCTTGAGTTTTAGGCTCAAAGCCATTTATTTCCAATAATTGAAACAATTGTCTTGATGTGATGAACTCAAATTCATTAACTAATGACAAAATTTTAAAATGTAAATCATTTATATGTCCTAAATTAATTCTTTGAACTATTTGATTCATTGAAACATATCCATCTTTACCATCAAATACTTTTATTTCACCTTCTCTAATCGCAAAAGGCGATGTTAATGCTTTAATTTCATTATCTTCTACCAATTTAAATTCCCCCTAAATCTATTTTACAATTATTAATTTTATTTTCTTTTTCTCTGGTATTATTTTTTTAACGTATACATTTACATTTTGTCCATATTCAATTCCTTCTTTATATTCTGCAAGTCCAACCAAATTAGGCTTAAGCTCAACAAAAATTCCATTTTTAGACTTTTCCACTTCTCTTGCTTTTCCTACTATAGTTGACCCTTCAACGATATCCTTAACGTTTTCTTCCCATGTTCCAAGTAATTCTTTATACGTTAAAATAACTCTATCTTGAGTTTTATCAATAGATTTTACCATAACATTAATCTTTTGTCCAACCCTTATTCGCTCTCTAGGAGATTTTATTCTTGCAATTGAAATATCTTCTATGTGAAGTAATCCAACAACACCTCCGCCAATTTCCACAAAAGCTCCATATGGTTGTATACTTTTTACAATTCCTTTTAGAATATTACCTTCTGTAACTTCATCTTTAAGCCATGACATTGCATCTTTCTCGACGTCTTTTCTAGATAAAATGTAATTGTTCGCTTCATCAATTCCCTTTACCTTGAATTGAACAAACTTATTTACCTTACTTGTACTCACATTCTTTTTATACAACTCGATATTCTCACTCGCATTTGCTTCAATCTCATTTCTTTTAATTATACCTACTTTATTGTCTGCAAAATTAACATATAAATTGAAATTTTCATCACAATTGCTTACTTTTGCCTCTAGAATTTCTTGTGTTTGTATAGCATTATTTAAAGTGCTTTCACCTATTGTTTTGTTTTCTACAATCCATCCTTCTGGAACAAACTTCTGATATTTCATTTTATTTTCTCCTTGTCTTCTGTATTTACAACATTATATAATTAAATGTTTCGTTTTACAAGACCTAAAAATCTAGTTTTTAAGGCTTTCTATTTCTTTGTTCGTTAGAAATCTCCATTCTCCTATTTTTAAGTCTTTTACATGTATATTTCCTATTTTAGCTCTATGTAGTGCAATAACTTTTTTTCCTACAGCTTCACACATTTTTCTAACTTCTCTATTTTTACCTTCATGAATCGTTATTTCTGCTCTTGATAAATTCTTTTCTTTGTCAATTTTTAATATTTTAACTTTAGCTTTTCCAGAAATATAATCATCTATTTCTACACCATTTCTTAATTTTTCAACATCTTCATCTGAAATGATTCCTTTAACTGTTGCATTATATGTTTTTTCTATTTCATGTTTTGGATGGGTAACTTTATATATAAAGTCTCCATCGTTTGTTAGAATTAATGCTCCTGATGTATACATATCTAGTCTCCCCACAGGTAATAATGTTACTCCAACTCCTTTTACAAGTTCAATAACTGTTGGTCTCTTAAATTGATCTTTAGCTGTTGTTACATACCCAACTGGCTTGTTCAACAATACATACTTATAGCTTTGTACTGCCATAATTTTTTTTCCTTCAATCTTGACTTCATTTGTGTTTCCATCAATCTTTGTTCCAAGCTCTGTTACAATTTTCCCATTAATACTTACTTTTCCATTCAATATCAATTCTTCAGCTTTTCTACGTGAACAATATCCAGAATTAGCTATAAACTTTTGAAGTCTCATTTCTTCCATATCTAATCCCCCATTCTACTATCACATAGCTCAATTATCTCCTCAAAATACTTAGGAATCTCCGCTTCTAGGTGAAGCTCTTTTCCCGTTACCGGATGCTTAAAATCTAAACTTTTTGCATGAAGCATTTGACCTTCAACTCCAAACTCATTCTTGCCATTTGAATAAACATCATCACCAACAACAGGATGTCCAATTTGCGACATATGTACTCTTATTTGATGAGTCCTTCCAGTGTCTATTTTAATTTCAAGTAATGTGTAATTATTATATCTTCTAATAACCTTAAAATGAGTTATTGCTTCCTTGCCATCTTTATCAATAGCCATTTTCTTTCTATCTTTTTTACTTCTGGCAATTGGCATATTAATTGTAGCTTCATTTTCACTAATTACACCCCTTACAAGAGCAATATATATTTTCTTTACTTCTCTATTTTTTATTTGTTCGCTCATCTTTACGTGAGCATTATCGTTCTTTGCCACAATTAAAAGGCCTGAAGTATTTTTATCTAATCTATGAACTATTCCTGGTCTTATCTCTCCACCAATCCCAGAAAGGGAGCCTTTGCATATATTCATAATAGCGTTAACTAGAGTTCCATCTGGATTTCCGTTTGCAGGATGAACTACCATTCCTTTCGGTTTATTAACTACTATAATATCTGAATCTTCATATACAATTTCTATCGGAATATCTTGTGCCACTAAACCAGATTCTTTTGGCTCAGGAATATCAATCTTAATAACATCTCCAGCTTTTACTTTATACGAATTCTTCTTTATTTCATCGTTGACGGTAATATTATTACTCTCAAGTAATTTTTGTATAGTAGCCCTAGATAAATCTTTATCTTTTGCTGAAATATATGAATCTAATCTAATGTTGTCAAATTTATCAACTATTATTTCCTTCAACTTCTTCCCTCCTGTAATTAATTACACTTGCAATTCCAAGAATAACAACACCTAAAACGATACATATGTCAGCTATGTTAAATATTGGAAATTCAAATAATCTAATATCTATAAAATCAACTACATATGACCTAAAAGCTCTATCAATAAAATTTCCAATTCCTCCGGAAATTAACATAGCTGCACCACTAGAATATAATCCATTCATTTTATCAAACTTTAAATAAACAAGCACAGTAATAATTAATAATAACATTAACGTTAATATTGAAAAAAAATGAACATGGCCACTTGCGAATCCAAATGCAATTCCTCTATTTTCACAGTATGTAATATTTAATAAACCATTGATAATTGTTTTAGGTAATACTTCCTTATTTATTGCAATTAGTACTTTTGAAATTTGATCAATCACAATTAGTGATGTCATTAAAACAAAAAACTTAATCTTATTCATATACACTTCTAACTCTCTCATATATTTTAAAATATTCATCGCTATATAATAACGAATAGTTTGTATCTTTATCTAATAAAGAACTTAATTTTGAGTTTTCATATGTTATTACATGAGTAATTTTATATTCTCTAAATTTCTCTTCATAATCTTTAGATAATGTATTTATTTTCGTAAAATCTGAGAAAATATCATTTCCTTCATATTTTCCAGACTCATTTTTTTGTCCATTAAACTCTGGTGCGTATAAATCAGCTCTTGAATCTATAAATACAGGTATTCCCTGGAATAATAAATAACTACCATAGTTATATTCGTTATATAGCCTTAGATTTTCTTTTCCAAATACTGGTATTAATTCTCTGTTAATATATTCTGCCGCGTTAACTGGATATGATGTTTCATCAATAAATGAATCAATTTTCTTTGATTTGAATTCATATACAGAAATAGCACTTATGCTAAATACAATTGAAATCATTAGTATATTTCCAACAAACTTTAGCTCTTCTCTATTTATCTCATCAAATTTAATTACTCCTTTTATATTACTTACGACTTTACACAAAAGTCTAACTAATATAAAATTACCTATTATAACAAGCATTGATATTTGCCTTTGTGAAAAAAAGCTAAGTGCAATCAATCCAGCAAGCATATAAAAATCACATAGTCTAATTTTAGCTCTTGAGAAAATCAATATACCAAATACTAAAATAAGTATAACAATCATGTTCTCATGAGTTACTAAAACGAGTGGTTGATGCTCACTTATGCTCTCTGTAGTATTACCTTGCATTGTTTTTACTAAGTATGTATATGGAACATCTTTTATTGGAGTACATAGCCCCATAAAAGCACATACAATCATAACTATAATAAGCCCTTTAATATTTTTTCTTCTTGAAATCTCAATTTTATTTGTTTTGCGAAATCTTGATTCAACCACCCTATCATGCTCTTTTATCTTTTCTTTTAACTCATTACGTTGTTTCTCATACTCTAACTTTCCAATTTTCTTCTTTTTAAATCTAAGTATAAATCCATTAATATGATTTTCGTAATCATATGTTGCAATACCTGTACAAACCCAATCTGCAATATATGGTATAAATAATACAAAGAAAAATGGCCATACTGCACAATGAAGATTGGCAATCAGTAATGAAATTATTATTAAACCAATACCACACCAAACATTTTTCTTCCTTATAAATATCTCAATAAAGAATATAGCAAGTACAAATAACAAATAGGTTACAAGTTGTGCTCTTGCTGCTATAAAATTCTTTAAGCAATATATCGTTCCGATAGTTATTAAATATGAGATGTTATGATTTTTATTTAATTTTAAATTTATGAAATATATTAGCAATCCCAAAAGCACAGCTAATATACATGTGGTAATATATATCCCATAAAATCCCCATCCACTATATATTTTATACGTCAATAAATCATATAACCAATGCGGATATGTATATGGTAAATTATGCCAAGAGAAATGATCTTTCATATCTAATCCTTTATTCCAGGGTAATAGATCTCTTGCATTATCCGTTGAATTTTGTATTAATTCGCCAATTTTTATTGTATAAAATGTATCATTTTGAAATGTCTTAGGTGTAATCGAATATGAAAAAAATATAATTGTCATAATGAAAAATATTTCAATAATAAACTTTAAAATTTTATTAACTTTTACATTCATATACTTCCTCTTCTTTCGTGTCTAATTATATCAATTAAGCCTCTTTTTGGCAATAAAATCTGGGCTTTTTCTTTTGTCTATTTTCTCTATTTTTCATTGATTTACTCATATTAATATGATAATATTCAAAAAAAGATATATACTATATTTAAGAGGTAAACTTATGGATAAAAAACTTTTAGCAAGAGTCCATTCAATAGACACATTAGGTGCAGTTGATGGCCCTGGAATAAGATTTATAATTTTTTTTCAAGGATGCGGATTACAGTGTAAATATTGTCAAAATAGAGATACATGGGATTGTAACGCTGGAACAACGTATACTGTGGAAGAAATGACTTCTCATATTTTAAAATATAAAAATTATTTTATTGCCTCTGGTGGTGGAGTAACAATTAGCGGTGGTGAACCACTGCTTCAACAAAACGTGCTAATTGAACTTTTTAAAGAATTAAAAAAGCACAACATATCTACAGCAATTGATACTTCGGGTAATTTTCCAATAACAAACAAATTGAAAGAATTAATTAATTTAACTGATTTGTTCTTACTCGATATAAAGTGTATAAATGATGACATATGTAAAGACTTAACTGGAATTTCTAATAAATTAGAGCTAGAATTTGCCAATTATCTTTCTAGTATTAATAAAGACTTTTGGATCCGACAAGTATTAGTTCCTGGATATACAGATAAAGAAGAAGACTTACTAAAATTAAAGGATTTTATTCATTCCTTAAAAAGTTTAAAAAGAGTTGACATACTCCCTTACCATGACTTTGGAAAATTTAAATGGGAAAACTTAAATATAGAATATCCTCTTGAAGGTATTAGAACAGCAAATACAGAAGATGTTGAAAGAGCTAAACGTATTTTAGAAATATAACAAAAGGACAAACTTCCCATTATCCCACAAAAAATCCCGGTGCACGTTGTGCATCGGGATTTCTTTTACTAGTCTTGAGTATATGGAAGCATTGCTATTTGTCTGCATCTCTTTACTGCTAAAGTAATATCTCTTTGATGCTTTGCACATGCTCCAGTTGCTCTTCTAGGTAATATTTTACCTCTTTCATTTATGAATTTTCTTAATTGATCTGGATTTTTATAATCTAATACAAAGTTCTTATCTTTGCATAATGGGCAAAGCTTCTTTCTCTTTTTGAACTTTGGATTGAAATCATCATCGTTATTATTGTTTCTATTATTTCTTCTATTATTTTTCTTGTCAGCCATTTTATTTTCCCCCCTATCTAAACCTAATTAAAATGGTAGGTCATCTCCGGAAAAAGTTTCAAAGTCTGAATTTTCACTTGCTCCAGCAGCTGCTTGTGGCATTGCTCCGAATGTGGCATCAAAGTTTGCTCCTCCGCCATCTCCATCTCTTCTGCTATCAGCAAAATATGCCTCTTCAGCAATGACTTCTGTTACATAGTGTTTTTGACCTTGTTCATCATCCCAGTTTCTAGTTTGGATTCTTCCAATAACTCCAACTTGTTGACCTTTCTTAAAATATTTACTACAAAATTCACCAGTTTTGCTCCAAGCAACTACATTTATAAAGTCTGCTTGTCTTTCCTCTCCAGGACGAGCAAATCTTCTGTTTACTGCTAATGAAAATGAAGCTACTAATGTATTGTTAGTTTGTGTATACCTAACCTCTGGGTCTCTTGTTAATCTTCCCATTAAAACAACCTTGTTCATATTTTCACCATTACTTTAGTAAAACTAAAGTTCTTTCTATTAATCTTGTTTTATTGTCATGAATTTTATAATTTCATCTGTTATTCTGTAATTTCTTTCAAGCTCTGTAATTAGATTTGGATTAGCTTCAAAATAAAATACTGCATAAAATCCTTCGTCGAATTTTTTTACATCGTAAGCTAATTTTCTTTTTCCTAATTCATCAACTTTTTCTACTTTACCGTCTTTATTAATTATCTCTGTAAACTTTGCGATTAAAGCTTTCATGCTCTCTTCATCTACAGTTGGATTAATAATGACAACACTCTCGTATTTATTCATTATTCTTTCACCTCCTTATGGATATAAAACCTACATTGAGTATGTAAGTAAGGAAATAAGCTTTACAGCTATTTTCTTTAACGAGTGCTATTTTACCACACTTTTCCTTTAAAATCAATAGCATTTTACCAATATTTATTGACAAAATTCTACAAAATAGTGTATGATATGGATTATGTAAAAGAAAATGAAAGGAGTTTTTTGTATGTTTAAGGAATTTAAAGAGTTTATTTCCAAAGGAAATGTGATGGATATGGCAATAGGTGTTATTATTGCTAATGCTTTTGCAGCTATTGTTGCCGCCTTCACATCATCATTTATTCAACCTATACTTGGATTAATTGGTGGAGCCGAAGTTCATGGAACTATTCCTTTAGGAGATTCAGGTCAGGCAATAGATTATGGAACTTTCCTTACAGCTGTTATTAACTTTTTAATCGTTGCATTTATTCTATTCATTATGATAAAAGCTGTTAATATTGCTAACAAAAAGAGCAAAGAAAGATTAGAAAAATTAAGCCAAAAAGTTATTAAGAAAAGTAAAAAAGGAGCCAAAGAAGAAGCTCCAGTTGAGCCTGAAACTAAATTATGTCCATTCTGTCTAACAGAAATTGCATACAAGGCAACAAGATGCCCACATTGTACCTCAGATTTAAACGAAAAAAAATAAATTTAAGAGCTATTCACATATTTAAAGTGAATGGCTTTTTTTGTAAAAAAACATTATTTTTATATCATGACTCACGTATCTTTTTGTTTGTTTTTGTTGATAATAATATTGTCCTATGATATTATTATTGTCGGAATTTTTCAAATTATAAAATTTGCAATTCCAAAGGAGGTATTTTATGAATTTCGAACAATGGAGAGATTTTAATGTTGATGGGGAATGGTCAAAAGAAATTGACGTTCGCAACTTTATACAAAAGAACTACACACCATATACAGGAGATGACACATTTTTAGTAGGTGCTACTGAAAAAACAAAAAAACTTTGGAACGAAGTTTTAAATTTATATGAAAAAGAAAGAAAAAATGGAGGTGTTTTAGATGCTGATGTAAAAACCCCTTCTACTATAAATGGATATGACGCAGGTTATATAGACAAAGACTTAGAAGAAATTGTTGGTTTACAAACAGATGCTCCACTAAAAAGAGCGATTATGCCAAATGGCGGTATTCGTATTGTTGAAAAATCATGCGAAGCATATGGGCTAAAAGTTGACGAGGAAACTTCTAGAATTTATCACACTTTAAGAAGGACTCATAATGACGGAGTTTTTGCAGTATACACTCCAGACATAAGAGCTGCTCGTAGCTCTCACCTATTAACTGGACTTCCAGATGGATATGGGCGTGGAAGAATAATTGGAGATTACAGAAGAGTTGCTCTTTATGGAATAGATACTTTAATAGAAGAAAAGAAAAAAGATTTAGAAACGTACGACACAGATGAATTTACTTCAGATGTAATTAGAAGTCGCGAAGAAATTCATGACCAGTTAGTTGCATTAGATGATTTAAAGAAGATGGCAGCGAAATATGGTTTTGACATATCTCATCCAGCGTCAAATGCAAAAGAAGCAATTCAATGGCTTTATTTTGGATACCTAGGTGCCGTAAAAGACCAAAATGGTGCTGCAATGAGTATTGGTAGAACTTCTACATTCTTAGATATATATATTGAAAGAGATTTAAAAAATGGTACTTTAACAGAAGAGCAAGCACAAGAATTAATGGATCACTTTGTTATGAAACTAAGACTCGTAAGATTTTTGCGTGCTCCAGAATACAACGAACTATTCAGTGGAGACCCTGTTTGGGTAACAGAAAGCATTGGGGGTATGGGTGTTGATGGTAGAACTTTAGTCACAAAAAATTCATTCAGGGTTTTACACACATTAAACACATTAGGACCCGCTCCAGAGCCAAATTTAACAGTTCTATGGTCTAAAAATTTACCACAAGGCTTCAAAGATTTCTGTGCAAAAACGTCAATAAATACATCTGCTATTCAATATGAAAACGATGATTTAATGAGAGTTACTCTTGGTGATGATTATGGCATTGCATGTTGTGTATCTCCTATGAGAATAGGAAAACAAATGCAATTTTTCGGTGCTAGGGCCAACCTAGCAAAAACATTACTATATGCAATAAATGGTGGGCGTGATGAAAATTCTGGAAAACAAGTTGCTCCAAAATTTGTACCAATAACATCGGACTATTTAGATTATGATGAAGTTATGGAAAAATTTGACGCAATGATGGAATACGTTGCTAAAATTTATATAAAAGCTTTAAATGCTATTCACTATATGCATGACAAATATTCATATGAAGCTTTAGAATTTGCATTACACGACAAAGATATATATAGAACAATGGCATGCGGAATTGCTGGATTATCGGTTGTAGCCGACTCTCTATCAGCAATAAAATATGCCAAAGTAAAAGTTATAAGAAATGATGAAGGATTAGCAGTTGACTACGAAGTTGAAGGTGATTTTCCTAAATACGGAAACGACGATGATAGAGTTGATTCTATAGCTGTTGAAGTTGTAAAATCATTTGAAAGAAAGCTACAAAAACACCAAATATACAGAAATGCTACTCCTACCCTATCTGTATTAACAATAACTTCAAATGTTGTTTATGGAAAAGCCACAGGAAATACTCCTGATGGTAGAGCTGCCGGTGTTCCATTTGGACCTGGTGCCAACCCACTTTATGGAAGAGATACAAACGGAGCAGTTGCAGTTATGAATACAATAGCAAAGCTTCCTTTTGAATATGCTTCTGATGGTATCTCATACACATTTGCAATAACACCAAAAACACTTGGTTCAGATGAAAATACTCAAGTAAACAATTTAGTAGGATTACTTGACGGATATTTTATGCAAACAGGACATCATATAAATGTAAATGTATTTAATAGGGAACTTCTTGAAGATGCTATGGATCATCCAGAAAAATATCCGCAACTTACGATTCGTGTTTCTGGATATGCAGTTAACTTTATAAAACTAACTAGGGAGCAACAATTAGATGTTATAAATAGAACAATTCATGATAAATTTTAATTTTTTGAAAAATAGAAATAGTTCTATTTTATTAGATTTTACGTATAAAAATAAAAAAAACTTCAGATAATTTTAGAATTATCTGAAGCTTTTTTTATCATTAGCAATAATTATCGCTACCATAATTAGTACATTTTCGCCAATTTCGATCAAACCTCATTCCTTGTTAATACCATCACCCAAAGTTTTAATTTGATTTACTTTTTCAATCTTCTTAATCTGCTTGTATGCAAGAAGAGTCATCGGTAAAAATACAATAATTACTCCTACAAGGGCCAATTGCAACTTAATATTTCCAAGATAGTTAACAATGTATACCAGCGGAATGTAAAGAATTCTCGCACCTGTAGAAGCTACAGATAACACACTAGTTTGAACTTCGTCCTTTGTTGATTCCTGAAGTGGTGTAACCATACTTCCTTCAATCAATCCATGAACAAATCCATTAAGTCCAAACAGCCAAACGGTTACAATATTTGTATTCAAAACAAGAATTGTCATCCAAAGCATCTCAATAATAACTGGTATTGCAAACTTATTTGATGTCTTAAAAATAATTGTCTTTTCAGAAAGCTTACTACCTACAATCTGCATAGCATAGTTTATTACCCATCCAAAGCTTACAATTTCCATAGGTACACCAACCATTACAAGCAATGGTGTAAATACCCAAATCTGAGAATGTGTTAATTCCTTGCCTAAAATGTAGCTAAACAAAAATGTTCTAACTTTAGAATCTTTTACAAATTCCTTTACATTGATTGCCATGTCCTTAATTGGGTTATGATGTTTCACTTCTACCTTGTTGTCGAAATCTTTAATACCTATAGCAATAATACCACCAATAAAGTATGGAAAGAACGACATTCCAAGTGTGAGACGTAAACTAATTTTGGCAATAAATCCCCCAAGAACAACTACTACCAACAACGAGATATATCTTGCAGTGTGAACTCTGATGTTTGTTTTTCTGAACAGATCTCCTGAAGGGTCAATTTTGTTACAATTGTACTTAATAAAGCTCTGATCTACGCCATTTGTCATTGCCATAAATAAACCCAGTAAACATTCTGACAAAATGGCCATATACATATTCTGAGCAAATGCGTAAACAACAAACGTAATAGCAACACCCAAATCTCCTACAACATTTAAGACCTTTCTGTTAAAACGGTCTGCAATGTATCCCATAGGAATATCCAGAGCAAAAATTACAATTGTGAACATCATCTGCGTAAGTCCAATATCAGTCTGATTCATTCCTATGGAATTCCAAAAAAGCGTTACCACGGAAATTGAAAAACCAGCCCCAATTGAGGTTAAAACTGTCTCCCAGATGATTCGTCTAAGGTTTCTCTTGTACATTTTCGAGCCCTCATTCTTGTGTGTCATATAAATTCTCCTTTTCATATTATTTTGGCACAAAGTTATTGAAGAAACAAAAAAACCCATGAAGTTTGTCGTTTAAGACTCCTTCATGAGCTATAATCTCAATAATCAGTGTACCAATTATGCAATTGGCTGTGCAGCTCCCTTTTAGGTTATGCACACTCTTAATATGTTTCTTATTGTAGCATATCGTTCAGATTATGTCAACTCTTTTTTGAATTTTTTTTGTTTTTTCTTGACAAAGAACTTTTGTTCGTATATACTAAACGAAGTAAAACAAATATATGTTCTTTTATGGAGGTACTTGTATGAAGCTAAAAATTGTTAATAAAACAAAATTTTTTAGAAGTTTTATCCTATTTACAGTGGCTTTGTCATTTATATTATTAAATATAGGAAATAAGTCTGCATCTGAAGAAATTCAAAATTATAAAACAATAACTGTAAATAGTGGTGATACCCTGTGGAGTATCGCCCAATACGAAAAAAATGAAAACAATTATTACAAAGATACAGATATACGAGAAATTGTTCACGATATAAAAGAAATAAATAATTTAAAAAGTAGTAATTTAAATGTAAACCAGAGCTTAAAAATACCAACAAATACGATTGTTCAGTAATCGTAAAATACAACACACGACCTAATTAAATGAAGTCGTGTTTTTTTATGATTATATTTATAGATTCCACCATAAATAACTTAATCAAAATAAAAAAAGAAACAGTTCACTAACTGTTCCTCTATCTGGTGGCTTGAAGTGGAATCGAACCACTGACACGGGGATTTTCAGTCCCCTGCTCTACCCACTGAGCTATCAAGCCAAATATTACGGTTAACTTATCTTTTATATAAATAATAGGAAAGTTTAACTTTCCTATTACCTACATATGGCGACTCGGAACGGGCTCGAACCGTCGACCTCTAGCGTGACAGGCTAGCGTTCTAA
>JAFRCC010000031.1 GCA_017404545.1 Clostridia bacterium
CTTTTAATTCATCCGCTAATACTATATTCTCATTTTGCAAGCTATTTATTTTTTTATCATTCAATTCAACTATTTCATCTAATTCTTTTTTTAAGGCATATTCTTTATTATATTTTGATATTAAAGCGATAGTATTATTTTCAATAGAATTAAATGTTTCAAATCTATTATGCTCCATCTTAACAGACGAAATTAAAGACGGATTATATTTTACTATGTCTTTAATTTTTGCCTTGAAATTTATTGTTTCATTTAATATTTTGTTTTTTTCTATGTATTGTTTGCCTTTTTCTGAATTAACAATTAAACAAGACACTCCTTTTTGATCAAGAAAATCTGGTTTAACTATTTCTATTCCCCAAAAATCGCCTAGTATTATATCAGCAACATTATTAGCTTCTTTAAATTGGCAATTATAACAAGATTCTCTAAGTACTGAATTTGATAGGAATAGACTCATTAAATCATCTTGTGTAAAGGCTGTTATTTTAGCATCTTCTTCATCTTTATATTCAATTTTAACACTTGATATAGTCCAATTGTTCTCTTTAGTTCTAAAACTAAAATTATCCACTTGTTTTCCATCAGATTCTAGCTCATTTATATACTTTTTAAATATTCTTTCATTCATAACTCCATGGCATACAACTGATATGGTTAGTAAGTTTTCATAATCCTTTTGCAAATATGCTTTTATGGCTCCAATTTGGCATGGAGTTCCAGAGAATAATACCTGTTTTTGATTATTCAAATCTTCTTTTACCTGCTTGAATACATTTTTTATATTACTTTGAATATACTTTGATCCTCTTATTTTTTCCAAGTCATTTATATTATCTACTCTGATATGTTTTACGGAGAAGTCTTTCATATAGGCTCCATATACCACGCCTTTTTTAGATAGTACTTTTCTAGCAAATATGCTAAACAAGCCTCCTGATGTACTACTTTTTTGCTCCTCTACATTTTTGTTTCTAGCACCATAGCATTCTTTGCCAAATTCTTTACTTTTAGAATTCTTTTTATTTATAGGGCAATTGTTTCTACATTTATTACATTCAATGCATTTCTTCAAATCTATTTTAGGATAGAAGAAACCTTCATTGTTCTGCTCAAATTTTATAGCATTCACAGGACATACTTCTTCGCACAAGCCACAACCAACACAGTATTTTGAATTACAAATAGTCTTTTTTTCAACCATTTCTAATTTTTTAATCATATTATCAAATAGATTAACTGACTCAACTTGATAAGTCTTCATTTTTTCTTTTAGTATGTTTTTTATAGTATTTTTATTTTTATTTATAAATTCAAACTTTTCAATTAATTTTTCTTCGGTTAGTCTTTCATGTGGTAATACGTAATTATCAATACTTCCAAATAGATCTTTAGCAATTCCTTTTGATTTAACACTATAGCCTAAAACTAAAGTTGGAATATTTGTTGAATAAGCAGCAATTGAAGCATGCGTTCTAGCAGCAATCAAAAAATCACATTTGGAAATAATATATTTTAATTCGCAGCAATTATAAATTCCTTCTTCTAAATATATTCTTTTTTCTTTCCCAAATTCCTTTTTAATTTTTAATAAAATATCTAAATCATTACAGTCTTCTGTTAAAACATGCGGTAATAAGCATATTGAATATTCAGTTTTATCTAAAAGATAGTGAATAAACTTAATAATCTCATTATATTTCTCTTTTGTATTTATAACTAGTGGACTTAAATTTAAGGCTAATATATTTTTTCTATTATACCAATCGTTCAATTTTACTTTTTTTGGTTTTAGTGAAAAAGCAGGATCAGGAGCAAATAAGATTCTTTCTTCTGGAATATATTTTTTTATTTCATTATAGCTTATGCTTTCTCTGATAACTAACAGGTCAAAGTTTTTCAAATCGTTTATCAATTCCATATCTTCTATTTTTTCAAACAATGATGCTCCCCATAAAACTAGTTTTTTATTATACTTTTTTGACACATTATCTAGCGCATATAACCATGTAGAATACTGATAACAGTAATTATCTCCTCCTGATGAAATAATAATATCTGATTCTTTTATTTCATCAACCACATCGTGTTGATATAGCAATTCAAAATTATTATAATCAAATTCCATTTGTTTATAGGCTTCTTCTTTTTCTCTTTCTGTTTCTGTTAATTCGTCACTTTTGTAATAATGCTTTATTTGTTTATTAATTTTTTCATTATAAAAACCTTTATTATATTCATAATCGATACTTGCAACAGATATATTATATTTATGATTATCAATTTGATTTATAGTTGAATTAACTATAGCTTCAACCCCTCTATTTTTATATGTACTAATTCCGTATATCAAAACATTTTTTTTCATATATTACACCCTATCCATTGTTCGTTAATTCAATTATATCAAACATAGAAATATTAATAAAGTTTTAAAAAGAAAAAGAGTTATTATAACTCTTCTACAAAACTCTTCTCTAATTTTTTAAAAATCAAATAATTTACTGCTAATAGAACAAAGCTTAATACTGTCCAAATGCCAAATAAACGAAAGTTTGGCATTTCATGATAAAATAACACTGCTCTATAAGCCTCAACCATTACAGCCATTGGATTAACAGCCATAGCCCATTGAAATTTTGCTGGTAACATTGATGACAAATAAACTATTGGAGTTGCATAAAAACCTAATGTTAAAGCCACACTTACAAAATGATCTACATCATGTACAAATACTGTAATTGCTGATAAAAGAAAATTAATTGCTAATGTTAAAACATATTGAACGATTATTATTATTGGCAATAATAATATATGCTTAGAAAATCCAACACCACTAAATATTATAAATACAAACATAATTAAACATGTAATTAGGAAATTTACTAATTGTGAAGTAGTTATTGAAATAGGAATTATTTCTCTAGGAAAGTATACTTTCTTCAAAATGTTACCATTAGCCACGACACAACCTGTACCAGTCTGCACAGCAGTAGTGAAAAAAGTCCAAGGAATTAAAGCAACAATCATGAATATTGTATAGTTTTCTACATTTACTCTTAAGATATAAGGAAATACAAAAGCATAAACAGCTAACATCAACAATGGATTTAAAAAAGTCCATAATACTCCTAACCAAGAACCTTTATATTTACCTCTTATTTCCTTCTTTATGTTAGTCTTCAGTAATTCTCTATAATCATATAAATCTTTAAATACCTTCATGTATATATTCACTTATCCTTTCTATCGTTCTAGAAATAGTTTTCTTGTTACAAAATTAAATACCATTACAATTCCAGTAGCTATTATTTTTACAATCAAATAATGTATTTTGACAATATCAGTACCAAACCACATAATTAGTTCTGTTAATCCTAATCCGATAACACTAAATACAATAAATAATATAAAATTACGTTTACTATCATGCTTATCATTTACTTCAAAAACGAATTTTATACTTAATATATAATTAAATATGACAGATACTGTAAAACCAATTGCAGCTGATAATAGAACACTTAATCCAAATACTTCCTTACACAATATTAAAACTAAATAATCTATTAAAAATGCAATAGTACCTACTACTCCAAATTTCAATATTTGTTTAAACAATTTATTATTACTAATCCTGCTCACTATATTTTTTCCTTCACTTTTAATTAATTAAATGTCTTATTTCCATTTAACCACATACTTTCAAATATTCTTCCAAAACATCGTTTACTTTTCCATCTCTTCTTATTTCACCCTTATATAACCATACTGCTCTATCGCAAAATCTTTTTACCTGATCCATACTATGAGTAACTATAACGATTGTTTTTCCTGAATTTTTTAATTCTATTAATTTATTAAAACATTTATCTTGGAAATGTTGGTCACCTACAGCCAATATTTCATCAATTAAGAGGATTTCTGCTTGAACATTAATTGCTACTGAAAAAGCTAACCTCATATACATACCAGAAGAATATGTTCTTACTGGATTGTCAATAAAATCCCCTAATTCAGAAAACTCAATTATCTCATCAATCTTCTTATCAATTTCAGCTCGAGTTAACCCAAATATAGAAGCATTAAAATAAATGTTTTCCCTTCCAGTGAAGTCTTCGTGAAAACCTGCTCCTAATTCCAAAAGTGAAGTTAGTTTTCCGTTGGTAGTAATAGTCCCTTTATTAGGATATATAATTTTTGTCATAAGCTTTAGCAAAGTTGATTTACCACTACCATTGGTACCTATTAAGGCTACGCTTTCTCCCTTTTTAATTTCTAAATTTATATTTTTAAGCACTTTTAATATATCATTTTTTTCTTTGTTCTTCTTTGAAAAAAACAATATTTTTTCCTTTAATGTATGTGCTTTATCATAATATAATTTAAAACTTTTAGATACATGTGACACTTTAATTGCTATATCTTTTTCCACATCAATACCTCATTTCGTATATCGCTTGATAACATTATAATTATAATAGATTAGTTCTTTTTTTTCAACTAATTCATTTAGCAAATTTTTTATTAACACATCTGCAATACAATTTAGTTAAGGTTTTATTTTTTTCAATAGTTTTTTGAAATAAATTTCTATTCCTATAATACTTATTATTTTTATAATCTGGTATTTCTTTTGACATATATTCAAATGCTTCATCTATGAATCTCATACCAACATTGATATCTTTTTGATTTCTTTGTTGAATTGTGTAATTAGTAATCATTCTGACAGTTAATTTATTTAATTCTTCTCTATATTCTTGACTTTTAATATCATTACGAATTATTTTAATAATTTCTAAAATGTCAAAACACTTTTCATCTCTGACTGTTGTTTCACTATTATTACGAATATAGTAATAGTTTAAACATTCATTTACTTTACCAATTTTATTGGCGTTTTTCATAGCATTTACTACAAATGGTGCATCCTCATATTTCAAATTTTCAATGAATTTAATATCATTATCAATCAACAAATCACGTTTATATAACTTATTCCATGGAGATAAATTAATCTTTGTTAATAACTCTGGTTTATCTTTTAAAGCAGTATCTTGAAAATCATATAATTTTTCTTCGGAAATTTTGCCGTTATCATATTCCTTATAAAAATCACATATAACCATATCGCAGTTGCTACTTTTTGCTTTCTTTAGTAATTCTTCACAAGAATTTCTAGATAAAGAATCATCACTATCAACAAACATGATATATTCTCCTGAAGATTTATCAATACCAAAATTTCTTGTATATCCAATACCATGATTATCGTTTTTATAATACTTGATTCTTGGGTCCTTGTATTTCTTAATAATCTTTTCAGTATTATCAGTAGATCCATCATTAATAAGAATTATTTCCAATTCCTGCTCGGTTTGATTAATAAGTGAATCAATACATTTATTTAAGTATTTTTCAGAATTATAAATTGGAACAATTATACTAATTTTATTTTTCATTTTTTCCCTCTATTTCTTAAATAATATAAAGTAACATAAACATTACTATTCCATATAACATAGCTGTTCCTATAAGCAGTTTATCCGATAAAATAACTTCAATTGGATCTCCATGAGAATTACCTTCAATATTTAAGCTATACAATTGAAGAATAACTATTAGTAATGGTATAGTCCAGAATATATAATCATTTCCCACTCTATTAATTGTTGTACTATCTACACACCACAATGTATAGGACACAATTGCTAATCCTAGCATTACATACATATTTTTATCAAGAAATTCTTTATTATATAATGCTAATACTTTTCTAGACTTATTACCGTTTTTGATGATTTCGTTGCGCCTTTTTCCAAAGCCTAAATAAAAAGCTCCAAAGATAATCATTAAATATAGATATTTAGATACCTCAATATTAGTAACTACGCCTCCATACATTACTCTAAATACAAATCCAGATACTAATATCATAATATCTACAATAGGCACATTTTTTAATCCTTTACTATACATAGTATTCAATACTATATAAATTAATGGTATTATGAATACCCAAATACTTTTTTGATTCATATATAGATATACCATTAAAAAAACTGTAATTGCTACTAGTATAATCAATACTACATAGGCTTGCTTCTTGGTAACTTTTCCACTTGCTAATGGTCGAAGCTTTTTTATTGGATGTAATTTGTCTTTTTCAATATCACTCATATCATTAATAATATAAATAACACTAGACGTACAACAAAATATGACGAAAGCTATAAATGCTACCTTAGCTAATTCAAGATTAAAAAGATTAGCACTAAAAAATATTGGCAAAAATACTAATAAATTTTTAATCCAGTGCTTTACTCTAATCAATTTGATATAATTCTTCATTTATTTTTTCACCTCAAGTCTCCAACTGAATTTGTATTCAAAATTTTCCTGATTATCAATTTCTACTTTAGTATAATTTATCCCTTTATCATTTAATAAATATTGATAACCATACTCTTCATCAGCAAAATGTATCTTTAAATCTTCAATATATTTCATTTCTGCTAAATCTCTATTATTATTATGAGCTGATATAATATTATCTTTTACCACTTTTAGAAAGAAACATAAATTTATAAATAATACTAATAAGCAAAGTACATCAAACATTATATGTAATTTCTTATATTTAACATACTTTTTTAAATAAACACTTAATATAAACACCCCAACAATTAGGTAATAGAAATGAGGAACATATCTTGCCCACCAGCTTTCTCCTAATAATACCATAGTTATTAAAGTAGTAATTATTGGTATTAGGACATATTTCATTTTATCTTTTTCATTCTTTATCAATATGATAAACATTGGGATAAATACAATTATTGACAGAATAAATGATAATGCAAATAAGGGGCCAAATCCACCTATTCTAGTATCTGGAATATATAATTGTTTAACCTCTGAACTATATACTATAAATGGATATTTAAGAGTTGGTCTATTTTGATAATACGTTGTGTTTTCTGTTTTAGAGAACATTGAATAATACCATTTTTCTAATTTACTCATTTTTGCAAAGTCTTTAGGTTGCATAGTAGTAACAATATCAACTTTATTCTTACCAATTAGTGGATATAGTGGGTTCATATGATCAATTGTATTTTTAACATATGAATTAGATCCAACAAGAAATATTGATGTTACATATACTATCGTAAAGAGAATTGTTAATCTTTTAAATACTTTTATATTTTTATATTTAAATAGCCAATAAAAATAAAAAGTTGCCGCAATTACCCCTGAACACATTAATCCAGTAAACTTCAAATTACAAAAAATTGTACTTATAGATATTATTGAAATCCATAGAGGCATATTAGCTTTTTCTTCTGGATCAACCATGAATAGTAATAATAACTGAATTAAGAAGCATATTCCCATAATACCATCTACATAAAATGTGAATATTTGTGTCAAAACAATTGGATTTAATACTAGAAATATTGTAAAAACTATACTCCAATTTTTATCTAGTATTTTTCTTAAAACATTATAAGTAATAATAAGTAGCATAATACTTAAAATTACTATCAACGCTTTCCCTGCTTCAATGCAACCAGTTAAATTATACATAACAGCAGCATAAATCCAAGAAGCTTTTGGATAGTGTTCTATCCAAATATCTACTTTAGATTTTTTATTGATTGGAATTACCTTTGAATTATGCTTTTGAAAATCTCTAGCACTCTCATATAAAGGGTTCCACCCATTTTTTATGAAAGCGATAGCTGTTTTATGGTAATCATTTCCATCAATTGATAAATCATATATTTTAGTATTTAAAAACGGTATGACTGTTACTATTAATAAAAATATTAGTGCTAAAATAATACTTCTCTCTTTTTTTAAAATGTATATGATTGGAATAATTATAGCCACTATTCCAATTACTAATAACATATTATTAATATTTAATATTTGAAACACTGAATATAATACTAATATACATAAAAAATACATACATAGCATAAAAAACAAAGTCATTGATTTGTTTTTTAAATCAAAGTAATTTTTAGTTTTTTCTTTTCCATATGATTTAATGTCTATTTCTTCAATCTTGTTACCAGTTACTAAATATGCTTCTTTTGCATACTCAAACATTGCTCTGTCAGATTTGACTGAGTCAGAGTAAAAGGCTTTCATTTTCTTTTTAGAAACTTTTTCATATCTGCTTATTTTTTCATAATCGTGACAATTTTTAGACAAAAATTCACCAGTCTTTTTGTCTACCTTACTAGCGATTATCAAAACATTTAATTTTTTTTCTAATGGTTTTAACAAAAATTCTGGAGAAGCAGATATTATTACATCTGTTTTTTTCTTTTGATGTAAATACCAAGGCTTAATTTTATTGTAATGAATATCCCAAAAATCTTCAATATAATCATCAATATTATTTATTCTCTTTAGAAAAGAAAAAATATATTCTTTAAATTTAGTCTTATCAATTATTTTTAATATATATAGTATTAATCCAAATACTTGTATTGGAGCTTGTAGTAATACTTTCTTATTTCTTTTTAATGAATATTTAAAAAAATCTACCGAAGAATCTCCATCACAAATTGTTTCATCAAA
>JAFRCC010000011.1 GCA_017404545.1 Clostridia bacterium
ACGATCAAGAGCGACCATCCATAAGCAAAATGCGAATATCTCTAATAACATATGAGGTAGCGAAGAAATTAATATAATAAAAGCTTTTGCAACCGAGTATCTAAATGCTATCCCAAATAAAATTCCAGGTAATATGGCTGTGAAGAGTGGCTGAATCCAATATAAAAATCGAATAGGTATAATTGAAAAAAATAACATCCCCATTGGGACTTTAAATCCATTGTTAAAAATATAAGCAACAACTAAATTTAATCCTGATTTCTGTGAGACCGATTTGGAAATATTACTTGGTACAGAATTTAATGTATCTGAGAAATTAGGATTGACAATATAAGTTATTACAGCCGAGATAATAACAACAAGCATAATGATACTTAAATACTTAATGGGTTTAAAAACATTATTCATTTGCTCACTCCTTTTAGAGTTATTATATCATTATCACAAAAAAATAGCCCCTAAGATATAAAGGTTAGACCTTAGGGATTGTTTTAATGGGATTTGTGAGGGGTTATTATCTAATTATAGACCCTAAACAAACATCTGGAGCCTTATTCATTAATCTGTTTTGAACTATCATTTTTTTCTTTTTTACTTTCAATATTCTTGTCGGTGTTTTCATCTAACTTATTTTGTATATATTGATCTAGATACTTAGAAAGTTCCTCACCCTTCAAATTTCCTAATTCTGGTATTTGAATTACCTCTAATGTCACTTTTTTTAGCCCGTAACTAGATAAACTTTCTTTTAAATTATTCATTTTAGAGGCATTTATTTTTTTACCAGACACTGTTAAAACAAGCTTATTCTGCGAGTTTTTATAATTCTGATCCAAAATAACGTAATCTTTAAATTCATTTTTCAAAAAATTGTTAATGGTATATTTACGAACACTATCCTGAACTAAAGATGAAGCAGAAATAATACTTGGGATCATGATTAATATAGAAATTACTAACAAGAAAAGGTTAATTCTATTTTTGTTTATACTCACTTTATAATGTACTGGAAATTTCATCACTCTGATACCAATAACTGTCGCAATGATAATGAAAGCACTATTGATAACGAATAAATAAGACGACCCTAAAAAATATTCCCATTTTAATACTGAAATTGAATACCCAATAGTACATAAAGGTGGCATTAAAGCTGTAGCTATTGCCACTCCTGGAACAATATTATTAGCTTGTTTTTTTCTTGTACCAATGATTCCTGCCACTCCACCTGCAAAAGCGATGAAAACATCCCAGATGGTTGGACTTGTTCTTGAAATAATTTCGCTACTCGGATAACTGATGGGTGATATCATAAAATAAAGTGAGGATACGATTATGCTGACCGCTACTTCTAAGAGTAATAATTTAGCAGACTTTCTTACTACAAAAGAGTCTAAAACAGACAGACCATATCCTAAGGCTAATATTGGTGTCATAACAGGTGAAATTAACATAGCTCCTATGACTACAGCATTAGAATTCATATTTAATCCAATTGAAGCAATTAAAATAGCACACACTAATATTATTGAATCGCTAATTCTAATTTCTAAATCTTGTAATATTTTTTCCCTAAACTCTATCGGGGTAAATTCATAATTATTTTTCATAATTCATCCTTATACTTCTTTTAAAAATTTTAACTGTCATCACTCCAGATTATCCGACCATTACATTTTCTTCAGGATATTTATAGAGAGCTTCTTCTCTATTTTTAGTATTAAGAGAGTAAATATTTGACATTAGTCCAGACAGGTATTGATCCAGAATTCAGATGTTTGTAGTCTTTTCCAGACTTAACATCAATAAAATCAGCAAACTTATGCTCTTCCCATTCATCCGTGAATCCTTTAAATCGCAATTCTGGAACTTTCTTTTTAACTGAATCATCTATTTTCGCCATAGTTCCCACCATTTTCTTGGTTTTTCTTGTTCTTCTATCCTTTTTTGATCTTTGATTTGCTCCAGCAAAGTTTCCAAATGCTCTTTAAGAGCGTTCACTTCATCTTTATATTGATTGTCTAAGTGTTTGAATTCTGTTTCCTGTGAGGGCATTTTGAGAGCTTTTAAGCTGTCATTTTCTGCTTTGTATTCTTCTAACAACTTTTTATCTTGTAAGGCTAGACGTTGTTGCTGGTCTAGCAAATTTTGCATTTGTAATAGCTGTTTATCTTTGTTTTCTAATTGCTTATCTCTATTATTTTTCAAGTCTTTAATTTGTTCTAACAAAAGACTATTAACGCTTAATTCTTCATTTCTTTTTGTCGATTTTCGGTCGGTTTTTTGTCGATTTTCGGTCGGTTGAACTTTTTTTATTTTTGTTAGTCTTTTTTTGATAAACTTTTGTTCTTCAAGGTTTAGGACGATTGAACCACTATTGTTTTTTTGTCGATTTTCGGTCGGCAAAAACTTTAAATGGTATTGAACGGTCTGTTTAGCTAGTCCTAGCTCGTCCGCAAGCTCCTTAATAGTTTTTAAATTCTCACTCATGGTCTAAGCCCTCGCCACGTAACTTTTTATCAATTTCTGCTTTCAATCGTCTCAATTCTTCTTTTTCCGCTTCGCTAGTTTCGTTCTGATAGTCTGGTAAAAAGTCCTTTGCCACTTCTTC
>JAFRCC010000001.1 GCA_017404545.1 Clostridia bacterium
CTGAAAAGTATACGAAACATTTCTGGTGATGATTACATGGAGGTAATACCTGTTCCCATACCGAACACAGAAGTCAAGCTCCAATGTGCCGAAGATATTTGTGGGTTACCCTGCTGAGAAAATAGGTTGTTGCCAGATTTTATATTCCTCTTTAGCTCAGTTGGTAGAGCGCTCGGCTGTTAACCGATAGGTCGTTGGTTCGAGTCCAACAAGAGGAGCCAAAAGATAGTTCTTATGAACTATCTTTTTTTTATTTTTTTATTGAATTAATAAATATATAATGATATATATTTGTATGTGACAAATATATTTAATAAAGGAGATTAAAAATGAAGAAATTAATTAGTTTAATTTTAGTGATGATGATTATCGTATCTGGACTATTCATGTTTTCAGGATGTGGTAATGACAAAAAACAAGGAGATGATTCAACAAATGGTAAAAATGAAAATGTTGAGACATATGAATTAGAGAGCTCTTCAGGAGGAAAACTAACTTTTGATATGCCAAAAGATACTGGTTATGAATTTTCTACAAGTACAAATAAAGCAACATTAAAACATAAAGAAAATGCCTCAACTATAGAGCTTTATCTATTAGATACAAGTAAGACTAGTATAATAATGAAAGAAAAGGACTTTTCTGCTTCTGCATATACAGATTATAAAGAAACAGAAATTAATGGACATGAAGCTTATTCAATAAAAAAGAGCAATAACTTTTCTATTCAATATGGTATCTTGTTAGATGAATATAATAAAGATAATGGAAAATATCATGGTTTAAAAATTGTAGTAAGTAAGAATTCTTTAAAAACGGAAGAATTTGATCCATCAGATTTTGTTGAAACAGATACATTTAAGACATTATTAAATTCATTAAAATTTGAGTATGATGAGAATAGTAGTACAGAAAATGATGAGAAGGATGAAATGAAAAACTATGGAGAATTTGAATCTAGAACAGATGGTATTTCAGATAAAAAAGGTTTAATATTTATTAAAAAGTATGAGTCTCCTGATGCTAAAGTATATAGGGCTGAACAAAAAAATGATAATGTTGGAATTGATAACTGGCTATGGTATCTTGGAGAGAGTAGCTATAATAGTACTTGCATACAAGTTAGAGTTTTCCCTCAAGAAGGTACTTATGAGAATATAGATGCGTATAAAGCTAAAAAGGGTGATCAATATACATGGAGTAAAACAAATATAGCTGGAAAAGAATACGATACATTTGTATTTGGTAATGGGACTCCTATTGAAAAATATTCAAAATACTATCAAGGTGCATTTATGGTTGGAAATAGAGTAGTTGAGTTTTCATACACTATGTATAAAGATATTGAAGATCAATCAGCTGGAGATACATTCTTTAATCAAATAATGAATAGCATTGAATATTCAAAAGATTTTAAATAAATAATAAAAAAGGTAGCTGTGTAAGCTATCTTTTTTTGCTTGAAATTATTTTATTCTTATTATATTATTAACTCAAATTTTAGGGCATGGTGATTTTATGAATGATATTGAAATTATAACAGAGCTTTATAAGAGGCTTTGTGATGCTAGTATAAACAAAGATATTGAGGCTCTTCAAGAAATTCTGGCAGATGATTACATTTTAATCCATATGACTGGAATGAGACAATCTAAGCAGGATTATATTAGTTCTGTAATAAATGGAGAGCTTAAATATTATGAATCCATACATGAGAGTATAGAGGTATCAGTTGATGGAGATAAAGCAAGTGTTATTGGTAAGACTAAAACTTTAGCATCTCCATTTGGTACGTCTAAATCATGGTGGAGATTAAGACAGGATTTAAAATTAGAAAAACGTGCAGATAAATGGGTTATTGTAAGCTCTAAAGCATCAATGTATTAAATAAAATATATTTCAGGAGGTTTTTATGAAAGTTTTATTGTTAAATGGAAGTCCCAAAATTGATGGGTGTACGAAAAGAGCCCTTAAAGAAGTAGAGAAGACATTAAATATTGAAGGTATTGAAACAGAAATTATTGATGTTGCCAACAAAGATATAAGAGGATGTATTGCATGTGGTACATGTAGCCAAATAGGAAAATGTGTTTTTGATGATCTAGTAAATGAAGTTGCTCCCAAATTTATTGATGCTGATGGTATTGTTGTCGGAACACCAGTTTATTATGCTCATGCAAATGGTGGAATAGTAACATTTTTAGATAGATTATTCTATAGTACTTCAAAAGTAAATAAAAGTATGAAAGTGGGGGCTACAGTTGTTTCTTCAAGAAGAGCTGGAAGTACATCTGCCTTTGACGAGATTAATAAGTATTTTACAATATCTAGTATGCCAATTGTTTCAAGCACATATTGGAATGAAGTACATGGATTCACAAAAGAAGATGTTGAGAAAGATAAAGAAGGATTACAAATAATGAGAAATCTTGGAAGAAATATGGCATTTATGATAAAAGCAATTAATCTTGGAAAAGAGCAATATGGAATTCCTCAAAATGAAAGAGGCGCATTTACAAGCTTTCCAGATGGATTATAAATAAAATATGAAAAGGAGGAAAAAGATGAAAACGTTACTTGTTTATTATTCTTATACAGGGAATACTAAAATCATTGTTGATATGATAAAGGATAAAATTGACTGTGATGTTTTAGAATTAAAACCAAAGACACCATTTTTAATAGATGATTATCAAGAAATTGTAGATGAATATCAATCAAATGAATCAACTAAAAAGTGTGTAGAAATTGAAGCTATAAATGTAGATTTAAATGATTACGACAAAATAATTATTGGAACTTCTGTATGGTGGTATACAATAACACCAGTTGTAAGAGAATTCTTAAAGAAAAATGATTTAAGTAAAAAGAAAGTATATGCTTTTGCAACAAATGCTGGTTGGCTTGGCAGAACTTTTAAGGAAATTGAAAGCTACTGTAAGTTAGAAAATACTCTTAATATTCAATTCACAGAAGATTGGAGAGAGCATACTTATTTAACTTCGGATGAAGAAATTAGCAAATGGATAGAAGAAATTAAGTAATATTAAATATTAAAACTTAGGAGGTATTATTATGAGTCTATTTGGAGAGAAAAAAGAAAGTTATAAGGATAAGAAAAGCTTAGTTATTTATTTTTCAAGAGCTGATGAGAATTATGCAGTTGGATATATTGACAAGGGTAACACTGAATATATTGCAGAATTTGTACAGGAATTTACAAATGCTGATTTATTCAGAGTTGACCCACTAGTACCATATAGTAAAGATTATATGACATGTATCGAGGAAGCTAAACAAAGAGTTGGAAATGCACCAATAAAGGAAAGTATTCCAGATATATCTGGATATGAAGTTATTTATATAATGAGTCCAATATACTGGGGAACATATGCTCCAGAGCTTGAAACAGCATTAAAGAAGCTAGATTTTACTGGAAAGACAATTCGTATTGTTACGACTCATGAAGGATCAGGCTTAGCTAATGTACCAAATGATGTAAAAAGAGCTTGTAAAAATGCAAATGTACTAAATGACGCAATTGCAATTAGAGGGGCAGATTGTAAAAATGCAAGAAGCAAAGTAGAAAATTGGATATAGATATTGAAGAAAGGAATTTTTTATGAGTAAAAAAATTATTGGTTTAATTATTGCAATTCTTATAATAGTAGCTGCCATTTTTGGAATTATATATTTAGTAAATAATGATGTTTTAGGAAATAAAAACGAAGATAATGATTCTTCAAAAGCTGTTGGTACATCTATTGGTAATGATGAGAATAAAAATGGTAATGGTGAACAAGATAAAAATGATACAGACAATGAAAATGATGAGAATTCAAGAAAGATTTTAATTGCATATTTTTCAAGAGCTGATGAAAATTATTCTGTTGGAACTGTTGAGGTCGGTAATACAGAAATAATGGCAGGTTTTATAAGAGACTATTTTGGTAATAATGTAGATACATTTAAGATTGATCCAGTTAATGCGTATCCGGCAAACTATAACGAGTGCACAACTGTGGCTCAAAAAGAAAAAAATGAGAATGCAAGACCAGAATTTAAAAATCCAGAGTTTATAGATATTTCCAAATACGATACAATATTCCTAGGATATCCAATTTGGTGGGAAGAAGTACCAATGGTAGTAAATACATTTTTAGAAGAATACGATTTTTCAGGGAAGACGATAATACCATTTTGCACACATGAAGGCTCTGGCAATGCAGGTACATTTGCTAGATTATCAAGTAAATTAGCATCAAGTAAAGTTAATACAAATGGTCTAGCAATCAGAGGAACTGATGCAAGAAAAGAAGAATCTAGAGCTACTGTTGAAAATTGGTTAAAAGGATTAGGGTTTTAATAAGTGAAAAAGAAAAATGTAATAAAAATAGTAATAGATATTGCAATGCTTGTAATTATGCTATTAGAGTATTCTAAAGTATATACGGGACAATAAGCTGTATTGTATATAATTTAGATAGTATTGGTAAAAAAACGAGAGAGAAGGAGAATAAATAAGGAGGGCTAATTATGAATAAAGAAGAATTTGATAAAGCAAATGTTTTTGGTTTGGGCAATCCAAATGTTAATTATGCTCAATATTTTATAGGAAATTCGTATTTGAATCCTCTTACAGAATATGGAAAATGTCCAGTATTTTTAGCAAATGTTACATTTGAACCAGGATGCAGAAATAATTGGCATATTCATCATGCTAAAAGTGGTGGAGGACAACTTCTTATATGTACGGCAGGAAGCGGTTGGTATCAGGAAGAAGGTAAAGAAGCGGTTGAACTTAAACCAGGAGTTGTAATAACAATTCCTGCGAATGTAAAACATTGGCATGGGGCTAAAAAAGATTCATGGTTTTCTCATATAGCTGTGGAAGTACCAGGAGAAGAGACATCCAATGAATGGTGCGAGCCGGTTTCTGATGGAGAATATAACAAATTATAATTAAGAAAAGGAGAGATTAATATGGAATATTTAAATTTAAATGATGGAAATAAAATTCCAGCTATGGGAATTGGAACTTTTTTATTAACACCAGATCAAGCAGAGGCTTCTGTTTATAATAGCTTAAAAGATGGCTACGAATTAATTGATACAGCTAATGCATATGTAAACGAAAAAGCTGTTGGCAGAGCGATAAAAAAAGCAATAGAAGATGGAATAACAACCAGAGATAAAGTTTATTTAGAAACTAAAATATGGCCTTCTTTTTATGAAGAAGAGGAGGCTGTTGATAAGACATTAGAAAGACTTGGATTAGACTATATTGATATGTTAATATTACATCAACCAGCAGGAAACTATGTAGCTGGATATAAAATGCTCGAAAAAGCTAAAAAAGAAGGTAAAGTAAAATCAATTGGTATTTCTAATTTTAGTATAGAGCAAATAAAAGATTTAATGTCTCAAACAGAAATTATACCAAGCTTAATTCAAGTAGAAGCACATCCATATTATCCACAAACAGAGCTAAAAGAGTTCTTAAAGCAGTATAATATTGTTTTACAAGCATGGTATCCACTTGGAGGAAAAGGAAACGATTCAGTACTTAGCGAAGAAATATTTGCTAAGATAGGAGAAAAGAATGGTAAGTCATCAGCTCAAGCAATATTAAGATGGCATGTTGACTCAAATAATATTGTTATACCGGGATCTAGTAATCCAGATCATATTCGTCAAAATATTGATATATTTGATTTTAAATTATCAGATGAAGATATGAAGGAAGTTGCTAAACTTAATAAAAATACACCATTTTATATTTCAACACAAGATAAATTAGATGGATATGCTCTATGGAGACCAGATGTTGATGGTCAAAAATAATTTGTATCAAGTTGCTTGAAAAATGCGTGTGCATGTGCCCCTGAGGACTTCGATGATCTTTCTGTAAAGAGGAACTGATACCACTTCATTAAGTTGGTAAATGTTCGTCCCGTAAAGTAATCAGACTAGGAGACCATCAAGCAAAAAAGCTTGGTGGTTTCTTTGGCTCTTAAATTAAAATAAAAAAGTATATATAAGTTAATATATTCAAAAAGTGATGTGCTTTGATGTGGATAAAAGATACTATCTATAATAACAGACGAATTAAGAGCAAACTAAAAGGAATGTATCCTATACAAAGTCTACATAAATTGACTTCCTGGCAAAAATCTGGTATAATTGTAGAAATGTTTTTTGGGGGTATATATGGAATTAGATGATGAAATGTTGGTAAAAATATTATTCGAAGCTTCAATAATTCAAGATAAAATTGCAAGAATAGATGGAGATAAATGCGAAGTAGTATTGCCAGATGGAAGTCGTAAGGAATTTTCAAGGAAGAAGATATCTCAGGCAATAAGACTAGGACTTGAAGATACATATGCGTATGCAGAAGCATATTTTGAATTAGTATCTGGATTGAGTTCTACAGGGAAAATAAATAACAGATCAAAAGAAATTGAAGAGTACGTAAATCACATTAAAGATTCTATAGAACAAGAAATAGATAAAAAATATCGTGAAAAATTATTGAGTAATGATGAGAGGCAGGAATTACTATGCAAGGAATATGTAAAAAGGGTGAATAGCAATTGTGTAGGGTTATTGTATATTATGCAAAGAATACAGGAAAATTTTCCACAGTCTGAACAAGAAGCTCCATATTTTGATGAGATAACTAAAAAAACTTTACAAATTATGAATCATGTATGTGAGTATGAGCCAAATTTTAAAGAAGGAGTGTTGGCAAATTTATTTGATAATTCTGCATCAAATAGAGTATTGGAAACCATAAAAAGGAGTTTTAGACAAACCAAATTTCTATCAGATGAAGAAGTAATACTATTTATTAATCGATATATGAGTGAAGATGAATTAAAAAGCTTTATTCATAAACATGGAGATATTTTTATAAAACGTGGACCTGTAGTAAAATTTTTAACAGAACGAAATGACGGGCAAACTAACAATTCAAAATCAGGATTAATGAGCAAAGATGAATTTTACGGAAATATTGATGAAAAAGTTTTAGAAGAAGTATTTCTTCATACTGGAGCAAGGTATATTTTAAAATACTTATCTGGTGAATTTATAAAAGAGATGTATGAAAGAGAAGAAATAAATTTTCAAACATATGTTAAATATGCTCCTAAAAGAGATATAGTAGATATGTATTTTAGCGGAGAATTAGATGTGGCATTATATCACAACAATATATCTATTACAGAAATTCTTCAGCTGGAAATTCCTCAGGAAGATATGATAAAAGCTCTCACAGACAAAAGAGGTAGGGCTTTATTTCACCACGATGAAACAGCAGAAATATGGCGTATGTTTGAAAGTGGAAAAATTTCTATAGATACAGTTAGAGCAATGGAAAGGTTAAAATATTTTTCGTCTCAAGCTCTAGTTAATTTATATTACAAGAGCAATGCAAGAAAAATTGCTGCAGAGCTTGGAGAGGTAGATTCATTATCAAATGAAAAGTTACTTAAATATTTTACACCAGATGTTGTATATGGTATTTTAAAGAGAACATTAAATGATAGTGAAAAATCATTTTATAATAAAGATTTAAAAGGTATCTATGAAATTGCAAATGAGAATCTAGAAGATAATATTTCTGAACAAATTGATGAAAACGACAAAGAGAATAAATCGGAAGTGTATTTTGATTTATACGAAAAAGGATTCTTTTCAGCGAGAGCACTTGCTAATCATGAAATTGCTGAAGAGGACGCAGAAGCATATTGTAATAGGAAAAACAAAGAAAAAACAATTTTAATAGATTTTTTTAATAATGGTGTTATATCTCAAGATGTAATCTTTAGCTTATATAGTGACAATTTCGATGAAAAGGCTTTAGAATTAATAAATGCTGGAATGAGTGCTAAAGTAATCCAGGGGCTATATTCTACTGCCGAAATTATAAGATTAATAAATAAATCAGAATTATCGTTATCAAGTGTTTTAGAAATAAAATCCGACATAAATACTGGATTAAATACGGATAATAGCCAAGCTAGGCAAAATGTACCAAATCTTTTAGATTTGTATTTAAAAGGTGAACTCGATTATGCTGAATTATATGGATTGGCAAGTAGCGGAATAATAACGATAGATGAAGCAAATGAAATAAATGAAAAATATAATATATTAAAGGACTGGGAAGATTTAAAGAAACAAGGTGTTGAAGGACATCCACTTATAGGAGGAAATCAGCAAGATCCTACATCTAATAATTCAAATCCATCTGGTTCAAAGGATGTAATAGGAATTGATGATGGATGTATCATAGATTTTTATGTTGCGTTAGGTGCTACAGAATATCTAGAAATTGATTCAAAAAAGTGTCCAGTTTTCAAAGATTATATTATTATTCCAGTTTTCCAGAAGAAAGTTGCGTATCTAGAAGGGAAAGATGGTAGAACATATATTGTTCCAATCAAGATTGTTTTGGAGCAGATAAACAATCCGCGAAGTGAGCTTGATTTAATTGGTAATGCTCCGTCAAGAAATGATTTTAATAATAATAAAAAATATATTCGAGGAGCAAATCATACAAGAAATTGGGGAAGAAATGTTGTTATGAAAATGGCAGAGCTTCCATCTGTTCCAATGACAACAGATGAAGCAGAAGAATTTTTAAAGAAAAAGCAAGACATCATTACAAGTATTCAAAACTCGTACGATACAAGAAAAATTGGATGCAATCACAAAAGGTAACTCCATAAGTAGAAAATTATTAAGAGCAGATAATTGAAAAATTATCTGCTCTTGTGATATTATAAGCGAAACTAATAAGAAATTTATTATATAATGGAGGATGCGAAAATTGTCGCATTCTTTTTTCGTAAATTAACAAAAATGTATTGTAATATAAAATGTACAATGCTATAATTCAAATCGATAAACATTTATCGAATTATAGGAAAGGAGAAAAGATATTGGCTATTTCAGTAGTTACATTAGGAAGGTTACCAAAGTATTTAAGAATACTTAAAAAAATGCAATTGGAAAACATCAATAATGTGTCATCTACAAGTATAGCTAAGGAACTAGGGTTTAATCCAATACAAGTTCGAAAGGATTTAGCTTGTGTTAGCAAAACAGATGGTAAACCAGGAGTAGGATTTGTAGTAAATGACCTTATCAATGATATTGAGGAGTTTTTAAATATAAATAAATCTAAGGATATCATTGTAATTGGAGCTGGTAGACTTGGTCAAGCACTGATGAATTATTCTGGATTTGAAAATAAGATTAGAGTTGTTAGAGCTTTTGATGTTGATAAGAAAAAGTGCGATAACAAGAAGATATTTTTAATGAGTGGTTTAAAAAACTATGTTAAGAAAAATAAAATTAGTGTAGCAATTATAACAGTTCCAAGAGAAGCTGCACAAGTAGTTTGTGATAAGCTTATAGATTGTGGTATAAAAGTTATTTGGAATTTTGCTCCAATAAATTTAAAAGTGCCAGAAAATATAAGAATTAAAAACGAAGACTTGTCTGCATCATTAGCTATATTGCTAAATAGTTATTAATATTTTCCAAAGCATGTATTAAAATACAATAAATGAATAACCTAAATAAAAATAAGGAGGAGAGCAACGATGAGTAAATATGATATTGTAGATAGTACAGAATCATTACAAAAGTTAATTGAAAATGTAAGAAAAGCACAAAAGGAGTTTGCTACATTTTCACAAGAGAAAGTAGATAAGATATTTTTTGCCGCAGCAATGGCTGCAAACCAAGCAAGAATTCCACTTGCAAAACTTGCAGTTGAAGAAACAGGCATGGGTGTAATAGAGGATAAAGTTATAAAAAATAACTATGCTGCAGAATACATCTATAATAAATATAAAAATGTTCAAACCGTTGGAGTTGTTGAAGAAGATAAATCATATGGATATAAGAAAGTACTAGAGCCAATTGGTTTAATTGGAGCTGTTATACCAACAACTAATCCAACATCAACAGCGATATTTAAAACACTTGTATGTTTAAAAACACGTAACGGAATTATTATAAGCCCACATCCACGTGCTAAGAAATCAACAATAGAGGCTGCTAAAATAGTACTAGAAGCAGCTGTAAAAGCTGGTGCACCAAAAGGTATTATTGGATGGATTGATGTTCCATCACTTGACTTAACAAATATGTTAATGGCAGAGTCAGATACAATTTTAGCAACTGGTGGACCTGGTATGGTTAAAGCTGCATATTCAAGCGGAAAGCCAGCCCTTGGAGTTGGTGCGGGAAATGTTCCAGCTGTTATTGATGAATCAGCAGATATTATATTAGCTGTTAACTCAATTATACATTCAAAAACATTCGATAACGGTATGATTTGCGCAAGCGAGCAATCTTGTATTGTTGATAGTAAAATATACAGCAAAGTAAAAGCTGAATTTGAAAAACGTGGATGTTATTTCTTAAAAAAGAATGAAATTGAAAAAGTACGTAAAACAATATTAATTAATGGTGCATTAAATGCTAAAATAGTTGGACAAAAGGCAGCTACAATAGCAGAGCTTGCTGGAGTTAAAGTTCCTGAAACAACTAAAGTATTAATCGGAGAAGTTGAAAGTGTAGATATTTCAGAAGAATTTGCTCATGAAAAATTATCACCAGTTCTTGCTATGTACAAAGCAGAAAATTTCGATGATGCAATAGAAAAAGCAAGACATTTAATTTTTGATGGGGGACTTGGTCATACATCTTCATTATTTATTAACACAATGACAGAGCAAGAAAAGATGCAAAAATTCTATAGTAGCATGCCAACATGCAGAGTTGTTATAAATATGCCTTCATCACAAGGTGGTATAGGTGATATCTATAACTTTAAAATGGCTCCATCACTAACACTTGGATGTGGAAGCTGGGGAGGAAACTCTGTATCAGAAAACGTTGGAATTAAACACTTACTAAATACAAAAACAGTTGTTGAAAGGAGAAACAATATGCTTTGGGTTAGAATGCCAGAGAAGGTTTATATTAAGAGAGGTTGCTTACCTGTTGCAATTGAAGAATTAAAATATGTAATGGATAAGAAGAGAGTATTTATTGTAACAGATAAATTCTTATTCGAAAATGGCTACACAAAAGTGGTAACAGATAAATTAGATGAAATGGGAATTGAACATACAACATTTTCTAATGTCGCTCCAGATCCAAACTTAGCATGTGCAAAAGAAGGTGCTAAATTGATGGCTGAATTTAAACCTGATTGCATTATAGCAATTGGTGGTGGTTCAGCAATGGATGCAGGAAAAATTATGTGGGTTCTATATGAACATCCAGAAATTGACTTCTTAGATATGGCTATGAGATTTATGGATATTAGAAAACGTGTTTATACATTCCCTAAGATGGGTGAAAAAGCATACTTTATAGCTGTTCCAACATCAGCAGGTACTGGTTCAGAAGTAACTCCATTTGCTGTTATTACAGATGAACAAACAGGTGTTAAATATCCATTAGCTGACTATGAATTACTACCAAAGATGGCTATAGTAGACGCTGATATGATGATGAATGCTCCAAAAGGATTAACTTCAGCTTCAGGTATAGATGCATTGGTTCATAGTATCGAAGCTTATGTTTCAATGATGGCTACTGAATTTACAGATAGCATGGCATTAGAAGCAATTAAAATAATCTTCGAATATTTACCAAGAGCATATAAGGAAGGCACTAAGGATCCTGTTGCTAGAGAAAAAATGGCACATGCTGCAACGCTAGCTGGTATGGCATTTGCAAATGCATTCTTAGGAATTTGTCACTCAATGGGTCACAAACTTGGTGCATTCCACCATTTACCACATGGTGTTACAGTATCGCTTGTATTAAATGATGTAATGAGATTTAACGCAGAAGAAGTTCCATACAAAATGGGAACATTCCCACAATATGATCATCCTCATACATTAAGAAGATATGCAGAAATTGCTGAAGCACTTGGAATTACTGGAAAAGATGATAATGAAAAATTTGAAAAATTATTAGCTAAAATAGATGAATTAAAAGATGCAATTGAAATCAAACATACTATAAAAGACTATGGCATTAAAGAAGAAGATTTCTTAGCAACACTTGATGAAATGAGTGAGCAAGCATTTGATGACCAATGTACAGGTGCAAACCCACGTTATCCAACAATTGAAGAAATTAAGAATCTATATCTAAAAGTATATTATGGCAAATAATATGTGGCAAGATTTGTATATTAAGCTACTAAAGCCCAAGCAAAAGAGCTTTAGTACCATTTGAATGGAGGTAAATTATATGAGTTATAAATTAGACAATCCAATTGTAAAAAGAGCTACAAAAGTTGTGTATAAGGATAATGGTAATACGATTAAACTATTTAATGATGGATATTCAAAAGCAAATATTTTTAACGAAGCGTTGAATCAAGCTAGAGTTGAAGAAAGTACAGATTTAAAAATTTCAAAGCTAAAAGAAGTTTCTATTGTAGAGAATAAGTTAGGTATAGTTTCTGAATACATTTGTGGAGATACATTAGAGGATTTAATGGAAAAGAATCCAGATAAAATTGAAGAATATTTAAATACATTTGTTGATATTCAAATGGAGATTTTTTCAAAGAAAGTTCCTCTCTTAAATAGAATGAAAGATAAATATAGAAATAGAATTAGTGAATCGGATTTATTTGAAGATAATATAAAATATGATTTATTACAAAGGTTAGAAGGGATGAAAAATCATTTTAAACTTTGCCATGGAGATTTCGTTCCAAGTAATATTATAATAACTGAAAATGGAGAGCATTATGTAATAGATTGGGCTCATGTAACTGTTGGAAATGCTTCAGGTGATGTTGCATTAACTTATTTAAAATTTTGTATGATGGGGAAAAAGGAACTCGCTGAAAAATATTTAGATTTATATGCTGAAAAGAGCAATACAGATAAAAATTATATTCAACAATGGATTCCTATTGCTGCTGCTATTCAGTATACAAAACAAATATCAGAGGAAAAAGAAATTTTAAAACAATGGATTGATGTTGTTGAACCTCAATAATTAAGTAAATACTGTTAAATTTGACAGAATGCATTATATATATTGTTATTCTGTCAAATTTATTTTCTATTTATATTTAATATGGTATACTAGGCGTACAGAATATAGAAAATAAATATCAAAAAGATTATATGAAGATAGATGACGTTTTAGAAAAGAAGTAAAGGAAAAGATATATGATTAAGATAATTGTAATAGTAGTAGCAATTGTTCTTATATTTGTGATAATAGCCTATAGTGACTATATTAGCTGGTTCTTTAAACTTTTAAAGGGCGAAATACAGCACAATAACAACTTAAATAAATTGATGAATAAGAATAAAAAAAATAGTTTAGTAAGTAAAAAAGATATAAAGAAATATCTTGAGATGATTGATTTAAATATACGTAAATTAGGATATCCATTGAAGTCAGAATACAAGTTATTAGAAGAGCTTGAACGCAAACTAATGTACTCTAGATTTGATAACAAGTATATTCAGGAGCTATTTAAATCAATATATGAATATATGGGAATTAATGGAGAAGAGCTTAAATTTACAATTAGAAGAACTTCTAGTAGAACCCAAACACCTGTAGCAGGGAGCTATAATGAAATAAACAAAGAAGTAACGTTGGAAGTATCAACATATACTACAATAGATCAAGTTATTTCAACGTTATCCCATGAATTGTCGCATCATATTTTATTATCAAATAAGGTTGAGCTTAAAAATAGATTGGATAATGAAATATTAACTGATTTAACTGCTATATACATGGGATTTCACAAGTATTTTTACAAAGCATATAGGGATAAAAGCAGAATTATATATGAAGGAGAATTTCTAGAGCTTGTAGATAGAAAAAAATTGGGCTATATTGGATATAGAGATGTAAAATTTGCAGAAAAATTATCAAAAAAATATAAAAATACCAGTAAAGCAATACACTAAAAGCGTTTAAATAAATCAAAAGATGAATAATAATTAATGCATAATTTACTTAGTAGAAAGGTTGGTTTGAAATGGAAAAATTTGAAAAATTACTAGATTATTTAAAGCAGGTTGAATATTTGGGATATACAGTTGCAATGCTTAGGTGGGAGATGGATACGGTGGCATCTAAAAAGTCATACGACTATTTAATTGACGTTAGTACAAAATACGAGATCGAATCATTTAGATTAACGCAGAGCAATGAGTATATAGAATTAATTGAAGATGTGGCTAATAGTGACGAATTTAATAAACTAAATGAAATGCAAAAACATTATTTATCAAGTTTAAAGAAAGATTTTTACAAGATGAAAAATGTGCCAGAAGAATTTTACAAGGGCTACTGCGAGCTTAGGAATAAATCATTAAACTCATGGGTAGAGGCAAAAGAGAAAAACGATTATGAAATATTTAAACCATATTTGATACAAATAATTAGTGAAACAAAAAAATTGTACAATTATATTTATCCAGATAGCACAAATTTATATGATTGTATGTTAAATGACTACGAAGAAGGGATAAAATCTGAACAAATAGATAAATTATTTACTGACCTAAAAGAGCAAATAATACCAATTATTAGAAATTTAAAAGTAAATAATGAGGAAAAATTAGATAAGAAATATACAGATGAAGAGCTAGTAAACTTTGGAAAATTTTTACTTGAATATATTGGATTTGATAATACAAGAGGAGCTCTTGGAATTTATACTCATGGATATACAATGAAGCTAAATAATAATGATGTTAGAATTACATTTTCAAATGATAATGATATAACAGATATTTGCTCAACAATTATACATGAAGGTGGCCATGGTATATTTGAGCAAAATATTGATGAATCGTTAGCAAAATTTTACACGTATGATATAGATAAAATTGCTCTTCATGAGAGCCAATCGAGATTCTTCGAAAATATATTAGGAAGAAATATTAATTTTTGGAAGCCAATATACAATGATGTTAAAGAGCAATTGAATCTTGATATACCAATAGAAGATTTTGTAAAAATGTTTAACAATGCAAGGCCATCAAACATACGAACTAAGGCTGATGAATTAACATATTGTATGCATATTATAATTAGATATGAGCTGGAAAGAGCAATATTTAATGGAGATGTTGATTTTGACAAATTACCACAAATGTGGAATGAAAAGTATAAAGAGTATTTAGGTCTAGATATTTCAAACGATGCAGAGGGAATTTTACAAGATATGCATTGGTCAGAGGGGGCATTTGGGTATTTTCCTTCATATTTGCTTGGTTCAATTTTCGACGGAATGTTACTAGAAACCATAAATGAAAAGCTTGGAAAAGTTGATCAAATGCTTGAGCAAGGAAGAATAAGAGAAATAACGAAATTTCTAAACGAAAACATACACAAATATGGTGGGGTTTACAATATTAATGAAGTAGCAAAACGTGTTTGTGGTAAAGAGCTTGAAGTTGATGGAATAGTGAAATATTTTAACAATAAGTATGGAAATATAGAGAAATAAAAGGGGTATTTAATTTGAAGGATAAACTATTGATTTTTAAGGATGAAGGAATTGGATTTAAAAAGACAATATACATAATATTGCTAATAATGGTGTGCAGTGGCTTTTTTGGATTTGTTTATGAGATGCTTTTCTATAGAATAGATTTAGGTTATTTTATAAAGAGAGGATCTACATTTGGACCATGGATACCAATTTATGCATTTGGGGGTTTATTTATTACAGCATTTACATATAAATTAAAGAAGCATCCATCTGTGGTGTTTCTTGTAAATTGTGTAATTACTGGAGTATTAGAATATGCAACAGGCTGGGTACTTTGGGAATTTTTTCATAAGCGATTGTGGGACTATAACGTAGAGATATGGAACTGGGGAAATATTAATGGATATATATGTTTTAGGTCAATCTTATTCTTTGGGTTATCTAGTTTATTTTTAATATATATGGTGGTTCCAAGTATAAAGAAAATTGCTAATAAAATTTCGGAAAAGAGCTTGGCAATTATATCGTGCACTTTGGGTTGTATTTTCGGTATAGATATGTTATTGTATATGATTTTAAAATAAGATTTTTTTTGAAGGTGGTAGTATGAAAATAATATTAGCATCAGGTTCACCACGAAGGAAAGACCTTTTAAATTTGGTTGTGCCTGAGTTTGAAATTCAAGTAAGCGGAATAGATGAAACTTTACAAGAAGGATTAACTCCAGAAGAGCAGGTAACAAGGCTTGCTTTTATAAAAGCAAAGGATATATTTGATAAAACAAATGGAAACAGAATTGTAATAGGCTCAGATACTGTTGTTGTAAGAGATGGTGAAATATTTGGAAAGCCAAAAAGTAGAGCCCATGCTAAGAGCATGATTAAAAGTTTTTTGGAGGGAAATAGAACACATAGTATATTAACTGGCTTGAGCGTTCTTATTTATAAGGATGGAGAATATGAAGAGCATAAAACTTTTGATGAAGTAAAAGTATACTTAAAGGATATATCAGACGATGAAATAGATAGATGGATTGATACTGGTAATGCCATGGATAAGGCTGGTGCATATGGAATACAAAATGAATTTTGTGTGCATGTTGAAAAAATTGAAGGTAATTATTCTACAATGATAGGTTTGCCAACACATATTCTATATGACATTATAAAACCATATATACTTAATTAAATAGTTTGGGGAGGATTTTGTATGGATAGATCTAAGGTTATTATAAAAACAAGCATTAAAGCAATAATTGTTAATATTTTCCTTGTAATTTTTAAAGCAATAGTTGGATTTTTAGCTAATTCTATTGCAATTATATTAGACGCAGTAAATAACTTGAGTGATGCTGTATCGTCTATAATAACCATAGTTGGAGCTAAACTTGCAAATAAAGCTCCAGATAAAGAGCACCCATATGGCCATGGGAGAATTGAATATATTGCTTCTGTAATAATAGCGTTAATTATATTGCTGGCAGGTTTCACATCACTAAAAGAATCCATTGAGAAAATAATATTTCCTAGCGAAGTAAACTATTCCGTTGCTTCAATTATTGTTGTTGCAGCTGCTGTATTTGTTAAATTTTTTTTAGGTCGATATGTAAAAAATACAGGGAAGAGAATAGATTCTCAGAGCTTAATTGCTTCTGGTACAGATGCCTTCTTTGATGCAGTGGTATCATTTTCTACGTTAATAGCTGCAGTGGCAAATATTGTGTGGGGATTAAAATTAGAAGGATACATTGGTATAGTTATATCTGCATTGATTATTAAATCTGGTATAGAAATTTTAAAAGAAACATTAAATACAATAATTGGAACAAGAGCAAATGGCGAATTATCAACAAAATTAAAGGAAAGAATAAATCAATTTGATAAAGTTTACGGAACATATGACTTAATGTTACATAGTTATGGGCCATCTAAGATAATGGGAGCTGCAAATATTCAAGTAGATGAAAAAATGACAGCAAAAGAAATTCATGGATTAACTAAAACAATTCAAGGAACAATTTATAAAGAGTTTGGAATAATACTTATTCTTGGTATATATGCAACAAACGAAAGTGACGAGGGTGCTGTTCAAATTGAAAAGGACTTAAGAGCAATAATTGCTGAATACAAAGAAATAATACAGTTACATGGTTTCTATGTGGATAACGAAAAGAAAACAATTAACTTTGATATTATAATTGACTTTTCTGCGGATAATCCAAAGAAAATAAAGGATGAAGTATATGAAAGAATTAAAGAAAAATATCCAGAATATAAATACTATATTGTAATAGATAGTGATTTTACAGATTAGGAATGGTTCTGTTTCGTGCGAATGGGAGGCGTAATAAAAAAATATTAGTTTAATTAAATTTTGTGCCGTTAATGAAAGGAATAATAGTTAATATGGAAAATATGGTAAATATTAAATATTTAATTTTAGATATGGGATATGTACTTGTAAAGCCAACATCAGGTGATTGGCTTGTTACACCAGTATTATTAAAAAATGTTGATATAAATGAGATAGATATAAAAAAGGCATCTAAAATTATGTCTGAGCTTGGACATACATTAGATGGAAAAGTAGAGACTTTAGACGAAGAAAAAGAAATGATGATGAAGTTTTATACAGAAGTGTTTAAAAGGCTAGAATATGATATTACCAAGGAAAAAGTAACAGAAATTGTTGATGACTTTGTTTATAATTTGAGTGATACAAAATATACAATGTACAATGATGTTAAAGAGCAATTAGAAAGATTATCAAAGAAATATACATTGCTTATGCTATCTGATAACTGGCCTTGTGCGTATAGATACTTAGAGAAACATGGCATTGATAAATACTTTGATAAAGTTTATATTTCTTCAGTATATGGAGAGCTTAAAAGAGATAAAGTATTATTTAATCATCCAATAAATGACTACAATATTAAAGCTGGAGAAGCATGCTTTGTAGATGATAAAGAAACTTTACTTGATATTGCTGTGGAGAAGAACTTAGAGGTTATGTTAATGGATAGAGGAAATAAAATACATAACTCAAAGTATAAAACAATTAAATGTTTAGGTGATATAGATTAAGAAATTACTACCATTTAAATAACAAGTAAAAAAGATGAGCTCTGTGAGTTTAATAGAAATAATTCATAAACTCATTTTTTAGAGATTCATTTGACTTTATATAAATTAAATGCTATAATCATAACATTCCGTGTGGATGGTTGAAAAACTGAGTGTAGCAAGTTCTTTCAGTAACTCAGTACCACCACAAATCCATAAGCAAATTGAATCAACAAAGAAAGGAGCTAAACTTATGGAATTGCTGGAAAATATTTTCGCCCAACTGCCGTCGAAGAAATTTGGTGATGATACTACGATATACTTCGACAAAACTGGAAAAAATGTACTTTTTATTGTTCAAAATGGCACTTACACCTACTTGGTGGAAACTGGTGAGGGAGAAGATAAGAAATACATTATGAAGACTGAGCTGGTGCCGGGATTATGTGCAGAATGCGTGGTTGATCCGAAGAGATTCTGGGTTATCCCGAATATTGACGAAATGGATATGTGTGAGTCGATGGGCTTTTTCGACATTAAGAGCGAGGTTGCATGTGTGATGTGCGACAAGGTATTCGAAGTTGTAAGCTACACTATACTTGAAACACCGGCATTCAGAGGTAGTTTGTTTTCTAATTCAACAATAAGTGTTCTTGCAACTAATCCGCAGGGGAAAGCATACGCTATCCCATTTCTCGTTGATGAGGGAGTACGGGGCTGTGATGGTAATCCGTGCGGCAGCGTGATAGGCGAAGCATATCGCTTTAATACGCTTGGTAGAGTGGTAGATGACTTGATTATTGAGCTGTAAAAAATAGCCGGGAATCCGCAAGGAAACCCGGCTTTGCAGTGCTCTTTGGAGTAAATTATAATTGACTATTGAAGAATTATTTGTTAGTATTGATGATAGTTAGGAAGGGAGACACTACATGGTAAAGTATGAGGAGTTATATGTGGAAGTTAAAAAAATGTTATCAGAAAAAAGATTTAAACATTCAGAAGGTGTTGTAAAAAGAGCTATAGAATATGCAGAAATTTATAATGTGGATATTGAAACAGTAAAACTTGCCGCAATTGCACATGATATAGCAAAAGAGCTATCTTCAGAAGCGGAACAGGATTATATAAGAAAATATGGAATAGTCTTGGATGAGGTTGAAAAGGTAAATCATAACTTGCTTCATGCAATTATCGGAGCAGAGATATGCAAGGATAGATTTGGATTTTCTGAGGATATGGCAAATAGCGTTAGATTTCACACAACAGGTAGAGCTAACATGAGTATGCTAGAAAAAGTTATATATCTTGCTGATGCAACCGAAGAAGGAAGAAATTATGAAAAAGAATGTTATGTGGATACAATAAAGCAAGATATAGATAAAGGTATGGTTGAAGTATGCAAATGGGTAATTATGAAATTAGTAAATGATAATAAAATTGTTCATATTGATTCAGTTAAGTGCTTTAATTACTATGTAAATAAAAATAGATAAAAGAGGTTAAATTATGGAAGATGATTTTGAAGTAGCAGAGAAAGCAAGAGAATATTCTTGTTCACCATATTCTCATTTTGCTGTAGGGGCAGCTCTTAGAGCAAAAAATGGTAAGGTGTATATGGGATGTAATATCGAAAATAATGGAATTCAAGCAATTTGCGCAGAGCGTACTGCTTTTGCAAAGGCACTATCAGAAGGAGAACGAGAATTTGAAAGTATAACTATTCTTGGAGCACCTGCCGGTGAAAAGGCTATAAATGAGTGTGTTCCATGTGGATATTGCAGGCAATTTATGAATGAATATGTTGATGATAAATTTAAAATATATACAAGACAAGGTGAAGAAATAAAAGCATATGCTATGAAGGATTTATTACCACATAGTTTTAAATTTTAGTAAAAAGAATGTTATAGTTTAATACTTCTTTTGTTTGGAACTGGCACAAGAAGGCTAATAGCCGTGTGTTTTAAAAGTCCCGCGTAGCGACCAACTGTAGTGTATACGTAGGGCGATTGGAGTAATCGAAGATTACGACAACAAGGGCGCTAAAACACACGGCTATTAGCCTTCTTGCGACGTTTTTACTACCGCAAGTGTTAAACAGGAACAAAAGAAGTTCGTTTGCGTTTATTTCGCCAATTATTGCTGCATATGTAGCTGGTGCATCATCAGGGAATCCATCAGATGGGTTAGCAGGAGCAATGACAGGAATAATGGTTGTTGGTGTTGTTTACATTATTGTTTCACTTTTAGTTAGAGCAATCGGAAAGAATTGGATTGATAAATTATTGCCACCAGTAGTAATTGGACCAATGATTATGATTATTGGTCTTGGCCTAGCAAGTTCAGCTGTGAATAGTATAGGTATTGGTGCAGGTGTAGAAAATATAGAATGGAAGGGCGTTTTGGTTGCTGCAATAACATTTTTAACAACAGCAATTATAATGGTTAGAGGAAAAGGATTTATAAAAATAATACCATTTTTGGTTGGTATTGTTGTTGGATATATTGTTTCAGTTTGTTTAGGGTTAGTTGATTTTACTATGGTAAATGAAGCGGCTTGGTTCCAAGTGCCAAACTTTAATATACCATACGTAACGTATAATCCTAACTTTATGATTGCACTTACTATGGCGCCAATAGCCTTGGTCACAATGGCTGAGCACATTGGGGACCATACAGCTTTAGGAACGATTATAGGAAAAGATTTATTGAAGAAACCAGGACTAGAAAATACACTTCTAGGAGATGGTTTAGCAACTTTTGTAGCAGGCGTTTTAGGCGGGCCGGCTAATACAACATACGGAGAAAATACGTCCGTAGTTGGAATGACAAAGGTGGCATCTGTGTGGGTTATAGGTTTAGCTGCAATATTTGCTATAGTATTCGGATTTTTAGGCAAATTTACAGCACTTATTCAAACAATTCCGAGCCATGTGCTAGGCGGAATTTCGCTTTTATTATATGGATTTATAGCGGTAAATGGTTTGAAAGTTTTAATCCAAAATCAAATCGATTTTGGGAAGAATAAAAATATTATTGTAGCATCTTGTATGCTTGTTTTAGGACTAGGAGGTGCTGTAATTAATTTTAAGACAAGTGGTGACATGACTATCCCGCTTTCAGGAATGAGTTTGGCTGCAATTGCTGGAATATTATTAAATTTAATACTACCAAATGAAAAAGATGAAGAGGATAAACCTTCAGAAAAAAATAAAACTATAGTAAAAGCAAAAGTTGTTGGCGAGAATTCAATAAGAATAAAAATTGAAGAAACTAATAATGAAAAAAATCAAGAAAAAAGTAAAATAACCAAAAAAGATGTAGTAAATGAAAATGTAAAAAAAGAAGAGGAGTCTGATATTATGAGAGAATTTGAAAATGTTGTAGAATTAAATCATCCATTAATTGAACATAAACTTGGAATTTTAAGGAGTAAAAATACAGGAACAAAAGAGTTTAGAGAATTAGCAAATGAAATAGGAATGTTTTTATGTTATAGAGCAATGGAAGATGTTGAACTTGAAGATACTGAGGTTGAGACACCATTGTGCAAGATGAAAACAGGAAGACTTGATGAAGATAAATTTGCATTTATTCCAATTTTAAGAGCTGGAATGGGAATTCTTGATGGAGTAATAAATGTTATACCGAATGCAAAAGTCGGTCATATTGGAATGTACAGAGATGAAAATAATAATCATAAACCAGTAAATTATTTCTTTAAGGTTCCAAAAAATATTGAAAACAAAGAAGCGATAATACTTGATCCAATGCTTGCTACAGGTGGAAGTGCAATAGATGCAATAGAGCTATTAAAAGAAAAAGGAGTTAAGAAAATAAAATTCCTATGTCTAATTGCAGCACCAGAAGGTCTAAAAGCTGTAACAGAAAAACATCCAGATGTAAAGATTTATTGTGCGCATATAGACGAAAAGCTAAATGAAGATGCATACATAGTACCTGGTTTAGGAGACGCAGGTGATAGAATATATGGAACAAAATGATTCTATTTGTTTTAACTTGACATAATACAAAATAAATGATACAATATGCGTCGTAAAGCACATCGTTGAGTATGTGTCCGCCAAAAATTCGGAGGACATGTGCCTCCGGAAACACTAAAAACGGAGGTATGAATATGAAACCGAAATTTGAGATGAGAATCGAAAAGGTTGTACAGGTGACAATGCATAAACCGAAGGTCATCAAGGCAATCAACGGCATCAAGTTTCCTGAAGCGTGGGAGAGTAGTTATGATGCAGGAACCAATGAGGCAGTTTGCCACAAGTGGGCAGCTACATGCGGAGCAAGCATCGACCAGATTCACGTTGAAAACGACAAAATCAAGTTCTATTTCAGATTTCCCAGTGTGGAAGCAGCAAGAGATTTTATCAAGGATTTCGAAGTTAATTGCTGCAAGTAAACAGTTCAAAAAGGCAGAGCTCCCAGAGATGGGAGCTCTGCTGATTTTATGGAAAAAGCTGTTATTGCATTTTAGCTATTTTATCTTTTTATACACAATTTCACAATTGATTTTTGACAGCATATAAGATATAATGTGAAAAAATATACAGGAGGATTATCTTGTGCAGAAAGATGAAATCTATAATTATTTTACAGATCAATTAAATATTAGAAATATTAAAGTTGATGAGCCAATGAACAAACACACTTCATTTAAAATTGGTGGAAATGCTGATTTTTTTATTAGAATAAGTGATGTTGAGCAACTTAAAGGTGTATTAAATTATTCCAAATTAAACAACATAGATGTTACAATAATTGGAAATGGAAGTAATATTTTAGTTAAGGACAACGGAATAAGAGGAATTGTAATAAAGTTAGATTTTAATAAAGTAAAAATTGATAAAATAGATAATAAGCATGTAAAAGTTACGGCAGAAGCAGGCGCTACGTTAGGCTTGATAGCTCAAAAGTTATTAAAGGAAAATATAAGTGGGTTTGAATTTGCATCCGGAATACCAGGTACTATTGGTGGTGCAATAAGAATGAATGCAGGTGCATATGGTGAAGAATTTAAAAATATAGTAACAAAAACAAAATGTTTGGATGAATATGGAAATATTCATATATTAAAAAATGAAGAACAAAGATTTTCATATAGACATAGCATATTTGTAGAAGAAAAGCTCATTATTCTAGAAACAGAGCTTTTGTTAAATTTACATGATGGCCCGGAGGAAATAAACAAAAAGATGACTGAGTATTTTCAATCAAGAAAAGCTAAGCAACCACTAAATTACCCAAGTGCGGGAAGTACATTTAAACGTGGAGATGATTTTATAACAGCTAAATTAATAGATGAATGTGGCTTAAAAGGTTTTTCTATTGGAGGAGCTCAAATATCTGAGGTACATGCAGGATTTATCATAAATAAAGGTGGTGCAACTGCAAAAGATGTGCTTAAACTTGTGGAATATGTAAAAAGCAAAGTATATGATAAATTTGGTAAAAAAATTGAACTAGAGATAGAGGTCCTAGGGGAGTAAAGAAAGAGGTTTGACAGAATGAAAGGATTTTTTTCATGGTTTAAATCAGGAAATAAAGTAAAAAGATGGTTGCTATTGATAATACTTGCAATGATATCAATTTGTTATGCATTTTCAATAATACTTGTAACCGACACTTTAGATATAAAGACAATAATAAAGATTGTAACATTGTTTGTTATGGGGTTTCTTGGAATTGTTATAGGTTTAATTTCAATTCAAAAACGAAACCTTGAAATATTAGTAAAAAAAACAGATAAAAGAGCAAATGTAAAGTCGTTAATATATAACAAAAAAGTTTATGACCAAGGTCCTAAAGTGGTTGTAATAGGTGGAGGAAATGGTCTTAACACAGTTCTAAGAGGGTTAAAAGAATATACGCAAAATATTACAGCAATAGTAACTGTAAGTGACTTTGAAGATAAAAATTCAGATTCAAGAATGCTACTAGATACATTACCACTTGATGATGTAAAAGAAAGCATTGTAGCATTATCTGAAAATGAAGAAGAAATGGAAAATATAATAAATTTTAAGTTTCAGTATGGAAGTCTAAAATCGTTATCTTTTGGAGATATATACCTTCTCGCAATGCAAAATATATATTCTGATTTTTCAAAATCAGTAGAAAAAACAAGAGATATTTTAAATATAACAGGAAGAGTGTTACCGGTTACTCAAGAAAAAATTGAAATATGTGCAGAGCTGTCAAATGGAAATATTGTAAAAGGCAGAGACGAAATTCCAGAGGCTATAAATGAAGAAATTGTATCTATTGAAAGAGTGTACATAAGTCCAACAAATACGAAGGCTGCGCCGGGTGTTATTGAAGCAATTAAGGAGGCAGATGCAATAGTTATTGGTCCGGGAAGTTTGTATACAAATGTTATTCCGAATCTTCTTGTAAAAGGTGTGTCTAAAGCAATTAAAGAGTCTAAAGGATTTAAAATATATATTAGCAATATTATGACAGAGCCCGGACAAACATATAATTATTCTTTATCAGATCACATTAAGGCGATAAAACGTCATATTGGAGAGGGATTTATAGATTATTGTATATACGATACTGGAGAAGTTACACCGGAATATATTAGAAAATACAACTTAAAAGGTTCAGAGCTTGTGGATCAAGATATACAAAAAGCAAAGGCAGAAGGTGTAAACCTTATAAAACGAGATTTAGCTATAGTTGAGGATGAACATATAAAGCATAATCCCGATGCAATAGGAAGGGCAATTATAGAGCTTATATGTGAAGAGTTAAAGTTTAAAGATAAACAAAATGATCCACAATATTTGATGTTAAAGCAAAAAATTAAATATAAGAAAATAACATCGCCAACCAAAGAAAAATGGAAAAAGCCTAAGTTAGATAAATCAGGAAAAAGTAAATTTTATTCAAAGTATCAAGATAGAATTATGTCGTTAAGGGAAAGCAACGAGAAAATTAAAGCTGATATGAAAAAAAACGCTGTAAATAACCAGATATTGGAGAAAGTAAGTGGAATGAGAAAATTTAATAGTGAGATGAAAAGACGTAAAGAAACTGAAGCAACTGAAAAGAAAAAGTTTTTAGATAGTTTAAAATAAACATATGAAAAGATAGGAGAGACAGAAGATGAAATTATTAGTTAAAAGAATGGGTTTTGAAAAGGCAATTGATAAGGAATGGATAATAACGAATGGATTGGGGGGTTTTGCTAGTTCTACTATTATTGGAGCAAACACGCGTAAGTATCATGGACTACTTATAGCACCTCTTGATCCTCCAGGAAAGAGACAACTATTGGTGTCAAAAGTTGATGAAAGTATAGTTATTGATGGTGCCGAGCATATTCTTTATACTAACATGTGTAGAAAAAATATTACAGATGGTTATAAAAACCAAGTATCTTTTGAAAAAGAAGAAGTTCCTACATATACTTATAATGTAGATGGAATTGAAATTGAAAAGTCTATTTGTATGGAGTATAGAAAGAATATTACAATCATTTTATATAAGATAAAAAATACAGATAAAAATATACAACTAAAATTAACACCATTATTAAATAATAGAGGTTTTCACGAAACGAGTTATGGCAGAAATTTTAAAATTAAGCAAACTATAAATAAAAGGCTTGTTGATGTAGTACTCGATAATAGTGAACATCATATCTATATGAATTGCTCGGATGGTAATTATATTGAGCGAAAAAACGATTCTTTTAAAAATATGTACTATATGGAAGAAGAAAAAAGAGGATTGTCAAGCGAAGAAAATCATGCTATTGCTGGCTATTATGAAGTGGAAGTTGCTCCAGGAGAGGAAAAATATATTACGTTTGCATGTTCTTTAGACGAAGTAAAAATTGATAGAAAAGATGGTCAAAAGATAATTGCAAATGAGAAGAAAAGAATTAAACTTCTAATGGATAAAGCAAGTTTAGATGGTGATGAGGATTTAATAAAAAAATATATAATAGCATCAGATAACTTTATTGTATCTAGAAAAAATCTCTTAACAATCATAGCAGGATACCCATGGTTCTTAGATTGGGGAAGAGACACTTTTATAGCTTTTGAAGGGTTAATGCTTAAGAATAAAAGATTTGATGTAGCAAGAAAGGTATTACTTACATTCACAAAAGATATAAAAGAAGGACTAGTACCTAATGGCTATACGGAAGATAAGAATAAACCAATATACAATAGCGTAGATAGTAGTTTGTTGTTATTTGAGCAGGTAAAGAAATATGTAGATTACACTTCAGACTACGACTTTATAAAGGATAAAATTTATAATTCTATGAAAAACATTATTCAAAATTATGTTAAAGGAACAAATTTAGATAATAATAATGTATTTTTAGATGATGATTTTTTAATTTCTACAGGAACACTAGAAACACAAAGTACATGGATGGATGCTAAAGTTAATGGTTATGTGGTTACACCTAGAAACGGAAAACAAGTTGAAATTAATAGTCTTTGGTATAATGCGTTGATGATTATGTGTGAACTTGGGAAGAAATTTGATGAAGATAAAGAGGTTTTAAGTGGATACAAGGAAATTGCCAAACTTGCAAAAGTGTCTTTTAATGAGAAATTTTATAATAATTCAACAAAGTGTTTATACGATGTTTTAGGCGACTCGAAGATAAGACCTAATCAGCTATATGCATTATCACTAAGTTACCCAATAATGGATACAAATTCAAAAGAAGCAAGAAGCGTTTTTGATGTTGTTACCAAAAAATTACTTAATAATTATGGCTTAAAAACTCTAGCAAAAGGTGAAACACATTATACAGAAATATATGAAGGAGATCAATACAGAAGAGATATAAGCTACCACCAAGGAATAACCTGGCCATGGTTACTCGGTTTATATAATGATGCTTTTGTAAATATAATTAAACACGAAAAAGACAAGGATGAGAAGAAAAAACTAAAAGAAGCGTATAATCAATTTGTTGATAATACAAGAAAAACTTTTGTTAAGGAAATTAATGAAGGTAAAACAATAGGAAGTATAACGGAATTGTATGATTCCAAAAGACCATTCGCTTCTAAAGGTGCTATAGCACAAAGTTGGAGTGTTTCTGAGGTGTTTAGAATTATATTATAGTTTGAAGGAGGGAGGAGACTTAAGTGACTATTGCTGAATTAGAGAAAAATATAAAAGAAAATAATCTAGCTAGCATATATTTATTGCATGGTAAAGAAAATTTTTTACTGGAAAATAGCTTGAAGAAAATAAAAAAATGTTTTGGCGAGCTAAAAGAAGGTCTAAATTATATTAAAATTGAAAATGCTAGTTCAGATAACATAATACTAGAGCTTCAAACTCCTCCATTTGGATTTGAAAAAAAACTAATAATCGTAAAAGACTCAGAGTTATTAAAGAAACAAGCGAAAAAAAAGAACCAGAATAATATAAATGAAATCGAAAAGCTTGTTGAATTTCTTGAAAATGATTTTAAAAATGTTAAAGAACAAAATATAATAATTTTTATAGAAGAAGAAGCTGATAAAAATGCTCTATATAAAGCAATAGAAAAGCTTGGCGTAGTTTGTTGTTTTGAACCTGAAAAGGTGCAGGATATTGCTAGGCGAATAAAATTTATATGCAATAGTTATAGCGTAAATATTGATAATCCAACTATTTCATACTTTATAGAGTCGTGTGGAACAGATTTGCAAGACTTAATAAATGAAGTAAGAAAATTAATAGAGTATGCTGGAAAAGATGGAACAATAAAAAAAGAAGATATTGATGCACTATGTATAAAAAAATTTGAGAGTGTAATTTTTGATTTGACAGATAGTTTAGGTCAAAGAAATATAAAATTAGCGTTAGAAGTATTAAAGAATTTGATATATGCTAAAGAGCCCATACAAAAAATTTTAGTTACACTATATAATCATTTTAAAAAACTATACATTGTTAAACTTTGTGAAAAATACAATGAAGATATTCTAGAAAATTTGAAACTAAAACCAAATCAAACTTTTTTAGTTTCAAAATATAAAAGGCAAGCAGGCTATTTTTTAGAGGAAGAATTACGAAAAATATTAGCAGAGCTTATTAATATAGATGAAAGCTATAAAATTGGAAATTGTGATTTAAATATAGGCTTAGAAACAATTTTATGTAGGTATTGTAGTAAATAAAATTCTAAAATATGAATTAAAAGAAAAAAATCTCAAATAATAAATTTGAGATTTTTTAGCTCTTATAGAGCTGAAGTAAGGAGATTTTATTATGTATAATTTTAGAACTGATATGGCAGATGAAAGAAATGAGTTTTACAAAGCATCAAATGATCTAGATAAAGATATTTCTGGGATAAAAACAAGCCAGTTTATAGAAAACAAACATATAAGACGTAATACGATTGATGTTTTAAATAAGAATGCCGAAAAAGCAATAGGAAAACCAATAGGTAAATATGTAACGTTTGATTTAGAAGATTTAAGGTATGCAGATGAGGATGAGATTGAAGAATCAGCTTCTATTATTGCAAAGGAATTAAAGAAAATTGTTGATGAGAAGATGCCTGAAAGTGATGGTGAGGTATTGGTTGTTGGGCTTGGAAATCAGTATGTAACGCCAGATTCGCTAGGCCCAAAAGTTATTTCAGAAATTGAGATAACAAGACATTTAAAAAAATATGCTCCTAAATATGTTGTTGATGGAGCAAAGTCTGTCAGTGCGATAGCACCTGGAGTGCTCGGAACAACTGGAATAGAAACCTTTGAAATTGTAAAAGGAATTGTAGAAAATATTAGACCAAAGCTTATAATTGCAATTGATAGCTTAGCTTCAAAAAGTATAAAAAGAATAAGTAGTACAGTTCAAATTGGTAATACCGGAATTGTACCAGGTGGTGGCGTTGATAATAAAAGGATGGAGTTAAGTGAGAAAACATTAGGTGTGCCAGTTGTTGCAATTGGAGTACCAATGGTAGTTGATTTGGCAACAATAACAGATGAATGTTTAAATGTGTTAATTGGAAAATTACAAGACGAAGCAAAGTCAAATGAATATCTAAACCACATAAAGAATCAAAGTAATTACGATGAGATAAGAAATGCACTGGTTCCAGACGATTTTAATATGATTGTTACACCCAAAGAAATAGATGATTTAATTGAAAATATGAAGAATATTGTGTCAAAAAGCATTAACTACGCATTGTAGTTAATTAACAATTGAAGCCCTCTGCATAGAGGGTTTTTGTATTATATAAAATTTGTCCGAAATTCCTATAATACAAAAGTACTGCCACTATAACAGTTTCGACGGCGTAGCCAACATTATTATTGTTTTTTTGCAGTTGCTATTATATAATGAAAGCGATTCAGACGAAAGGAGAAATAAGAATGAAAAATCTTAAAAAAATTAATATAGGACTTATTTTAACGATTATAACAGTGCTTGCTGTGGTAATATATTCTATCAATATAGAAAATCAAAGAAAAAATTCAAAAGAAGAGGTTAAGAAGTGTTGTGAGGAGTACATAGATTTGGTTAATAAATATTCTGTATTGCCGGAAAATGTTCAGATTTTAGGCGAGGATGCAAAAAAAATTAATGTAGGTGATTTTTATAAGGAAATGGAAGAAAAGCTTAAAGATATTACAATAAGCGATTCAGCGGCATTAATTCAAAAAAAGATTTTATCTAATTTTGTTGAGAAAGATTTGTTAGATACATCTATTTTTACAATTAACTATGATAGAAAAATTACCAAAATCAATTCGTACGAGTTTGATGGTAATCAAGTTACAGTTGCTTTTGAATGCAAAGCTACAATTAAACAAAAATATATTGAGGTCAATTTAGAGACAGGAGAGCAATATGAGCGAATGAAGGAGCACAGCATTGATATGCCTAATAACTCAATAACTCTTGAAAATAAAGATGAGAAATGGAAAGTTGTATATTCAGACTTAGATTATGGAATTGTTGATAATGCGAGGAGGTAAGAAATATGAGCAACATAGTTTTAAAAATTGAAAATGTTAGTAAATATTTTGGAAAAACAAAAGTTGTTGATAATTTAAGCTTTGATGTTAAATCTGGCGAGATATTAGGTTTTTTAGGACCAAATGGAGCCGGGAAAACAACAACAATAAAAATGATTTTGGGGCTTCTTTCAATTGACGAAGGGAGTATAAAAATAAACGGATATGATGTAAAAAAAGATTTTGAAAAGGCAATGGATTACATTGGGGGGATAGTTGAAAATCCAGTTTTATATGGATATATGACTGCTGTTGACAATCTCAAATTACATGCCAAAATTAGAAATATAGATTACAGAGAAGTGTATAAAATATTGAAGCAAGTGGGTCTCGAGAAAAGTATGAATCAAAAAATTTCAAAGTATTCACTTGGAATGAAACAAAGAGCTGGACTTGCTCTTTCGTTGTTACATTCTCCAAAGGTATTAATTTTGGATGAACCTACGAATGGTCTTGATCCAGATGGAATAAAGAACCTAAGAGATATATTAAAGAAAATTGCAAAAAATAATAATGTTGCTGTTCTTGTATCTTCACACATTTTAAGTGAAATGGAATTAATATGCGATAGGATAGTTGTAATAAACGAAGGGAAATTTGTTAAAACACAAGACTTAAACGGGAGTGAGGGTACTCTAGAAAGTATTTTTTTTGATGTAACAAAGGAGGGAAAAGAAGATGAGTAAATTTTTTAAATTATGCAGTTGTGAATTTACAAAGATAATGAAGAAAAAATCAACAAAAGTAATGTTTTTTGTACTTGTACTTGCTCTCCTAGCATCAGCAGGAATTACAGCATTAACAAAAAAAGTAACGGATTATTCAGATGAGGAAATAGATAAATTAGACTATAAAAGTAAATTACAGGCAGAGATAGATTCAAGTAAACATGAACTTTCAGATAATACCAATAATTTAGATGAATCAACGAAAAATGAGTTGCTAGCAAGAATAGATATATACCAATTTGCAATTGACAACGAAATTAATATGTATCAAACATATTGGAAATCTAATGTATTATTTTCAGATGTATTTACTTGTCAAGAGGGTGTATATAAATGTAAAAGCTTAGGGCAAGAAAATGAAGAAAAAAATTTACAAGAAAAAGTAGATAAAATGTGTGATTATATAAAAAATGATAATTTTAACGGATACATAAATTATCAGAAGGAGAATTTAAAGAAATCATTTGACGCAGGAGAAATTGCTCAAGAAAACTATGATGTTCAATTATATATTTTAAATTTAAAAGAAAAATATGAAATAGGAAAATCATTTAATAAAGATGAGGTATGGAAAAATGGAATTCTTGAAGAAATAGATTCTTTAAAAGTAAGTCTAGCTACTGGAATTGACCAAACATCATTCAAATCTTTAACGGAAAAAACGTATAAGAAAACAGAAAATAGAATAAAAATTGATGAATATAGACTAGAGCATAATATGGCTCCATCTATTACAGGAGATAAAATAACTTCGTTAGGCTCAACAAGAAAGGTTTTCGATTACATTTCTGGAAGCTTTATTCAATTTGTTTTAACTATTATGATGGTTATAATTGCGGGAACAAGTATTTCATCAGAAATATCCAAAGGCACAATTAAATTTTGGAGCTGTACACCATGTAAAAGATGGAAAATATTATTATCAAAATTAGTTGTTTCAACATTAATATTGGTAATATGTACAGTAATTATATCATTATTTTCTACTATTATTGGAAATATATTCTTTGGAGCTAAAAATGCCCAGGGCTACTTATTTGTTTCGAATGGAAATGTTCATGAAATAAACTATGTGCTATTCTCAATAGTATATAATCTTGTTGGAGCAATTGAAATTTTTGTATTTATGGTATTTGCACTAATGCTTTCAACAGTTGCAAGAAATTCAGCAGTTTCAGTTGGATTAAGTATAGCAGCATACTTAGGTGGTTCAACAATTATGCAAGTAGTAAATATGTTTGTTAAATCAGATTGGATTAAATTTATTCCTTTTAACAATTTGTCGTTAACGGACAGAATATTTACTGGAGATATTTCATACAGCACATCAACAATGATATCTGGCATTACAGGGAACATACCTATTGGTTTTTCTTTTGCTGTATTAGGTATATGTGTTTTTCTAATGATTGTTACAATGTTTGATAGTTTTAGAAAGAGAGATATTGCTTAAAATAAAGGGCGTGTAAGATTTGCTAACTTACATGCTTTTATTTGTTGTTTTGTTGCTCCAAAAACGTTATAATAGTGTAAATTTAGCAGGGAGGAATAGCTTATGGATGATAAACTTCAAAAACTGTTTTGTGAATGTAAGAGCGAATTGAATGGAATTGGTATAGATATAGAAAATGAAAATATAGGGGATATAAGTATAGGCATTGGAAAGCGAAATTGCAAAAGGTATGGCTGTTGCAAGCAAGAAAATCCAATAAAATCAACCAAGTATATTGAGAAAATTGGTAGAAATAGATATATAAAATATGGTCAGTATAAAAGTCATAAAATTGAAATAAGTAAGTGGGTTATGAATTTGAATGATGATATTATAAAAAATACTATTATGCATGAAATAATACATTGCTTTCCAAATTGTAGTAATCATGGTGAACACTTCAAAAAATATGCTAGCTATATTAATAGCAGGCTTGGATACGATATTTCAAGAGTCGGAGATAAAAGAAAGGATATGGCAGAGAGTAATATTCAGGAGGAAGCGGAAAAATATAATTATAAAATTGAATGTACAAATTGTGGATACAATTTTCTTAGGAAGAGATTAAATTGTAATTTCTCAAGAAAATATAGATGTGGAAAGTGTGGAGGTAAGCTTCAAACAATGAAGGGAATATTTTATAAAATTTAAGACAAAATATACAATGTTAGCCTTGACAAACAAATTGTGTCATAATATAATGTTAGCCGAAGCTAACAAAGGGAGATTATTATGATATCAAAGTCTTTAGAGGAATATTTAAAAACAATGTATATACTAAAGCAACAAAATGGGAATATACGCGTCACAGATATTGCAAATAAGATGAATTGCACGAAGGCAAGCGTGAATAAAGCTATTAATAATTTAAAAGATAATAATTTAGTAAACTATGAATCATATGGAAAAATTGAACTAACTACAGAAGGAGAAAATTTGTCAAAAAAAATACTTGAGGCATATGATATAGTTTACATTTTTTTGAGAGAGGTCTTAAATTTAAGCGATGACGATGCAAAGAGCGAGGCAGAAAGCATTAAGGGGGCAATACAAGATACAACAATAAACAAACTAGCCAAATATGTTCACAAGGAGCTAGGATTAAGTAGTTTGGATTGTGATTATGATATAAATAAAGAAAAATGTCGAAGTTGCGCTAGAAGAACTGCTTCAAAAAAACTTTAAATGTGGAGGAAGGATTTATAATGAAAGAATTATTAGAAATAAAAAATTTACACGCGGGAGTAGAAGACAAGGAAATACTAAAGGGAGTAGATTTAGCAATAAAACCAGGAGAAATACACGTAATAATGGGACCTAATGGGTCTGGTAAAACTACTACTGCAAATGCAATACTAAATAATCCAGAATATACAAAAACAGAAGGAAGCATTACTTTTAATGGTGAAGATATAACAAATGAATCAACAGATGAAATTGCAAGAAAAGGTGTATTTATGTCTTTCCAATTACCAGAAGAAATACCAGGGGTTTCTGTAACTAATTTCTTAAAATATGCTAAAAATAAAATTACAGGGAAGCCAGTTAAAATATTCGAGTTTAAAAAAGAGCTTCAAAAATATATGGAAGAGCTTAATATGAATCCTAAAAATATGGAAAGAAGCTTAAATGTTGGTTTCTCTGGTGGTGAGAAAAAGAAAAACGAAATATTGCAAATGCTAGTTTTAAACCCTAAACTTGCAATACTAGATGAAACAGATTCTGGTCTTGATGTTGATGCAATAAAAACAGTTTCAAAAGGTATTGAAATGTTCAAGAATGAAGAGAATGCTGTTTTAATAATTACGCATAATACAAAAATTTTACATAGTTTAAAAGTTGACTATGTTCATATATTTATCGATGGAAAAATTGTTAAAACTGGTAGCCAAGAATTGGCAAAAGAAATTGAAGAGAATGGATATGGAAAATATAAAAAATAGCCGCTGGGATTGCTCCCCAGCAGCGACCGAAGTATTAGCTTATTTTTTATTGTGCTCGAAAACACTGTCTATGATGTCTGAAGCTATAAACGGGGAAAACGGTACAATGAAAAGTACGATTGCCGCCCATACAGGTGATTCAATTGCCACAGCTACACAAACAAATATCCAGGCAAAAATAGCTAAGCTTGTGATTATTCGAGAAAGTACCCGAGTAACCGATTTAGAATACTTCATAAATACACCTCCAAAAGTATTTGGAGAGAATTATATAAAATATAAATACTATTGTCAAGTGAGAGGAAATAGAAATGGCTAAAACGCAATTAGAAGAAATTAATAGAAATATATACGATATAAAAAATAAAGATGAGTATGATTACAAAATAAAAAAGGGTCTTACAAGAGAAATTGTGGAAGAAATTTCTAATCAAAAAAATGACCCAGATTGGATGAGAGAAATAAGGTTAAAAGCATTAGAAACATACAACAAATTAGAAATGCCAACATGGGGGCCAGACCTATCAGAGCTAAATATGGACGAGATTGCAACATATGTTAGACCTAAATCAAAATTAAATAGTTCGTGGGATGATGTTCCAGATGATATAAAGAATACATTTGATAAACTTGGAATTCCAGAAGCGGAAAAAACGTCACTAGCTGGTGTTGGTGCTCAATACGATTCAGAAGTTGTATATCATAGCATGAAAGATGAATTATTAAAGCAAGGTGTTATATACACAGATATGGAAACTGCAGTAAAAGATTATCCAGATTTGGTAAAAGAGCATTTTATGAAATGTGTTCCAATATCAGATCATAAATTTGTTGCTCTTCACGCTGCTGTATGGTCAGGTGGTTCATTTGTATACGTACCAAAGGGTGTTAAACTAGAAATGCCATTACAATCATATTTTAGGTTAAATTCTCCAGAATCTGGACAATTTGAACATACACTTATTATAGTTGATGAAGGCGCAAGCTTACATTTTATAGAGGGATGTAGTGCTCCAAAATATAACAAAGTTAATTTACACGCTGGTTGTGTTGAATTATATGTAAGAGATAATGCATATTTAAGATATTCTACAATAGAAAACTGGTCGAAAAATATGCTTAACCTAAATACTAAAAAAGCAATATGTGGAAAGAATGCTGAGGTTGATTGGGTATCGGGTTCATTTGGTTCAAAAATATCAATGTTATACCCAATGAGTATTCTGAATGGTGAAGGTGCCAAGACGGAATTTACAGGAATATCGTTTGCTGGTGGTGGACAAAACCTAGACAATGGATTCAAAGCAATCCACAACGCACCAAATACATCGAGTGTTGTAAATGCAAAATCAATATCTAAAAATGGCGGAAAATGTACGTATAGATCACTAATTAGAATAAATGAAAATGCAACAGGGTCTAAATCATCAGTATCATGCGAAAGTTTAATGTTAGATGATTTTTCTATATCAGATACAGTGCCAACAAATGATATAAGAACAGACGAAGTAGAATTCTCACACGAAGCTAAAATAGGAAAAATTTCAGATAAAACCATATTCTATTTAATGAGTAGGGGCTTATCCGAGGAAGATGCAAAGGCAATGATAGTTAGAGGATTTGCATATCCAATATCAAAAGAGCTACCAGTAGAGTATGCTGTTGAGATGAACAATCTAATAAACCTAGAGCTAGAGGGAGCAATAGGTTAAATTAATTTTGGGGACGGAGCAAATAATTAAAACTTTTAGATTATAAATTTTTTCGCTTCGAAATATGTTCTAGAATAGAAAGGAAAAATATGACGAATATAGTATTAAATGAAACACCAGTAAGAACATCAAGAAATTTTAATATTAATAATGTAAAGTTGGAAGATATAGAAATTCCTAAAAATATACAAGCGTTTAAAAATGTTAAGGTTTCAGAGTTAAGTTCAAAAATTGCATTAAATACAGATTTTAATAACTTTGAATTAAAATATGGGCTAAACGATTTTCTTACAGAGCAAGTAAACAATAATGCTAACTTTAAAGCAAATATTGTAATAGATAGTAAAACGAATAAAGATGTTAAGATTGATTTTAAGTTTGATGAAGCTAATAAAGATTTAATAGATGCAATAAATATTGTTGCAAATGAAGATACGAAATCCACAATAATAGTAAAATATGAATCAGACTGTAACGTGCAGGCGTATCACAACGGAATAATTAAAGCAGTAGCAAAGAGCAATTCAGTGCTTAATATAATTGTAGTTAATTTTATGAATGAAGTTTCAAATAACTTTTTAAGCATTGAGAATTGTTTTGAAAACGATTCTAAAATTAATTATTATATAATTGATTTTGGAGGACAGAATAGCATAACGAATTATTATTCGAACATTAAAGGCAATAATGCTAATAGTAGATTAAATACTTTGTATATAGGATCTGATGAACAACTAATAGATTTAAACTATATAGGTGAACTATATGGTGAAAAGTCTAATGTAAATATAGAAGTTCAAGGAGCTTTAAAAGATAAAGCAAGAAAGAATTTTAAAGGAACAATAGATTTTAAAAAAGGTTGTAAGAAAGCAGTTGGAAATGAGAATGAGAATTGTATCTTGCTTTCAGATACAGCTAAATCACTTGCTCTTCCAATGTTACTATGCTCTGAAGAGGATGTGGAAGGAAACCATAGTACATCATCAGGAAAGGTAGCTGAGAAAGAATTATTCTATATTATGAGTAGAGGATTTGAATTGAAAGATGCGCTAAAACTATTAGTTAGAGCAAAGTTTAACAAGATTCTTGAAGAAATAAAAGACGAAGAATTAAGAAATGAAATACTAGAGCAAATTGATAAAAGAATTGGCTAAATATAGGAGGATTAACTATGAGTCCAGAAGAAATAAAAAAAGATTTTCCATTATTACAAAATAGAAAAGAAGTTTATTTAGATAGTGGAGCTACAACTCAAAAACCTATCCAGGTTATAGAGGCTGTAGATGAGTACTATAGAAAATATAATGCAAATCCACATAGAGGTGCATATTCTTTAAGCATTGAAGCTACACAAGCTTACGAAGATACTAGAATCAAAATTGCAAAGTTTATAAATGCAAGATATAGTGAAGAGATTATATTCTCTAAAAATGCTACTGAAAGTTTGAATTTAGTCGCTTATTCGTACGGAATGGATAACTTAGAAGCTGGTGATGAAGTAGTTATATCTATAATGGAGCATCATGCTAACTTAGTTCCATGGCAACATGTATCTAAAACAAAAGGTGCGACTTTAAAATATATGTATATGAATGATGAGTATGAGCTTACTGACGAAGAAATTGAATCTAAGATTACAGATAAAACTAAGGTTGTTGGTATTACTCATATATCAAATGTTTTAGGAACAATAAATAATGTTAAAAAAATAATTAATTATGCACATAAAAAAGGTGCTATTGTTATATTAGATGCTTCACAGAGCATTCCACATACTAAAATAGATGTACAAGATTTGGATGCTGATTTTCTAGCTTTTTCTGGACATAAATTATTAGCACCATTTGGAATTGGTGTGTTATATGGTAAAAGAGAAATTCTAAATAAGATGAATCCATTTTTAATGGGTGGAGATATGATAGAATATGTGTATGAACAAAATACAACTTTTGCACCACTACCAAATAAGTTTGAAGCGGGTACTCAAAATGTTGGTGGGGTAATTGGACTTGGAGCTGCAATAGATTATATTGAGAAAATAGGATACGATACAATTCAAAAGATTGAAAATGAAGTTACTTCATATGCTATAGAAAAGATGTCAAAACTAGATTTTTTAGATATATATATAACACCAAATAAAAAGAATCATTCTGCAGTAATTTCATTTAACATAAAAGGTGTACATCCGCATGATGTGGCTAGTATATTAGATGCTAATGGCGTTTGTGTTAGATCTGGAAATCACTGCGCGCAACCGCTACTTAGGTTTATGGGAATTGATTCAACATGTAGAGCAAGCTTCTATTTTTACAATACAAAAGAAGATGCAGATAAGCTTGTTGAGGCTCTTAAGAAAGCCTATGAAATGTTTAAAAAATATATGTAATTAATAAATTGATACAAGGAGTTAAAATGGACGAGTTAAACGATTTATATACTGATTTAATTATGGAGCATAGTATGAATTCTTGTAATAAAAGAGAGCTTGAATGCTGTGATTATTGCAAAATGGGACATAATCCAAATTGTGGTGATGAAATTAAATTAGAGCTAAAAATGGATGGAGATATAATAGATGATTTAGCATTTTCTGGACATGGATGTGCAATTTCTCAAGCCTCAACATCTATAATGATTGATACATTGAGAGGAAAAAATATACATGAAGCAAGGAAAATAATTGAAACATTTATTGGAATGATAAAAAGAGAAATTACAGACGAAGCGGAACTTAAAAAATTAGAAGATGCAATTGCGTTTAGAAATGTATCACATATGCCAGCTAGAGTTAAATGCGCACTTCTTGCATGGCATACAATAGAAGATATGCTTAATGAAAGAATGGAAGGAAATTCAGATGGAAAATAAAAGAGTATTATTAGGTATGAGTGGGGGTGTAGATAGCTCTGTATCGGCCTTATTATTAAAGCAAGCCGGATACGAGGTAATAGGTGCAACGATGGAACTTTTTGTAGGAAGTAGTTGTTGCAATGTTAATACATATTTAGACGCAAAAAATGTATGCAATTCTATAGGAATACCACATTTTACATATGATTACAAAAATCAATTTAAAGAATATGTAATAGATGATTTTATAAATTGTTATAAAAATTGCAAAACACCAAATCCTTGTATAGAATGCAATAAATATATGAAATTTGGTTTAATGTACGAAAAGGCAAAGGAGCTCGGTTGTAATTACATTGCGACGGGACACTATGCTAAAACAGAATATAGCGAAAAGTATGGTAGATGGGTTCTAAAAAAATCAAATGCTGGAAGAAAAGACCAAAGCTATGTATTATGGAATATGCCAAAAGAGCTTGTAGAACATGTACTATTTCCACTTGCTGAATTTGAAGAAAAAGAGCAGATAAGGGCAATTGCAAGAGCTAATAATCTAAAAGTAGCAAACAAACCTGATAGTGAGGATATTTGTTTTGTTCCAGATGGTAACTATAAAAAATTCTTAGAAAAAAATTCTGATATTAAGCCAAAGCAAGGAAATATTGTTAATTTAAAAGGCGATGTTTTGGGTAAGCACACAGGATTATATAACTACACAATTGGTCAAAGAAAAGGTCTTGGAATTTCATACAAGGTACCCCTTTTTGTTGTTGGTTTCAACCATGAAAAAAATGAAGTAATAGTAGGTGAGGAAAGTGAATTATATACATTAGAAGCATACGTAGACGACGTAAATTTACTATTATTTGATGAAATAAAAGAAGAAATTGAGGTCAATGTAAAAACAAGATATTCAGCAAAAGTTGCAAATGCAACAATCGTTCAAGAAAATGATAAAATAAAAATTAAATTCAAAGAGCCACAAAGGGCTGTTACACCTGGACAATCAGCAGTATTTTATTTGGATGACATAGTAGTAGGCGGAGGAAAGTTGATATAAGCTATATAGCTTAAAAAAGAGCAAAAAAATGAACTCTAACAAACTTTTCTGACAAAGAATGTTAGAGTTCTAAATAACCTCTTCCATTAAAATCCTCCTTTTCTTATAGATTACTATTACTCAATTACAACTAAATAAACTAAAATGGATTTTTCTGAAATCCCAAAAAATTGTAATGGAATAGTTACAGAAGAGACAGCCCTGAGAGTATACATCTATACTCGATCTAGCTTAAATATATTATACTACTTAGTTAACATAATGTCAAATGAAAACCATATTTTTTTGATAAATTTATATTATTGAAAAAGTGCATAGAATAATATATAATTGCACAAATATTTTTAGGAGGTATGAGAGTATGAAGATTAATTTTTATAATACTTTAACAAAGAAAAAAGAAGAGTTTAAACCAATTAATGAGGATAAAGTCTGTATGTACTCTTGTGGTCCTACAGTATATTACTATCCACATATAGGAAACTTAAGGGCATATTTATTTATGGATTCACTACGCAGAACATTAAAATATAATGGGTATGAACTTAAACATGTAATGAACATAACTGATGTTGGCCATCTTGTTTCAGATGCGGACGATGGTGAAGACAAAATGATGAAAGCAGCAAAACGCGAAAATAAAAATCCATTTGAAATTGCAGATTTTTATACGAACGTATTTTTACAAGATTTAAAAAAATTGAATATTGATATGCCAGAAATAATTGCTAGAGCAACTCAACATATTAAGTGTATGGAAGAATATGTAAAGAAAATTATTGCAAATGGTTACACATATGAAACTGAAGATACAATATATTTTGATACATCTAAATTAGATAAGTATGGAGTTTTATCAAACAAAGACGTAAAAGAAGAAGATTTAGAAGCTAGAATTGAAGTAGATCCAAATAAAAAGCATCCGAATGATTTTGCAGTATGGTTTAGAGCTCCAGAAAATCATTTAATGAAGTGGGATACTTTCTGGGGAAAATGTTATCCAGGTTGGCATTTGGAGTGTTCTGCAATGGGCCATGAGTATTTAGGCGAAGAGTTCGACATACATACTGGCGGTATAGATCATATTCCAGTACATCACGAAAACGAGATTGCTCAAGCCAAAGGGTATTGTGGTAAAATTCCAGCTCACTACTGGATGCATGTTGAGTTTTTACAAGTTGATGGAAGAAAAATGTCTAAGAGCTTAAATAACTTATATACAATTGATCAGTTAAATGATATGGGTTATGAGCCAGCAGTATTTAGAATGTTTAATATAGGAGCGCATTATAAAAAGCAAATAAACTTTACCATAGATGCAATGGATGCAGCCAAAACTGCACTTGCTAGATTAAGAGAGGGATATTTAAAACATAAAGAAGGTACTGCAGAAATCAATAACAATGTAATTGATGAGTACGAAAATAAATTTCACGAGGCAATTAATGATGATTTGAACATGCCGGTGGCAATGAGTGTTGTATGGGAAGTTATAAAGAACCCAAGTAAATCAAAGCAATTTGCAAAGTTAATTGATAAGTTTGATACTGTAATGGGATTTAATTTAAAAGAATATGTTCCAGAAACCCAGGAATTACCAGAAGAGATAATAAGTTTAGTAAATCAAAGGAATGAAGCAAGAAAAAATAAAGATTGGGCTGAATCAGACAGATTAAGAGACGAATTAATTTCAAGAGGATATTCTGTTAAAGATAGCAAAGAAGGAACTATCATAGAAAAAAAATAGGGACGGGGTAATTTGGTCAATTTCAGAATAAATAAAACAAATGAGGTTAAAATAAAATTATAGTATTTTATTACTATAATTCTTGATGAAAGGACCATATAAAAATGGAAAATCAAAAAATAAATTGTACCGTGGAATCATGTAAATATAACAATTGCAATAATCAGGAGTGTATTTTGAAGCAAATAACGGTAACACCAATTCAAAATTGTAAAACACAAAAACCAGATGAATCAATGTGCAGTAGTTATATTCATCATAATTTATAGAATTATTAAAAAGAGCAATTTTTGTACTGAATCCAAATTGTTGGATAGTATAAATTAGGCTACTAATAGGGAGTGTTTCCTGTATTGAACAGGAGACATTCCTTTTAGTTATTACTTAATTCCAGTGAATGTATTTCTTTGATGGGATTAAACAAAAAGTGTAAAATTGAAACCTTTTATAATATAAACATCTGAATAATCTTGACTTTAGCAAGATTTAGAAATAAAATGAAAGCCAAATGGTGGTATGGTTATACCACAAAAGAAAATACTAAAATACTAGAAGAAAAGAGGAATGAAGTATGAAAGAGAAAATGTTAGAAATTATGAAAAGCCAAAAAGGATTTATTGCAGCACTTGATCAAAGTGGAGGAAGTAGTAGTAAAACTCTAAAGGCATATGGAATAGAAGAAAGTCAGTATTCTTCAGACGAAGAGATGTTTGATTTAATACATGAAATGAGAAAGAGAGTTTTTACAAGCAAATCATTTACAAAAGATCATATAATAGGTGCAATTCTTTTTGAGAAAACTATGATGTCTAAAATAGATGATGAATATACAGCTGATTACCTATGGAATAAAAAAGGTATAATTTCATTTTTGAAAGTTGATAAAGGTTTGCAAGATGAAAATAATGGTGTAAAGTTAATGAAAGATATACCAAATTTAGCAGAGCAACTTAAAGAAGCAAATAGTAAAAATGTTTTTGGAACAAAGATGCGTTCGGTAATATATGAAGCAAATGAACAAGGAATAAAAGATATTGTAAAACAGCAATTTGATTTTGCAAAAACAATTTGTGACAACGGATTAGTTCCAATAATAGAGCCAGAAGTTGATATAAATTCACCAGAAAAAGATAAATGCGAGAAAATGTTAAAAGAAGAAATAAAGAATAGACTTGCAAATTGGAACAAAGAAGATAAAATAATGTTTAAATTTACAATACCAACAACAGAAAATTTATATTTAGATTTATATGATTACGAATGTGTTGTAAGAATTGTAGCTTTATCAGGTGGATATGATGTTGATACTGCGGTAGAAAAACTATCAAAAAATAATAGAATGATAGCTAGTTTCTCAAGAGCGTTATTACAAGACTTAAGAGTTAGTCAAAGTCAGGATGAATTTGACAAAATTTTAAGTGATGTTATTATTAAAATATATAATGCATCTATAAGCTAAACAGAAAGGAAGTGATATGTAATGAATAAATTGGTTGCAAAGAATCCAAACGCAAGACACAATTACACAATTGAAGATACTATTGAGGCTGGAATTGTTTTAACTGGTACAGAGATTAAATCTATAAGAGCAGGGAAGGTAAATTTAAAAGATAGCTACGCAGGTATAAAAAATGGTGAAGTATATATTTATTCAATGCATATTAGTCCTTATGAACAGGGAAATATTTTTAATAAAGATCCATTAAGAGATAGAAAATTACTTTTAAATAGGCTTGAAATTACAAGGTTATCAGTAAAAATAAAGCAGAAGGGATATTCACTTATACCAATGAGTCTATATTTTAAAGGCGATATTGTAAAGGTTGAATTAGGTATTGGAAAAGGTAAGAAGCTATATGATAAAAGGGAAGATATTGCAAAAAAAGATGCAGAGCGTAGAATGAAACAAGCTCAAAGTGAGAAGAATAATTATTAAAAACATAAAAAGACGGTCCAATATGGAAAATCCATTGAGGAGCCGTCTTTCATATAATAAGGCTTGAAGTATTACTATTTTCTAGATTGAACCATAAAATACCAAAATATGGCTACTATTGCAGCAACCAGAACACCAATAACAATCCAGGCCCAAGTAGTTGAATCCATCAAGTTATTAGATGCATTTTCTGTTTCTGCAGCTGTTCTTTCGGCAGTATATTCAACGCCATTTTTCATATCTTCAGCGGCATTTTGAATATTATTTTTTGCATCTTCTGCACCTTTTTTTATATTATCGCCAGCTTTACCTGCTGCGTCGCCTACAGCATTTGTAGCTTCTTTACTTTTTTCGGTGGCATTTTTTGCACCATCTTCAACTTTGTTTTCTGCATCACCTACCATATTTTTTATGCTATTACCAATTGCATCTAAGTTATTGTTATTAGTTGTTGCATATGAATTAACGGATGTTGCAAGCAGAATTGTAAGTATAAAAGAAATAGAAAAAATTAATTTTTTCATTAGATAAAACCCTCCTTTGTATAATCAAGCTAATTTTGCTCAAGTTTATTATTTACCAAAAATATAATTTTATACAAAAATTTAATCGTTGATGTACAATGAGGAGTATAGGACTATATGGATGGTGTGTTTGAAGTAAAATAAAAAGAAACGATTAAGATTGTGAATTTATTTCAATTTCTTAATCGTTTCTTTTTGTATTAAATATTGTCTTTTGCAATTATCATAATGTATGCTATTGTTCCTATCTTTTCAAACGTGTATAAATTGCAATAGCAAGTAAAATAAGTACTATACCAACTGCAATAAGTAATATATTTATAATATTAGGCACGTATAGAATCTCATTTTCTTCTGATGAGGTATCTTTTATGGTTGTTGAAATTTGACCAGATGGTTGGGATTGTGTAGTTCCTGTTGTTTCTGCAGGCACAGTATTATCAGCACGAACAATATTACAAAATCCAAAACATGCAAATGTTAGTATAAACAATGTTACAAAAATTTTCGAAAAATATTTCATCTTTTACCTCCAAAATTAAATACAATATGTTATTATAATAACATAAAATAATGAAAAAAGTCTATATAAAATAAAAATAATATGATAGAATCAGGGAAAAAGGAGGCCATTATGAGTAAGCCACATAGTAAATTATATATAAAAACAAATTATGCTAATATTAGGGAAGTTGTAAGAGCTGGAATTGAGAAATATCCAGAGAATATAGCTTTTACTATAAAAAATAAAATTGGTAAGGATGTTGAATATAGAGATATAACATACAAAGAGCTAGAGCAAGAAATAAATAATCTTGGCTCTGGGTTGTTAAAACTTGGTATAAAGGATAAAAAGGTGGCGATAATTGGTCCAAATACATATGAATGGGCTCTATCGTATATTGCTATCTTATTTGGAGTTGGTATAGCAGTTCCACTTGATAAAGGTCTTCCAAGTCAAGAGATTGAAGATTCAATTATTAGAAGTGAAGCTGAAGTTATAATATTTGATAAAAAATATATTGACGAAATAAAAGCAATAAAAGTAAATAACAATTCAAAGTTAAAGAACTACATATGCATGCAAGATATTAACGAGGAAGGCATAAAAACCTTATCTGATGTTAAAGAGCTTGGAAAAATTGAACTTGAAAAAGGAAATAGAGAATTCTTTAATTTAGAAATTGATAATGAAAAAGTAAGTGTAATCATATTTACATCCGGAACTACATCTCAATCGAAGGCTGTAATGTTGTCGCATAAAAATATTGCCTCAGATGTAAATTCTATGAACGCCGCAGAAAAATTATATAGTACAGATGTAAATATGCAAATGCTTCCATTTCACCATACGTTTTCTTCTACGGGAATTATTTTAATGTTAAACAATGGTGTAAAAAATGTATTTTGTGATGGTTTAAGGTATATACAGAGCAATATGAAAGAATACAAAGTGTCTGTGTTTGTATGTGTTCCGCTTATACTTGAGGCAATGCATAAAAGGGTAATGACAGAGGTAAAAAAGAAAGGCAAAGAAAAAGCAATAAACTTTGCAAAAAAAATTAGCAAATTTCTGTTAAAATTTAAAATCGACATTCGAAAAAAATTATTCAAGGAAATCTTAGATAATTTTGGTGGAAATATGAGATTTGTTGTAAGCGGAGCAGCAGCAATAGATAAAACTGTTGCAGAAGACTTTAATAGCTGGGGAATATTAACGATTCAGGGATATGGACTAACAGAAACATCGCCAGTTGTATGCGCTGAAAATGCAAAATATATAAGATATGGATCTGTAGGTGTTCCTTTAGAAGATATTGAAATTAAAGTTGATAATCCAGATGAGAATGGAATTGGTGAGTTTATTGTAAAAGGTCCAAATGTAATGCTTGGATACTATAAAAACGAAGAGGCAACAAAGGATGTTCTTACTGATGGATGGTATCATACAGGTGATTTGGGCTACAAAGATAAGGATGGATACTTATTTATAACAGGAAGAAAAAAGAATGTTATTGTTCTAAAGAATGGAAAAAATATATTTCCAGAGGAGCTTGAGGAATTGGTTGATAAACTTCCATATGTAGCAGAATCATTAGTATTTGGATATCCAAAAGATGATGATTTAGTTGTATCTGTAAAAATTGTGTATGATGAAAATTATGTAAAAACCTTTATGAACGGTATATCGGAAGAAGAGCTAAGGGAAAAAGCTTGGGATGATATTAAAATAATAAATCAGGACGTTCCTAAGTACAAACATATGAAAAAGCTTATACTAACAAAAGAGCCAATGATAAAAACAACAACTGCAAAAGTAAAAAGATTTGAAGAAATAAAACAAATAGTAGATCAAAAATTATTAGATTAGGAGATTTTGTTATGATAAAAAAAATAATAGTAGCAAGTAATAATAAAAATAAAATAAGAGAGATAAAAGCTAAATTAGCTGGCTTAGACATTGAAGTTTTATCACAAAAAGAAGCTGGTTTTAACATAGAAGTTGAAGAGACTGGAACAAGTTTTGAAGAAAATTCTATGCTTAAAGCAAGAGCAATATATGATTTAGCAAAAATACCTGTAATTGCTGATGATGGAGGATTAGAAGTAGATTTCCTAAACGGAAGACCAGGTGTATATTCTGCTAGATTTTGTGGTCCAGATGCAACGGATAAAGATAAATATATGAAAATATTGGAATTAATGAAAGACGTAAAAGGGGACGAACGTGCAGCAAGATTCAGATGCATAATTAGTTATATAGATGAAAATGGGGATTCACATGCTTTTGAGGGAATTTGCAATGGAAAAATTGCAAATTCACCAATGGGCGATAATGATTTTGGATATGATCCAATTTTCTTAGTTGGAGACAAAACATTTGCACAAATTAGTCAAGAAGAAAAAAATAAAATAAGTCATAGAGGAAGAGCTATTGATAAATGGGTGGAATACCTAAAAAATATAAAATAACAATCTATGGAGAGTGAGTACAAATGATATATGAATTTGAAGTGCCAGGGAAAATAATTGGAAAAGGAAGACCAAGGTTAAATAGTTATACAGGATCAGTGTATACACCTACCAGAACAAAAGATTACGAAACATTGGTAGAGCAGTATTTTTTGCTAAAATATCCTAGATTTAAACCTTTTGAAGGTAGGGTTCAGGTTGAAATAAACGCAAATTTTGAAGTACCAAAGTCAGCAAAAAAAGCAGAAAAAGAATTAATGCTTGAAAATAAAATAAATCCTACAAAAAAACCAGATATTGATAACATTATTAAGATTATTTTAGATGCAATGAATGGAATTGCATTCAGAGATGACACCCAAATTACAAAACTACAGGTTGAAAAAATATATTCAACAAGTGAAAGTGTAAAAATAAAAATAAGTGAGTATTAATGTAAAAAGACATGCGTGGCATGTCTTTTATTTGTGTCGGGTAATGGCGAAATATACAACTTAAAATTTGTAATATCTTTTTCATTTATGAATACTATTATAATGAAATGAAAGAGGTGTGCAGTGAGTAAATTTAAGTTTATTTTTTTATTAATAGGTTTTATTATTTTAATTCAGTGCGTAGTACATACCAGTAGCATTGAAAAACCATATGTGAGCTCTATTTTTGGACAAACAGATAATGTATTAGATGTGAAAGCAGATAAAAATGTATATATAAAAAACCTTTATTCCGGTTCAATAAATATAATTGAAAAATATTTAACGATCTATATGATTTTATTTATTTTTAGTTATTATATAAGAAGCACGTGTATCAGAATATAATTGGGACTAGTTTATGAAAATATATTATGATAGAATTTATGCAATACTAAAATATAAGTTAAAGAAGGAATATAAAATGGAGAGTAAAAGAATTAAAAATATACCAATCAAATTAAGTTTTTTATATCAGTTTTGTTATTTGTTATGCCATCAATAATATTTTTTATAAAAAATGGAACTACATATGTTAGTAGTAATTTGGAATACAAATTTATACTACGAGATGATATAGACAATAAAATACATATGATTGCATATCTAGTGGTTATAGCCTTAATAATTGTTTTATATACAGTAATTTTAAAAAAGAGACGAGAGCTTTTTAAAAGCATAAAAGATGTATATAAATTTATTATCGTAATTTCACTTTTATGTGTAGTAGGACTACCTTTTATGAGCTCTGATGTTTATTATTATTTAGGAATTGGTAGGCTCTCATCTAAATACAAGCAGAATCCGTATTACATAGATATGAAAAGCTATATAGATAATAACGATATTGATATCGATAATGATTCTGTAATGGAAATAGGATATAAGAATTATTGAGCAGGTACAACTGTTGTGTATGGAGCTCTAGAGATATAAATGTGTTTAATGGAATTGCTGCTCAGCAAGGTAGATATGCAAAAGGATTGTACTGTTATATTATGGTGGTATTCCCACAATATGTACATACTATAACTTATGTAAGAGCTGTTAGCTCATATTGTTTCGCTCTATTGTACTTTTCATTTTGTGTGAAATTATTAATTAACGAAAATATAAAATGGTACATGGAAGTAAGAAAAATATATATGCTAAACAATTCTTTGAAGTATTCATAGTATCAACATGGATTTGTATGATTTTTAATATATCAAAAAGAATACGTAGATTTAAAAGAGCAGAGATAAAAAATTGACAATAATATACATTTATGTTAACATGTTAATGTAGCATTTCAATTCGTCCATTCGCGTGATGTTACCTAAGGAATTATAATAAAGAATGTTATTGAATCTTTCTTTATGAATGGCAAAAATTTAAACCATAGCAAAATTATGGTTGTTTTTGCTGTTGATAGAAGGGAGGTTCTTTTTGTTTATATACAACCAAATAAAATTAAAGGAGAATAAAAATGAAAAAAGATGAATTAGAGTTTTATGAAAATGTTGGAGATTGGGATTTCTCAATGATAAAGTATGATGAAGAAATATTAACAGATTGGAACTTTTACGAGAAAATAGCTGAGAACGCAGATGAAAAATCACTATGTCTTGATCTAGGATGTGGTGGAGGAGAGAATGTATTAAAAAGATATCCAGAAGTGGGAATGGTGATTGCAACAGATTTTTCTCCAGAAATGGTCAAGACTGCAAATGAAAACTTAAAAGATTATCCAGAGAGAAGAGCAAAATTTCTTGTAATGGACAATTTAAAGATGACATTTCCAAGTGAAATGTTTGACTTAGTATCTGCAAGACACACTATAATTGACAGCTACCAAATACGAGAGTGTTTAAAAGAAGGAGGAACAGTTGTAATACGCGGTGTTGACAAGGGAGATTGTTCTGAATTAAAGCAGATATTTGGACGTGGTCAAGGTCAATACGATGAAATAGCAATTTCTGACTTAGATTATGCGAATTTAAAAGAGGCTGGATTCAAAAATGTTGAAAAAGTAGAAATACTAATAAACGAGTACTACAAGACAGAGCAAGATTTAATGGCATTATTATTAAAAACTCCAATACTTGAAAGAGAAAATGAAAGTGGGAAAATGGAAATGCCTCTAATTGAAAAGGATTTATTTGATGAGTATGTAAGAAAATTTAGATCTGAGAGAGGAATTCTTTTGAAAAGAAAATATTATGGAATAATTGCAAAAAAATAATATAGTTATGGTATAATACAGACGAAAAGAAATAAGAAGTTTATCAGGAGGGCTAATATGGAATACTTTGATGTTTTAAATGAACTTGGAGAATTTACGGGAAGAATTGAAAGTAGGGACGTATGCCACAATGAAGGTCTATGGCATAGAGCTGTATATGGTTTCATTATAAATAAAAATGGAGATGTTTTGCTTCAAAAACGAAGTAAATCTAAAAAGTTATGGCCTAATTTATGGGATATTACAGCAGGAGGTCATGTACTTGCTGGTGAGTTTGGTGAGCAAGCACTAATTCGCGAAGTTGGAGAGGAGCTTGGAATAGATGTTAAACCAGATGAAGTAAGATATCTAGTCGGATCGACATCAATAAATGAAAAAGGAAGTACCATTAATAAACATTTTAACGAATGCTATTTAATAAAAAAAGATATTAATATAAAAGATATTACATTACAAACAGATGAGGTATCTGATATTAGATGGTTTTCAAAGGAAGAAATATTAAAACGTATAAATAACAATTACGATGGTATAACAGATAAAACTGGACCATGGAATTTTCTAAAAAAATATTATGAGTATTTAGATAAAAAATAATAACGGGGACGGAGCAAATAATTTCTTCCTCCGTCCCCAAAATTAAGGAGGATTTTTTATGCAAGAAAAGAAAGTATTATGGAATGATAGAAAGAGGATTATATTTGGATTGCCTTGGACATTCACAAAATATAAATTAACCGAGGAAAAATTAATAATCCAAACAGGATTTTTTAACATTAAACAAGAAGAAATTAGATTATATAGAATAATGGATATAACACTAAACAGAAAATTCGGACAAAGAATATTTGGGCTGGGAACAATCCATTGTTGCTCTGCTGATAAAAGTACTCCAGAATTTGATATAAAAAACATTAAAAAGTCTGAAGCAGTAAAAGAGCTTTTATCAGATAAAGTTGAGCAAGAGCGTCAAAGAAAAAGAGTTTCAAGTAGAGAATATATGCATGCAGACGATGATAATGATGATATTGGTGACGACGATTTACATAACGACTAGTTTGTGATATAATTAGCAAAATTAATTTAAGGAGAAAAGAAATGAATAGAAAATTTGATTTGAAAGGAAAAGTAAAACATAGGGGCTTCGGCTGCCAAGCTATTACAGCGAGATAACGCTATATAGGTTGTAATAGTTTATATTTAGTATATAGCGGTTATATCTCGCTTATTAGACAGATTTTAGTAATGATAAGGAGATATAATGATGATAGAATTAGATATAAAAGATTTAGTAAAAAATTATGGAATTAAGAATATATTAGATGGATTAACCTTTGAAGTTAAAACAGGAGAAAGAGTAGCTCTTATAGGTCAGAATGGCTGTGGTAAATCTACAGTACTCAGCATTATTAATGGAGATGAGACTTTAGATAGTGGTAGAGTTAATATAAGAAATGGTGCTAGCATGAAAATGTTAAAGCAAATATATGAGAAAAGACCGGTTAACTGTACAGTTAATGAGTTTTTAATGGAAAACTTTAGCAAATGTTTTGAACTTGAAGAAAAACTTAAAATCATTGAAAATCAAATGGCAATAGAAACAGATAATAGTATACTTGAAAAGCTTATGAATAAGTATGGAAGAATTCAAGACGAGTATATTTTAAATGGTGGATACGATATCCGAGAAAAGTATAAGAAAATATGCTCTGGATTTAATTTTTGTGAGCAATTCTTAAATAGTATGTATAATAATCTAAGTGGTGGAGAAAGAACAAAGGTAAATCTTGCAAAGATACTTATGAGTGAACCAGATATATTATTACTAGACGAACCAACTAATCACTTAGATGTGGAAACTCTTGAATGGCTGGAAGGATTACTTTCTTCATATAGTGGTACAATTCTTGTTGTATCGCATGATAGGTATTTCTTGGATAAAATAGCGACAAAAACAGTTTTAATTGAACAAGGGAAATCTAAAATATACAATGGAAATTATTCTTATTTTCTGGAAGAAGATGAAAGAAGAACACTTGCTGAATTTGAAAATTATAAAAATCAGCAAAAACAAATTCAAAAGATGAAAGAGTCAATAAAGACTTTAAGAAAATTTGGTGATATTGCTAAAAACGAAATGTTCTACAAAAGGGCGAAAAGTATCGAAAAAAGATTAGAAAAGATGGAAGTACTTGATAAAGTAACTCTTGATAAAAAGTCAAGTAATATTAACTTAGTTGCAGGAGATAGATCTGCAAATGATGTAATAAAAGTAAATCATTTATATAAAAGTTTTGGAGATAAAGCTCTTTTTAATGATTTCAATATGAATGTGTATAGAAAAGAAAGAGTATGTATTACTGGAAAAAACGGTTCTGGGAAAAGTACTCTAATCAAAATGATAATTGGTGAACAATTAGACTACAAGGGTAATATCATGTTGGGATCTAATACTAAAATTGGATATATTTCTCAAGATTTAAATTTTAAAAATAATGATGAAACGATTCTAGAGTATATGCTAAATAATACAAACATGGGAGAAACAGAAACAAGAACATATCTTGCTAAGTTTTCTTTCTATGGAGAGAATGTATTTAAGAAAATTCGAGAGCTTTCTGGTGGTGAAAAAGTTAGATTAATACTTTCTAAATTGATGCAGAAAAACATTAATCTATTAATTCTGGATGAGCCAACAAATCATTTAGATATAGCTTCAAGAGAAGCTTTAGAAGAGAGTTTAATTAATTTTGATGGAACAATTTTATTTGTATCTCATGATAGATACTTCATAAAAAAAATAGCAAATCGAATGATAAATATTTGAGGTGGAAATATATGAAAGATGATGTATTAACAAGAATTAGAAAGTCTATAGAAGAAAGTAGTAATGAGACAAACGAAAAATATACAAAAGAAGAAATTGATAAAGCAGTACAGGTTATTACTGATTTTATTACCAAACTTAGAGGAATGACTGTAGAGGAGAATGGAACAAGAAGGGGCTTGAATGAGCTTGAAAAATTCTTAGTAATAAATGAATTTGTAACTGATAGGGTTTATGAAGATAATAAAAAAGGTGAAAGATTAACTTCACATAATATCATAGGCGTATGTAACACTGGAAAAGCAGTTTGTGAAGGTTTCTGTAATTTGATGCATTTGTTATGTAGCATTGAAGGGATAACAATATGGCATAAAGAATGTGAAGCAGAAAATAAGAAGTCTGGTAAAACAAGTCATCATGGTAATATAGAGGTTTGTATCCACGACAAAGGAGGAAAAATTCACTGTTTGCATGTTGATCCAACAATAGATTGTTTAGATGGAAAGGATGTACTAACGTATAACGCAACTTTAATTCCTGACAGTAACATCAACAAGTATAGAGCTATTCAGAGGTATACTATTTGCAATGCTATATGGCTAGATTTATTTAATGGAGTAACTCCTGGGCGATTTGAAGAATTAATAAAACCAACAGCAGTGGAACTGATTAGTGCAGAAATATATGGACATGCATATGAGGATGTAGAACATGAAAAAATCAAAACATATGTTCAACAATTAATCGATATGGCAGAAGCATTGGGAATAAGTGTAAATGAGGAAATAAAAAGTATTGAACAAGCTGTAGAAGTATATACAACTATTTGTGCAGCATACAAAGAATCAAGGAAACCAATTGGTAATAGGGAGTTGTTAGAGGCACTTATTAATGTTGAAACAGCATATTTAGAGCAAGATGGACGTATTCCCGCTGAAAAGATAAAAGAGCTAAGTAGAAAAAAGATAAAAGAACGTATAGAAAAATCAGTTGAGTTGCAGAATAATGGTGATTGGGATAAAGATGCTAACGAATCATTTATTGTTGATATTGCAAATGGAAAATTTGACTACAAGCAGCAGTTGCAAAACGAATACAATATAGACAGATAAGTAAAGCAAAGGAAGCATTACGAAAAGTATTGCTTCTTTTTTTATCGTATAATGCAAAATTAGTAAGGCAATATACTAGCAATATAAAATAATATGTGATATACTAACATGAATTTCATCCAGAAAGGGAGTGAAGATGATGCTATCAGGAATTATTGCTATAATAGTACAAATTGCCATTATATACTTTTTACTAAAAGTTGCATTTAAGATTACAAAATTTTTAATTAAATTGGCATTTTATATTTTAGCATTAGCTATAGCGTTGAATGTACTACGCATTCTTGTAGCTACAATTTTGATTTTATTGTAGTAATTGACAGAGCAAAGTGCGAGAGGGTAACACAATTTTTGTGTTGCCCTTTTTGTGCTTTTATTGATATAATGCAAAAAAATGAGGAGGTAAAAATATGTCTAGAGAATTTATTGTAAAAAAATGTATGAAATGTGGAGCGGTTGTTAAAGTATTTGAAGATTGCAACTGCCCAGGATGTGGGATAAGATGTTGTGACGAGGAAATGAAAGTATTAGTTCCAAATTCAGTAGATGCATCTGCTGAAAAACATATTCCAACATACGAGGTAAAGGATGGAAAGATTTTTGTAAGAGTAAATCATATAATGGAAGAAGAACACTATATTGAATGGATTGCTATTGTATATGATGATCATGAGAAAATAACATATCTAAATCCAGGAGATGAGCCTGTTGCTCATTGCAAATATGTTCCTGGTTCTACAATATATGCATACTGCAATAAACATAGCTTATGGAAAGCAAATGTAGAATGAAAGAGGCAGATAGAGAATACTATACTTTTTCAAATATTTAATCAATTGTTTTCTACCGAAGAGCTGAAATATGCTTTTTGGTAAAATTTTTTATATAACCATAAGAATCATAAGGAAAACCAATACTCAATTTGACATAAATCCAAGTATATGGTAAAATGAGATGATGCAGTTAACATAAACAAAATACCATGTTGTGTAAAGGAGAATTTATATGAGTAATATGGAAGAAAATAAAAGACCAGAGCATAGCAAGCCTTTGTTTTTTGTTAGTGATTTTCATGGTGTTTATGATGCTATGGATATTGTAAAAAGTAAAGTAGAAAATGGCAATAGTAGAGTGGTTATACTAGGAGATTGCATGGATCGTGGAAATGAAGGAATACGTATTCTATCAGAAATAAAAACAATGTCTGAAGAAGGAAAAGACATTATGTATATTCCAGGAAATCATGATGAAGCAATATACACAAAGTTTAGAAATTTTGTCGAAATGTATAGAATAAAAAGAGAAAGAAATGAAATTACAAACGAACTAATGGAAGAATTGCAGTTAGCTCTTAGAAGTACCATTAATGCAGCAAGATTTGATGGGTTTGCAAAGGGAAATGGCCAATTGCCAACGTTAGAGGAAATAAAGAAAAAGTGTGAAACTATAGAAGGAGTAAAAGATTTTTTTGAAACTCTAATATGGCTTGAAGAGCAACCTCTACTTAGAATTGAAGTTGATTGTGATGGAAGAAAAATTGCTATGGGACATGCTGCTTTTGATATGGAGTTATTTTCTATGGACGAACCATTAACTTTAAAATCAAAAACTTTTATAGATAAAAGATATGATGAGTTAAAAAAGTCAGCACCTAATTCAAAAGAATTCGAGGATATAAAGAAAATGAATAAGAAAGCATTTGCATGTTTGTGGTATAGAAATCCAAATGATATGTACTCTTTTGACTTTGATAGGGTAGTTACATTACCAAATGAAACTGAAGCAGATGTTATAGTTGTGGGCCATACACCAAAACAAATGGAAGTTTCTATAATTGGTGAAAATATAACAAGAAATGCTATTGATGTTGATGGTGGAACAGTAGAATGTTACTTATCTGGAAATGGAGAAATGTTAAAATTCGAACCATATAGGGAGAGCATACCAACTAAGGTAATGGTTCCTTCTTTTGTAATAGTCGGCAGAAAAGGAGCATATGAAAAATTAGATTTAATGGATGAATACAGAGATGATTTTGCAGATTCTGAACAGAGCGAACAAGAAGATGATGATGTGAAAGTCTACATTCCTAAAAAACGAAAAAAATATATAGATACTTCAGACCCTGATGAGGATTTTGGAGATATATGATTTGATGTGAAAGAAGAAGAGTCAGTTAAATAAAAATAACTGACTTTTTTCTTTTTTTAGTATAGGAAAGTTTTGCATTACTATTACGTAAATAATAATTTGAATATTTCTACAATATATGATAAAATACGCGAATAGAGCATCTATATATTTGTAAAGGAGGACTAGATTTGTATTTTAAAAAAATTATAGAGGAAATTTGTAAAGAAGAAAATATAAAATTTAAAGCAATATCTAAAGATTGGATATTTGTTCTTGAAAAAAATGGTGTTACAAATTTTATTACGGGCTACAAATTTGGGATAAATAACCACGCTTTGGGAGAACTGTTAGATGATAAATATGCAACGTTTGAGTTATTGAGAGAGCAAAATTTGCCAGTAATAAATCATAATATAGTATATGCTCCAACTAATAATAATGAATATGCTAAAGGCAATAACAGTATAGAATACCTAAAAGATCTTTTTACCAAATATAATAAAGACATAGTACTAAAAATAAATGATGGAACGTGTGGGGCAAATGTTGTGCATATAAAAGATGAAAAGACACTTGAAAGTCAATATGAAAAAATGAGTAACAAGTTTTTTTCTATGAGTATATGCCCATTTTACAATATTGAAAATGAGTATAGGGCCATAGTGTTAAATGGTAATGTAGAGCTTTTATACAAGAAGATAAAGCCAGTTATAATCGGGGATGGAAAACATTCTATAAAAGAATTATTAAATGAGTTTAATTCAGATTACTTTAAAAATAAAGACAAACCTGAATGGAATAAAATATTAAAAGATAATGAGAAATATGAATATGACTGGAGATACAACCTTGCCAAAGGTGCTAAGGCAGATAGAGAAATAGAGAGCCAGTTAAAGCAGAAGATTAGTATAATGGCAATAGAAATTGCTAAAAAAATAGGTTTAGGATTTGGAAGTATAGATATTATAAAAACTTCAGATAATGAGCTTTTTGTTATGGAAATAAATAGTGGCGTTATGATGGAAAATTTCATAAAGCAGATTCCAGAAGGATACAGCATAGCAAAAAAAATATATACAAAAGTAATAAAAAGCTATAATTGGAACAAATAATGAACCAATTTATACATTATAAGGTCTATTATTATGTAGAGAGCTAAAGCATGAACTTGATTTTACGAAATCGTATGATAAAATATAAAAAAATTCAAAGGAGGAAAATATGTTTGCATATTTAAAAGGAGTTTTTGATTCAAGAACGATGGATTATATCGTTATTGATGTAAATGGAATAGGTTATAAAATTTTTATGTCAGAAAATTCTATGAAAGAAATTGGCGAAATTGGATCAATTGTGAAGGTACACACATATGTAAAAGTAAGAGAGGATGATATTAGTATATATGGATTCTCATCAGGAGAAGAGCTTAGAATGTTTGAGTTGCTAATTTCAGTTAGTGGAATAGGCGCAAAATCTGCGATAACAATACTATCTAATATTGAGCCATCAACTTTTGCTGCAGCGGTTGTATCGGATGATGTAAATATTTTAAAAAAATTACCAGGTGTTGGTGCAAAATCTGCTCAAAGAATTATTTTAGAGTTAAAAGATAAGCTAAAATCAATGAATATTGATGAATCTGGAGCTACAAGTGATACTAACATAGAAATTATAAATAATGACAATGTCGAAGATTTAATATCTGCTTTACAGGTTTTAGGTTATTCTCGTAAAGATATTGAGAATATAATTTCAAAGTTAGATATTAAAAATGAAAGTTTAGAAGACTTAATAAAAAAGGCACTTGTATTATTATCAAAGTAGTAAAATATATTGAAAAAACTCTTTTATTTTTTTATATTTTATAATATAATTTTAATGTGATTTGACACTAAAATTGAGTGTCAGAAAAGGAGTATATAAATGGAAAAAAAGAAAAAAGGTAGATCAAGTGCTTCTGTGGGTAGCAATGTAGTAAGAAAAAAGCCTACAAGTGGCAAAAATACTAGGAATGTAAGACCTGCTGGAAGTAAAGTAAAAAAAAGCCGAAACGGAAAAGAAAAGAAGAAGATGTCTAAAATAAAAAAATTCTTTATCATAGTAGCTTTATTGTTTATACTTGTGATTCTTGTTGGTATTGGAATTTCTTGTGGAATTTTCTTTAGCGATAAATTTGCCTTATCAAGAGAAGATTTATTATTATCAAATGCAAATACAATTGTTTACGATAGAGATGGTAACGTTATAGCTGAGTTATCTGGTACAGAAACTAGAAAAATAATAAGTTATGATGAAATGGCAAAATCATTACCAGATGCTTTTGTGGCAATTGAGGATGAAAGATTTTATCAACATAAAGGTGTTGATGTTAAAAGAACTTTAGCAGCAACAACAACGTATTTACTTAAAGGTGATTCATCATTTGGTGGAAGTACAATTACTCAACAGCTTATAAAAAATATAACAAATGAAAGAGAGAATAGTGGTTCAGCAGGTGTTGAGAGAAAAATAAAAGAAATGTCTAGAGCATACCAAGTAGAAAAGATGATTTCAAAAAAGCAAATATTAGAGCTATATTTGAATATCATACCGCTTGGGGCCGATGGTGGAGATATATGTGGTGTAGAAATGGCATCAACATATTATTTCGATAAATCAGCAAGTGAGTTATCAATAGAGGAATGCGCATTTATAGCAGGAATAAATAATGCACCAAATACGTATAATCCATTTAAAAACGAGGGAAATGATGAGAAACAAGCTCAAGTAATGAAAAAAATAAAGGATAGAACGGAAATTGTTTTAAGAAAGATGAAGGAGCTTGGATATATTACAGAGGACGAGTATAAAACCGCGTATCAAAACACAGAAAATGGATTAAAATTTGATAAAGGCGAATTACCATCATCTACAATTAAAGATTACTTCATTGAAGCAGCCGTAGATAATGTTGTAAATGATTTAGTAGAGAAAAAGGGAATGAAATTAGAATATGCAAGGAATCGTGTGTATGGTGGTGGATACAAGATATATACAACAGAAGTAGCATCTGTACAAAATAGCTTATATGAAACATATACAAGTGGCAATTATCAATTAACATCTAGTGAATCAGAAACTCATTCTCAATCTGCGATGGTTGTAATTGATCATACAACAGGTCAAGTTGTTGGATGTATGGGAGGTTTGGGCGATGATGTTGATGCAATAGGTATTAATAGAGCAGTAGATACAAGAAGACAAACAGGATCATCAATAAAACCAATTGTTACTTATGGTTTTGGAATAGAAAGCGGAACTATAACACCAGCAACAGTATATAATGATGAAAGAACATCTTTTGGAAGTTATGAGCCAAAAAATGATAGTGGTGGATTTTCAGGGTATATTACAGTAAGAAACGCAATTGAGCGTTCTGTAAACATAGTTGCATGTAAAATTATGTCTGAGCTTGGACCAGATAATGCGATAGATTTTGCAAGAAAATGCGGAATAAGTTCACTGGTTAAATCTAGTGAAAATGCAAAGAATAATGATTCTAACTTAGCTGCAATGGCCCTTGGTGGACAGACACAAGGTGTAAGCGTATTAGAAATGGCCGGAGCATATGCAATGATTGCAAACAATGGTGTATATATTTCACCAACCTTCTATACGAAAGTTGAGGATTCATCAGGTAATGTTGTAATTGAAGCAGAGCAAGAAACAGAAAGAGTTATGACAGAGCAACATGCTTATATTATGAAAACATTGTTAAAGCAACCAGTTGAAGGAGGTTCAGGTACAGCTAAGGTTTGTAGAATGGAAGATTTTGATGTTGGAGCTAAAACCGGTACAACCAACAAAAAGAAAGATAACTGGCTATGTGGTATGACTCAATATTATACAGGTGCTGCATGGTATGGATATGATAATGGTACTCCAATTAATGGTAGTGGAAACAACGCTGCAAAGTTATGGGCAGAAGCCATGAAGAAAATTCATAAAGATTTGGCACCAGCAGAGTTTTCAGAGCCAAGCGGAATTGTTAAGTTATCAGTTTGTAGAACAACAGGTAAGAGGGCTTCAAGTTCATGTTCAGACACATATATGGAATATTTTGTTGAAGGGGAAGAGCCAAGTTATTGTGAAGGCCATTCATCAATAAAAGTTTGTAGAGAATCCGGACTTGTAGCAACAGAAAATTGTCCAGATACTTATTATTACAGCTTTGCTCCAGAAAAGGAGAGAAATCCAAGTTGGAAGACGGATGGCTCGTATTCAACGGCTCCGTCAGAAACTTGTACAATTCATACTAGTGGGTCAGTAACAAATGTAAATCCAACCACAGGAACAGAAGAGCCAGTAACAACAACAGATGTGGTAGTTCCAAATGTTATTGGATTAACAGAAGTTGAAGCAAGAAGACAATTATCTGGGTTAACAGTTATAGTTGTAACTACAAGTGATGCTAGCAAACAAGATGGTGTAGTTATTTCACAAAGCTTTGCTGCTAATTCTGTAGTTGAAAAGAATGCTAAAATAAAAATAACAATTAATAAAAAGCCAGCTGCTGAGAAACCAGAGGAACCAACTGAACCGACGGAGCCAACTGAGCCAGCTGAAGGTGGTAATACAACAGTAATAGAAGTCCCATAATTTATGATATTATAAGGTGAAAACACTGGAATATTACTTCTAGTGTTTTCATTTTTTAGAGGTATATATGAAAAGAAAAAATTTATTTATAAATCAAGTAATAGATAGTATTAAGAATTTCGATTCATACAAGGAAATAAGTGAATGTAAAGTATTAAATAGTTTTATATACTTTCTTCTTTTAATCTTAATTTATGCAATTATATCTACAATTGGTATAACATATAAAACTAATGCTAAAATTAAAAATGCACAGAATTTTATAAGGGATGAAATTAGTAGTATAAGTTATAATGATGGAATTTTAAGTGTAAATGGCGATGAATATTCTTCATATTACGGCAATTACTTAATAATTGATACATCAGAAAATGCTAATATAGAAGACTACAATGCAAGTATGATTTTTGGGAAAAGAAATTTTTACATTAAGGTTGAGCAGAACATGATGAAATTTTCATATAGTAACTTTTTCAATCAGAATGTAGACAAGGATACGATAGTTGAAGCTTTAAACTCAGATAATTATACAGCTTTAATAATTATTGTTTCTTTAGTTGGAGCATTCATAGTATTGTCAATATCAACATTACTTGATATACTTGTAATTGCAGTAATTGGTTTTATAATATCAGAGATAATCGGTAATAATAAAATTAAATTTAAAAATGCATTTAACATAGCAGTACATGCAGTTACACTTTCGGTAATTCTAGGTATGGTATACTTCTTAGTTAATACTTTTACAGGGTTCTATGTAAAATATTTTTCTACAATGTATACATTACTTGCAACAATTTATATGGTTACAGCAGTTATATTAATAAATGCTGAAGACAATAGTAACAATAGCTAAGTACTTATGAAGGGAGAAAAATGATGAGTTCAAACGAAAACAAAAAAAATGGCAAGAGCAATAAAAAGGGCAATAGGGGAAAAATTACTTTAATTGCATTAATTATTGTAGCAATGGTTGCTGCAATAGTGTATGGTGTGGTTCAGTATAGTAAATCTCAAAAAGAAAAAGAAGAAAAAACTTTGGCATATACAAAACTTGTAACTGACATGCAAGAAGATAAAGTTGAAAAAATTGAGATGAAAACGAAGAGCGATACAGTAAAAATTAAAATAAAAGATGATGAAAAGGAGTATGAAGCAATAGTTCCAGAAAGTGAAGCTTTTATTGAGTTTGTTCAAGAGCAGATAAAAGAAGGAAAAACTATTGAATTAGTCCAAAAAGAAGAAAGTCCGTTATTAGCCGTTGGGGAGAAAATATTATCATTATTACCTACACTTTTACTAATAGTATTTGTTATATTACTTTTCCAAATGCAAGGTTTAGGTGAGAAAGGTAAAGTTTATGATGCAACTACTGCTAAGACTAAGACAACGTTTAAAGATATAGCAGGTCTTGATGAAGAGAGACAAGAAATGGTAGAAATAGTAGATTTTCTAAAAAAACCTAAGAAATTTCAGGAGATGGGAGCAAAAGTACCTAGAGGTGTTTTGTTATGTGGTAATCCTGGAACTGGAAAGACATTAATTGCAAAAGCAATTGCCGGTGAAGCAGATGTTCCATTTATTTCCATGAGTGGTTCTGAATTTATAGAAATGTTTGCTGGTCTTGGCGCTTCAAGAGTTAGAAAATTATTTGAAAAAGCAAGAAAAATTGCACCATGTATAGTTTTTATAGATGAGATTGATGCAATTGGTTCAAGAAGAACTACTTCAAGCGGTGCTGAAAGCGAGAATAATCAAACTTTAAATCAATTATTAGTTGAGATGGATGGTTTTGATACAGAAGAAGCAATAATAGTTCTAGCTGCTACAAATAGACCTGAAATGCTTGATAAAGCTTTATTAAGACCGGGAAGATTTGATAGGCAAATAATGATTGGACTACCTGATTTAAACGGAAGAGAAGAAATATTAAAGATACATGCAAAGAATAAGAAAATTTCTTCTAATGTTAATTTAAGAAGTATAGCTGAAGACACAGCTGGATTTACAGGTGCGGAACTTGCAAATATTTTAAACGAAGCAGCTATAATTGCAACAATAAAAAGTCATGATGCTATAACAAACAGAGATATAGAAGATGCAGTAAAAAAAGTAACTGTTGGTATTGAAAAACATAGCCGAGTTGTTTCAGATAAGGACAAACGTTTAACTGCATTTCATGAGGCCGGACATGCAATTGTTAGTAGATATTTAGAAACACAAAAAGATATAAAAGAAGTATCTATAATACCAAGAGGTGTTGCAGGTGGATATACAATGTATAAGACAAATGAAGACAAGTTCTATGTTTCGAAACAAGAAATGCTTGAAAAATTAATTGCTTTACTAGGTGGTAGAGCTGCAGAAAAAATAGCTTTAGATGATATATCAACAGGTGCAAGTAATGATATAGAGGTTGCAACTCAGATTGCAACAGACATGGTTACTATTTATGGAATGAGTGATATAGTAGGACCAATATATGTTAATGCAGAGAAGGATCCATATCAAATGCAGTTACTTGGCGAAAAATTTGAAGATTCTGTAGGATCAGAAATTAAGCTTTTAATTGATAATGCATATTATCAAGCTAAAAAATTAGTATCAGAGCATATGGATAAGCTTGAACTTGTTGCAAATGCTTTAATGGAAAAAGAAATAATCTCAGCTGAAGAATTTGAGAGCTTCTTTGAGGAATAATTGTGATAAAGACATGAAATGCTTGTAGTTATAGTGTTTCATGTCTTTTGTATGGAAAAGAATTTATTGGAATTTTGAAAAATATCTTGTAGAAAAATGATAAAAGATGTAGAATAATCAGTGTATAGAATAAAATAGGAGGGGAACATGAACGGAGTAAAGGAAAGAGAAGAGCAAGAGTATAAGTACAGATCAGGTAGAGACTATAATAATCAATCAAGTGATGACAAGAAGAACAAAACCATAATTGTTGTTATAGCATTAATTGCAATAATAATTGCAATTGTATTATTAAAACAATTTTTAGGAAAACCAACATTTAAATTAAACGGGGAAGCAACTGTAGAAATTGAGTATGGTACAGAGTATAAGGATGCAGGAGCAACAGCTAAAGCTAAGTTTAGTGATATTAGTGATAAGATTATTGTTGAGAGCAATGTAGATACATCAAAAATAGGTAAATATACAGTTACATACAAAGTTCCAAACAACAACGGAAGTGATATATATACAAGAACAGTCATAGTAAAGGATACACAGGCACCGGTAGTTACTTTAACTGGTGAGGAAAATGTAGAAATAGATTTTGGAAAAGAATACGAAGAAGAAGGATTTTCAGTTCAAGATGGATATGATGGTGAAATATCTAATGACAAGGTAACAAGGGAAGAAAGAAAAACAGAAAATGGTGATATGGAAATTCACTATATAGTATCAGATTCATCATCAAACAGAGCTGATAAAGTTAGACATATTAAAGTTGTTGATAAAACAGCACCAGAGATAAAATTGAATGGAAAAGCATTTGTAAGTCTAAAAACAAACGAAGAATTTAAGGATGACGGTGCAACAGCAACAGATAATAAAGATGGTGATTTAACAAGTAGAATTACTAAAGAAGGTAGTGTAGATACATCTAAAGATGGAAAGTACACAATTACATATAAAGTAAAAGATAATAATGATAATGAAGCAACTGCACAAAGAACAGTATTTGTTGGAGCAACACAAGCAACAGGAGTTATATATTTAACATTTGATGATGGTCCAAGTGCAAATACAACTCCAAGAATACTTGATACATTAAAAGAAAAAGGTGTTAATGGTACATTTTTTATTCTTAACTATAGCGATGCAAACGAACATTTAGTTAAAAGAACGCTTGAAGAGGGAAATGCAATTGGTATGCATGGATATACTCATGATTATAAGGTATTGTACGCTTCAGTAGATGCATGTTACCAGAATTTCAAAAAATTACAAGAAAAAATCGAAAAGACAACTGGTAAGAAGATGCTAATTGCGAGATTTCCAGGTGGTGCTTCAAACACGGTTAGTAGAAAGTATTGCAAGGGGGTTGTAACGGAAACAAGTAAAAAATTATTAGCTGACGGAATAAAGTATTTTGATTGGAACGTTGCTTCTGGAGATTCAGGTGATGTACATACGGCAGATGCAGTATATAAGAATGTTACAAATGGAATAAAACCTGGAAGAAATAATATAGTTTTAATGCATGATTTCAGTGGAAACAATAAAACTGCAGAAGCATTACCAAAAATCATAGACTGGGGATTAGCCAATGGATATAGATTTGAAGTTATTACACCAGATACAGAAATGATAACTCAAAAAATACAAAATTAATACATAAAAGTAGTTTTATGAAATATTTTATATATTATAAAAGTAAAATATCGTAAAACTACTTTTAATAATTTTGAATAATAATCAGCACGCTAGTATTCTTTTATATAATGTTATAATTTCACATTTTATGTTTAATCTGCCTATAAAAGTGTTAAACAGTAACATTAATTTGTTACTATTTAATAGTTATGATAACAACAATCCTTTCTCTGACCTTGTTAAATAAAAAGTGTTAAACTATAACATTAATTTACAAAAAATCTTAAAAACTCTTTATTTTTGGGCATTTTTAAGATATAATGTAAGTGTAGACGTAATTTGGAAAGCTAATAGATAATAATTGGAGGTGATGTTGTAGATGGAAAATAATGTCATAAAGGAAAACCAATTAGAAGTATTGCCTAAGAATGAAATCGCAACAATAGTGGAATTAAATAATCTTCCTGTGGCAAAAGATAAAAAGGAATTGTTACCTACAATTATTAGAAAAGAAGCATTGGCTCTAGTTGAAATAAAAAAAGAATTTTATAACGTTAAGAAACAGCGCTCAATATATGGATTAGCGTGGTTCCTAAAGAAAGTAGCTGTGCTCTGCGCAAAATTGATTAGATATTTATTTTTAGGAGTAACTAGGTTAGTTAGTTTTGTAATGTTTTCTGTAATTGTGATTTTGTCTACAACAATAATAACAAGAAATGTTGTGAATTCATTGTATGGTGTTAGAGCAACTGAAGTTGATGGTACTGGTTTTTCTATATTTAGTGTAAAAGATGATGAAGAAGCAAAAGCACATGCAGATATGATGGAATCTAAGTCAGATGAGAGTAGAGATAATACCTCTGAGCAAATGGAAGAAAAGCAATCGGATCCAGAGGTTGATGAGACTGAAGATGAATGAGATAAAAATAAAACCACTTCCTTATGAAGTGGTTTTATTTTTTTAATCTAAGTTTTCTAATATTTTTGGTAACATTTGTTTCTTTCTTGAAACAACATTCTCTAACATTGCTGTATTGTCTGTTAATGTAACTCCATATGCTTTTTCAACAACTTTTGAGTCATTTCCTAAAGTGATAACTTTTGAATTTGAATTAATTATATCTGTTGCAGCAAACATATATAAGTCTAAGTTCTCTTTCTTAATTTCATTATTGATAGCTGCTTCAAAATATACTTTATCTTTAAATACACTATCTAAATCTGCTGTATTAATTTGTGCAATTTTAAATTTCTTTCCATCTTTTTCGAATAATTTACTATCAATATTGATTATTTGCTCTGGTGTATAATCGCTTAAATCTGTTCCAGCTTTTAATAATGCTGTTCCATATGTAGCACAATCAACCCCAGCTATTTTAGCTAATTTTTCAGCTATAGCTTTGTCTTCTGCTGTACATGTAGGTGATTTAAATAATAATGTGTCAGAAACGATAGCGCTTAGCATCATCGTAGCAATTTCTTTTGAAATTTCTACATCATTTTCTTTATACATTTTATATAAAACTGTTGAAGTACATCCAACAGGCTCAGATCTATAATATATAGGTGTTGAAACTGAGAAGTTTAATGCATGATGATCAACAACTTTTTGTATATTAGCGTTTGCTATATTCTCTGCACTTTGTGTAGCCTCGTTATGATCTACTAATATAACATCTTGACCATCTTTTAGTTCTGTAACAAGCTCTGGAGCGTTAATTTTTAAATAATCGAATACATATTGTGTTTCTTTATTTATATTTCCAAGACGAACTGCCTTAGCATTATTTCCTAATTTATTTTCTAAATTTGCCATTACCATTGCAGACATTATGGCATCTGTATCTGGATTTTTGTGTCCAAAAACTAAAGTTTGATTTAAATTCATTTATATACCCCCTTAATAAATAATAACAATATCTATTATACATTATTTTTCCATGAAAGTCAATAACTGGAAGATATTATGGAAACTTTAGAAAATATATAATATTACATTAGTATATATTAACTGAAATAATCCAAAGAATTGTACTATACTGGCTCCAGTAAAATTCTTGCAGCTCTTTATTTCATAACGTGAATAGCTAGTAGAGTATATAAAAATGATTATTGTTGCTATAGATATAAAAAATTTCATATAAATCCTCCTATGATTTATCGAATAGATTTCCAGATTTTAGTTTCAAATGGATATTTACGTTAAATGAGGAATTTTTATAATTATTTAGCCAGTTAGACGAATACCATTCGTCTAAAGTTAAATAATTTTTTAAAGCATATTTTCCAAATCCGCAAATATCAGAGTTATATTGCTTTGAAGTTTTGTAGAGGTAGTTTGTTATTTGTTCGGTAATATATTGTGAAGCAGAATTTTCAATTAAAGATAAATCTTCTTGAGAATCGTAGTTTATTGTATCATCAAGGGACAATCCTTGAGCAATTAAATATATGTCTATTGTAATTGTAGGAAAAGCATCTATATAAGTTACGGAAGATTTTGTTTTTCTTTCAGAGGTCAAATTTAAATCAATAAATGTGTTATTTTTTTTGGGATTTGGAACGGCTAATACACATGATTTTAACTCATTATTCACTAAAATATGGCAAAGGCTTTCAAGACCAGACAATTCACCAACTAGTTTATCTTCATTAAATACAGCTATTCCTAAATTATCAATAACATCTTTATCTGTTATAGGGTCTTTTCCTGCGGTATAATTTGCATTTTCTTCTGTTGGGTTATCCATCTGAGTGTCAGATAGAACCGTTCCCAATATTGCGTATGCTTGAGAGCAGCTATCTTTTATTTTTGAGTAAAATTCAAAGAGCGTAATATCAATAGTGTAGCCAGTGTACTTTGCAGAGTTCAAAGTTGATTCATAGAATCGCGCAGTAAGATTTTCAAGTGCTGGTTGAACTTTATTAAGATAATCTTTTGCATTACATTTTGTAATTATTATGCTACAATCATTTCTGAGTTCGGAATTATTTAGTAGTGAATCTAAATATCCAGATATGCCTTGTTTGGCAATCTTTTCCGAGATTAATATAACTTGACAGTGGGATAAATCTATTTTTTTACTAATGTGATTATTGATTAATGAAAATCCGAGAATTTATTGAATTACATTTTATAGTTGTTACATTTGAATTACTTGATTGTGAGGTGCTATTAGATGATTTGTCAGAGGATTTATCATCAGATGTAGCAATTTGTACGCTAAGTTCAAATTCATCATTTTCATTCAAATCTAATCCAATGGCAACAACATATGCCAGCTCTTCAATACCAGATGCATCGTAGCATCCGGTAAGATTTAATAGTATAGATAAAAATAAGAGCAATAGTATAATTTTTTTCATAAATTTTTTCATAAACAATCCTTTCAATTTAGGTCATAGTCTTTTTTGCCAAGGAGCTTTGTATCTTATGTTTAATAATTGCAATAATGAAAAGTAGCGGCTCTAATAAAAAAACAAAATATAAAATTACATGCTCCATGAAACTTTGAGCTACGAAATAAAATTGTGGGTAATTTTGAAAAACTATACAGCTTGATAGAAAAAGGCTTGAAAAACTATAATTTAGTGAATTTGTGTATTTTAATCTACCAAGTTTTTTTAGTATAAATAGTATAAAAAAGACTGTTGTGCTAATGTAAGCAATTATAGATAATATCCATATAATCATAAAGAGTATATTAATTCCATGTATTACATTTCCATGGTGAACAACCATTGTAAGAAGATATAGATTCATATTTTCGTTTGGATTTACGTGGTACGAAAAGGTAAACAACATACACAATATACTAAAAAATAGTGCAGAGACCGAAAGTGCTAATGAAATTGTTGTTATTTTTTTTATATTAGTGTTGTTTCCTAGATTCTGGGGTAGTAGGAATATATAACCCAATCCTGAAAGAGCAAATAAATTTGATATTCCAGAAAAGAATGTAGCATCTATTCCGTAACCTAAAATCGGAAAAATTCTCTGAAATTCGAAGTCTTTTACTGGAGCAAGTAACAAAATAACTAAGCCGATGTACGCAATAGGCACAACATAAAGGCATATTTTTGATATGCTTTTAAGACCAAACGTATTAGCAATTAGAACGGGAACTACCATAAATAAAACAATAAATAATATTGGAGATTGCGTGAAATAGATTGTCTTCAGTGTATATGAGAAACTTCGAATTACAATGTTTGCAATGAAAAATAGTAATATAATTTGAAATATACCAACTACAAATTTTAAAAAGCTTCCTCCAATGTATTCAGATATATCTAATATATCAAATTCCGGAAAATGGTTCATAAGCTTTAAAATAATACTTAGAAAAATAAAGGCAATTACTGTAATATAGATTGTATTGAGCCATGCAGCCGAACCAGTAGATGATATTATAAGCTCTGGTAAATTCAATATAACTTTATTTGCCATAATTATCGAGAGTAAGCCAATTGCTTCTAAATTATTCAATTTTGAATTATTCAACTAATCATGCCTCCAATTCATACTAGTTTTACCTTGAATATGTTTTTTTTGAGGATGTACAAATCCAGATATTTTTTCCCTTTTCCAAATTGGTAAAACAAAATAATTTGATATACTTCTTTTATTCAGGGTGGACGGATCTAAGTATGGGCAACCAAAAGATTCCATTCCACACATTATGGTCATTTGTATAAATATGCCAATGCCAATCCCTAAAAATCCAGAAAGATAGCCTAGCATAATATAAATAAATCTACATAATCTAAATGTAAAATTTAGTGAAAAATCTGGAATACTAAATGAACATATTCCTGTAATTGCAACTACAATAATTAAAATAGGGCTTACAAGAGATGCAGAGACAGCAGCATCACCTAAAATTAAAGCTCCCACAATTCCAATAGTTGTTCCAAGTGGTGTAGGAACGCGTAGCCCAGCCTCACGAATTAGCTCAAAAGAAATCTCCATAAGTAAAATTTCTACAACGGTTGGAAATGGAACAGATTCTCTGGAAGCAGCTATAGTAAAGAGCAATTCAGTAGGGATTAAGTCTTGGTGATAATTTGTTATGGCTATATAAATTCCTGGAAGCAAAATAGAAAAGAGCATAGCAAGAAGTCGAATTATCTTTCCTAAATTAGCAAATTGAAATTTTAAATTCAAATCTTCTGGCGAAGATAAAAAATCTATAAATACTCCCGGAAGTATAAGAGCATATGGGTTACCATTAACAATTAAACATACTCTACCATCAAGCAAATAATTTACTGTTTTATCGGGTCGCTCAGTGGCAATAGTTTGAGGGAAAATATTATTTGGAGAATCTTGGATTAATTGCTCTAATTGACCAGAAGAAGTAAGATAATCAATATTTAGATTATTTATTCTTTTTTTTACTTCCGAAACTAATTTAGGGTTAGTTATACCACTGATATAACCCACAACAACTTGTGTTTTTGTTAATTTACCAATAGTAAGATTTTCAAGAATAAGGTTTTCGCTATTTATAAGTCTCCTTATAATTGTGGTATTAGTTCTTAGATTTTCAACAAAAGACTCTTGTGAACCTCTAACAACAATCTCATTTGAAGGATTGGTAATTTCTCTTTGCTTAAATCCTTTAACATCTAAATCAAACGCTGTATCCAATGAATCTATAAATAAAACACAATTTCCCATATTTACAGAAGAAAATACATCTGCAAAGCATTGGACTTTATTAATAGCGTTTTGGGGAATTAGACAATTGTACACGTAGTTTAGTAAATCCTCAGTTTTATTAATATCGTTATATTGCTCTAAGTTGAAATCAAAAGAGTTAGCTTTATTACGAATCATTAGAGGCGTGAGTATAAAATTATTTATAAGACAACTATCTGCCATTCCGTCTATATATATAATGAATGCTTTATAACGAAAATTATTTACCAAAATTTGGAAATCTCTTACAACAATGTCCGTACAAATATCTGTATGATAAGTTGATTTTAAATAATTAATATTTTTTAAAACATTAGTATAAATGTAATCCGCCATAAACAACACCTTTCTACAGCTTATAGTGTTTCCAACAAAAAATAAAATATTCTGAAACAATTTATTGAAATTTAAAAATAGTATGTTATAATCAAAGCATGTTAGTAAAAGGAGGAGAAAAAAATGGATAACGAAAACAATAACAATCAAAGTCAAAATGTAAACAATACTATGGCAATTGTTGGAATGATATTAGGAATTGTATCAATAGTATTTTGTTGGCTTCCATTTTTACCAATTATTTTAGGTGTAGTTGGTTTGATATTAGGAATTAAAGGTCTTAATGCATCAAATACATTACCTCAAAATAAAGGAAAAGGAATGGGAATTGCAGGTATCGTTTGTGGTGCTATAGGTACATTAATTGGTGTTATTTACACAATAGTATGGATTGTAGCAATTGTTGCTGTAAAAGATGCTTATGATGATGCAAAGAAAGAATATAATTCATATAAGAAAATAACAAAATATTCATATTTTTCAGTGCAAGATGACACTGCAGTTAAAACAATATTAGATAATTATAATTTTTAAAATTAAAACGCCTAGAAGATGATTATATCTAACTAGGTGTTTTTTGCTCTTCTAAAAAATAATGAGAGAGCTATACATTAGAATATCATAAAATTTCTATTGAAATCAATAGAAAAATGTAAAAAGAATAATTTTATAAAATTGGTGAAATATATACTTGAAAACTACCTTTTTTTGGTATACAATGAGCTCGATTGGTTAATAAAATTATAGCTAATCATAGATGTTATAAAACATCGGAATGGAGGAATTTTTAATGTCAGTAAAAGTAGCTATTAATGGATTTGGACGTATAGGACGTCTAGCATTTAGACAAATGTTTGGAGCAGAAGGATATGAGATTGTTGCAATCAACGATTTAACAAGTCCTGATATGCTTGCACATTTATTAAAATATGATTCAGCACAAGGAAGATACGAAAAAGCAGATACAGTAGTTGCTGGAGAAGACTCTATAACAGTAGATGGAAAAACAATTAAAATATATGCAGAAAAAGAAGCACAAAATTTACCTTGGGGTGAACTTGATGTAGATGTTGTACTTGAATGTACAGGATTTTATACATCAAAAGAAAAATCTCAAGCTCATATAGATGCAGGAGCAAAAAAAGTTGTTATATCAGCACCAGCTGGAAAAGATTTACCAACGGTTGTGTACAGTGTTAATGAAAATATATTAACAGCTGAAGATAAAATAATTTCAGCTGCATCATGTACAACAAACTGTTTAGCACCAATGGCTAACACATTAAACAAATATGCACCAATTCAATCTGGTATCATGTCTACAATACATGCATACACAGGAGACCAGATGTTATTAGATGGTCCACACAGAAAAGGTGATTTAAGAAGAGCAAGAGCAGCAGCTTGTAGTATAGTTCCAAACTCAACAGGAGCAGCAAAAGCTATAGGATTAGTTATCCCAGAATTAAATGGAAAATTAATAGGATCAGCACAAAGAGTTCCAGTTCCAACAGGATCAACAACAATATTAACAGCTGTTGTAAAAGGTGAAAATGTTACAGTTGAAGGAATAAATGCAGCTATGAAAGCAGCCGCAAATGATTCTTTCGGATATACAGAAGAGCCATTAGTTTCTTCAGACATCATAGGAATCACATATGGATCTTTATTTGATGCAACACAAACAATGGTTACAGAAATTGGAGATGGATTATATCAAGTACAAGTAGTTGCTTGGTACGATAACGAAAATTCATATACAAGCCAAATGGTAAGAACAATAAAATACTTTGCTGAATTAGCTTAAGTTAAATAATGGGGACGGAGCAAAAAATTTAAGTCAGCTTAGATTTTGCTTCGTCTCTTTAAGTTTTTGAAAAATGAAAAGCAGAAAGTATAGTTTATTCTATATGTGAACCTAAAAAAATGGGTCCGTCCATAAAATTAAGGAGGATATTATTAATGAGTAAAAAAACAATAAGAGATATAGATTTAAAAGATAAGAAGGTTTTTGTTAGATGTGATTTTAATGTTCCATTAGACGAAAATGGAGTTATTACAGACAACAGAAGGATAGTTGGAGCATTACCAACGATAAAATATTTATTAGAGAATAATTGCAAAGTTATTTTATGCTCTCACTTGGGTAGACCAAAGGGAGAAGTAAAACCAGAATTTTCATTAGCCCCTGTCGCAAAAGAGCTTTCTAGACTATTAAATAAAGATGTCAAACTTGCAAAAGATGTTATTGGTGAAAGTGCGAAAGAATTAACAGCTAATATGAATAATGGAGAAATTGTTCTCCTAGAAAATGTAAGATTTGATGCAAGAGAAGAAAAAAATGATCCTGAGCTTTCAAAAGAGCTAGCTTCAATGGCAGAAATATTTGTAAATGATGCATTTGGAACTGCACACAGAGCACATAGTTCAACAGCCGGAGTTGCTGATTATCTACCTGCAGTATCAGGATTTTTAATTGAGAAGGAACTTAAGTTCCTAGGAGATGCTTTACAAAATCCAGAAAGACCATTTGTTGCAATTCTTGGAGGAAAGAAAGTTTCTGATAAGATTGGTGTTATAAATAGCTTATTAGAAAAAGTAGATACTTTAATGATTGGTGGAGCTATGGCATATACATTCTTTAAAGCTCAAGGATATAATGTTGGAAATTCAATCTGTGAGCTTGATAAATTAGATTTAGCAAAAGAGCTAATGGAAAAAGCTAAACAAAAAGGTGTAAAGCTTATGCTTCCAGTAGACACAAAACTTGGAAAAGAATTTGATCCAAATACTGAAACAAAAGTTGTTGATTGGACAGATATTCCTGATGGTTGGGAAGGATATGATATAGGAGATAAAACTATAGAAATGTACAAAAAAGAGCTTCAATCAGCCAAAACTATTATTTGGAATGGTCCGCTTGGACTATTTGAATTTGATGTATTTGCGAATGGAACAAATGAAATTGCAAGTACACTTGCAAACCTAAATAATTGTACAACAATTATAGGTGGTGGTGATTCAGCAGCTGCTGTTGAAAAAGCAGGTCTAGCTGATAAGATGACTCACATTTCAACAGGTGGAGGAGCTTCACTAGAATTCTTAGAAGGAAAAAAATTACCAGGAATTGAATGCTTACAAGATAAATAAGGAGGTTATTATGAGAAGAAAAGTTATTGCAGGAAACTGGAAAATGAATATGCTTCCAAACGAAGCAATTAGTATGATTACAGAATTAGCACCACTAGTTAAAGATACTAATAACGAAGTTGTACTTTGTGTACCATATACAGATTTATTTTATGCACTTTTAACGGCACAAGATACAAATATTAAAATTGGTGCTCAAAATATGCATTTTGAGGAAAAAGGAGCTTATACAGGTGAAGTTTCGGGAAAAATGTTAAAATCTATTGGCGTTGAGTATGTAATAATTGGACATTCAGAAAGAAGACAATATTTTGCAGAAACAGATGAAACTGTAAATAAAAAAATCAAGGCAGCTTTTGCAAATGGTTTAAAACCAATTGTTTGTGTTGGAGAATCACTTGAAGAGAAAGAAGCAGGAAAAACTGCTGAAATTATTACAAACCAAACGAAACTTGCCCTTGAAGGCTTGACAAATGAGCAAGTAAGAAATACAATAATAGCCTATGAACCAATATGGGCTATAGGAACAGGAAAAACAGCAACATCTGAAGATGCAAACAATAGTATAAAATGCATCAGAAGTAAAATTGCAGAAATATATGGAAATGATGTAGCACAAGAAGTAATAATTCAGTATGGCGGAAGTGTAAAATCTTCAAATGCTAAAGAACTATTTACTACATCGGATATTGATGGAGGCCTTATTGGTGGAGCAAGCCTAAAAGCAGAAGAGTTTAGCAAAATAGTAAATTTTGAAAAATAAATTATGGTAATCAAAGAAAATAAGGACGGTTCTCTTTGAAAAACTACAATAGAAAATTTTAGAAAAAAATCAAAAGAAACAGAACCGTCCTTTAAAGGGTGGTATATACAAAATGAGTAAAAAAACTACGATGTTAATGATAATCGATGGTTATGGTATTAACGAAAATGAAAAAGGAAATGCTGTAATTGCTGCCAAGATGCCAAATATAGACAAACTTAATAAAACTTGTCCAACAACAGAAATATATACAAGTGGTTTAAAGGTAGGATTACCGGAAGGCCAAATGGGAAATTCTGAAGTCGGTCATACAAACATTGGTGCAGGTAGAGTAGTATATCAACAATTAACGAAAATTACAAAATCAATAGAAGATGGAGATTTTTTCAGTATTCCAGAATTTGTTTCTGCAGTTGAAAATTGTAAGAAAAATAATTCAAAATTGCATATATTGGGATTGGTTTCTGATGGAGGAGTACATAGTCATATTCGCCATCTATATGGGTTACTTGAAATGGCAAAAAGAAAAGATTTTGAGGATGTTTATGTTCATTGTTTCTTAGATGGAAGAGATACGCCACCGGCTTCAGCAGAAGATTACGTAATGATGCTAGAAAGCAAGATGAAACAGAAGGGGGTAGGTAAAATTGCTTCTGTTTCCGGACGTTTCTATGCGATGGATAGAGATAAGCGATGGGAGAGAATTCAAAAAGTATATGATGCTATTGTAAATGGAGTTGGAGAAAAATCTTCAACAGCAATCGGAGCAATTGAAGACTCATACCAAAAAGAAACTTTTGATGAATTTATTGAGCCAACGCTAATATGTAATGGTGAAAAGCCAACTGCAACAATCGGCTCAAAGGATTCTGTGATATTCTTTAATTTTAGGCCAGACAGAGCTAGAGAGCTTACAAGAGCCTTAGTAGATAAAGAATTTAATGAATTTGAAACAAGAAAAGATTTAGACTTATATTTTGTATGTATGACTGAATATGATGCAACACTTCCAAATGTTAATGTTGCTTTCAAAGCAGAAAGACTTGTAAATACATTTGGAGAATATATAAGTAATAAAGGACTAACACAACTTAGAATTGCAGAAACAGAAAAATATGCACATGTTACTTTCTTCTTCAATGGAGGAGAAGAAAAACAATATCCAGGAGAAGATAGAATATTGGTTCCATCACCAAAGGTTCTTACATATGACTTACAACCAGAAATGAGTGAGCCAGAAGTTACTGAAAAAGTAGTAGAAGCTATTAATTCTGGAAAATATGATACAATTATTCTAAATTATGCAAATTCAGATATGGTTGGTCATACTGGAAACATGGAAGCTGCAATAAAAGCCTTAGAAGCTGTTGATGATGGTGTGGGGAAAGTAGTAGATGCTATTAAGAAAAATGATGGAGTACTATTAGTAACTGCAGATCATGGTAATTCAGAGCAAATGATTGATTATGTTACAGGAGAACCTCATACTGCACACACAACAAATCCAGTTCCATTAATTTTATATGGCATGGAGAACACTAAGTTAAAGCCTGGAAAATTAGCAGATTTAGCTCCAACAATGCTTGATATAATGGGATTAGAAAAGCCAGAAGAAATGACAGGTGAAAGTTTACTAATTAGAGAGTAATTTGGGGGACGGAGCAAAAAAATTACATTTTATTGTAATTTGTGTCTCAAAATCATTAAAATGGTAAAACACTAAATACTATAAAAGTGTTTAGGTTTTATATATTACTAAATAATACAAGGAGGAATTTTAAATGAAAAATTATTTAGAAATCGCTGATGTAAAAGCATTAGAAGTATTAGACTCAAGAGGAAATCCAACAGTACAAGTTGAAGTTGTTACTATTGACGGATCATGCGGAGTTGCTATGGTTCCATCAGGAGCATCAACAGGTGCATTCGAAGCTGTTGAATTAAGAGATGGTGATAAATCAAGATATTTAGGAAAAGGTGTATTAACAGCTGTTAAGAATGTAAACGAAATAGTTGCACCAGAAATAACTGGAATGAACGTTTATGATCAAGCTGCTATAGATAAAAAATTAATCGAGATTGATGGTACAGAAAACAAAGCTAAATTAGGAGCAAATGCTACACTTGGTGTTTCTTTAGCTGTTGCAAGATGTGCTGCTGAATCATTAGGAATGACATTATACAACTACATTGGTGGTGTAAATGCAAAAACATTACCAGTTCCAATGATGAACGTATTAAACGGTGGAAAACATGCTGATAACACAGTATCTTCACAAGAATTCATGATTATGCCAGTTGGTGCTCCAAACTTCACAGAAGCATTAAGATGGTGTGCTGAAACATATCACACATTAAAGAAAATATTAAAAGAAAAAGGATTAGCTACAGCTGTAGGTGACGAAGGAGGATTTGCTCCAAACTTATCAAGTGATGAAGAAGCACTTCAATTATTAGTTGAAGCTATTGAAAAAGCTGGATTCAAACCAGGTGAAGAAATAGCACTAGCTACAGATATTGCTTCTACAGAAATGTATGAAGAAGCTAAGAAAATTGGAGAAGAAGGAAAATATTATTTCTGGAAGACAAAAGAGCTTAAGACAGTTGATGAAATGATTGATTGGATAGCAAACTTAACAGAAAAATATCCATTAATCTCTATTGAAGATGGTTTAGCTGAAGAAGATTGGGAAAACTGGAAGAAATTAACAGATAGATTAGGATCAAAAGTTCAATTAGTTGGTGATGATTTATTTGTTACAAATACAAAGAGATTACAAAAAGGTTTAGACAACGGAGTTGCTAACTCAATATTAATCAAATTAAACCAAATTGGAACATTAACAGAAACATTAGATGCAATAGAACTTGCTAAAAAGAACGGATACACAGCTGTTGTTTCTCATAGATCTGGAGAAACAGAAGATACAACACTTGCTGACGTTGTTGTTGCTACAAATGCAGGACAAATTAAGACAGGTGCTCCATGTAGAACAGACCGTGTTGCTAAATACAATAGATTATTAAACATCGAAAATGAATTAGGTGATGTAGCTGTATATTTAGGAAAGAAATCTTTCAATCAAAACATCTAATTTTTAATAATAATCAACAAAAATCAAGGAATTGTTTCCTTGATTTTTTTGCTTTTAGTGCATTTGTTTTATAGTTTTGGCTTCCATAATTAGCTAAATATGAGGATAAAAGTGTATAAAAAGCACTAAAAAAGTACGAAAATAAAAAATTTTACCAGACAAAACGTGTACTTCCGTAAGAACGGCAGTTGTATGGCTTCTACAATGCGTTGACATAAAGAAGGGAAAAACGTATAATTAAATAGAGTTAAAATGTGTGAAACGTGTAAATAAGCCATTTGTAATAATTGAAAAATATAATTTTATTTTGAATATTATGTAAAAGTATTAAAGAGAAATAGCAAAAAAAGGTTCTATAGCTGAAATAGAAAATTTATAAGTAGAATAACGTTTGTAAGGGTTTATAGGCTAAGCCATATTAAAAGCCTAAATAATTATAAGAGGAGGTAAAAAATAAAATAGATAAAATGTACGAATGAAGGATGGTGATGGATGTGAAAAAGGGAAAAGTAAATAAAAGTAGTAGCTTAAAATCAGGCTTAAAAAGTGGTACATCTAATTTAGAGCAATTATTAAATTCGAGCAAAGCATCAAAATCTAAAATTATAGCCAAAAGGAGCTACATGTTATATGCAGTAGTTATATTTATTGTAATAATTATAGTGGTTGCATTGAATAAAGCAAATATAAGTATATTTAGCTTAATTAGCAGAAATAAACAAGCCCCAAGTAATGTATACACACAATCCATAAAAACAATAGAAATAGAATCTGAAGAAAGTTATGCTGAAAGTACACCAGGAAGCTGGCACATAAATAAATCTGCTGAATGGACGGGAGTAAAAACAGCAAAGATAACTTTTGATGTAGATACAGTAATTAAAGAAGTAGAAAATCAAAAATATAAAGATGTAATACTAGTAGTAGATATATCTGGTTCAATGTATGGTGATAAGCTTGATAAGGTAAAAAGCGATGCTGTAGATCTTTCAGAAACACTTTTAGCAAACCATAATAATAACGTAGCACTAATAACATATGGGTCTGATTCACAAATAATATCGAATTTTACAAATGATAGTGATTTTATGACAGAAAAAATAAATGCACTATCGGTAAGTGGATGTACAAATTACAATGCAGGGTTTAAGAATGTAGATGTTGTAATGCAAAGCTACACAAAACAACCAGATAGAGAAGTAATAATGATGTTTTTAACAGATGGTTATCCAAACGAAGATATACCAAACCAAGTAGCTACATATAAAATATTAAAAGATAAGTATCCATATATGGAAATAAACGGGATACAATATGAAATGGGAACGGCAATTAAACAAGATATAATTGATATTTCAGATAAGCAATGGGTAGCCGATATGGAAACATTAAATAATGTATTGTTTGATGCAATTCCAGCCATAACTCCACTAGTATATGAAAAATACGAAGTTGTAGATTATATAGATAGCAAGTTTATTGTAGATTCAGAAGATGATATAACAGTAACAAAAGGTTCGGTAAAACTTGAAGAGGAAAACGGACTACAAAAAATAACATGGACACTAGATGGCACAATGACAGGCTTTAACGCCCACATGTACATAAATGTATCTTTAAAAGATGAATTTGTACAAACACAAGGCTTTTACCCTACAAACGAAGAGGAAAAAATAACCTACAAAGTAGAAGATGATGAAGAAAAAATCGTAACAAGTAGTAGTACACCAGTGCTAGAAAGAAAAAAATACACAGTAACGTATGAATCAAATTTACCAGAGGGACAAACTTCGGAAGTAGTTCAGGTAGAATCATACGTGCCACATACAATAGTAACCAAGAAACAAGATGCAATATCGTATGAAGGATATAATTTCTTAGGTTGGGAGATAGTAGACAGCGGAGTAAGTAAAAAGACTGATAATACATTTGTAATGCCAGCAAAAAATGTAACAATAAGAGCAACCTGGGGAAAACCAGGAATATCTAAATCGATGGATGGAACGGTGAAGATAGTGAAACATGCTACGTTTGATACAGGCTCAAATGTAAATGCAAAAATGAAACAGCTTTCAGGACAGTCAGGAGCAACAATTTCAGCAAGTAATACAACGATAACATCAATTAAACGTGCATCAGCAATAGCAGAAGAATACAAGACAAGCAATAATATTGTATCAACAAGTACATCTGAAGTGCCAATATATATGTGGTATGACAATGGAACAATATACTGGCATAGTGAGGCTGAAAAACCATATTTAAGTTCAGATAGTATATATATGTTTTATAATTGTAGAGGGTTAATAAGTTTAGATGTAAGTAATTGGGATACAAGCAATGTTACAAGTATGTATAATATGTTCGCTAATTGTAGTAGCCTAACAAGCCTAGATGTAAGTAATTTTGATACGAGTAACGTTATAAGTATGAAAGAGATGTTCGATAATTGTAGTAGCCTAACAAGCCTAGACGTAAGTAACTTTGATACGAGTAACGTTACAGATATGTATGAAATGTTCGCTGAGTGTAGTAGTTTAACAAGCTTAGATATAAGTCATTTTGATACATGTAATGTTACAAATATGTTTTACATGTTTGCTGGATGCAAAGGATTAGCAAACTTAGATGTAAGCCATTTTGACACAAGCAATGTTATGGATATGAGAGGTATGTTCGTTCATTGTAGTAGTTTAACAAGTCTAGATGTAAGTAACTTTAATACAAGCAAAGTAAGTGAAATGAGCCATATGTTCGGTTATTGTAGTAGCCTAACAAGCCTGGATGTAAGTAACTTTGATACAAGTAATGTTATAAATATGCTGGGTATGTTCTTTAATTGCAATAATTTAACAAGTTTAGATTTAAGTAACTTTAATACAAGTAAAGTTACAGATATGAGTTATATGTTCGGTTTGTGCGATAATTTAAGAACGATATATGTGAGGAACAATCTATCAACGTCGGGAGTAACGAATTCAATAGCTATGTTTTCTAATTGTACAAAATTAGTTGGTGGACGAGGAACTACATATCATAGCGCATATACAGACAAAACTTATGCCCGCATTGATGGTGGAACATCTCGCCCAGGCTATTTCACACGTAAATAGAGAGGAGGTTGAAGTAATATGAGTAATAATAAATATAAATTAAAAATAACATTAATATTTATAATATCTACAATACTTCTTCTATTTACGTATAGGTCAAATGCTGAGGTGCTTGAAAACGATGTAGAACTAAGCCCAGGAAGTAAGCTTACATACTATTTAAACGTAACGTATGATGGTATAGATAGAAATGGTGTAGAATCAAGCGATAGTAATACATCTGAAAATTATAGTGGCTACATTTATGTAGAAGATAAAATTCCAGATGGGTTAGAGTTTGTAGGATTTGTAACAACAGAAACTGGGAGCATTGGAGCAGTTTCAAGAAATAATCCAGAAACATCTTGTTAAGGCTGTGTTGTTGACGATACAAACGAAGAAAGCGTTGATTCTGGCACATGGAATAATGATCATACTGAATTCACATACCATGGCTTACACTATACCGAAAGCGACAGAACCGTAAGGTTTGCAGTTAAGAATTTAAAAGCTGGAGGACAAGTAACTGTTGGAGTAATAACCAAAGCTCCAGATGAAGTGGATGATCCAAATACAGAAGAAGTTGAAAAAAGAAGAGATTTTTATAACTTTGCAACAGTAGTAGAAGATATAGTAACAGCACTTTCAAATACAGTGCATGCATATATGGGAGACGTAAACGAAACTTTGTATAAGGTAAAATACGAATATGAAGGTGAAGTACCAGAAAATGCCCCAGCTGTACCTGCTGAAACTGAGTATGCAGAAGGTGCAAGTGTAGGAGTTGCTTTACCAGTAACTATAGAAGGTTATGAGTTTAGTGGCTGGACAATTAAAGAAGAGCAAAATGGAGAAGCTGGAGATGGAACAAATAGTGAAGCTGGTGGACAAACAAGTGGCGATACAAATGGAGAAGCCGGAGAACAAACAAATGGTGAAACCGGCGGACAAACAGGTGAAGGGTCAAATGAGGAAACAAACGGAGAAACAAGTGAAGTAGTAAAAGTAGAAATAAATGAAGACGGTTCATTTATAATGCCAGCTCGCGATGTTACGCTAAAAGGAAGCTTTACACAGCTTACCGAAAAATATAAAGTAACATATGTAATAGATGGCGAGATGCCAGAAGGATACGTACTTCCATCAGAAAAAGAGTATTACAAAGGAAAAGTTGTTACACTTGATTCGCTAAAAGAAGGCGACATTATAGATGGATATAAATTCTTAGGTTGGGAGACTAACGACGTTGAAATAACCGAAAATGTTGAGAAAAATGAAGAAGGCGAAGAAGAAGATGGAGACGAAAATAGCAAGAAAATTAACGAATTTGTTATGCCAGAAAAAGATGTAACTATAACAGGTAATTTTGAACTAATAAAATATAGTGTAGAATATAGATTTTACGATACACTTTTGCCACCAAATAGTGATAACTATTTACCTGAAACAAAGAAATATGCTCCAGGCGAGACGGTAACATTAGAAGAAGTTGAGTACGTTGAAGGTTACCAATTCCTAGGCTGGTATAAGGAAGATACATTCAAAATGCCAGAAAGAGATGTTGTAATATATGGCGAATGGAGCCAAGTATTTGGAACATTTGAACCAAAGATAGAAATTGAAATAATAAATCCAAAAGAGCATTACGAAGCAGGAGATGTGGTTGAATACAAAATAACAGTAACAAACCAAAATAGCTTTGGAATTAAAGATGTAATAGTATCAGAAAACAGCGATAACATGGAATTTAAAGATGAAGAAGTAGTAGAAAATGCAGAATACAAAAAAGAATCTGCAAAATATGCAAGTATAGAAAGCATTGAAGAAAAAGGAAAAGTATGTTTATATGCAAGTTATGTAGTAACTGACGAAGATGAAGGAGTAATTGAAAACGAGGTAGAAATAATAGGAGCTTTAGCAGAAAATAACTACACATTACTTGATAAAGATTATAAAGCTAGTTGTACATTTATAGTAGAGAAAGAAAAACTTGTAGTACATCACTACATGGAAGGAACAGGAGAGGAATATGGAACGCAGCCAGTAAGACCACTAATGCAAGATGGTGTAACAGAGCTTGAAGATGAAATTGTATATGGCTATGCAGAGCAAGATTACGAAACACATCCAAGTAGCCAAATACATAGTAGATACAAATTAGTGTCAAATTCAGAAAATACCTCTGGAAAACTAGCAGAAGACATAATTCATGTATATTACTACTACGACTACGATAGTTTCGGATATAGCATTCACTATTTCTACAACGGAGTCGAAAAAGAGGTTGTAAACGGTGAAAAAACAAAATATGGAGGAGTAATTACCGAATATCCAGATAAATCGGAAGGATATGTATTCGACAAAGTAGAGCCAGCATTAAGTACCGACCAAACAAAAGCAAATTTAGTTATAAGCGAAAATGAAGAAGAAAATATAATTAAAGTTTACTACATAGGATATTTTGATATTACAACAGGTGTAAAAGAGCACGAAGAAAATTACAGAGATGGCACTACACAAAATATAAAAGGTGGAACAATTTCTGGAGAGGGCGAAACACCATACGAAAGCATTTTATACTTAAATGATAGCACAAAGCAGATTGTAATAACACCAAATGAGGGCTACAAAATTGCAAAAGTTACAATAACGGATGAAGACACAACAGGGGAAGGTAATGAAGGTAGTAGCATTACGGAACTAGACGTAGATACCTTTATAGCAGAAGATGGAACAATAACACTAAGTGCGAGCAACAATTACTTCAAGAGCATAACATCCAACAAACACGTAGAAGTAGAATTTGCAAAGAAATCAAAGGTAATTGTAAAATACTTATCTGCTATCGAAGAAGATGAAAACGGAAAACCTTTAGTTTTGGCAGAGCAAGAAGTAATTGAAGGAATGCAAAATGATGTATACAGGGCACAAAGAAAAGCAATTACAAAATACGTAGAGGCAGAAATTACATTAGACGATGGAAATAAAGCAAGTGTAACATATGCAGACGTAGTAGGTGGCGTAACTAAATATACAAAATATAACGAAAATGCAGAAAACAAAATGTGTGCCGATGATACAACAATAATTTACTGGTACGAAAAATTAGATAGTGGAAGAATTATTGTAAAACATATTGAAATAGACGAATCTGATATAAGAAGCGGACTAACACTAAATTCTGGAACTGAGCTAAAAACCGAAGTTATATCTATAGAAGAGCTTTTAGAGGAAGCAAGGGCACAGCAAGCTTTGCAAAATAATAGTTCAAGCAGTAACAGTGGAGCAAGTAGCAATAATGCAACATCTGGAGGAACAAGTAATAGTAGCTCTAATAGTGAAAATAGTAGTGAAACAAATGGTGAAGATTCAGAAAGTAGCTCAAACGAAGGTAGCTTATCGGAAGGCAATAACAATAGTTTATCACCACAAAGCAGCGAAGAAAATGGAAATTCAGCTGAAAGTAATTCAGGAGAAGGTAGCGAAGGAGCAAATCCAACAGAAAATGGAGCAAGCGGACAAAATTCAAGCACTGCAGGAGGTGAATCTGGAGATGGCAATGAAGGAGCAAGCTCAACAGGAAGCGAATCGGAAGTAGGTAGTGGAAATGAAAGTGCAGGCAATAATGAAGGTAGCACAAGTGGAACAAGCAGTAGTCAAAATGGTACAAATGGAACAAATACTGGCACAAACAATTCAAACGCAAATGGTGTGGGAGAAAACAACACATCACAAAATAGCATACTAAGTGTAACCAAAGAAATATTAAGAGCAACATTTACAGATAGTGAAACAGGAAGAAAACTTATAAGTGTAAATGGCCCAGAAAGCACAAACAAAAATATAATAATTTTAGGAAAAGACGAAAATACCTACACAGTAACAGTAGTTGAGGAAGAAGAAAACGGCATAATTGAAATAAGATTCTACTACGAAAGACAATACAAAATAACAACTGAAGTAAAATTACATTCAGAAATAATAGATGGAGAAGAAAAAAACATAAAAGGTGGAAGTATAACTGGAAACGAAACAATAAACAAAATGGGCTCAAATGCAAACAGAATAATAGCAACACCAGACGAAGGTTATAAGATTAAATACATAGTAGTAAATGGAAAAGAGCAAAACCTAGAAAACATAGTAGATGAAAATGGCGTAGCAACTATAGCTAAAGGATTCTTTACAAATATTGCAGAAGATAAACACATTGTGGTAGAATTTGAAAAGATACGAGAAGAAGAAAAAGAGCCTGAAGATGAAGAAAAAGATGAAGATGAAAAACAAAATGAAAAAGAAGATGATGAGAAAACAAAAGATTCATCTAGCCAAGATGCTTCAAACAATAAAAAAGCAAAAAATACACCACAATCAAATTCAAGAAAGCCAGTAAATACAGGTAGCGGAGGAAATGGCCACGTAAGTGTAAAGACAGGAGATAATGTACTTATTTACATGGCATTAGTTATAATTGCAAATGTGGTAATTATAGTAGCATTTTTATGGAAAAGAAAATGATGAGGAAACTGAAGATAGAGAACATAGACCTTTTTATAAAATTAAAGATAGGCGCCAAAGATTTTTAATTGTACTAGATATACTTATTCAGATTATTTGGTAGAAATATAAAGGTAAAATATAGACATAAGAATGTCAATAGTTTATAGAAATGTCACACCAAAAACATAAAAATAACTTATAGAAATTTCACCCCTTTGTTAGTTAAGAATCAGCTAACAAGGGGGCATTTTCTTTGGAATTTAGTGTAAGAAGGTATGTTGCAAAAAGAATATTGTTTACTTGTTTTTCCTTAAAGATGGTATTCATGTCTTTATAGGAATTGTGTGATGGTAAATCTTCACAAGTAATAACATCGTATTTTTTGCCATTATATTGGGCTTTTATGCCAATTTTTTTGCTCATTAATATAGTTAATTTGCTTTTGGGTGGAATGTCTTTTGAGATGACTTGAAACTTTTTATTGTAAAATGAAAAACATCCAGCATTATCAATACTTCTAACAAATTTCGTAGTAAGTAAATCATCCAAATTAACATATTTGGGAAGCTTTATAAACATCGTTTCGCTTTTTTCAGGTTTTACACTAAATTTTTGTCCATAAGACTTGATGAATTGCGGAAAAAACTCATTTGCTTGGTCTATAGTTGTAATGTTATTTACTCTAAATTCAGTAACAAGTCTATCTTGTAAAGTATTCCATAATCTTTCAATTCTCCCTTTGGCTTGCGATGAGCCAGCAGCAATTAACTCAATGTTTAGCTCTTCTAAAATTTTAAAGAATTGAGTTTTAGGTTGTTGTTGTCCAGCTAGTTGTTGTTCAACGGTAAGCTTAGCAAATGTTGGAGGAAAGAATACACTAAATTTGTCTGAATAGATTGCTTTTGGGATTCCAAAATTAGTTAGCATTTGTCTAGTAATTTCCAAATATCCAAAAAGGCATTCAGATTCACACATATAAAGACCAAGAGGTATACCAGTAGCGTCATCGATGTAACCGTGCAAAGAGTATCTTTTTCCAATACCAAACCAATCAAAAGGAGTACCATCAGTTTGGATTAATTCACCAAAATAAGCCTTTCTTTTTCTTCTAGAATGTAATTTTACTTTTTTATGCTTACGTGTACTTTTTAAGCCTTTTTGGGTTAAATGGGAATATAGACAAGAATACGAAATATTAATATTTTCACGCTCTTCTAAAAGCTCCTTAAAATGTGTAAAATTGGCTTTTTCATATTGATACGTTTTCTTTAATTCAACAATTTGGTTGATTTTATCTTCTTCAATAGCATGATTGGATTTTTTGCCTCTACTTTTGTGAATAACACCCTTAGGTCCATTCTGCACCACCTCTTTCTTTAATCGCTGAACTTGTCTATCAGATAAACCTAATAAACCAGCTGCTTGAGGCACTGTATAAACTCCATTAATGCATTCTTGAATTATGGTATATTTTTTTAGATTTTTTTTTGTCATAATATAACTCTCCATAATGTAAATATTTTATCATAGGGGTGACATTTCTATAAAATAATTTTGTACACCTATGGGGTGACATTATCACAAGTTAATCACAACATATGAACACATTATGTTGACATAAAAAAAGCTGATGTGATATAATCATTTGAAGGTATTTATGAGAAAAAGTTTTTTTGTTAGTTTTATAAAGTAAATAGAGGAGGTACTATGGACGAAGAATTAGATAAAATACAGAAAAATGCAGAAGAGCATGAAGAAAAAAATATCGATGTAAAACTTATAGAGAACGATTTAAATTATCATGAGAACGACTTGATTCGTATAAGCAAAATTTTTACACAGACATATGAAGATGATGAAATTTTAGGCGGTTTATCAGAGGAGAAAATAAATAACTTGTGTCAGCATGCTTTAGATATTTCCAATATAATGTCATACTATTTAAAAGATTGCATAAAACATGGAGCGAATAAACAACTAATAGAAAGAATTGATACATTAAGAATACATGCCATGAATATTGCTTGTAATATAGCGTTTTTTTTGGAATGCAAAATTCCAGAATATCTTACAATAGCTGTTGAGTGGGAAGCACAAAAGAAATCAGTAGAAAAAATGATAGAGAATATGGTAAAAAGTATTAAAAATCTAAATGAGGTAAAAATTCGAGGAGAGCAGAGCACCATAGGTGATTCAATATATATTTTAAAGGAATTAATTAATGCTAGGAAAGAAAGCAATACTAAGGAAGATTTTATGAATACCCAAATGCATTACCTAGAAGTGGAAAATCTTGAAGAGCTTATAAGTGATATAGAGTTGGCAATAACGCTGATTAATAATGTAAGGACAGATGCAAATAAGCTTAGAGCAAAATCAGAGAAAGTAAAGGATGAATTGGCGTCAGGTTTTGGATTATATATAGAAAATAATCTAGATAAAGATTTTTTTTGTTATTACGAAAAGCTTAAAAAAGATTTTTGCAAAATGAATGATATGGTAGAGGAGCAAGATAAAAAACTTTGGGAGAAATATGCAGAGCTACAAAATATACTTCAACCTATTAAGCAAAGAGTTGAACAAGTGAAGGAAAAAAGGGCACAAAGAAATGAAAAATTAAAAAGGATTCCAGGATATACGAAATTACAAGACTTGTTTTCAAAAGAAAGATTAAAAAATATGCCAGGATATACAACGCTAGAAAACATGTATTCAAAAACAATTGATGTTACTGCCGATAAAATAGTAGATATTATGTATCATCAACCAGGCCAGTTAATTAATAATATAGGTAGTAAAGATAAAAATAACGAATCTAGAATCGAAAAGCCAATAAGACTATTTGGTAAAAAAATAGTAGATATAAAACAAATTCTAGAAAATAAAATAAATAGCTATGCCAAAGAAAACAAATCAGATATATTAAAAAAGAGCAAAGAAATATTAAAAAAAGATAAAAACAAAAAGATTGGAGCTATAATTACTGCTATAGCAGTTTCTGGAGCAATAGGGGATAAAGTTTACAACCAAATGCACGGTAAGCTTTCACAAACAAACGACGTTAGTCAAGTTGAACAAATTCCTCAAGAGGTAGATATAGCATCAGAGCCAATAAATAACGATAATATTGAAGAAAAAATATATATGCCATATAGCGTTGATGCTCCAGGATTAAGATTAAGAGCAAAACCATCAGTAGAGACAGGAGAAGTGTTAGCAACTATGCAAAATGGCGATACGGTTTATGTGTATGAAAGCGATGAAATATTGAACCCATACGATACTCACGAATGGAGAAATGTAATATACGAAAGCGTGGATGAGGTAGGAAAGATAAGCTTAATTTCAGGTTACATTGATATAAACTATTTAAAAGAAAATCCGAATTGCAATGAATATATAGTTATAGATGAAGATGTTGACTTATCTACGGTTAATATTAATGATATAAAATATAGCAATGCCCAAACTACACGAAATGCTAACATAGAGCATGAGGAAGAAGCTAATAGATAACAATTATTGTAATTTTATGATATGGACTCACAGGAAATTTAGTATGGACTCACAAGAAATTTAGTATTGACAATTGAGAATTAAATAATTATAATATCACCAATATGTTATCAAGAGTGGACGAGAGATTCGGCTCAATGACTCCACAGCAACCTGTTAAAAATAAGGTGCTAATACCGACAAAGCAGATGCTTTGGCTGATGATTTTATAAATTAGATTATAAAATATAAACCTCTAGCATTTAGCTGGAGGTTTTTGAATTTATAAAAATCTACCATAGTAAAGTATGTAACATATTAATTTATATGGAAAGAAGGAGATATTATGAGAAAATTATTTACATCAGAAAGTGTAACAGAAGGACATCCAGATAAATTATGTGATTTTATATCAGATAGTGTTCTTGATAGTTACTTAGAGAAAGATCCAAATGCAAGAGTAGCATGCGAAACAGTAGCAGGAAAGGGAGAAGTAGTATTAACAGGAGAGATTAGCTCTACAGCAGATGTTGATATAGAATCAGTTGTTAGAAATGCAATTAAAGAGGTTGGATATGATAATGCTGATTTAGATATTGACTATAGAACATGCAAAATTCATCTAAATTTAGCAAAACAATCACCTGATATTGCTCTTGGTGTAGACAAATCCTTAGAGCAAAAAGAAGGAGAAGAAGTTATTTCAGAAGGGGCTGGAGATCAAGGTTTAATGTTTGGTTTTGCTTGTGATGAGACAGCAGAATATATGCCACTTCCAATTTATTTAGCTCATAAGTTAACTAGAAGATTAACTGAAGTAAGAAAAAATGGGGAAATTAATTACTTAAGACCAGACGGTAAAGTGCAAGTAACAGTTGAATATGAAGATGGAATGCCACTAAGAGTTGATACACTCGTTGTATCAGCACAACATAACGCTGATATTGACTTAGATACATTAAAGAAAGATATTAAAGAAAAAGTAATTAACAAAGTTGTTTCTGAGAAATTATTAGATGAAAATACAAAATACTTTATTAATCCAACAGGAAGATTCGTTATTGGTGGACCACTTGGTGACGCAGGTTTAACAGGAAGAAAAATTATTGTAGATACATATGGTGGATATGCTCGACATGGTGGTGGTGCTTTTTCTGGAAAAGATGCTACAAAGGTTGATAGATCTGCTGCTTATATAGCAAGATTTTTAGCAAAAAATATTGTATATAACGGATATGCTAAAAAGTGTGAAATTCAGCTTTCATATGCAATTGGTGTTGCAAAGCCCGTTTCAATATATGTAGATACATTTGGAACCGGAACAATTGATGAAGAAGAGCTTGTTAAAAAAATATACGACAAGTTTGATCTAACTCCAAGGGGAATAATAAACTATCTAGATTTACAAAAACCAATTTTTAGAAAGACAACTAACTATGGACATTTTGGAAAACCATATTTGCCATGGGAAAAATTTGTGAAATTCTAAAAATGGGGACGGAGCAAAAAATTAAACTTAAATTTTTTGCTCCGTCCCCAATTTTTAATTTGAATATTTTTGTCTTAATTGATTTATTTTATTCTGTTCAGCTAAGTCGGTTGAATACCAACCTCTTTCAGCCATTAAATTGTAAATTTTATTTTGTATATCCAAGCTTGTATTAAGTGCTTCTTTAAAAGCTGTATGTGCTTCAGCTGTTGTGGATTCAACTGCACCATGCATATATAAATCACATGCGCTTTTAGCGTTTAAAAGCTCTTTTTCCATCAAATCCTTATCTTCCATAAATCCTCCTAAAGTAAATTTAAAAATTTATTCATTAAACCAGTATGAGTTGCTTCTAATTGCTTCACGTAATTAGAAAGTTCCATGTCTGATAATTGCTTTGAAGTTGTACATGAACATGTTTTCATAAATTTTTCATGTCCAAGAGCATCTTCAACATATAAAAGTTCTTTTGAAGTCATTTTATCACCACCCAAATTTAGTATTAACAACAATCAAAAAATTATAATAAAATAATAAGAAAAATATATTGAAAAAAACATAGTACATTGATATAATTCGACATGAAAAAATTTTTCAGGGTAGCAAAAGGGGATAAAAATGGGCGACATTAATGTTTACACAGGACCGATGAAATGCGGGAAAAGTAACAAAATAATAGATGAAGCAAAGAGGCAGATGATAGCTGGAAAAAAAATAAAAATATTTAAACCAGAAATTGATACGAGATTTGCAAAAGACTATATAGTAGATAGAAATGGAAACAAGTTAAAAACTGAAAATATTTCAAAAATTGAAGATATACAAAAATATGATGCAGACGTATATGTAATAGATGAATTTCAATTCTTAGAAGGGAATGTTGATTGCATAGAAAAGATGGCAGAAAACGGGAAAAAATTTTACATTGCTGGCTTAAATCTTACGTCTGAAAGAAAACCATTTGGTCAAATGGGAAACTTATTATGTGTATCAGATAATGTTCAAACAATGACATCAATATGCGAGATTTGTAAAAGAGATAATGCGATATTTAGTTTTTATAAATTAAATGATAAAAGTGGAGATATACGAATTGGTGATACAGAATATATACCAGTTTGCAGAGAATGTTATAACGAATTAAGAAGAGCAAGAAAAATGATGCAAAAAGAGCAGTAATGCTCTTTTTTTTGTGGAATAAAAAAATAGATTATGGTATAGTTTTTATAGGTAAAAATACTTTAGATATAACTGATATAGCTATTGAAAGGAGAAAAAATGGCCTACATTGAATTAAAAAATGTTGAGAAAGTATATAAAATGGGAGAAGTGGATCTTAAAGCACTAAATAAAGTAAGCTTTGAAATTGAAGAAGGAGAATTAGTTGTAATTCTAGGTCAATCAGGGTCTGGTAAATCAACGTGTTTAAATATACTTGGTGGAATGGATGAAGTTACTTCTGGATCTGTAATAGTAGATGGTATAGATATCAGCAAAATGAAAGAAAAACAATTAATTAATTATAGGAGAAATGATATTGGATTTGTTTTTCAGTTCTACAATTTAGTACAAAATCTAACTGCATTTGAAAATATAGAATTAGGAACACAAATGTGTAAAAATCCAATTGAAGCGGATGAAGCTTTAGCGAAAGTTGGACTAGAAGATAGAATGGACAATTTCCCTTCACAAATGTCTGGAGGTCAACAGCAGAGAGTGTCTATAGCGAGAGCCATAGCTAGGAGGCCCAAAATTCTTTTATGTGATGAACCAACAGGAGCATTAGATTATAAAACAGGTAAACAAATATTGGAACTTTTAGAAAATACTTGTAGGAAAGAAAAAATAACAACTGTAATCATAACACATAATAGCGCAATTGCGCCTATGGCTGATAGAGTAATAAAATTTAGAAATGGAAAAACAGAAGAAATAATTCTAAATGATAAACCAATAAGTGTTAAAAAAATTGAATGGTAAAAAAGAGGAATTAATATAAAATGAAAAAAAATAGAATTATAACTATGAGTTGTAGAGAAATAAAAAAATCAAAGAAAAGATTTTTGTCACTATTTGTACTTAGTTTTTTAGGAATTTCTTTTTTTGTAGGAATGAAAATGTCAGGACCTACAATGTTAAAATCATTAGATAAATACTATGATGATAATAGAATGTACGATTTAAAAGTAATTTCAACTCTGGGCCTTACAGATGACGATATAAAAGAAATACAGAAAACGAATAGTGATTATACAGTTGTAGGCTCACATACAAAAGATGCTATTTTCAATGATGGAGAGCATAAGTCTGTTTTAAGATTACACGAAATTAATAAAGATATGAACAACATTATAATTAATGAAGGTAGGTTGCCTGAAAAATATAATGAAATTGTAGTAGAAAATGGATTTAAATATAAAACTAATTTCAAAATTGGTGATAAGATAAAGCTTGAATTAGATGCTGACGATACGTCAATTAAAACCAATGAATTAGAAATTGTAGGTATTGTTACAAGTCCAGAGTATTTAAATAATGCGCAAGTAACACAGAGCAGAGGGAATACAAGTGTAGGAAATGGACAGGTTGCGTACTATTCATATGTAAAGAAAGATTTATTTAATTTAGATTATTATACCGAAATATATGTGCTTGATAATGGCGCTACAAAATATACAACAACAAAACAAGATTACTTAAAAAGAATTGAAGAAGATGAACGACAACTTGAGGCAATAAAAGAGCAGAGACAAAAAGATAGATATAATAAATTGCTAGATGAAGCTACAAATAAATTAAAACTGGAAGAAGAAAAAGTAAATAGTGAATTAGGAAAAGCACAAGAGGAGCTTAATCAATATAAAACAGAGCTTGATAATGCAAAAAAAGAACTAGATAAGGCTAAAAAAGAGCTTAATAATGGAAAGATAGAAATACAGCGAGGTTATGAAGAGTTAAAAGGTGCAAAGGAAGAGCTTGCGCAAGGTAAACAAAAACTAGAAGATGGAAAGAAAGAGATTGAAGAGAGAGTACAAGAAGCTGTAGTATATAATGTAACTTACGATAAATTGGCACGTTTTGTAAAAAAATATGATAGCTCATCATTTTCTGTTAATGATGTAGTTAAAATTTTTACAGATGAAGACATAAACATAAAACAAGTATTGGAAAACAGCTTAGTTAATATAAAAGCAATAGCTAGCTCTCATGGTATCGACTTAGAAGCATTATTTAATAGATATGGAATAAATGAAAAAGAAATTATTGAAAAAGCGGATGTTAAATTTAATGAAGTATTAGATGTTGTGACTGTAGAGCAACTTAAAAAATTAATGTTAGACAAGGATTTTATTATAATAGTTAGAGAAATTATTCCAAAGGATTTTATATATTATAATCAAATTGAAACGTATTTAGATGAATTAATAAGCTCCAAAGACAAAATTGTTAGTCTTTTGGCGGGAATTAGAGACGTTGAAAATGGATATTCTGAATATAACCATAATTTAGAATTAATAAATGAAAACGAGGGAAAACTAAACAGAGCAAGCGAAGAGCTTGAAGAGGGACAAAAGAAATATAATCTTGGACTAAACGAATATAATTCAAATTTAGAGCTATATAACAGTGGTTTAAAAGAATTTGAAGAGAAAAGAAAAATGGCGATAGAGGAGCTTGATTTAGCTAAAGAGAAAATAAGCAAAATGGAAAATGCTATTTGGATTATACAAACAAGAGAGGATAATAATGAGTATATAACATATGTAAGTAGTTATACTAGTGTGGAAAAAATATCCAATTTGTTTCCAATAATATTCTTTTTAGTATCAGTTATGATAAGTTTACTTTCAATGACAAGAATGGCTATTGAAGATAGAAGTGAAATAGGAACTTTAAAAGCATTAGGCTTTAGTAATAATGAAATAAGATTAAAATATGTAATATATTCTTTATTTGCAACATTAATTGGTGGATTCTTTGGTACGGTTGTTGGTTATACTACATTTCCAAAGTTAATTATAGGAATTTTTAAAATAATGCATCATAATCCAGTAGTTTCGTATAGTACAGATATTATGCCAATAATTATTGGAAACGTAATAAGTATTATATGTATTGTAGGGTCAACTATACTTGCAATAAACAATTTAGTCAGAGAAAAAGCAACATCACTATTGAGACCATTTGCACCGCCAATCGGTAAAAAAATATTCCTAGAAAAAATACCATTTATGTGGAACAGATTAAAGTTTTCTAGCAAATTAACAATTAGAAACATATTTAGATATAAAAGAAGGGCTGTTATGTCAATACTTGGAATATCATCATGTACAATGATATTACTAGCTGGATATGGCCTTAAAGATTCAATTGCATATGTCGTGGATAAACAATATAATGAAATTAATCATAACGATGCGTTAATTGCGTTGGATGGAAAAGCTGATAGAGATGAACTAGATCAATATACGGATAAAGAGCAGCTAGAGTTTAATGTGTATGCAAGAATTGATCAAGTTGAAATAGAAAATAAAAGATTATCTTTAATAATTCCAGATGATAGCCAAGAATTTAAAAAGACATTAACAATAAAAGATATAGAAACAAAGCAAGAAGTAGATTTAAAAGATGGTTATATTGTTGTTACAGAAAAGTTAGCAAAATATTTTGATAAGAAGGTTGGAGATACTATTAAGATATTGGAAAATGATAACGTAACTTATGAATTTACAATTTCAAATATTTGTGAGAATTATATTGGTGACTACGTATATATGTCAAAGGATACGTATTCGAAAAATATAGGAAAATATAGCATTAATACTCAATATCTGAAGTATAAGGATATAAATAAAGAAAAAGAGATAATAAATGATATAAAGAATAAAAATCCTCATATTTTAAGCACAATTTCGATTACTAATGCAAAACAGCAGGCTGCTGTGTTATTTAAATCATTAAATACAATTATTTATGTTATAGTATTATTTTCTGGAGCACTATCGTTTGTTGTATTGTATAGTTTAGCGTATATTAATATGAGTGAGAGACAAAGAGAAATAGCAACAATAAAAGTTTTAGGTTATTATGATAAAGAAGTTGATAGATACATAATGAGAGAGGATTTAGGTATAACCATAATCGGAATAATAATTGGTCTATTTTTAGGAACATGGTATGCATATATGCTAATTGATTCAATTGAAATAAATACTATGCAATACATAAAAAGTATTCATTTAGATAGCTATTTGCAAGTATTTGGATTTATGATTTTATTTACAATGATTGTAAGTATTGGCGTACATTTCTCATTAAAGAGAATAAAATTAATTGAATCTCTGAAAAGTGTGGAATAAATGAGAAAAATGAACAGGAGAAAAAATGAAAAAGAGATATAATTTTACTTTAGCACAAAAAAGTGTCTTATTTGAATTTGATGCAAATGGTAAAGCAACTTGCACTGACCAAAATTTTATTTGGGGACATGCGAAAATTAATCAAAAAATAGATTTCATTAAATATGTTTGATTCATTTTTATTCCATTTTGTTGCATACAGATATAAAAATGGACAGGGGGGTATTATAGTAAAATTACATCATATAATAGCAGATGGTTATTGTTTAGGATTATTATTATATAAGGTATTTGGATATTATAATAAATCGCTTACCAAGTTTCCCGCTTTTTCTTACATTGATCATATTGAGGCAGATGAAAAATATCCATCTAGTAAAAAATATGAGCAAGATAAAGAATTTTGGAACAAAATATTTGAGGAAAGAATTCCAGATTATGCATATATACCATCCAAAAAGGAGAGCTATTCTCTAAAATTATCTGATAAAGCTGAATTTGAGTTAGATTCTAATCTTGTAGATTTAATAAAAAAATATTGTAAAGAGAATAAGACATCGATATATACTTTTTTTACGAGCATTTATTCTTTATATATTAACAAAACAACAAATCTAACGAATTTCTTTTTATCAAGTGTATCGCAAAATAGACGAAATATAAAAGAAAAGTTAACGGCTGGAATGTATTCAATAACAGCATATTTTAACATTAAAATACATAATCAATCGTTTAAAGAGTTTACTAAAGAAAATAATGCTACAATTTTTAATGAATATAAACATATGAATTTTACGGAATACTATCTAAAGGAGCTATTTAGAAAAAATAACGATAATAGATATGTACCAAGTGGTATTATTATGTCTTATCAGGATCTTTCACAATTTAAAAATAAGATAAATGTTAATTGTGAATTAGTTGGAGACAGTAGTGGAGGTACATTGGGGCTTGATATTTTTATTATTCATATTCTAGAGCAAATGGATAATAAAATAAAAATATCATATGATTACCTTATGGAAAAATATTCAAAAGAGGATATTTCAAATATTAACAAGGGAATAATCAGCATTATAGAACAAGTTTTAAACAACGGAAATGTAAATATACAAGATATTCAGGTTTAACAAAGGGTTATCATCATCGGAACCTAAGTATTATTTAGAAAAGAGTTCAACATAATGTCTGTAATATAAATGTAAAATAAATTTAATATTGTTATAATAAATCCTCAAAAACTTCTAGCTGTATATATATTATATATTATATA
>JAFRCC010000012.1 GCA_017404545.1 Clostridia bacterium
AGATGACGACTTTGAATTTGACGAAGAAGATGAAGAAAATTCAGATGACGACTTTGAATTTGACGAAGAAGATGAAAAGAATTCAGATGATGACTTTGAGTTTGACGAAGAAGATGAAGAAAATTCAGATGACGACTTTGAATTTGACGAAGAAGATGAAGAAAATTCAGATGACGACTTTGAATTTGACGAAGAAGATGAAAAGAATTCAGATGATGAATTTGAGTTTGACGAAGAAGATGAAGAAAATTCAGATGACGACTTTGAATTTGACGAAGAAGATGAAGACAATTCAGATGACGACTTTGAATTTGACGAAAAAGATGAAGAAAATTCAGATGACGACTTTGAATTTGACGAAGAAGATGAAGACAATTCAGATGATGACTTTGAGTTTGACGAAGAAGATGATTCAACAGGTAATAGTGAAGAGTCTAAATCTGATGAAGAAGATGATGAAGTATTTGATTTTGATGATAAAGAGCTGGAAGATGATGATTTCAATTTTGATGATGAAAATGAATCAGAAAATTATAAATTAGATGACTTTGATGATGCTTCTGATGAGAGCGATGAGATTGATTATGATGATGAAAATGAATCACCTGATTTTGATGATGAAACATCTGATGATGATTTTGATTTCGACGATGAGGATTTGGCAAATTTAGACGATGAGGATTTTGAGGACTTAAATGATGCAGAATCTTCAAATAAAGATAAAGCAAATGAATTTAATTTCAATGATGACGATAATAACCTATTGGACATTGATGGTGAAGACCTGGAAAATTTGGATGACGATGAAATTGATGATCTTATTACAGATAAAGAGAATGATTACAATGAAGAAGACGATTTAAATCTAATTTCAGATGATGATGCAGATGAAGTTCAAAATAATATTATTAATTTGGACGATGATACGGATGATGATGGAATTTTGAGTTCAGGTTCAAGTGGCGAATCGAGCAAAGGAATGATAGATTTTGATAGTAACATGGACGATGAAGAATTCGTTGACCTAGATGATGATGTGGCAGATGCTGATTTAGATGATGAAGCAGAAGATAATGATATCATGAATTTAGATGATGATGAGTTACTGAATGTTGAATCAGAAAATGACGACACAATGAATATTGATGATAATGCAGAGGATGATGATTTGGTAAATCTAAATGATGATGCAGAAGACGATTCTGATGATGATTTTGTATTTGATTTAGATGAAGATGATGACGACCTAAAAATAAGTGATAAACCAGCGGAAGGTACATCTGGAACAGCTTTTAGTGGCATAGCAAACAAAAATTATAATCCAAATTATAATATATCAAAGCAATTAGACGAAATTGACGAAGGAGAAACAAATATAGGAGCTAAGGTTTCTGCAAATCAAAATAATCAATTAGTTACTATAGCGGATACAAATATAATTGATATTGGAGATAATCAGAAAGTTGTAGCTTTTGTAGGTGCTCATAATAGTGGAAATTCGTTTATTGTAAATAATTTAGCTCAATTATTATCTGAGCAAGGGGTAAAAACTGCAGTGGTAGATTTAACTAGAAATAAAAATTCTTATTACATCTATACGGAAAATGAGGAAAACTTGAGAAATGTAGCATATTCGAGTTTTGAAAAACTAAAGAGCGGAATAGCTGATGGTATAAAAGTTAACAAATATTTGACAGTGTATACCGCATTACCAAATTCAGATGCAGATATTGACGATAAAGTAAATGCAATGACAACTTTATTAAATAATTATTCACTTGTATTACTGGACTGTGATTTTGACACAGGATTAGAATTCTTTAATATTGCTCAAGACATATTTTTTGTACAATCATTTGATATATTGACAATTCAAGCTCTTACTTCGTTTATTAAAAAATTAAAAATGAACAAAGTAGAGTATGAGAATAAGATGAAAATTATTATAAATAAGTATGTGAATTTGAGTGCAATTAATGAAAGAGCAGTTGTAGCTGCAATGTCAGTATACAATTCTCCTGATACAACATACCAACTAGATTTGTTTGATAGAAATAGCGTAGAGTATTTCCTAGTTCCTTTTGAAGAAAAGAACTATTGCAAATACCTTGAGGAAGTTGTAAAATGCAAATTAACCATAAGGGGATATTCAAAGAATCTGTTAAATAGTCTGAATAAATTAGCAAAAATAGTATATCCAATCAATGGTAAAAAAGGTAAAAACAAATAGCAAAATACTTAGATAAATGGTGGTGATATTTTGAACATAATGATGATAGTATTAATATTATTATTAATTTTGGCAGTAGGAGCGGTATTTATATTATTTTTAGAAAGTGCAAAAAAAAATGAAGCCTTGAAGAAGTTGAAAAATACAAATCAAAGAGTAATTTCATTAAATGTATTGCAAGATTTTATTGAAATAATTGGAAATATTTCTACAAATTCAAAAGAAAAGATGAATGAAATAAATAATGCACTAATTGAAAGATATGAAATAAAATATTCAACGATTGTTATGTTTGACGGCGAAAAATACAGAGTAGAGGCATCAAATGTTAATGAAAAACATTTTAAGATGTTTGAACAATTGCAAACACAGGAGATATTTGCGGAGAGCATAAAAAATGCTACTCCCAAATACATTACTGTAAATCAAGGAGAAAAGTTGCCATACTTGGAAATGGAATTTGAAAGAGCAAAATCTGCAATATTTTTTCCAATATATACAGATAATATATACGTAGGTTACTGGTTAATTGAGGGAAATAAACCGCATGAATTTGATAATATTGATACAACTATATTAGATGTTGTAAAAAACAATTTAGTATCAACAGAAAAAGTTGTAAAAACTTTAAGAATACTAGAAAATATTTCAAAAGTTGACAAAATTACAGGTATAAATACATACGAGTATCTGTTTGGAACAGCTAGAAAAACGATTGACAAATATCCCACATCTATAGTATCATTGGTTAAGGTAATTAATTTAGAGCAGATAGAAGAGAAGATTGGAAAGAAAACTGCAGATAATATTCTCAAGGCGATAGTAGATTATACGAAGAATTGTTTGTCACCCGAATATATTATGGTTAAATATAGTGAAGATGTACTAGCAATTGTATTTTCTGGTAGTGACGAAGAAGGTGTATCAAAATTCCTTGAAGCATTAAAAAAATCTATAGAACAAATTAAAGTTAAAATATTTGGAGCTTCAAAGGCGGTTTTAAATGGACAAGCTGTTGCTCCAAAGATAAATATTGTGTATACGTCATATTACAAAGAAACTGCACTTGAAGTTATTATAAAAAATTTGAAAGAATATTTAGATGAATGTGAGCCAAATGAAAGTGATGTAACTTGTTTATAAAGGAGGGTATATATGACAGACGAAACAGTAAGTTTTCACGTTGAAAAAGAAAAAAACAATAAAACAAAAGAAATTCTTAGGGAAGTATACAAAGCTCTTGAAGAAAAAGGATATAATCCAATAAATCAAATTGTAGGATATATTTTGTCAGGAGATCCTACATATATAACAAGTCATAACAATGCTAGAAACCTAATAAGAGAAGTTGAACGAGATGAATTACTAGATAAAATGGTTAAAGCTTATATAGGATTGGAAGACTAAATGAGGACTATTGGAATTGATTATGGAGATAGTAGAGTAGGTGTATCAATAACTGATGCACTTGGAATTACTGCACAAGGATTAGAAACCATACATCATAATGGAAATGATAAAGTCGTACTAAAACGTCTTGAAGAAATTATAAATGAGTATGGTGTGGATACGATTGCAATTGGTATTCCACTTAATATGAATGGAACAAAAGCAGAAAGAGTTGAAGTAACAGAAAAATTTATAAACAAATTAAAATGTAAATTTGGTAACAAAATTAGAATTGAGAGGATAGATGAAAGATTAACAACAGTTGAAGCACATAAAACAATGAACTTTCTAAATATTAATAAATATAAGAAACGCGATATAGTAGATACGATATCTGCTGTATATATTTTGGAAACATATTTAAAAAAAAATAATTGAAAGGAGTATATATAATGAGTAAAGATTTTTTTGGAGAAGAGGAATACGAAAATAATGATACACCATTACTAGATGAGGACAATCTATTTATTCTTAATGATGAAGATGGAAATGAACTTAAATTTGAATTCCTTGACTTAATAGAGCTAGAAAATGAAAATTATGTTGTTTTATATCCATTAGAGAACGAGAAAGAGGAAGTTGTTATTTTAAGAGTTCAAGAAACAGAAGGTGAGTTGGACGAGTATTTAAGTGTTGATGAAAAAACACTACAAGCAGTTTATGCAATATTTAAAGAAAAATTTAAAGATGTATATGATTTTCAAGACTAAACGAAACATAAAATGCAAATATTAGTTTTTAGTATTTGCATTTTTTTGTTGAGCAATACAAAAAGTGTTCTACAAAGTAATAATAAAAAATAACTTATAATATAAACTTTTAGGAGTGGTTTATTATGAAAAATTTTAAATTTATTTTGTTAGGAATGGCCTGCTCGACAATTTGTACTATTATATTTTTGTTAATTTTTTCATTGGTTTTGGTAAAAAATAATATCAATGAAAAATGGATTCCCATTGTTATTATTGCACTTTTTGGATGTTCTATTTTTTGTGGTACCACAATTTCAACAAGAAAAATACAAAAAAATGGTGCTATGTATGGTTTGATTATCGCAGCATTATACTTAATAATTATGTATATAATTTCAAGCATTTTTACAAAAGAGTTTTCTATTGAAAAGCAATCTGTATACATGATTATTAGCTCTCTATTGTTAGGGAGTGTCGGTGGAATAATGGGGGTAAATATAAAATGATATTTTTTATAAAATATAGTTGATATTTTTTATAATTTAATATAAAATTTGAAAATATGAAGGGCTTTTAATGTTAAACAAAAGTATAAAGAATAAATAGGTTTACATTAGCTAATAATTAATGATACATAATTATTACGAAAAGGATAAAAAGGAGGAAACAAAGTGAAAAAAGATTACACGTTAAAACTTGTATTAGCAATGCTAGTTGTAGTATTAGTATCCTTAGTATCATTTGTAGGGGTATACAAAGGAAGAAATTTGTTGAAGGAGTATTCTTTAGGAAAAGATTTTAGTAAAAGAAAAATTGCTACTTTTTCCGTTGTAGAAGAGAAAACTTCTGAACAAGATGAATCTGGTGAAACAGAAAATCAAGTAGAAGAAAGTAAGGAGGAGAGCGAATCTTCTGAAGAGCAAGAAAATCTCAGTGAGCAATCTGGAGAAGAAAATGCAAATAAAGCACAGCCTTTATCAGAAGAAGATAAGAAAAAAAATTATAAAACAGCAAAAAATAACATAGCTAAGAGACTTACATCGATGAAATCTGAGGAATATGATATTAGATTAGATGAAAGTACAGGAAAAATAGTTATCGAAGTCCCAGAAGATATGGATTCAACATTTATAAGCGAAGTCGCATCAAAAGGAAAGGTTGAAATAAAAAATACAAGTTCAAATGAAGTTATAGCTGATGGTGAAGTATTTAAAGATGCATCAGCAGCCCTTAGGGATGAAACTTTTTCTGTTGGAATGCAACAAGTAACAAAGAAAATCGTTGTTTTGAATATGAAGTTAACAAAAGATGGAAAGAAGAAAATAATAGAAGCAAATCCAAAATATACAGATAATGATGGAAATGAGGCAGATGCAACATTTGCTATTGTTTTAGATGGCGAAACTTTATATTCTGAGGATGCATCGGCTTTTATAGATATAGTAGAGAAAAATGGTGGTTTTGAATTATACATGGGTCAAAATGATCAAGGTGAAGAGCTTGAAAAAGATTACCAAACTGCACTTGCCATTACAGCTATAATAAAATGTGGAGAAATTCCTGTAGATTACCAAATAGATACGATGGAACTTATTTCCTCAAGTATAAATATAAAATTAATTATTATTGTTTCAATTGCAATTGGTATACTAATGCTTGTATTTGCTACGTATAAATTCAAATTGAAGGGTCTACTATCAGTAGTATCACTTATAGGTTTAGTTGCGACAATATTACTTGTACTAAGATATACAAATGTAAAAATAACATTGTTTACTATATTAGGAATTGCAATAGTAACATTAGTAAATTATATTGTTATTTTGAGAACATTAAACAACAAAAAGATGTTTAATGAAAACTTTATGAAAGCTATGGATATACTAGTCCCATGTATAATTGTAGCAATAGTATTTTGTTGTTCACCATATACACAATTAGCAAGCTTTGGAATGACTATATTCTGGGGATTAATAGTGATGTGCTTATACAATTTCACAATTGTTAGAGTATTTGTTGAAAAATAATTGTAGAGAGAGGTGGATTCAAAATGAAAAAAAAATTATTTATAGTAGCACTTATTATAATAATTATAGCAGCATTTATTGTTGCAGCAGTTGGTTACAATGTAGATATTAAGTATAGAAATCATGTTTCTGTAATTGTACCTATTGGCGAAGAATACAATATGAATGATATCAAAAAAATTACTGATGAAGTATTTGGAAATAGTGATATAGTTCTTGAAAAATCAGGATTATACAATGATGAAGTTTCAATTAGAGTGGCAGATGCTTCAGACGAGCAATTAGAGACTTTGAAAAATAAAATAAACGAAAAATATAATATAGTACAATCTATAAATGTAAATATAGGTGAAGATTACAATATAGAAGATGCCCAGAATGCTGTAAAAGAAGCATTAGGCAAAGATGATATTAAGGTTGAAAAAGAGTCAGAAAATGAGAGCTATATTTCTATTGAGGCTAGTTTATTAACTGAAAAAGATATTGAGAATATTAATGATAAAATTAATGAAAAATTTGGGTTATCAAATAAAGCTGATTCAATTAGGGCAACAAATGTAATTTCATCATCTAATATTCCAAGAGTACGATTAATGGACATGGCTAGTCAATATATATTATTTACATTGATTGCAACAGTTGTGGTTTTGGCATATTATATTATAAGATATAGAAAACTTGGAATTAAAGACGTATTGCAAGACTCAATTACAGTACTTGCGTTTGCTGAGCTATTATATATGGCTATAATTGCGATTACAAGATTCCCAGTAAATAAACTAATTGTTATGGGAGCTTTTACAATATATTTTGCAGTGATAATATATTTAAATGCAAAGTATATAGGTAAACTAGAGAAAATAAAAAATAAATAAATGTCAAAAAAATAAAAAACGAATATAATACATTATATTCGTTTTTTATTGTTCTATTATAGGAAATTCCTCTGGAATTCCTATAATAGAAAGGCTTTGCCAACATTGCACAGAAAATTTCTACAAAATTTTCGCGCACGAACAATTACGCGGACATTTGCATTAAATTTTGTCTTTTGCAATTATCATAATGTCCGCTATCGTTCTGAATAGGAGGTTGAAATAATATATTATTGCAGAGAAACAAGCTCTAAAATGATAAACTTTTACGAAATGACTGAAATGATAAAACATAAATCAGCAATAATTATTGATGTAAGAAGTAGACAAGAATTTTATGAAGGTCATATAAATGGAGCAGTAAATATTCCATTGATAGATGTAAAAACACAAATAAAAAAATATGCGTATAATAAGAATCAGCCAATTATTTTATATTGTAATGCAGGAACAAGAAGTATGAAAGGAAAAAAAATTCTTGAACAGATAGGTTATAAAGAAGTTTATGTTTTAGAGCCTATATATTAAAAGTACCTAAAATAATACTTATATTATTTTAAGGTACTTTTTTTTGTTTTTTTAGAAAATTTGAACAAAATTTGCAGCTAGTGCAAATACTACATTTATCTCCAAATATAGTGCTAAGAAATTGAATAAAATTATCTTCTTTCTCATTACAATGAATCAATAGTTTTTTTGGCATGAGTGAGAGAATAGAATTTAATATAAAATCATTTTCAGAAAAAGATATATCAGATAGGTATTTCTTTTCAGATGTTGTAGTTATAACGTTTGAATATTCGTCAACAAGTATCTTATTGTCTGAAGAGTATATAAGATGAACAAGTTGTGTTCGTGTAGATTTAGTTGAAATATAGTCTTGCAAAAGATTTATATATTCGAGATACTCCTTTTGAATAACAAATTCATGAACTTTTTCTTCCAGTATTTTATTTATAAGATTCCTATACTTGTAGATTCTAAAATTAATAAATCCTTCGACAATGCAGTTTCGATTAGTTGTAATGTATGAAAGTATAATTGATTGTAAAATACTATTTTTTTCAGAGGATATATCAGTTGTGTTTAATAGCTCTTTTGTATTTCCCAAAATTTCTGTTTGCTCTTGATTCGAAAAATAAAAGAAATCTGATTGTAATTGTGTACGTATAAATTTCTCTTCATAATTTTCTTTAATGAATGTGCAAAATAAATTTGAGATAAATTTATAAAAACTGCTATTATCGTTTCCGCAAAAATGAATAATAAAGTTGTAAAACTTACTAAATTTTCTTGAACTATATATTAAGTTATTAAAATTTGTAGCTTCTAAATATTGCTCCAATTTAATTATTGTTTTTTTATTTTGGCTTTTAAAACAAATTGAAACCATAAAAAAACTCCTTCCCGAACAATAATAGTATTTACAAAAAATAATTGGATATACATATATTATTCGGAAAAGAATTTTTTGAAACTTGTTTAAATAAAATTAGAAAATGGGGGAGTTGGCAATTTTATTGTTACGTTATTCAAATATGATAGTATATTTGAGTCTGAAAAATGAAATATTAGTCTATAGCTAGAAAGCAGTTGTGTTTTCTTTTTATAGGCTTTATTAATTTCATTTTTACCATATTTTCCATCTCCAATTATAGGATGACCAATATGTGCAAGATGAGCCCTAATTTGGTGCGTTCGGCCTGTTTCTAAAGTAACATCCAATAAACATATATTTTTTTCTTTGTTGCTTTTTATAATTTTATAGTGGGTTATAATTTTTTGATATTTAGGTAGTTGTTTATCTGAAATATAAACAAGTGCTTTTTTTGAATCTTTAAAAAGGTATGCTTCAAGTCTTTTTGAATTTGCCATAGGGATACCAGATACTAGAGCAATATAATGTTTTTCTATTAAATGATTTTTGAAAGCATCAAGTAAAATTCCATAACTTGTTTGATTTTTTGCAAAGATTGTCAAGCCAGATGTGTTTCGATCCAATCTATGACAAGGCTCTACAAACGAACCATAATTTTTTTGGGCATAACTAGTTAACGATTCACTACCGGTAACTTCGAGTCCAATAGGTTTATTAAACACTATAATATTTTCGTCTTCATAAACAATAGGAATTTCAAGTTTGGGCTCTAATATATCATCTGCTATATATATTTTTATTTCATCTCCAGTCTTTAGCAAACAATTTTCGGAAATTCTATTATTATTTACTCGAATATCTCTCTTTCTAAGTGTTTTGTATATTGTTGAGGATGAAAGAGCTGGAAAGTGTTCCTTAATAAAATCTATTACTTTCTTGTTATTATATTTTTTATCTACAATTAAAATTTTCATGGCACTATTATATACTAAAATTTGCAGTATATCAATTTTTTTATCTCCATAAATTACCATAAAAATTTTTCTAAAAAATCTTTACTTTAAAATTAGGTTATGTGATAATTATGATAGTAAATTTATTGTAGGAGATGAAACAAATGAAGAAATTAACAAAGAAAGTATTAATTATTATAGTAGCGGTTATTTGTGTTCTTTTTATGGTGCAAACAAAATCAAGAGCTGTTAATACAACTTACGATGCGGATGTTAGTATTGAAGGCTCAATGGTAACGATTACATTTACACTTGAAGATAATATTACTGATGACGAAGCAAGCACTTTTGAAAGTCAGGGATGGCATGCAAATGGAGCGAAAACTGTACAAAAAGATGCGAGCGGTACATTGTTTGGATATGCTGCACATTCAGAACTTCATGAAGAGGGAGATGAAGATTATACAATTCAATATGGTATATACGCATTTCCAATAAATGTTGAAGTTGGTGGAGAAGTAAGTGGTCTTGAATCTCTAAATGTTCAAATTGAAGATACAAGTATAGCAGAGCAAAATTCTGAAGGAAAAATTGTTGGTAAAGCCAATGGTAAAACTAAATACACTTTAACAAGTGATGGTATAACATTTTCTGCAGATGTAGTAGTTGGAACTGGTGAAAGTGACCCACCACAGGATAATCCGGAAACACCATCTCAGGATGATCCAGAGACGCCATCTCAGGATGAACCAGAGACGCCCTCTCAGGATGAACCAGAGACACCCTCTCAAGATGAACCAGAAACACCCTCTCAAGATGAACCAGAAACAACTAAGGAACCAATAGAGCCTGAAAAAAAGGATAATGATTCAGCAGGAAATGCTAACGGTGGAAACAGTAATAGCAATAGTGGAGTAGCAAGTAAGAAAGATTCAACAACAGCAAATAAAGTGCTATCAAAAACAGGTGATGGTTTTATAGTATTGCTAGTAATCGCAGGAAGTGTTTTTGTAGTTATCAAAGCAAGATCAAAAATTTCAAAGAACAATTAAGAATAAAATAAAAATTACCCGATTTTGAGGTGGACCTAAAATGTTAGATAAAAAGTTTAACAGAGATGGTCCACTTTTATTTGTACGATTTTTACTAATATCATAGTTACTATTTAATAGTTATGATAATAATAAAACCGTAAAAGTGGTTGTTGTCTGTATTTTTGACGCCCTTGCTGGAGTAATCAAAATTACTCCAATCGCCCTACGCATATGCTTCGGTTGGTCGCTGCGCGGGACTTTCAAAAACGCAGACAACGACCCTTTCTCTGACCTTATTAAATAAAAAAGTGTTAAATTGTAACATATCATAAGCTAAAAATATTCTGATTGTATTGATAAGATATGGCGATTTATGGTATTATATTACTGGGAAAAATAGGATTTTATGATATAATAATTCTGTTATTGAAAGGATGAATAAAAAAATAGTGAGTAATAGAAAAGAGCACATTAGAAATTTTAGTATTATAGCACATATAGATCATGGAAAATCAACACTGGCGGATAGGCTAATAGAGATGACAGGGGTACTTTCAAAAAGAGAAATGGAAAGCCAAGTTCTTGATAATATGGATATTGAAAAAGAGCGTGGAATTACTATTAAATCTCAAGCTGTGAGAATGCTATATAGAGCTAAAAATGGTGAAGAATATGAATTTAATTTAATAGATACGCCAGGACATGTAGATTTTAATTATGAAGTATCTAGAAGTCTAGCTGCATGCGATGGAGCGATATTAGTGGTAGATAGTAGTCAGGGTGTAGAAGCACAAACACTTGCAAATGTATATTTAGCAATTGATAATAATTTGGAAATATTACCCGTAATTAATAAAATAGATCTTCCAAATGCAAGACCACAAGAAGTAAAGGATGAAATAGAAGAAATTATTGGAATACCCGCACAAGATGCTCCATGTATTTCTGCAAAATCTGGTTTAAACGTGGAAGAAGTATTAGAGCGAATTGTTACTGATATACCAGCACCATCTGGAGATGAGAAATCAAATTTAAAATGTTTGATATTTGATTCACTATATAATGACTATAAAGGGGCAATTGCATACGTTAGAGTTAAAGATGGTACAGTTACAGTTGGGGATGAAATTGAACTTATGGCATCCAAAAAAGTATTTACAGTTACAGAGCTTGGTTATTTTGAACCAGGTACATACGTACCTACAGAAAAGCTGGAAGCTGGAGATGTTGGATACATAGCTGCAAGCATAAAGAACTTATCTGATATAAGAGTGGGAGATACTATAACTCATAAGGGACAGCCAGCGGCAGAAGCACTACCAGGATATAAAAAAGTAAATCCTATGGTGTATTGTGGTTTATATCCGATGGATGGAAGCGATTATGAGAATTTAAAGGTTGCTTTAGAAAAGTTAAAATTAAATGATGCAGCTTTAGAATTTGAGCAGGAAACATCAGCAGCCCTTGGATTTGGATTTAGATGTGGTTTTTTAGGGCTATTACATTTAGAAATAATAGAAGAGCGACTTGATAGGGAGTTTGATTTGAGCCTAATTACAACATCTCCATCAGTTGTATATAAGGTTCACAAAACAAACGGAGAAGTAGTAGATTTATATAATCCGTCTGAACTTCCAATACCAAATGAAATTTCTTATATAGAAGAGCCATTTGTTGAGGCAGAAATATTAACGCCAAAAGATTTTGTAGGGAATATAATGGAAATATGCCAAAATAGACGAGGTATATTTGTCGATATGAAATATTTAGATCAAGCTAGAGTTACACTTATATATGAAATGCCACTTAACGAAATAATTTATGATTTCTTCGATAGTTTAAAATCAAATACTAAGGGATATGCTTCATTTGATTATGAACTAAAGGAATATAGAAGGTCTGAACTAGTAAAACTAGATATTTGGGTTAATGGCGAAAGTGTAGATGCACTTTCTTTTATAGTTCACAAAGACATGGCTTATGATAAAGGGAAAAAAATGGTTGAAAAACTAAAAACAGTTATACCAAGGCACTTATTTACAATTCCATTACAAGCTGTAATTGGAGGTAAAATTATAGCAAGGGAAACTATTTCGGCTATGAGAAAAGATGTGTTGGCTAAATGTTATGGTGGAGATATAACAAGGAAGAAAAAGCTGTTAGAAAAACAAAAGCGTGGAAAGAAGAAAATGCGTGAAATTGGAAATGTAGAAATACCACAAGAGGCATTCTTATCAGTATTAAAACTTGATGAAGAAGAATAAGTTGCAGAATCAATTATATTGGAGGATTTTATGAGTAATAATAAAAATCATAAATCAAAAGAAAAATATTTAGATATTGAGGAAAAGCAAGAGTATACAGATCAAGTGGAAGGTAGAAACTCTGTTATAGAGCTATTAGAATCTGGACGAAGTATAAATAAAATTTTTATTGCAAATGGAGAAAAACATGGTTCCATAAATAAAATAATTGCATTAGCAAAAGAGCGCAGAATCGTGATATCCGAGATAGAAAGAGCTAAAATAAATCAAATGTCTCAAACTGATAATAATCAAGGTGTTATTGCAATTGTACCACCATTTAATTATTGCGAGGTAGATGAAATTTTAGCATTAGCAAAAGAGCGTGGAGAGCAACCTTTTATATTAATTTTAGATGGTATTGAAGATCCACATAACTTAGGATCAATAATTAGAACTGCAGAAACTGCTGGAGTTCATGGAATAGTAATACCTAAAAGAAGAGCTGCTTCAGTGAATAGTACAGTAAACAAAGTATCAGCAGGAGCAGTTGAACATATGAAAATTGCTAGAGTAAACAATATTAATGAAACAATTAGATATCTAAAAGAAAATGATATTTGGATATGTGGAACAGATATAAATACAAACACATATTATTATGGGCAAGATTTTACCATTCCAATTGGAATAGTAATTGGAAGTGAAGGATTTGGAATGGGGAGATTAGTAAAAGAAAATTGTGATTTTCTAGTTAAAATTCCAATGAAGGGAAATATAACATCACTTAATGCTGCTGTATCTGCAGGAATTATAATGTATGAAGTTGTTAAACAAAGGATAAGTTTTAATTAAGGGGGAATTTAGTTTGAAAGCTAAAAAAGTATTGTTATTTATAATCATAGTATTACTATTGTTAATTGGTGCTTTAGTTATTGTTTACTTTAAGACAGATATCTTTAAAACAAATACTCAAAAATTTTGGAAGTATGTTAATAAGAATGCGGAAATTATAGAAGCTTTTAATAATGAAGATATGCAGTCTATAAGGAATAAAAGAAGTAATAATCCATATGAAATTAATAGCAGTATGAATGTGCGTAAAGGAATAGATTCATATATTTTTACAGCTAATACAAGAGCAGAAAATGCAAATAATATAATTACAAACTTTGATTTTCAGCATAATGATAGAGATATAATTAATTTTACATTAGTAAAAAAGAGCAATCTTATTGCTGCAAAACTTGATGATCTTGCAAATGGATATATAGCGATAAAGAATAATGACATACAAGAATTAGCTAAAGATGCGGGGATAGAAGATGTAACTAATATACCAGATAACATAAATTGGTTTTCAATTTTAGATTTTTTGTATATGCAATCAAGTGATGAAAAATATTTTGTAGACACATATTCTAAGTTAATTGAGCAGAATACATCAAAAGAAAATTATTCAGTTGAGGAATCAGGCTTAAAAATTGATGACAATATACATGCTGTAACAGGATATAAAATAAAATTAACAGAGGACGAAACAAAGGATATAGCAAAGAAAATATTAACACATATGAAGGATGAAGATGCAAGGGCAATTAATTTTATTTCATCAAGATTAAAATTGTTAAATGCACCTAAAAAATACACGGAATATGAAAACATATGCGAGCAAATTTCTAAACTAATAGAAAAAATTGATTCTATTGAAACTTCAGATGACGTATTTCTTGAAATAACTACGTATGTGGAAAATAGTGAAACAGTACAAACAAATATAAAAGTAAAAGATGGTAATGTTATAAAAATAATTTTCAAAAAAGATGAAAATAAGATGTGTATTATTCAAGAGAATCCGAATAAAATTCTGGAAAAATCTGAAAATGGAATTATAAAGTACCTAGCGAACATACAAGAAATAACACTATCTAATGAAATAAGTGGAGACAAAAAAATATCAACAATAAAATTAGATGCAAAATTTTATAATAACTTAGTTGTTGAATACAATTCAAGAATTGCAATTTTAGATTCAGCAGAAAAAAATACAGAATTTGAGGATACTCCTAAAATGATTTTAAATGAATTAGAGCTTGATAACCTAAAACAAAAGTACAAACTTATAATATATGGTCTTACTCAAATATATAATAACAAGAAAAATATGTTAAATAACAATCAAGAAGATGTGAATGTAGCAGAAAGTGATAATCAGAATGTAGAAAATACTACAGACTCGGAATCAGAAGATACAACACAGGACAATTAATTATAGTAAACGTAGTATAAAAAATGGAGGTAAACATATGAAGTGGGAACAATATAATTTAGAATGGAATTCTGATATTTCAAATAAATTAGAAAAAGAAAAGTTAGCAGAAAAAATAGCCCAAAAAGTGCAAAATCATGATGTAATTGGGTTCGGATCAGGTTCAACATCATATCTTGCAGCAAAAGCTATCGCAAAAAGAATTCATGATGAGGGGATAGATATAACAGCAATTCCTACTTCATGCGAAATAGATATTTTGTGTGGGAGTCTAGGGATAAAAACTTCATCAATCGACAAAGAAAAACCAGATTGGAGCTTTGATGGAACCGATGAATATGATAGTAATGGGTGGCTAATAAAAGGCAGAGGAGCAGCCATGTTTAAGGAAAAGCTAAATATTATCAATTCAAAAAAAGTATATATATTGGCGGATAGCACAAAACATGTTAAACGTTTGGGGATGAACTTTAGTGTTCCTATAGAATGTTTCCCATCTGCATATAGATATGTTTCTCAAGAATTAATAAAGCTTGGGACAGAAGAATGGAACTTAAGAGTTGGAAAAGGAAAAGATGGACCAATAATAACAGAAAATGGAAATTTTATAATTGATGCAAAGTTTTCAAATGTGTATGAGAATTTAGAAAAAGAGATAAAACTTATTCCAGGAGTAATAGAATCAGGATTATTTATTGGATATGAAAATATAGAAATATTGAATTAATAAAGGAGAAATGATATGTGGGGAGATATAGCGATTGCTTTTGTTCTAGCATTTATAACTTCATATGTAATTATACCATACTCAATGAGATTAGCTAGAAAAGTTAATGCTGTTGATAAACCAGAAGCGCGACGAATAAACAAAGTTGTAATGCCAAGACTTGGTGGTTTAGGTATAATTGCAGGATTTTTTGTATCGATGATATATTTAATAATATCTATGGAACTTGAGAACAAAACGGTACTTGATGAATATCATTGGAAAATAATTGGACTATTTATAGGTTTAGTAATTATAGGATTGGTAGGATTGGTAGATGATTGTAAACAGATTAAACCTATACTAAAATTACTTGGACAAACAGTAGCAGCTGCTGTTGTTATGGCCTTTGGAATAACTATTGGAGACTTTAATTTACCAATTATAGATAAACTAATTGAACTTAATGGAATAATGGAATATATAATCACGTGGTTTTGGATAGTTGGAATTACAAACGCGATTAATCTAACAGACGGATTGGACGGATTATCATCAGGAATAACTTTGATTGCATGTGTATCACTGCTAATAATATTTGCAATAAATGGATCTCCAATTATTTCAATAATATTGATAACGGCTCTAGCTGGAGGAATTGTAGGGTTCCTACCATTCAATGTGAATCCAGCTAAAACTTATATGGGAGATTGCGGATCTAACTTTTTGGGTTTTTCTATTTCAATCATATCTATTTTAGGAATTGCAAAAACGTATACTATTTTAGTTATAATTGCACCACTTATAGTGCTTGCTCTTCCAATATTTGATACAGTTTTTGCAGTTATTAGAAGAATAGCAAAAGGAAAGTCTATTAAAGCAATATTTCAGCCGGATAACGGACATTTACATCATAAGCTAATGAAACTTGGATATTCACAGAAAGAGGCAGTTCTTATATTATATGGAGTGGCAACAACGCTAGGAATGTTTGCAATAATATTAATAGAAAGTGGAATTTGGAAAGCAATTTCATTTGCATTATTAATAATTGCAATATTTGCCATAGGATATAATGATATATTGAGAAAGAATAAAGATTGAAAGGTCAAAAGATGAAAAAAGTATTATTTATATCAAGCACGGGAGGACATTTTAGTGAACTTTTACAATTAAAACCTTTATTTGACAAATATGATTCATATATTATAACCGAGAAAGATAAAACTAATAAGAATTATAAAAAAGAATATGGAGACAAGCTGTATTTTCTCCCATACGGAACAAGAAGTAAATTATTTTCATACATTTTCAAATATTTTTATTTGTGTTTAAAAACAATATATTTATTCTTTAAAATAAGACCTAGGTATATTGTTACAACTGGTACACACACAGCTGTACCAATGTGTTATTTAGGTAAAATATTTGGATGCAAAATTATTTTTATAGAAACATTTGCAAATTCAAAATCAAAAACTTTATCTGGCAGAATGATATATCCTATTGCAAATTTATTCATAGTTCAATGGAAAGAAATGATAAAGTTATACCCGAAAGCAGTTTATGGTGGGTCTATATATAAATAGAATTGGATAGGGATAAAAAATGATATTAGTGTTATTAGGAACTCAAAACAATAGTTTTACTAGGTTATTGGAAGCCATACAGAGCAATATAGATAATAATGTAATACAGGAAGAGGTTATTGTTCAAGCTGGATTTACAAAATTTCAGTCAGATGATATGAAAATATTTAATTTAATAGATAAGAATGAATTATCAGAATTGCAAGATAGAGCAGACTTAATAATAACTCATGGTGGTGTAGGTTCGATTATTTCTTCATTAAAAAAAGGAAAGAAAGTGATTGTTGTTCCAAGACTAAAAAAATTTGATGAACACGTTAATAACCATCAGTTACAAATAGCAAGGCGATTTGAACAAGAAGGATATGTAAAGTATGTAATTAATATTAAAAATCTTGAAAAAGTTATTAAATCGATAGATAAATTTGTTCCAAGAAAATATGAGAGCGATGAAAGCAACATAATAACAATAATTGAAAATTTTATAGATAATAATTAGATATGAAGCAGAGGGATTGTATGATAGAAAAGATTTTTAAAGGAGCAAAAAGGTTCATTAATATGATAGTAAATTCAGAGTTTTTTCCTATAATAATAGGATTAATTCTGTTTATTAAAGTTGCTCTTTTTTATAAATTAACAATATACAAGTTTGATAATTACAATATATCTATACTATCGAAAACCTTTATATATTCAATGTTTATTGTGTCTTTTTTATTCATTTTTAAAAATAAAGCAAGATTTACATTTGGAACTATTTTGAATGTATTTGTTAGTATACTATTATTTGCAGATAATATTTATTACAATTATTCAACAAGCTTAATTTCTGTATCACAAATAAGTAATTTGCAGTACTCTGAGCAGATAACAACAGCTTTAAAAGACTTATTAAGTTATTCACATATACTATATTTTATTGATATATTTATTATGATTATAATGCTTATTTCAAGATATTTGAAAATCGAAAAAATTAAAAGTAAATCTTGGAAACCTGCGATTGTATATGCGTCGATAATGTTAGCTGTATATGGCTCAACCATACCAAGTTACGTAGAAGCTGCTCAAGGGTACAGATATAATAAAAAAATGCAACTTGAGTATGGAACAGTATATACATTCCATTTTTTAGACGTAAAATCGAATATTAATTTAAAAAAAACAGCTAAATATGCAACAAAAGACGACGTTATGGCTGAATACAATGAATTAAAAAATATGTATAACCAAAATTATGAAAATGACGTATATAATTTAAAGGGAATTGCAGAAGGTAAAAATGTTATTGTATTACAGTTAGAGTCTTTTCAGAATTTTTTACTTTTTAAAGAAATAAATGGGAAAGAAATAACACCAAATTTAAATAAATTTATGAAAGAAAATATATATTTTAGTAATATGATGATTCAGAGCTATTCAACAACAGCTGATTCAGAGCATTCAACAATGACTTCGTTATATCCGTTAGAAAATGGTATGGCATTTGCACAATATAGTTCAAATAAGTATGACGACTTTTACAAAATATATAAAAATGCTGGATATTATACTATATATATGCATGGAAATGAAAGTTCTTTTTGGAACAGAAGGAATGTGTATGGACATTTGGATATAGATGAATTGGATTTTCTTGAAGATTTTGACCAAGATAGTAAACTGATTAATAACTGGCTTTCAGATGAATCTTTATTTGAACAAGCTGTCCCAAAGTTACAAAGTGCAATAGAAGAAAATGGAAAGTTGTTTTTCGCAAGTATAATTGCAGCCTCATCACATAACGCATTTGATTTACCAGGACTAGAAAATAAATACGATTATGTTGATATAGATGTTGGCGAATATAAAGATACGTATTTTGGAAATTATTTGGAAGCGGTGAATTATACAGATAAACAATTTGGAATGTTTATAGAAAAATTAAAAGAATCCGGATTGTACGATGATATAGTTATTGTGGTATTTGGTGATCATTATGGAATGCAGATGTACAATTATGAAATGTTAGATTTTATTGAAGAAAAAGACCACAGATATGATACTGTTGAAGTTGAAATTAATTACATAAATGTACCATTTGGAATTAGAATTCCAGGTGTAGAGCATATGGAAATATCAAAAACAATAAGTAAATTAGATATAAAACCTACATTATGTTTCTTAACAGGATTAGAAGATGGATTCTCAATAGGAACTAGTGTATTTGGAGATAAGGATTTTGTATGTTTAAATAATGGTATAATTGTTACAAACGACTATTATTATAATGGTAATTGGTTTTATAGAGAAAACGGGGAACAAATAGACCTCGAAAATATTGATAGTGAATTAAAACAAAAACTAGATTACTATATACAATGTATGGATAAGGAAATTACAATTTCTAATTCCGTTATATTAAATAATTTACTAAAATAAAATATACTTAAGAACTTTCGGAAGGAATTTTTACCATGGAAAATAATCAGTTAATGAATCCAGAGCTAGAAGATGGTATTGAAGAAAATCTTGAAACTTCAATACGACCAAAGATGTTAAATGAATATATTGGACAAAGTAAAGTAAAGGAAAACATGAAAATATATATTGAAGCAGCAAAAAAAAGAGGAGAGCAATTAGATCATGTTCTACTATATGGACCTCCTGGACTAGGAAAAACAACGCTTGCCAATATTATTGCAAATGAAATGAATTCAAGTATAAAAGTTACATCAGGACCTGCAATAGAAAAAGCAGGAGATTTAGCTGCTTTACTTACAAACATGAAAGAAAATGATGTGATTTTTATTGATGAAATTCACAGGTTAAATAAAAGTGTTGAGGAAATATTATATCCGGCGTTAGAAGATTTTACATTAGATATTGTTATAGGAAAAGGACCAACTGCAAAATCAATTAGAATTGATTTACCCAAATTCACTCTAATAGGTGCTACTACTAAAGCAGGATCTTTATCAACTCCACTTAGAGATAGGTTTGGAATTGTAAATAGGCTAGAATTATATGATATTAATGACTTGAAGCAAATAATAAAAAGAACATCAAAGATATTAAATGTAAATATTGATGATAAATCTAGCGAAGAAATTGCTAGAAGATCAAGAGGTACACCAAGAATTGCAAACAGACTTTTAAAGAGGGTTAGAGATTATGCTGCGGTTTTTTCAGATAATGATATTAATATAAAATTAACGAAAATTGCACTAAACAGATTAGAAATTGATGAACTTGGATTAGATGAAATAGACAGAAAAATTTTAGAAACGATGATAGAAAAATACGGAGGAAAGCCAGTAGGAATAGATGCCTTAGCAACTACTGTAGGGGAAGAAGTAGATACAATAGAAGATGTATATGAACCATATTTAATTCAAATAGGATTTATTGCAAGAACCACAAGGGGAAGAGTTCCATTGCCTGCAGCATTTGAGCATATGGGATATAGATATAAGTAGATATAGGAGTGATACGGCATATGAAAAAATTTGGTAATTTAATGTTTGCGGTGTGTTTAGCTTTGATAGTTACAATTTTGGTAATTAGTAGACCGTTATCAAATTTAGATGAAATATGGAATTTTAATATTGCTAGAGGGATTACAAACGGGCTAGTACCATACAAAGATCTTAGTATGGTATCTACACCATTGTTAGGATTTTTATTGGCGATTCCACTAAAATTTTTTGGACAAGAATTGTTTTTTGCAAGAATTTGTGCAGTAATAATAGCCTTAATTTGTTTTATTACCATATTTAAAATACTAAAATATTTAGAAATAAAAAGAGAAGTATCAAATATGGTTGTGACATTTATTATTGGATTAATATGCAGCCACATATATGTGGAATATAATCTATTAGTTTTATTATTAGTATTGCAAATTATACTAATAGAGATTAAATTAATCAAAAACAATAAAAGGAATAATTGGATAGTTAATGTGCTTATAGGAACTTTAGCAGGACTTACCATATGCAGTAAACAATCTGTTGGAGTAATTATAAGTTTTATTACAGTGTTGATACCGTTCTTTAGTATTAAAGGAAAGTTAGATATATGGAAAGAACTAAAAAGGTGTATTTTTAGAAGTGTTGGAATATTAATTCCGGTAGATATATTCCTTATTTATTTAAAGCAAAATGGAGCCTTTAGAGATTTCCTTGATTATTCTATATATGGAATAAAAACATTTTCAAATTCTGTATCGTATGGAATGTTTTTGCAAAATGCTAATATTACTTATAAATTTTTAGCAATAGTAATTCCGTTAGTAATAGGAATTTCAATATTAACAAATATAATACTAAAATTTAAGAAAAAAGAAAATAACACAATACTTGTCTTATCACTATATAGTTTAGGAATGTTATCTATAGTGTTCCCTATTGCAGATAGATTTCACTTTTCACTTGCAATTGCACCAAGCATTATATTATTAATATATAACATAAAATATTTTATTGGGACTAATAAGATATTAAGAAAAATGAATTATAAATATATTTTAGAATTTGTAAATATTTTTTCAGTTTTAACAGTACTGTCAGTAACTTTGTATATTGAGTATATGTATAGCGAAACATTGGGTATGATTTCAAAATATGATTATCAGAAGCATTTTAGATATATAAACATTTCTGAAAGCGTAAATAAGTCTATAACAACTATAAACGAATTTTCAGCTCTTAAAGAAAAAAAGATATATATATTGGATTCAACAGCAGCCGTATATATGATTCCGGTGGATAGATATAATAAAAATTATGACATGTTTTGCCTTGGTAATTTGGGAGCAGGGGGCGAAGATGCAATAATTGAAAATATAAAAAATGAAGATGCTCTTTATTTAATTGCTAAAGACGATACACCACTTAATTGGCAAAATCCACCTAAGGTTAGAGCATATGTAAAAGAGAACATGGAATATGTTGGTTCAAAAAGTTATTTTGATATCTACCAAAATAAAACTATAGAAGAGAATACGCTCAATTCTGAAGAAGATACAGAAACAGAAGATAAAAATGCTGAATAACTGAAAGGTAATAATGAAAAAGAAGAGTAAAAGAGGTAATATATGAAATTATTAATGCATACTTGCTGTGCTCCTTGTAGTGTTTATTGCATTTCTGAACTTAGAAAAGAAGGGATAGAGCCAACTTTGTATTGGTACAATCCAAACATTCATCCATACAAAGAGTACGAAGCAAGAAGAGATTGTTTGAAAGTATATAGTGAAAAAATTAACATTGAAGCCATATTCGAAGATGAGTATGGCTTAGATGAGTTTTGCAAGAATGTAGCTAATAATTTAGATTCAAGATGCGTAAATTATTGTTACCCAGTAAGACTTAGAAAGACTTTTGAATATGCTAAAGAGCATGGATTTACACATGTTACAACTACGCTTTTGTATAGTATTTATCAAAAACATGAATACATAAAAAAGCTAATGGAGCAGTATAGCAAAGAATTTGGAATAGAGTTTTTATATAGAGATTTTAGATATGGTTTTTGGGAAGGTCATGATAAAGCTATAGAGGAAGGCTTATACATGCAAAAATATTGTGGATGTGTGTTTAGTGAGGAAGATAGATATTTAAAGAAAAAGAAAGATCCACTAAGCTTACCTGAAGGTTTTAAATGGAGAAGGTAATAGTTATTTAGGATTTTTATTGTTCAACGGAGAAAGGAGCATAGCATAAGAAGTGAAATGTAAAGATAATCATATATTTGTGTGTTTAGTACTATTTACCTGCTTAATTTTTTCAGAATATTTTATAAGGCACTTTTCAAGTGATACATTTATAATAACAAGGTTAGGTTATAGAGAATATGCAATCAATTATTCTTTCTTAGACGGAAGACCTTTTATGGGTTGTATATTATTAGTTGCCGAAAAATGTAATATATCAATTTTAATATTTAATAGAGTCCTTTTATTTGCAGCGATAATTGTATCGATAATAACCGTAATGAAATTAAAAAATATAGTATTAAAGTATAAAAAAAATGATAATAAAATTGGTAAATGGATATTACTTGTAGCATGTTATTATACAATATTTCATTTCTTTTACATTGATAATTTGTATTTTGCAGAAGCTTTTGTAATGGCAATTAGTGTATTAAGTTATATTATCGCAGCAGATTATATTGTATATAGTAAAAAATATATAAAAGCAGTAATAATATTGCTAATAGGAGTGTTCTCATATCAGGCAACAATATCAATGTTTTTTGTATGTGTTATTCTATTTTCAATGTTAAAGGAATTGAATTACAGATACATTTTTAAGAATTTTATTATAGCAATAGCCTTTAGTTTGATTACAGTTATTATTAATTTTTGTGACATCTTGCTAGTACAAAAAATTTGGGGACTAAATCAAAGAAGATTGGGTGACAATATTTTTATTAACATTATTCAACTAACATTTTATGTAGGAAAAATAATTATTAATACTGGAAATCTGTTTCCAACGTGCCTATATATCATATTTATATTTGTTATTCAAGAAATTCTATATTACAAGATTGTAAGGTATAATAGGAATAAAGAAGGAGAGAGGATTCTTATAGAGCAATTAATATTGATTATTTCATGTATTACTTTAAGCTTTATTCCATCAATTGTATCTTTAACTGCATATGAATCCGGAAGAATAAGGTTTTCTATGGGAGCTACAATAGGAATTTTATTTATACACATGTTGGTTAAAGCAGACTTGTCAAACATAAAAGCAAGAGCTAATAAATTGCTTATATTTGTTTTAATAGTATATGCAGTTATTAATTCAGTAAATTATATATATTTAGTGAATTTAAACAAACAAGTAAATAATCTAGATGAAATATATGCATATAAAGTTGAAGATTACATAAAAGAATATGAAAATGAAAACAATATACAGGTAAAGTATATAGCGATTATTCTAGAAAGTGATAGTAATAAAAAGTATTATTCGGAAATTAATTGTAAACATGTTGGTCTAGCAATTAGTGCTCTAAGAACTGAATGGTCGGCAGATGGATTAATCAATTATTACACCGGAAGGAATTTAGAGAGAATAAATGTAACAGATGAAGAAGAGGAGATTTATCTTCAAATAGTTGATAGACAAAAAGATTATTTGTGTATAGGAGATACTTTGTATCTAACGGTATACCATATATAGTATGAAAAGAATGTTGCTATATTCTTTTTATGAGATTGAGATTCAGGTAACAAAATTATCGAACTTTAACACGATATCAACGTTTTTTTACAAAATAGTTGTTTTAAAATCAAAAATATGATACAATAGACTTTACATAACTTTATATTGAAAGGAGATTGTTAGAGTGGAATTTTTTGATAGAATTTATCTAGATAAAGAGAAAGATATAATTGTTAATTTGTACAGAGAAAGTGATGATGAATTAACCTATATTATTGAAACTCCAAATCATAAAACAGGAAATTTAATCACAAATCTAGCAAAGATTTGTGGTGTAGAAACTGAAAAAAATAATAACGATATGAAAGTTATAAAAGGTACAATTCCTGCGGAGATAAATGCTGATAATGAAGAAGTATATTGCTTCAGATTAGGTGGAATAAAAATTGCAAATATATATGCCGATGGAAATATATTTATTAAAGCAAAAATTCCAGCAATAAACAAAACTCTAATGTCGCAAACGAAGGAATATAAAATTCCAGCCCAAAAAACAATTATAAAAACATATATAAAGAAGAAAGAAAAATTTAGAACAGATCTACATACACATATCTTTGCAAACTTAAATTCGGATGATATTATAGCTCTTGGTATAAAGCATCAAATAAAATATTCAATGTACTACATAAAAAAACTTGGATTAAAATTATCAGATAAACAAGCCAATAAACTATTTAGGCAAAGATGCGATGTAGAGCGTAAATATATGTATGAAGATTTACCAGGAAAAAAATTAATAAGAAAAATAGATGATGAAACATACATAAACTTTGCAGATTTAATATTAAATAATCCTAATGATGTTGATGAAAATATTGCAAAAATAAGAAATAGTCTAGTTCTTATAAAAGACGGACAAGCAGTATTTACAAATTTAGAGAAATTATATTTGTATAGATATGCCTTTCTAAAAGGAAAGCCAAGTGAAGATAAAATTGAAATTACAAAGCCAAAAATTGAACAAATTACTGATAAAGATGTAAGAAATAATCTATTAAAAATGATGGAAGACTCAAAAAGTGACAATTACAAAGATAATAGTTTATTACAAGATAAAATACTTTGGGTTGCAAGAGAATATCAAAAACAAGGTATTAATTACGCTGAAATATCTGTTACATGGATTGTTAGAAAAGGCGAAGAAGGAGCTAGAATTATGGAAGAATTACATGATATTCTTCCAAAAATAGAAGCGGAAACTGGAGTTAAATTAAGATTTTTAGGGGCCTTTAGTAGAACTTTAATGTCAGAGCAACAATTGAAGGAAGGTTTGGATGCTTTTAAGGTAGCTGCACGAAGTCCATATGTTGTTGGTAGTGATATAATTGGAGAAGAGGTAAACGACATATATAAATTTAAACCAGTAATAAAAGAAATTGTAGAATATGCTGTAGAGCAAAATGATGGGTTTACTGTAAAAATACATGCTGGAGAAAATGATAGTTTACGATCAAATGTAGAAAGGTCAATAGCTTGTATATTGGAATCAGTTCCTAAAGGAAAGAAAATGCCAAGATGTAGATTAGGTCATGGATTGTATGGCATAGATACTGAATCTGAAGATGGTAAGAAATTAGTGAAAACCATGAAAAAGAATGGTGTAATATTAGAATTTCAATTAACTTCTAATGTTAGACTTAACAACCTAACAGAAATTAGTTTACATCCATTAAAAAGATATTTATCTAATGGAGTTAATTGTGTTCAAGGTTCAGATGGTTGTGGGTTCTATGGAACAGATTGCATGGAAGAGCAAATGGCATTAACAAATTTATTAAACCTTTCTAGTGAGGATTTGATGAAGATGAAAGCTGTAGAAGACAACTTGATGGCTGATAATGAAAAGTATTTTAAATTGAAAGAGCGTAAATTTGAAGAATGGTTAAATGGTAGAAAAATAAAAGATGCAATTCTAGAAGAGCAAGAAGTAGAGATTGAAAAGAATAAGGATAGATTATTTAAAATTGGTAAAGATACCGAAGTTAATTCAGAAGAAATATTAAAAAGTAAGATTGTAAAATTACCAACAGATAAAGTTCCTGTTGTAATTGCTGGAGGAAGTTTTAATACATTAGGTAGAGAAACTGTACTTAGTGCAGGTGGCTTAAATATGTTAAAAGAGCTTGTTCAGAAACTAGATAGTGAAAAAGCATACTTTGTTATTGGACATAAAATGCAGGGTTATGAGAAAGCCCTTTTAGATATAAGTAATGAGCTGAACAAAAAAATTGAAATTGATGCCATAGTTCCAAAGAAAATAGATAAAACACTTGCAACGGAAATATTAGGTAAAGGATTAAATGGAGTGTGTATATCAACAGAATCTGAAGAGCTTGGAATTTACAAAAGTTTTAATTATGAAATATTTGAGCGCAGACCTTCTGTTGTAGTTGCTTTCGATGGAAATTCACCTGTTTCAAATTTAGTTCAAGAAGCTAAAAATGGAAAAGCAAAATCAAAAATATACATAAACGATGATGTTGAAGCTTTAAAAGAAAAAGCAAGTTATTTGGATGGCTATATAACAAAATTTAATTTTGAAAAGGAAGATTTAGTAAATAAGATAAAAATAGATAATCCAGATATATTATCGTAAAAATATATAAGGGCGTGTGAAATGAATCACATGTCCTTATATATTGCAATTTACATAATTCTTTGATATAATAGATGGAATATATTTTTGAAAATTCTTTATTATATGGAGGTTTTTTATGGAAATTAAAAGAATTTTAGGTGCCAAAACTTCAAAGAAATTAGCAACATTATTATCGTTAGGGGCTATTGCTTTACCTTTAGTAGGATGTACTCCTGCTGAGAGCAAAGAGGTACATGAAGATGAGCATAAAAAATTGGATATTTCTTTTTGTGATACAAGCAATATTTCTGCACAAAATTATTACGATGGATACGTTAATAGCTATGCTGATGGGGATACTACATATATAATAAATCAAATGGAGGATATAAGAAAAGCATACGAAAAAATGAAAACGATTCCTGGCACATTTGAAACTGAACCTGGCGGAATTACGTTTAATTTTGATGGAACCGTTATGCCATACGAATTGAAAGAAGGAGTAACTTTCTACGCTAATGGAGAAAAAATAAAAGAAATTTTTATGAGCATAGTATGGTTAAAAACTGCAGATGGATATCTTAAAATCAATAAGGATGATAACTCATATATTATAAAAAATTGTAACGAAAAACAAAATATAGAAACTGAAATTACATATGGAGAGGATAAAAGTTGCTCAATTGTAGAGCACAATGGCGGTAAAGTAGCTACTTATGAATTTGATGACAATGGACTACTATTATATTCTAAAATTATAGGAGATGGATTTGAAGAAAAGACATATGTAGATGGAAATCCAGATATGTACAATTTTGAAAATGGAAAGTATAAAAAAGAGCTAAGAAAAGATGGATCATATGTTGTAACGACACGAGGTTATTCGGCGAATATTGAGAGATTGGGATATAATTTGAATTTTTCATCAAATGTTTGTAAGGTAAAATACTACTATGATAGAAATGAAAAATTAGACCACGTTGATGCACGTTACAATGGAAGTGATTGTAATTATAAAGCAATAGCATATCCAAATGGTAAGGTATTTTCAATGGAAGAAAAACGTGATGAAAATGGAGATTTAATATATTCTGAAAAGATTGAGAAAGTATATGATTTACAAAAAAATGCTCCTAAATTTACAACATCATATACAAAAAGGATTGAGGACGGAGAAGAGCATACAAAATTAGAGAAGTATGACTATACACTTATTCCACCAGAAAATATTATACATAATTGCTCTTATACTGGAGAAACAGTATATTTGGCTAGAGATGGTGTAGTGGAAATATATTCTAAGGATGGTTTTATATACAAGTTAAATCAGGTATTTAATGGCAGAGAAATGTGTGAGCAGTTTGAAGGACACAAAGTTGAAGGAAATACAATTACGTATGCAGACTGCAATGGAAAAATAACAAGAATTTTAAGTGATGTGCAGGACATTGGTTATAGTGATTACGAAAATAATGTGAAAAAATATGTAAAAAATTTAAGTGAAAACGAGATTGAAGTGGAATTTAATGGTAATAACTATGCACTTGAAAAAGATGGAAGTGTTTCAAACAATATAGATAATTCGATTATAACTTATATAAAAAATAAAGATTTTACATTGACAAAATATTTGGAAAAAGGCAGGTTAGAAAAGGGTTGGTCAGAATTACGCACTCCAGATGAAACTATAATGTACGATGCGAACGATAAAATAAAAAGTATTAGCAAAGAAAATTATTATGTTTCATATTATGATTACGATAAAAATATTATTCAGAAAATTAAGGAAAATGGAATATCTAAAGAATTCTTTGAAGATGGATGTAGTGTAAAATCAATTGAAAATATTAGTTGTGAGGAGCCATATGTATATGATGGCTACAAGTTAAAAATTGGAAGTAAATTAAAGTACAATGATGACAAAAGCTTAAGAGAATATTACTATGATGATACAAAATATATCAAAAATACGTGGGAAGGACGTCATATTGAAATAAAAGAAGATGGCACATTATATAAGTATAATCATTTTAATGATGATAATAGATTGGAAACGATTATACAAAATGTTGATGATTCAGAAAATTTTATAAAAACAGAGTATGAAGATTATGAGAGCAATATTATTAAATCTATTACGGATAGTCAGAAAATAGTATACTATTATAGCGGTGAACCTGGATTTGAGCAACAAGTATATGAGATAAAAAGTATTTCAGATGAGCCTTTTTCCGTATATGATGCAGAGGGAAAAGAGTATGTACTTAATAAAGATGACTATATAAGTTACCATAGAAATAATCACATAAGCAGTTTAAGGCAAGGTAATATAGAATACAGATATTTATCATATAATAATAGTGAATATTACTTGGAGTATTCAACAGGAGAATTTTGGGAAGACACAGTAAAAACGTTGCATCACAATGATGAAATTATATATGAGGGACATTTAAGTGATGTAATTATATCTCATAATAAGGATATGGATATGGTAAAAATTACAACCAAGGATGGTGAGATAATAGTTGATTTAACTAAATCAAAAGATCAAATGGAATCAATAAATCAACAGGAGAACACAATAGATATAGAAGATGATGAGAGATAAAATGGTGAATTACTAAAAAATATGTATTTAACAGATTTACTTAAATATGTTTATTAAAATTTGAATTTATTTTTTCGCTCTAATATGATAATATCACAGTTGAAAGATATTAAAATTTAGTTTGGAGGATAACATGGAAGAATTAGTTTTTGTAACACATAATAAAGGGAAAATTGCGTCTGCGCAAAAGGCTTTAAAAGATGTAAAGGTGCGAATTTTTGAATATGATTTGGATGAGCCACGAAGCGATGATGTAAAATTTATATCAAAAAAAAAGGTAATGGAGGCATATGAGTTAGTTAAAACACCATGTATTTCTATGGATAGTGGATTCTGGATTGATGCTTTAAACGGATTCCCAAAAGCTTTTGTAAATTTTTCTCTTGACACAATAGGTGTTGATGGAATTTTAAAATTAATGGAAGGAAAAGAAAATAGAAATTGTAGATTTGTCGAATGTTTATCTTTTTATGATGGAAAAGAGCTACACCAATTTATGGGAAAGCACGAAGGAGTAATATCTAATGAAAAAATAGGGAATGATACTAATAAGAAATGGTCTGATTTGTGGTACATATATAAGCCAAAAGGATATGAGAAAACTTTTGCTCAAATGAGTGATGAAGAACGAGAAAATCGAATTAGATATGATTCGGTAAGCTCTTTAGATGAGTTCGCTAAATGGTATAAAAATAAAATTGAATAAAAAAATAAAAAAATACCATACTATTAAAAAATGATTTGGAGGAATGGTATGGATAATAACGTAAATGTACTTGATGAACTTAATAAAGGTGCCACAATGGGAATGGATGCTATAAAATTTGTGTATGATAAGGTTGGAGATAATGTATTCAAAAAAGTTTTAGATGGAGAATATAGAAAATATAAAGAAATAACAGATAGAATAGCAGTTGAATACAATAAGTTTTCAATAATGGAGCCACATTCAACAAATGCTATGAATAAGGCAATGTCGTGGTATGGAATTCAAATTAGAACGATGACAGATCAAAGTAATGAAAAAATATCTGAACTTTTAATACAAGGAACTAATATGGGAATTATTGAGGGGGTTAGATTAAAAAATCAAAATGAAAAAGAAAATTTAACACCAAATGTAAGACAAATATTAGATGACTTTGTTGCTATGCAAGAAGATAGTGTTGAAACTTTAAAAAAATACCTGTAAAATGAAAAGAGCGCCGGTGTGGCTAGCACGGACGCTCTTTTTGTGGAAATCAAACTATTATATAATATAGTCGCCATCAACGAGACTTACATAAAAGAAATCTGATTCATCATCTATATGTTTGTCTTTCTGTACATTGGGCTCTGCTTCAGTTTTGACTTCCTGTGCCGAGTTGCAGATTGCTGTATTTTCCTTTTGTGTACCATCAGAATGATACTTGGCATCCCGCATTTCAACATAGGTCTTAGCAAAAACGTTATGTGACATTTTCGCTTCACCTCCTATAAATAAAATCAAAAAATTAGCCAAAGCGTATTATAACACAACTATATTGAAAAATCAAATTTTTATGGAAATTATTAGACAAATATAACATACAGAGATATAATAAAAAAGCTTATATTTTTAGGGAGGTATAAATGAAAATAGGAATTGCATTAGCTGGTGGAGGTTTAAAAGGTGTAGCTTATATTGGAGCATTAAAAGCCTTAGAAGAAATAGGTATAAAGTTTGATTGTATAGCAGGAACTAGTTCTGGATCAATGGTAGCGGCGTTATATGCCGTTGGATATTCATGCGATGAATTAAAAAATATAATATGTAGTTCATATGAAAGTCTTACTAAAATTGAGAAAAAGCCAATATTCTTTTCAGCATGCACGTATTTAACGAAAAAAAAACTTAAATTAAAAGGCCTTATACCTGGAGAGCGATTAGAAAATTGTATACAAGAGCATGCAGAGAATAAAGGGTGCAAAAGCATTTCAGATGTAAAAATACCACTAGCTGTGGCAACAGTAGATACAATTTCAACAAAGGAATGCATATTTCTGTCACAAGATTTTGGACTAAAAAATGGAGATGTGGATTATTTATATGATGTACCATTAGGAAAAGTGGTTAGGTCTAGTATGGCGTTTCCTGGGATTTTTACAACAAGTAATTATAAACAATATAATTTTATTGACGGAGGAACAAGAGATAATTTGCCAGTAAAAGTTTTAAAAGACATGGGAGCAGATATAACTATTGGTCTAAGTTTTAAATTAGACGAGTATAGTTCAGATAATGAAAATGTACTAAGTATTTTACTAAGAACAGTAGATATTTTTTCTTTAAAAGATGTAAGAGCTGCACAAAAAAAAGCAAGTATTGCTATAGAAATTGATGCCAGTGGCACGAGTTTAATGGAAATTGATGACATAGATAAGTGTATAAATGTGGGATATAAAACGATTATTGATAATAAAGATAAAATTTTAAAGTTAATAAATAGGAAAAAGACTATATAGAGAAACAATCTATATAGTCTTAATTCATTTTTATTGTAATGTTTATTTCATTAGTTTGTAAGAATTGTATAAGCGCTTCAATATTTTCTGTTAAATCATGCATAGATATTGTATTTAAATCTTTAATAATACTGTTTAAATATTTACTTTTGGTTTTATCTGGAAAAACTTTAGATTGCTTTTTAAAAGACTCAAGTTGATAAATAATTCCTTTTGAAGTTTTTGCAGGTGATAATAGGTTAGTTGATGCAACAAGCATAAGCTCTTTCATGTACTTGCTAATATCAAGTTTATTTATTTCTAAAATTAATCCGTTAATGTATTTTTTTGAAAGCATATTACTTGAACTATTTATAATAAAAAGTTGTTTATTCATATAAACCTCCTTCTAGTTTACATATTATATCACAGCTAGGAGGAATTAGTAAATAGAAAGTAGTATAAAATATATTTTTGCACACGAAAAGGGGCGCCAAAATGAGAGGCGTCCCTTTTTGTGTGCAAATTTACTTCGCAATTTCAGCATCAATTCCGTAGATGACGGAGTTGAGGTCAAGGTTAGACTGCCCGGAAACGTCAATTTGTGCCACATAGAGAGGCTCAATGCGCTTCGTGTCGTAGCTATAGTCAATCTTGTACGTATTTGCTGGTGCGTTGCAAATTGTCAAGCCATTCAAGTTTTCTTTGTAGCGTGTTGCCAGAACAACAGCCAGTACCTCTTCTTTGTCATCCACAGTTACAGTGTAGACGTAGTTGGGGTAAAGACCAGAGTATGACGAGAACGAGTTAGTGTCCATAATCTTTTCCCAGATGCGGGAATCGAAGTCGTATCTGCGCAGACTTACGTCGTCTGCATCTACGTTGTACACAACTGCCACCTGGTTCTTGGCTTCTACGAATTCTTCCGTGGGTGTCAGAGATTGTTTTACCTCTGCTGCTCCCCAGAAAACCAGAGCTGTTGCTACCATGCCTGCAACCATTCCTGCGCCGAAAACTTTTGCCTTTGCATTCATATATATTCCTCCTTGGAGATGTGCGGTGCTTTTGGCACCTTCTTTTTGCAAACTCCTATATTGTAACACAGAAAATAAATTATGTCAACATAAAAGCTATATTAATGCAAAAAAGTGTGAATTATCCTTGAAAAAAAATATAAAAGCATATATAATGAAGTCACAGCAATTACAAAACAAAAGATACTAGGAAGGAGTGGTTTTTATGAACATAAAAATAACAGGAAAAGATTTAAAAGCAACAGAAGCAATTAAAGAGTATGTTGAAAAAAAGTGTGAAAGACTACAAAAATATACGGAAGAAGAAATAGATGTTAAAGCAACAATAAAAACAGAAGGAAAAAATCAAGTTGCTGAACTATCTGCCAATATAAATGGAAATTTTTATAGAGCAGTAACAGAAAAGGGCGATTTGTACGCATCTATTGATAAAGATATCGATATATTGGAAGGACAAATAAGAAAAACTAAGGCTAAAAAAGAAAAACAAATAACCTCAGGATCAATAAAAGATCAGGAATTTATCAGTTTTAATGAAGATAGTCATGAAGTAGAAAAAGAAGTATTAAAAACAACATATTATGAAGTAAGACCAACGGCAGTAGAAGATGCAAAAATAAAATTACAAGAATCAAATAATATGTTCTTAACATTTGTAAATGCTGAAACAAACAAAGTTAATGTAATATTTAAATTAAAGGATGGAGTTAACTTTGGTTTAGTAGAACCAGAATAAAAAGTAAGAGGATGCTAAGCATCCTCTTTTTAGTTAAAATATAATAAATAATTTTACAGCATTTGTGTCTAAGGTGTTGAACTGTTCGATGAATTATAATATTAAAATATTTTATCTATATTTAATTTTTTTTACTTATAAAAAATAATTGATAAAAATAATATATAGGAGTATAATAACTATTAGATTGAATATGGGGCTGTAACGGTTTCGACAGTAATTTAGAAGTATAAATAGCGAGTAGTGGATGGTTGCTTAGGCCACTATAAAAAAGCAAAATAAATATAAACGCTAATAACGAAGAATTAGCTTACGCTGCTTAATTTATGCGGCGCGTCTTATCTTTAATACCCACGTTTTAGAATAAGGCGACGATTTAGTGGGAAACAAAGCTATTTCATGCTATGGGAATAGTGGGTATTTTAAATGGCTACAGTACAGATGAGTTTGTTTGTTAACTAGTTTGTATTGGAATTTTTTATAACAAACTGCACTCGGAGAAGTTTATATGGAAAGGTTATTGGACAGGAGTTCGATTCTCCTCAGCTCCACCAGAGAAAGACTAACTTAGGTTAGTCTTTTTTGAATCCACAGAAGTTTTGATGACAATGTCTAAAGGAAACACGGGAACCAGGTCTTTTTCATTTTATAGGAATAGGTGGGCTCTTGGTTTAAATAAATTGTGTGCTTGTTTTGTGTGATTTGTTTGTAAATTATTGCGTAAATACGTTGACAAATTATAGCAATGAATTTAGAATTACATGGAAAAAATGTATAAAGGAGTATTTATGTTAGAATTAAAAGATATTAAGAAAACGTATGATACTGGCGTAGAAAAAGTTCATGCACTAAAAGGTATTAGCTTAAAGTTTAGGGAGTCAGAATTTGTTTCTATACTAGGTGAATCGGGATGTGGAAAAACTACGTTACTAAATATAATTGGTGGTCTTGATAGATATTCAAGCGGAGATTTGGTTATTAACGGAAAGTCAACAAAAGATTTCAAAGACAGAGATTGGGATGCTTATAGAAATTATTCTATAGGATTTATATTCCAAAGTTACAACTTAATAGGTCATCAAACGGTTCTTTCAAATGTTGAACTTGCTCTTACAATTTCTGGTGTATCTAAGAAAGAGCGAAGGGAAAGAGCAATTAAAGCGTTGGAAGAAGTTGGACTAAAAGATAAAATTCATTATAAACCAAACCAATTATCTGGGGGACAAATGCAAAGGGTTGCAATAGCAAGAGCATTAGTTAATAACCCAGATATAATATTAGCCGATGAACCAACAGGAGCTTTAGATAGCAAAACTAGCGAACAGGTAATGGAAATTTTAAAGAAGATTTCCAAAGATAAGCTTATTATAATGGTTACACACAATGGAGAGCTAGCAGAGAAATATTCAAATAGAATTATAAGGATTTTAGATGGAAAGATTACAAACGATACTAATCCTATATCAGATGAAGAAGTTAAAAGTGCAAAGAATAAGGAAAAGAAATTCAAAAAAACAGCAATGAAATTTTTTACAGCATTACAATTGAGTTTCAATAACTTGCTAACCAAAAAGGGAAGAACTATTTTAACATCTTTTGCGGGAAGTATTGGTATTATAGGAATAGCTTTAATTTTGGCAATTTCAACGGGAGTTCAAGATTATATAGATAGAATAGAGCGAGACACGCTTTCATCTTACCCAATAACAATTGAAGAATCTACAATAGACATGGGGTCTATGATGCAAACATTTATGGGAGAACAGACCGAAGGTAGCGAAAGTTATAATGACAATAAAATTCATTCTGTAAATATAATGAATGACATGATTCATACTTTGTCGAGCGAAGTAAAAACAAATAATTTAAAAGAGCTAAAAAAATATATTGAATCTAGTAATAATCCTATAAAAGATAATAGTAATGCTATTCAATATATGTACAATTTGAATTTAAATTTATACAAAGAAGATACATCGGAAGACGTAGTTCAAGTTAATCCAAGTACAGTTGTAGATAACTTAGGAGCAGGAGATATAATGGCAGCTGAAAAGGCAGAAGCAACAGCAATTCCTGGAATGTCGTTTATGAGTATGATGAGCCAGGTTGATGTCTGGACAGAGATGCTTGATAATGAGGAATTATTAAAAGAGCAATATGATTTAATTGCCGGAAATTGGCCTACAAACTATAACGAAGTTGTTTTAATAGTAACATCAAATAATGAAATAAGTGATTATACATTATATTCATTAGGAATACTAAATCAGAAAGATTTGCAAGGACAAATGACAAAAATTCAAAGAGGAGAGGAAATTGCAAAAACAGAAGAAACCTCGTACACGTATGATGAACTTTTAGAGCTAAGATATAAAGTAATATATAATTCAGATTTGTACGAAAAAAAGAATGGAATATGGATTGATAAATCTGATAATGAAGAATATATGAAAGATAAAATTAACGGAGCGGAAGAGATAAAAGTTGTTGGAATAATAAAGCAGAATGATCAAACAGTTGCTAGCTCAATGGCAGGTGGAATTGGCTATAAAAAAGAGCTAACGGAGCATGTTATAGAAAAATGTAATGAGTCTGAAATTGTAAAAGAGCAGAAAGAAAATCCAGAATTAAATGTATTTTCCGGATTAGAATTTCCAAAAGAAGGTGAAACATCAGGCTTTAGTACAGCAACACTATCGGATGAACAAAGGGCAGCTTTAAGCCAAATGAGTAGCGAACAGATTGCACAGGTAATGAGCGCATATACCGAAAATGCCTCTGCAACTTATGAAGATAATCTAGAAAAAATGGGAGCGATAGATATAGATTCTCCTGCTACGATAAAAATATATCCGAAAGACTTTGAGTCGAAGGAAGCTATTTCAAAAGCAATAGAAGAATACAACCAAAAGCAGATAGATGAGGGAAAAGAAGAAAATGAAATAACGTATTCTGATTTAGTAGGAACAATGATTTCATCAGTTAGCAATATAGTTGATACAATTAGTTATGTATTAATTGCTTTTGTTGCAATATCTTTAATAGTATCTTCAATAATGATAGGAATTATTACGTATATTAGTGTACTTGAAAGAACAAAAGAAATTGGTATATTGAGAGCAATTGGAGTTTCTAAGAAGGATGTATCTAGAATTTTCAATGCTGAAACGCTTATTATTGGATTAATAGCAGGATTGATTGGAATTGGAATAACAATATTATTAACGATTCCAATTAATAAAATAATATACAATGTAACTGGTGGTGTGGAAGTAGTTACAAAGCTTCCATTTATAGCTGCATGTATATTAGTTATAATCAGTATTGTATTAACAATGATAGGAGGACTAATTCCTTCAAAACTTGCAAGTAAGAAAGATCCTGCAGTAGTATTAAGAAGTGAATAATATCTATACATTAGGAAAGACTTGGTTTCTATAAAAAGGAAATCAGGTCTATTTATTTTATATAAAATTTAAATATACTATTGACAAAAAAAATAAATTTTGTATAATTAGATTGCATACAATCTAATTTGAAAATTGAAAGGAGAATTTATTATGAGTATATATGATTTTACAGTAAAGAATAGAAAAGGCGAAGACGTGAGTCTTGCGGATTTTAAGGGAAAGGTTTTATTAATTGTTAATACAGCAACTGGTTGTGGATTTACACCACAATATGAAGGTTTAGAAAATTTATATAAAAAATATCATGAGAAAGGGTTAGAGATATTAGATTTTCCATGTAATCAATTTGGAAATCAAGCACCTGGATCTGATGATGAAATACATGAATTTTGTACATTAAAATATAAAACATCTTTTGATCAATTTGCAAAAATAGATGTAAATGGTGAAAATGAAAGTCCTTTATATAAATATTTAAAAGAGCAACAAGGATTTAAAGGGTTTGATGGATTAAAGGGAAAAATATTAATCCCAATTGTTAAGGCTATGGATTCAGATTATAAAAATAATAGCAATATTAAATGGAACTTTTCTAAATTCTTAGTTGATAGAGATGGAAATGTTGTAGAAAGATATGAATCTACAATAGAGCCAAAGAAAATTGAGGATAGAATAGTTGAATTATTAGGTTAAATTCAATATAGTATGGTTATAATAAAATGTAGTAATATTAAGTAGAAATAAAAGTAGGGGTAAAAATGAAAGATAATTATGATTGTTTAAAACTTGAGAATCAATTATGTTTTCCATTATATGCTTGTTCGAAAGAAGTTGTAAGAAAGTACAAGCCATTTTTAGATGAGCTTGATTTAACATATACTCAGTATATTACAATGATGGCTTTGTGGGACAAGAAAGAGATTAATGTTAAGAGCTTAGGTAGTATATTATTTCTAGATTCTGGAACATTAACTCCTGTTTTAAAAAAGTTAGAAAGCAAAGGATATATTGAAAGGCATAGAGCTAGTGATGACGAAAGAAATTTAACAATTAGAACAACTCAAAAAGGAATGGATTTAAGAAAAAAAGCAAAAAATATTCCAGAGAAGATAGGCACATGTGTAAATTTATCAATAGAAGATGCACAAAAATTGTATGAGATTCTATATAAAATTTTAGAAAATATTGAAGTGGAAGGATTATAAAAAATGGTTGATGTATTAGTTATCGGAGCCGGCCCTGCTGGAATAAGTGCAGCTATATATGCTAAAAGGGCTGGGGCAAATGCTATAGTTTTATATAATGGTGAGTCTAATCTTGAAAAAGCACATAAAATCGACAACTATTATGGATTTGAAAATGGAATAGATGGGAAAAAATTGTACGAAAATGGAATTAAACAGGCCAAAAATTTAGAAATAGATGTTAAAGAAGAAGAAGTTTTTAATATAAAAAAAGAAAACGAAATATTCTTCATTGAGACAGAAAATAATGAGTATGAAGCTAAAAGTGTTATAATTGCTACTGGAAATAAAAAACTTAGACCTAATATAAAAGGCGTATTGGATTTTGAAGGAAAAGGTATTAGCTATTGTGCTATATGTGATGGTTTTTTCTATAGAAAGAAAGATGTTGTTGTTATTGGTAGTGGGAAATTTGCAATTAAAGAGGCAGATGATTTAAAGAATATAGCAAATTCAGTTACAATACTAACAAATGGTGGAGAGCTTGTAGATAATTCTGATTATAAAGTAGACACAAGAATAATTAAAGAAATTCATGGTGAAAACAAAGTTAATTCTGTCGAGTTTGAAGATGGAGAAGAAATAAAAGTTGATGGGGTATTTATAGCTATCGGTGAAGCTGGTGGTACGGATTTTGCTAAGAAAATGGGCGTAATGCTTAAAGGTGATTCAATAATAGTAGATGAAAACATGAAAACAAATATTGATGGATTATATTCTTGTGGAAACGCTGCAGGTGGATTACTTCAAGTTTGTAAAGCAACATACGAAGGTGCGAAAGCAGGTCTTTCTGCATTCAAATATGTAAAAGATAATAAGTAGTAATGGGAGGTTAAAAATGAGTGTATTAACATTAACAAACGAGAATTTTGAAGAAGAAGTAAAAAAATCTGATAAGAAAGTATTAGTAGATTTTTTTGCAACATGGTGTGGACCATGTAAGATGATGTCTCCAATAATTGATGAGATAGCAGAAGAGCTAGGAGATAGCATAAAAGTTGGTAAAGTAGATTCAGATGAAAATATGGAACTTGCTGAAGAATTTGGAATAATGAGCATACCAACAATTATGATTTTTGAAAATGGACAAGTTGTTAAAATATTTAATGGTGTAACAGCTAAGAGCGAAATATTAGATGCATTGAAATAAGAATAATGAATGATTATTGTAAATATAAGTGAATATATGATATAAATAGAGTCAGATGATTTATCTGACTTTATTTTTTGAAAAGTATTATTGGAGGAAATAAAATGATTTTTGTAAGTGGATGTTTAGTTGGATTAAACTGCAAATATAATGGCGGAAATAATTATGATGAAAGAATATTTAATCTTGTTAAAGAAGGAAAAGCTATTCCAATTTGCCCGGAGCAATTAGGTGGATTAAAAACACCAAGAAATCCAGCGGAGATTCAGAATAAAGATGGAGAAAGAAAGGTTGTAACATGCGAAGGTGAAGATGTTACAACTCAATATAGAAAAGGTGCTGAAGAAATATTGGAACTAGCTAAGAAGCTTGGGGTAAAAGAAGCAATACTCCAACCAAGAAGTCCTTCTTGTGGGAAGGGTTTTATATATGATGGTAGTTTTTCCAAAAATAAAATAGAAGGTAATGGCATAACAGCGGAGTTATTGATAGGAAATGGTATAAACGTATATATGCCAGATGAGTACTTTAAATAGTTTTTGCAAAGGAGAAATAATGGATCGAGAAACAATAAAAAGATACAAGAAGAGATTAAGAGAATTATTAAAAAAAGGAAATATTAGATTGACAGATGAGCAAGTAAAATTCTTAATAGATTTATATTCAGATGAGGAATGTTCAGTTGGAATACATAACACATGGGTACCATATGAAAGTATACTGGAAGATGGTCTACATAACTATAATTCAATGTGGGAAGAAAGCAATGATATATCAAATACGGTTATGTATTCAAGTTGGATAGATGCACTTACTATGTATCCAAGTGGATGGAGTGAGAGCCGTGAGGATACGGCTATAATTCTAAGAATTCCAAATAAGGTTTTTTCACGTGAGCAAGGAATTTTTGAGAAATTACCAAGTGGGAACTATGGAATTCCATCACAATTTATTGTAGGAGCATTTTTTAAAGGTAAAGTTATACAAAATCCACATTATGAAAAAGATTACAATAATCTAAATGCTTTGGTGTGCCGTGAAGATAATGATGTAAACCCTGTTGATAGAAAAAAGATTATTGAAGTTTATACACAGGAATATAATAGATATAAAAATAGTATAGGAAACAAAATAAAAACAATTATAGAAAGAATAAAGAACAAGTCTAAAAGTAACACTTTACTGCCAGCTGGGCAACAAGAAGAGGATGAGATATCACAGGAAGAAAAAACACAAAGACAGCTATATATTGAGCAATTACAAGAAGATGTAGATAATACTAGTATTGAAAATGACAATAAAAACGGGATAGGTAAAAATACGGAAATTAATGAAAATGCAATTTGTGATGATACTTATAAAGATAATCGTTAGTAGAAAATGGAAATCTTATTGTTAATTCTGTGCAGGAGGTAGAAAATGTTACATAAAATGAAATTAAATGAAAGTCCGTTTGAAAGAATAAAGAATGGGACAAAAACAATTGAATTTAGATTACTTGATGAAAAAAGACAACTGGTTAAAGTTGGAGATAAAATAGAATTTTCAAAGTTACCAGATTTAGATGAAAAAATACTGGTAGATGTTTTAGAATTATATCAAGAAAAAACATTTAAAGAGTTATTCGATAAGTTAGGAGATAATGAAGAAATATCAAAGAAAAATGCAGAATCTATGTACACAATTTATTCTCCAGAAGAAGAAGCAAAATATGGCGTGCTAGGAATTAAAATAAAAATCAATGTAGACGATTTAAAAAATAACATAGAAAAATTTAAACCTTTTAATGAACAAGAAGAAGTTGAAAAGAGAATAATGTTAAAGTACATTAATGATTTTGATGATGTTTTAACAAGAAAAAACGAATATGGTCATTTTACGAGCTCTGCTTTTATACTAAACAAAGAAAGAACCAAAATGCTTATGATATATCATAAAATATATAATTCGTGGGCTTGGACTGGTGGCCATAGTGATGGTGATAATGATCTTCTTTATGTTGCAATGAAAGAAGCTAAGGAGGAAACTGGAATTACAAATGTAAAACCAATTACAAATGATATATATTCGTTAGAAGTAATTAATGTAAATGGTCATGAAAAAAAAGGAAAGTATGTTGGCTCACATGTTCATCTTAATGTAACATATCTATTAGAAGCGGACGAAAATGAAGCAATTCATATTAAGGAAGATGAAAATAGTGGTGTAAAATGGGTTCCAATAGATGAAATTCTGAAAACTGCATCAGAAAAATGGGTATGTGATAGAGTGTATTCTAAAATAATTGAAAAGATGAGAAAAGATGGAATTATTTTGTAAATATTTATTTTTTATGATATAATGTTCATAGTTTCAAGAAAGGGATGAATCGAAATGAGAGAAAAGTATTATGAAGATTTAGGTCTTGATGATGGAATTAACATTTTGGAAAAATTTAAAATTGATATAGATGAAATAATGGAGAATAAGGAAGAAAAGGAAAATAAAGAGAATAGTAAGAAATAAAGTAAAAAAAGTACCAATAATTGTGCAATTATTGGTACTTTTGCTCTACAGAAGCGTTGTACCTAGAGCAAAACTAGACATAAAAGGTACAATATGGTATAATCACGAAAGCTTAAAAATGAGAAAAAAGAAGGTGTTTTATGGATATTCCGGTAAGAAAGAATGAGGAATATATAGTCGATATAATCGATAATGGTTTCGAAGGAGAAGGGATTGCAAAGATCGATAATTTTGCAATCTTTATTGAAGGTGCAATTAAAGGTGAGAAGTGCAAAATATTAATTGTTAAGGTAAACTCTTCTCATGCTTTTGGAAAATTATTAGAGATAATTGAGCCATCTGAATATAGATGCCAACCAGATTGTGAAACATATAAAAGATGCGGAGGCTGTAATTTAAGACATATTGAATATGATGAAACTTTAAATATTAAACAAGAGAAAGTACAAAATCTAGTTAATAAAACGTTGGATAACAAGATAGAGGTAAAGAAAACTTTAGGAATGGGAAATCCATATAATTATAGAAATAAAGCAATCTATCCAGTTGGAACAGATAAAAATGGCCAAATAGTATTTGGAGTTTATGCCAAAAGAACTCATGAAATTATTCCTCTAAAGGAATGTATGATTCAAAAGGATATATCGTATGAAATCGCTAGTTTTATAATAGAGCAAATGAAGAAGTTTGGCGTAACAGCATACAATGAGAATAACAAAAAAGGATTAGTTCGTCATATCATTACGAAGGTTGGAATTCAGACGGATGAGATTATGGTTATTTTAGTTATAAATGGAAAAGAAATGCCTTATGAGCTAACAATTGCTAATAACATAATAGATGAGTTCCCAAATGTAAAGACAGTAGTAAAAAATATTAATATCAGAAATACAAATGTTATAATGGGCAACAAGAATGAAGCTATAGTTGGAAGAGGATATATTACTGACGTATTAGGAGATTTTATTTTTAAGATTTCGCCAATGTCCTTCTATCAAGTAAATCCAATTCAAGCAGAAGCTCTTTATAATATTGGCATTGAAAAAGCTAAGATTACAAAAGATGATTTAGTTTGCGATTTATATTGTGGTATTGGTACAATAGGAATTTTTGCCTCAAAATTTGCAAAAAAGGTTTACGGAATTGAAATTGTTGAACAAGCAATTGAGGATGCAAGAGCAAATGCAAAATTAAACAAAGTAAATAATATTGATTTTATTTGCGGTGATGTGGAAGAAGCTTTTGAAGAGCTAATTAAGAAGGAGAAAGTAAAACCAGATGTAGTAATAGTAGATCCACCAAGAAAAGGATTAGACGAGAATACTATAAACAATATTTTAAAGCTAAATGTAGGAAGGGTAATATACATAAGTTGTAACCCAGCAACAATGGTAAGAGATTTAAAAATGATGGAAGATAAATACGAGATAGAAGAGATACAACCAGTAGACATGTTTCCGTATACAAGCCATGTTGAATGCGTGGCGTTGATGGGTCGTAAGGAAAGTTGAGAAACCGTTGATATTACTGCGTTACATCGTTTCAATAAAATTAAAAAAAAGCTATAAAATTAGCAAAAAATTAGTCAAAAATTGATCAGTTTGACATAATTAAAAACAACCTGGTTAAAGGTTGATTGGTCAAATTAAATAAAAAATAAGTTAAAGTTTTTCTCTAAATAAAGCATTTTTATGCTTTATTTTTTTTTGAAAAAAGATTTGGAGGTAATATGAACGATTCAAAAATTAAAAATAAAATATATAAGATTAATGAAAAATCATTAAAGAAATTTGATGAAATAATAATGGATTCAATAATAGGATTAACTATTTATAATAAAGCTGATAAAGATATGTTACAAAGATTAACTTTGGCACATATCTCTTTTTTTATTGAAAGTGATTTTAAAAAATTTGAAACTCTCTCAGATGAGGAAAAAGATTTGTATTGTAAAATTCTCTTTGATGGAATATATGAATTATTTGAAAACGATGAAGATAAAAGAGTTATTAAAGATTTAATAAAAATATTATATATTTTTTTAGATTGCTTTTCAGAGGTGAATTTGAGGGAGGTGATGCTAAAAGTATAATGAAACGCACAGAAGAAAAATTTTAATAAGGGATAGTTACTCTAGTTAGTTATGAAAATGCCACAAAATCGATTGTGGTGCGAAGTGAAAGGAAGGATTATATGAATAACTACAAAAGATATTTTTTAACTAGTGAATCTGTCACAGAAGGGCATCCTGATAAAGTATGCGATTATATTTCGGATTCAATCCTAGATGCTTGTTTAGAACAAGATAAAAATTCAAGAGTAGCAGTAGAAACATTTATATCTAATGGACAAGTTTCTATTGCAGGACAAATAACATCAAATGCAAATATTGATATTGAAAAAATCACAAGAGAAAAATTAAAAGAAGTAGGTTACAATGATGAAGAAACAAGTATGGATTATAAAACTTGCAAAATTAATGTAAATATTGTTAAGCAAAGTAATGATATTGCAATTGGAGTTGATGAAGGTGGAGCTGGAGATCAAGGAATAATGTTTGGTTATGCTTGTGATGAAACAGAAAGTCTAATGCCATATGCAATAGATGTTGCTCACAAATTGGCTCATAGATTAGCTGAAGTAAGAAAAGAAGGAATAATTCCATATTTGAAATCAGATGGAAAAGTTCAAGTTACTGCAGAGTATTTGAATAACTATCCATTTAGAATAGATACAATATTGATTTCAACTCAACACGATGCAAATGCAGATATAGATGAGCTTGAAAATGATATAATAGAAAAAGTAATCAAACCAGTTGTTGAGCCTGATATGATAGATATAGATACAAAATTTGTTATTAATCCAACAGGAAAATTTGTTATAGGAGGAGCTGTAGCAGATACTGGATTAACAGGAAGAAAAATTATTGTAGATACTTATGGAGGATATGCTCATCACGGAGGAGGAGCTTTTTCAGGAAAAGATGGAACAAAAGTTGATAGGTCAGCATCCTATATGTTAAGACATATTGCAAAATGTGTTGTTGCAAATGGATTAGCAAGAAAATGTGAAATACAAATTAGTTATGGTATAGGAATGAAAAATCCAATATCATTTTATATTGATTGCTTTGGAACAAATCGAATACCAGAAATTGATATTATAAATATAATTAAAGATACTTTCGATTTGACTCCTGAAGGAATTATAGAATATTTAAAATTAAAAGAGCCAATTTATTCAAAAACTACTAATTATGGACATTTTGGTAGGGATGGATTTACTTGGGAAGAATTAAAACAAATATAAAAAGACTTGTTATTAGGTGTATGAAGAGTTAAAATCACACACCAATAGCAAGGTCTTTTTTTGTTGGAAAGGAAATTGCTATGTTTAGTATAGGTTTTATAGTTGGAGCAATGATTGGAGGATTTGTTGCAATAGCACTACACTGTATGGTGATAGTGGGAAAGGAAGAAGATAGTAAATGGGAGGAAGAGCAGACTACGAGGAACGAAGAAAAGCAAGACAAGAAACATACAGAAGATTAGCACAAAAAGCTGAAGAGAAGTCAAGGCAGTATATGAATTCTAATGCTAACAGAATTTTAGAAATGACACCTCGGTCAGCCAATAATTATTGGTCATCATTCAGAAAAGATGGCTAGAAGATTACACGAAAGAGCTTGGAAAGACATTGGAAAATCAATCGAAGAAGATAAGAAACAAAAGTATTATGAAGAAAAAGCAAAAGATATGAATAATTCAAATGTTATTTATAATGACGATCCAAATGCTGTAACAAAATTGAAAGAAAAGTTGGAGTATTTAGAAAAGCAAAGAGCTCTTATAAAGGCAGATGAAGAACACGAGCCTTGGCAACTTCAAAATATAGGTGCAAGGATAAGAGAAACAAAAAGAAGAATTGCAAGACTTGAAAATTTAGAAAAGATTGAATTTGAAGATAAGGAATTTGTTGGTGGTAAAGTAATTCATAACAAGGAAATTAATAGAATTCAATTTCTATTTGATGAGAAACCAAATGAAGATGTTAGAAACAATTTAAAACATAATGGTTTTCATTGGTCTAGAAATGAAGGTGCTTGGCAAAGAGAGTTTAACGAAAGAACAATAAAAGTTACAAATAATTTAGTTAAAGATATGTTTGAAAAAGAACAGACTAAAGAAACAGAATCTTTTGAGTTTGAAGATGATGAAGAGGAAGAAATGTAGCATTTTTTAGAGGTAAAACTACCCTACTAAAAAATGAAAGTGGCACAAAATCGATTCTCGTGCGATGAAAGAAAGGAGATGATTACTATAATTTTTAGAGTTGATATAGTAAATAAAAAACAATATGAAGAATCGGAAAATTTTAAAGAAATTATAATAAATATACCTAAAAGCGATTATGAGTTAGAAAAAGATTTTGAATACCTGGGTTTAGATTATAATAATTTATCTATACAAGATACTCATGTTGTTTCTTGTGAGGTAATAGATAGAGAACATCTAAATTACAGCAAAGATTTTTCAAAAGAGATTTCAAAAATAATTGAAAGAGCTAACGAAAATGGTTATACGACTCCATTTAATGAAATAGTTGAATTATATAGATGTATAAAAGATTTTAAATTTGAGGAATTAGAAAAAGCATCAGCAATATTGGTTTCAAGAAGTTCTGATATAAAACATATGCAGGATGCAATAAAATATATGAAAAGTATAGATTGCTTTGAATTATATTGTGTTGATAGTGATAAAGAATTTGCAAAAAAATTAATCTACAATGCTGAAATAGATATTGAGGATGTAATTGATTATGCTGATTTATCTAAACTAGGAAGAGACTATATTTATGATAAAAATATAGACAGAACAGACTACGGATATTTGGAGCAACAACAAGATTTAATAGAAGAACAAACTGAAAACGAGTCAGTTGAAGATGAGGAGGATGAAGAATTAGAATGAAAAATACAAATGTTACAATTAAAGATATACAAGTAGATTTAGAAGAACTTGATACAGAGTATAGAGAGGCACTTGCAAAAGCACTTATGGATTTAAAATACATAAATAAGTCTCCAGTAGAGATGCGTATGGGAACAGAAGAAGAAAAAGAAGAACTGGATAGAGTTTATAAAAAAGATTTGAGACCATACCAAGTAGAAGAAATTATAAGATTTATTTCTAAAGAAATGAAAGAAGATTTTCAATTTGAAAGTTACAAACCTATAGAAGAAAAATATTTTAAAATTGCAGAAGATAGTAAAGAAAAAAAGAAACCTAAATGTGCATTAATTGGACAGGATGGAAACATTTTTAATCTAATGGGAATAGCATCAAGAACTTTAAAACATAATGGAATGCGAGAAGAATCTGAAGAGATGGTTAATAGAATTACCAACTCACATAGTTACTATGATGCGATTGCAATTATAGGAGAATATGTTGATATATCTGACAATGAATATGAAGATGAAGACGAGGAAGATTACTACGATGACGAAGAATTTGAGTAAAAATACCCTTAATTTTCGAGTGCAACAAAAGTGCACCCCATAATTTGAGAGTGGACTCGCTAAAAGCTACGCTTTTAGGCTGTTCACGGGAGTCGAGTAGACTCCCTGTTCCTGCAAAATTGCCTGAAGGCAATTTTGAACGACTGAAGTTGGGAGAAAGGAGAGAGTTTTGGAGATTGAAAATAAGCAAGAAAAGTTAGTTAGAATTGCAATAAATATTCCTGAAAGTAAGAGGGATATGATCCAAAAAGTCGTTGCAAAAAGTTCATATAATAATGTTTCAGAGTTTGTCAGAGCAGGAATTGATAAGGAATTAGATATTCAAATGTATAAGGATAGTCTTGATTTTGTAGTTAAGGAATTGAGCAAATTAATTGATATGAAATTAGATGGATTTATCAGTTCTCAAAGAAAATTATATGCTAATAATGTAAGAATAAGTGCAGTAAATACTTATGCAGTTGGTGAAATGATGAAACGAATATTAGGTGATGAATTTCACAATGATTTTATTGGAATTGTAAAAAGTGCAAGAGAAAAAGCTAATTATTTTGTGAGTAGAAAAACAGAAGATATATCAAAAGAAGAACTTGCAGACTTTTATAGTATAGGTAATGTATATAGAAAAGAATAATTTAGATTATTAGAATCTAAATTGAAAGGATATCATTATGAATAGGTATGAAAGTATAATAATTATTAAACCATCAATTGATGAAGAAGTGAAAAAAGAAAAATTAAAACAATATAAAAAATATATAAAAGAACTAACTAATGCAAAAGTTGAAATGCAAGATTTAGGAAAGAAAAATTTAGCTTATGATATTAAAGGTTATAAACAAGGATATTTTGCAGTATTTAATTTGGGGTGTAATCCTGAAAAATTAAGTGAGTTAGAAAATAAATATAGAACAGATGAAGATATAATAAAATCTGTGAATATTAGGCAAGAAGAAAACTTTGAAGAAGATGAAGATTCTGAAGAGGATGAACAAGAATTGTAAAATATGAGCAATTTAATTTTTATATTTAAAGCATATAACCCTAATAAAAGAAGTACATATTTTAAGCATAAAACTTACACAAATTATATTGCAAATAGTGAATATGTAATTAGAAATAAAGAAACGACTCACGGATTGTTTGGAATTGTAGATAAGTTTCCTAATATACAAAATGAAGAAAATTTATCTAATATAATTAATTATATTGATGACTTGGCAAAAGCAAAAGTTCCAATATATAGAGGTTTGGTTTCACTTACAGAATTTGATGCAGAAAGATTAGGATACTACGATCAAGAAAAGTGGAAGAAGTTATTAGAGAACAGACTTCCAAGTATAGCAGAAAAATTGAATATAAAATTTAGTGATTTGCAGTATTTAGGAGCAGTTCATTATGAAGATGGACACCCTCATCTGCAGTTTTTTGTTTGGAGTAAAAGTAACAGAAACTATTTTATTAAATATAAAGAAATTAATAAAATGAGGAATGAGTTTATAAATGATGTTTTTAAGGAAGACTTACTTCCAATATATCAAGATAAGGATTTGGCAAAGAAAAATATAACTGGTGAAAATTATATTTTGCAAGAGTTAAAGAAAGCAAATCTTGATGAAAAGTTTGTAAGAGATTTAATGAAATATCAAAAGAGTGCATTCCAGAATCATCGAGTAAGAAGTATTTTAAAGGATGAAGATATAAAAGAAGTTGTTGATGCAATGCTAGTATTAAAAGATGAATTGAGAAATACTACTGGAAGTATCAAATACGAATATTTGAAGGCATATCCTGAAATACTTGCAAAAGTTAATGAGATAGCAATTAAAATAATAGAGCTTTCTCCACAATGTCAAAATGAAATTGATAAGTATATTAAGGCTAAACAAAAATTAGCAGAATTTAAATATACAGACAATGATAAACTTGAAGAAGCAAAACAAAAAATTGAAGAAGAGACTGAAGAAGAAGTTATTAAATTAATTGGAAATCAAATTTTGGATATTGAAAGAGCTTGGATAAATGAAAGAAATCCTAGTATGACATTTATTAAAGCTAACAATGATACAAGGGATTTACTGGATAATATTTTGACTATACTAGAATTTCAAGCAAATGAACAAAATAGATACAATAAATTTTATGAATTACATTTAAAGAAACAATTGTCAAAACAAGCTAAAAAAGAACTTGCAAAATTAAAACAAAATTCATCAGAATTCAATTGGGAAGAATTCTAATTGGATATGATGTATTTATAAAAATATAAAACGAAGGGAGGAATTCAATTGCTGAATTGAGATAACAGGAGGTTACTATTAAACGAGGAATCTTATTAATAGTTGCTCTTATTTTTAGTGTATGGATTACAGCATATTTTTCTGTATCAATACATTTTATAATGAGCAATAATTTTGATAGCTTATTACATATAAGTTTAGAGTCAATAATTCAAACTATAGTAAATAATAAACCAGTGCTAATAATCTTCATCATAAGTGAAGTAATTGTAGCATCTTTTTTATTATTTATTTCAAATAATAAAAAAAACATTTACCATAGTGAACAAGCCCAACTTACACCAAAGATAAAAGTTCCAAAACCAGTAGGTCAAGGTCAGTATGGCACAGGATGGTGGCTAAATAAAAAGGATTATGAAAAAGTTTTTGCCTGTAATGAAATTGATAGAAATGAGGGCTATAATGATATTTCATTTTCTTCAGGTGGTATTATTACAAACTTTGAAAGAAAAGGGAATAAAGATAGAGTTTATTATATAAAAGATAATATTCACACATTATTAGTTGGAAGTTCAGGCTCTGGAAAGAGTAGGTCAATTATAATTCCAACAATTACAATGCTTGGATTAGCAGGTGAAAATATTTTTATTTCTGATGTTAAAGGTGAATTATATTTATATACTGCAGAAAAACTAAAAGAGCTTGGATATAATGTAATTGCACTTGATTATATCAACTTTTTAAAAAGTAATTGGTATAACTATTTAGATATAATAATTAATGCAGTAGAAGATGACAATATACCTTTAGCTGAAAGTTTAGTTAGTGATATGGTTAATATTTTAGTGCAAAAAAATGATAAAACAGAGCCAATATGGACTAATGGTGAAATGTCTGTAATTAAGACAGCACTAATGGCAGTGATACTTGAAAATAAAGGCAATAGAGCACTTCAAACATTGCCTAATGCTTATTACTTTGTAGCTGAAATGTTTAAGATTAATAAAGATGGAAAAATGCCAATTGATTCATATATGGCAAATAAAGATGCAAACGATCCTATTAAAAAGTTTTATGCTGTTGCACGGAACTGCACCAAGTAAAACTAGAGGGAGTTTTGTGGCTGCAGCACTTTCTACACTACAATTATTTATAAATGAATATGTTGCTAATTGTACACAAAAGTCAGACTTTGATTTAAGACAATTTGCAAAAGAAAAGACTGCAATTTATGTTTTATTACCAGATGATAGAGAAACATATCATAAACTTGCAAGTTTGTTGGTACAACAAATTTATACAAGTTTAGTAGAATTAAGTAGACAAGATGGTGGAGAACTACAAATAAGAATGAACTTTGTGTTAGACGAGTTTGCTAATTTCACTAAAATAGATACATTTCAAAGTATGTTAACAGTATCTAGAGGTAGAAATATCAGATTTATTATTTGTTTACAAAGTTTTGCACAAATTGAAGAAAAGTATGGAAAAGAAGGAGCACAAAATATAATTGATAACTGTGCTTTGATTTATTTAAAGACAGGAAATGTAGATACTGCAACTAAAATTTCAGAAAGACTTCGGAACTTATACAGCTCAAAGTTATGGTGAGAGCAGTAATTCTAATAATAAATTTGATAAAACAAGTAGTAGTATGAGTTTAATTTCTAGAAAACTTTTAACACCAGACGAAGTGTTAAAGATAGAAAATCCATATGCTATTGTAATGTTAGCAGGAAAGCCACCTGCAATTACAACTATACCTGACATTTCAAAAATGTATTTTAACAAATTAAATGGTATGGGAACTAGAGAAGAAAACCTAGAATTAAGAATAAGTAGAGAACTAAAGAGAAAAGAAAGACCAATTCAGCCAATTAAGATTTGGGATATATGGGAAAGCACAGAAGATAATGTACAAATAAATAAAATAGATTTTATTAAGGATAAAATCCAAAGGAACAAGGAAGAATGAAAAAGAGTTTAAAAGTTGTTGGAAAAGTATTACTTGGTGTAATGCTTTTTTTTAGTCCTCTAATAAGTCAGACTGTATTAGGAGCATCACTTGATGATAGTGTTCTAGTAACTGGAACAAAAAATCTAGTTAATGCAATAATTAGTTGGCTTACAGGAATAGGCATAACAATTTGTGGAGGATATTTTATATACTATGTTTATTGCCTAAAAACAAATGATGAGGGTGAGAGAAGAAGAAATATTCAAAATATTAAAACCACCTTAATTGCAATGGTTTTAATAACTTGTGGTTTAGCAGTAATTAATACTATCTTAAGTTTCTATCAACAAACTGGAACTCCAGCGTAATAGAGGGAGGTGGATAGTAAATGACTGATATGCTTGTAGAATTGATTGAAAACTTTATAGGTGGCTCTGAATCAACATTGAATTCATTATTTAATGGGATGTTAAATTTAGTTTTCTTTATTGAAAGAGAGTTAATGTATATACCTGAAGGAACGATGTTTGTAAAGGCAAGAATAGATTTCAATCAAATTTACCAAATTGTTTTTAATTTTGCTACATCGTTATTAGTTATTGTTTTTATTACTAAAGCAATTAAAACATATTTTTTAATGCGAGAACGGAGATAATGAGCAAAATCCTATGCAGTTAGTTGTTGGAATGCTAAAAGCAGTCATTGTAATGTTATGCTTTAGGGAAATATACACACTTGGTGTAGGAGTTGTTGAAGAATTCCTGAATTCAATTTTGGGAGTTGTAGATGTTAATAAAATAAATTTAGCAGAGGCACTTTCTAATAATATTCAAGGTGGTATATTTACGGCAGTCGCCTGTTTAGTAATGCTTATTTGTTGGTTGTTACTAATATGTCAATTTATAATGAAAGGTATTGAACTATTAGTTATGAGGGTTGCAATTCCATTTGCGTGTATAGGACTTCTAAATTCTGATGGAGGAGTTTTTCCAGACTATGTCAGAAGTTTTTTAATGACGGCATTTACGGTAGTTATACAATTGACATTATTAAATATTTCAATAGCAACTATTATGATTAATAAACTAATTTATGGAATTGCGATTGCAGTTGTAGCAGTTAATACTCCAAGTATAATGGGCAAGTATATGGTTAAGCCATCGGCAAGTCCATTAAGAGCATTAGGAAATTCGGCAAGAACAATGAGAGCATTGTTGCCAAGGGGACATTAATGGATACATTAAATAATATTATAAGTTCATTAAAAATAATAGGTATCTCTGTTGCAGGAATAGCTTTTGTGGTTTTAATGATTAAAATTGCAGTTGAGCCAGAGATGAAAGGAAGATATTTAAAGCTTACTAAACATTTACTTTTAGCAACAATATTAATAACTGTTTCTTTAACTCTTGTCGATATTCCAAAATCATATTATGGAGATAAAATCGCAATTGTAGATGAAAAAGAATCGAAATCTACAATAGAAGAATTAAAAGATAAAGATTGCCAAGGTAGAGAAACATTAAACATTGATGGGAAGTGGTATGTTGTAACAGATTCAGGCAAGAAAATTGCAGGATTAGATGATAATGATTCACTTGACGATGTAAGTATTGTAGGTTTCTATAGTACAGGGAAAGTTGTGGAGAATGTAAGTTTTATAAGACTTTTCTCTGAATGTCAAGGAACTTTTAAAGGATTTTTTGCTGATATTAAGTATTATAGAGATTCAGATGGCATGATTTTCTCAAGAGATACAACTTATCCTGAATATCAAAGACTAAAAAATGAATACAACGAAAAGAAAAAGCAAGAAGAAGAGGAAAAAAATAAAGAAAACAATTCTACTTCGGAAAATACTGAAGGGGGTGACTCTAATAATGGAGGATAAAAAGAAAATGATTAAGATTCCAAGGCAGATTCGATTAAAAACAGAGTTTTTCATTGGATTTGGAATGGATGAATTAATAAAAACCATTATAGTTGGAGCAATAGCAGGAATTATTGCTTTTATTTATCACAAGATTACAAATCAAACAATAATAGCTACATTAATTGTTATAGGTGCTATTGTAATTTCTGTTATTTCACTTATTAAGGGCAATAATAATTTTTCGATGGTAGATACAATTAAAAACATTATAAAATTTAAGATAATGCAAAAAGACTACAGATATGAAAAAAATAGAAGGATGTAATCAAAATGCCAATACAAAATTTTAGTAAAATTATTGATAATATATGAAAAATATAGTAAAATAATTATATATGATAAACAAATAAGGAGGTGCATAGAAATGACTGCAACAAAACAAGAATTATATAATACAATTGATTTGATTCCAGATTCAGTTGCTAAAGAATTATTGAACTATGCTGATTACTTAACTTCAAAATATATTGAAAAGACTATGCCTGATAGATTAATTATAAAAGATAATGAAGATTTAAAGAAAAAATTGAGTGAAAGAATTGAAAAAATTGAAAGTGGAAAAGCAAAAATGCTTACAATTGATGAAGCTTTTGAGGAAATTGATAGTTTATAATTGAGGTGACACAAAAATGAATAAATACAATGTAAAAATTCTAGATGAAGCCAAAGACGATATGAAAGAAATTATAATATATATAAAGATAAAATTAAAAGAGCCAGAAATTGCTAAGCAACATCGTAAAGCTTTCAAGGAAGAAATCTCAAAACTAAAAGATACAGCTGATATATATAATGTTATAGATAATGAAATAACAGGGAAAAGTGACATTAGAAAAATAAATGTAAAAAACTTTATGATTTTTTATAGAATAATCGAAGAAATAAAAGAAGTGCAAATTATTGCAGTATATTATTCTGGGAGCAATTGGCAAAAAAATATAAAATACAGATAAAATGTATATTAAGGAAGGGACACCATAGGGTGTTCTTTTTTGATGGGAGGAATTAAAATTTTAAAATTAATTAATAAATTCTTTAAAGAAGAAGAAGAACAGTCGCTTAATGAATTCTTAAATGTAAAAAATATTAAAGAAAATATTTTATATACATTAGATGGACAAGTTGCCCAGTTTATTAAAGTTGAACCAATTAATATTGAGCTTTTAACTGACGAAGAACTTGAATCAAAAATGAACTTTTCAAGTATAGAATTTAGCGAAGAACAACAGCCATATAAGATTTTAGTTATACCAAGAGCAGTTGATATTTCAGAACACATTGAAGAACAAGAAGAACTTAAACGAAAAATCGATGATGATGTTGGAATCGAAATAATTAATAATAGAATCATTTCTACAACAGAAATTGTAGAAAACAAAAATATAATAGAAAATGAATTTTATATAATGATATATGATTCTAATAAGGATAACATTGAAAATGAACTAATGAAAAGAGCAAATAACTGGATTAATAGATTAAAAAATTGTGGATATAGAAGTAGTTTGCTATATGAAAGAGAAATAATTCTTTTAATAAAAAGTTTTACAATTCCAGAGTTTGCGAGATCAGAAGGAACAGATTATGCTGATAATATTGTTCAAATTAAAGGAAAGGAGATTAATGTTAAAAACAAATGAAGTTTATAATATGGATTGTGCCCAAGGGATTAAATTACTAGATGATAAAAGTATAGATTTAGTTGTTATGGATCCCCCATATTTATTAAATTTGAATAGAGTCAAAAAAACATCAACATTTAATAATTATGCAAATGAATTAATGGGATTGAAGGATGGATTTGATTTACAAATTTTAGATATGTTACTACCAAAGATGAAAAAAATAAATATTTACATATATTGTTCTAAAAGGCAGGTTAGGGATTTACTAGATTACTTTATTAGTTTAGGTTGTAATTATGAAATACTAACTTGGCATAAACAAAATCCTAGCCCATTAATAAATAATAATTATTTGCCTGATACAGAATATGTAGTATTTGCAAGAGAAAAAGGAGTTAAACTATACGGAAATTATTTTACAAAACATAAGTATTTCATATCAGGAGTAAATCAAGTTGATAAAAAGAAATATGGTCATCCAACAATAAAAAATCTAAACTTTATAGAAAATCATATTATAAATTCAAGTAAGGAAGGTGATGTGGTATTAGATTGTTTTTGTGGAAGTGGAACAACACTTGTAGGTGCGATTAATACTAAAAGGCAGTTTATAGGATTTGAGATAAACAAAAAATACTATGAAATTGCCAAGAGAAGAGTTGAGGAAGCTCTATCAAAGGAAGAAAATATTGAAACAAAAAATACAAAATAATTATGATCTAATTAACTTAATAACTCCAATTCGGAGGATTAAAATTTGAAAAAAACAAGTTATATTTAGGTGATAGATTTGCAAAAATTTACACGATAGTCCATTACCCATCAAATGTTGAGATGGGGTGGCTTGCCAAACTTGTTGAAAATACAGGAGCAATTTATTCAATAAATATTGAGCCAACAGATAATACACAATTAATAGAAAGTTTGGATGCTAGAATTAGAGATGCAACAAGCCTTTCTAAAGTAGCAAAAAACGAGTCTATAAAACAAATGCGTGAGGCTGAAGTTCAAGAGGCATCTGATATTATTAATAGAATGATTAATAATAATGAAGTTGTATCTTACTTAACAATTTATGTTTGTGTATTTGCACAGGAAGAAAAAAATTTACTAACAAAATCTAAAGAGGTTGAAAGAGAAGTGCAAAAGCTACAACTAAAAATAAGACCTATAACAAATTTCTTGTTGAAAGAAGGTATTAAGTCAGTAGCTCCAATGTTTTCAATTCAACCACAATTAAATGAATATTTTAAAAGAAATATATTAACTTCTAGTTTTACTGGAGGTTTTCTTTTTAATACAAATACTTTTATAGATAAAAGAGGCTACTACTTTGGAATTAATCAAAATGGTGGAATTATTATTTTTAATATGTGGCAAAAAGATGCTGACAGGACAAATAGCAATATGGTTGTTACTGGAAGTTCAGGATCAGGAAAGAGCTTAACAATTAAACATTTAATTTATAATGAATTACCTAGAAGTCGAATTTTAATAATAGATGCTGAAGACGAATATAGTTTCCTAGTACGAAACTTAAAAGGAAAGATTGTAAATTGTGGTGGAAGTAATGATGGGCAAATATTAAATCCTTTGCAAATTAGAGTAAATATGGATGATGAAGAAAATCTAAATGCAATAGCTTTGCATTTTCAATTCTTACATACTTTTTTTGAAATACTATTTCCAAGTTTAACAGATTTAGAATTTTCAGCACTTGATTTAGTGTTAGAAGAGTTATATCAAAAATTTGGAATTACAAAAGAAACTGATATTTCAAAATTTGAAAGCACAGATTTTCCAATACTATCTGATTTATATGATTATTTAATAAAGAAAAATGAAAGAGAAAATAAAGCAGAATATACAAAACTAATTTCTTTATTAAGACCAATTTCAATAGGTCAGGCATCTACAATATGGAATGGTTATACGGATTTAAAAATAGATAGTAGGATAACAGCTTTTAATACTAAAAATATGCAAGAATTTCAAGCACCATATAAAAGAGCTCAATATTATAACATTATGAGTTATGCGTGGGAGATTTTAAGTAGAAATAAGGAAGAAAAAGACATACTAATTGCTGATGAATGCCATATTTTAATTGACCCTAATATTACACAAACATTGGAATATTTAAGAAATATAAGTAAAAGAGCAAGAAAGTATAATTCTAGTATTGTTGTAATAACTCAATCGATAGAAGACTTTTTAAATGAAAAAATTAAGCTATATGGTCAGAGCTTACTTGCTAATAGTACATATAAATTGTTTTTTAAATCAGATGGACAAGACTTACGAGATGTTGTAAAAACTTTTGGACTTTCTAAAAAGGAGGAAAGTCTAATTTATAATGCACAGAAGGGAAATTGTTTAATTTCAGCAGGTACAAGGAAGATTTATGCAACAATAAGAATTCCAAATAAAGAAAGAAAAATAATTGACGAGAATTATTGATGGAGGATTAAATGAAACTTGTATCACTTAAATTCAAAATAATAATTGGAATTGTATTATTTATTGTTTTAGTGGGTGCAGTATATTACGAAAAATATGTGATTCATTTGCCAAGTGATAAACAAAAGCCACAATATGATAGTTCTTCTAGTCAAAATATTGGAGTATTTCAATATAAAGGAAAATTCCTAACTCCAGTTGAGAATTTTAAAGTTGTAACTAGTAAATTCGGATATAGAACTCATCCAATCACACGGAGAAAGAGGTAGTTTTCATTCAGGTATTGATTTAGTTGGTGATGTAGGCAGTCACGCTTTATGTGTTAAAGAAGGTGAAGTAACATGGGCAGGATGGCAAAATGGATATGGGAATTGTGTTGAAGTTAAACATATAGATGAAAATGGAGAAACATTTTATACTTTCTATGCACATATGAGAAATAATTCAATAGTTGTTTCTGTAGGACAACAAGTTTCAGAAGGACAGATTCTTGGAACGCAAGGAAGTACAGGAAATTCAACAGGAGACCACGTACACTTTGAAATCAGAAAAGCAGATAAATCAAAAATAGACCCTGCACCATATTTATTTGATGGAACATAGGAGGAGAAAATGGAGAAATCATTAAAAAAAGGAGTAATTTTATATTCAATTATAGTTGTAGTTTTAGTTGTAATTAGCATATTAAATCACAACTTTTGGAAGTTTGGAATTAAGGAAAATAAGCAAGAGGAAAATCAAGTTCAACAATTACAAGTGAACAATGTAACTTATAATGTGCCATATGAAGAGCAATGGCTTGACTAGGAGGGAAACTGATGATTAGTTATATTGCAAATGCAGAAAACGATGGAATAATACAAAAGATATGTAAAATGAAAAATATATTGATATTAAGCTCTATGAATGAAGAAATAGATTTAAAGCAATATATGAAGGAAACAAAAGTTAATTTTAATTTAATAAAGCATTTTATTGTTGACTTAAGTCTGTTAAAAAATACTGAAACAGAAATAATTGAAAGTATATATAATTTTTCTAAATTATATGGAAAGACAAGAATTATTATATTAGCAACAAATTATGACGAGCAAAATGCAGTATTAACTAACCTTTACGATCTAGGTTTTTATAATATAATAAATGAATTTGATACTGATATAATAGAGCAAAAATTAATAACAGCATTAAGCCAAAATGGATTACAAAAGAATGATGCTAAAAAATTTAAAAAACGAGTTGAAGTAGTTAAAAAGGAAAATAAAACAAAAGATATATTTGATAAAATAAAGACTTTTATTAAATCAAGAAATAAAAAAGAAGAAATAAGTAGAACAGATATGCCTAGTAATCAGGTGTATCTTTTTTCATTACTTTTAGAGGCAATAACAAGACTTGTAAAATTTATTTGTTATGTTGCAATTTTTATATTTACATCTATTGGTTTAACAATTCTTGTTAATGAGCAATTAAGAAATTTAGTATTTCAAGGATTTGGCTTAAAATAGAAATGGAGGAAATATGAATAAGAAAATGTTAGTAACACTTGGAGTTACAGGATTAATGCTAGTAAATGTAGGCTTTAGTTTTGCAACGAGTCCAAATGTTATAGAAAAGAGCAAGAATGTTGACTATAGTGTATCACAAGAATATTATGATTCAATTGACAAGACTATAGTAGAAGACGGAAAAAAGTATGAATTACAAGATGTTCAAAGAAAAGATAATTTAAAAACTGAAAGTAAAAACTTTGAAACCACTGAAGAAAAAATAATTGATGCTAGTAATAAATCATCAGCTATTAGTTATTTTGATGAATCAAAAAATATAGAAGATGATGGATTTAAAGGTACTATAAGTAGAGATGATTCTTCAATTGAATTAACTCCTGCTGATAGTTATAGGGAGGAATATAAAGTTTTCTTACAAAGAAAATATAATAATGTTTCTAGTAATGAATTAAATAATATTCCTAAAGAATTAAAAGAAAATGGCTTAACTTATTATCTTGTAAATCCTGTATGGGATGTAACAGAAACAGAAGAAGTTGATGGAAGTCAAGTTCCAGTTAAGTATAGTGGAACTATGAAATATGAAGGGAAAAATACGAGAACAATAGTTACAAGCTATATAGCAAAAGTTAGATATACAGGAACTCTTGAAAAGCAAGTAAAAGATACAACAACATTTACTGCAAAATACAAGGAAGTAGAAAGTGTAAAACCTGAAACTAAAAAGGAAGAGAATAAAGTTGTACCACAAGCTGTTGTTGGAACAACAGGAATTTTATGTGTATGTGGTATTGTTCTTTTAAATTCTAAAAATGTAAAAATCTATAACTTAATAGATGGAGAATATAAGTTAGTAAAAAAGGCACATATTAGTGAAGGCAAAATGTTTGTAGACTTAACTCCATATAATTATCAGTCTAGAAGTTATAAAATTATAATTTCAAAATCTTTATACAAGAAGATTAGAGGAAAGACTGTAAAATTCAAATATTTCGACAAACAATATAATTATAATATACAAAATAGAGAATTCGAAGTATTGGTTTAGGAGGTGAGTGAGTTGAAAAAGTTTCGAATTGTATTAATTATTGTTTGCATTCTTATTACCATATTTGGAATAGGATGGTATGCTATTGATAGATACTTAAATACAAACTTGGCTGATGTTGATAGTATTAAAACCGATTCCAAATTTGAAAATGTAACATATGATAAAGTTGAAGACATTTGGGACGACTCTGTGCTTGGAATTTTAACAATAGATAAAATAGGCTTAAATGTAACTGTGAAGGAAGGCTCTAGCAATGATGTTCTTAAAGACTACATAGGGCATATTGAAACAACTGCAACTTATGATGGAAATATTGGTTTAGCAGGACATAATAGAGGATATGGTGATTCTTTTTTTGCTAGACTAAATGAACTTGAAGTTGGTGATATTGTAAAATATAAAACTAAATTCTATGAAAGGACATACAAAGTTGATAATATTCAAGCTATTTTTGAAACAGACTGGAGCTTACTAGAAAATACTAAAGAAAATAAAATAACAATGATTACTTGCATACCAAACAGAAGAGAACAAAGATTATGTGTACAAGCAACTGAAATGACTTGCAATACAGGGATACAAGAGTTACAATAGAACAAAAAGGGGAGATTTTTATGGTATTTATAAAAAAATATTGGTATATCTTATTAATAATATTTTTAATAATTTGTACTACATTAGGGATTATCTTCTTAAATAAAAAAAGAACGAATGATAAAGTTGGAACAGAAAATAAGACAAGTATTTCTGTTGTGAGTGATAAACAAGGTTTAACAGAAGAAAATAAGATTGATGAAAATAAAGTTGAAACAATCGAAAATAAAACAGAACAAGAAACAATAGAACAGGAGCCTGAAACAGCTGACGTAGAAAATCAAGCAATAGTTGAGGCAGGTAATAAAAAAACTTCCACAGCTAAAAACAATACACAAACTACTAAACAGGAACAACAAAAAGTTCAAAACGAACAAGTTTCTTCTGAAAGTAATGTTCAAGAGCCACAGGAGGTAGTACAGGAGACTCAAGTTCAAGAACAACAAACTAATCAACCAGAACAAGAGCCAGTTATACCTGATAAGCCAAAAGAAAATGTGGTTGAATATAAAGAAAATACTGCTATGATAAACAATATTAAAAATGCTATTAATAATAATGTTTCAGAAGATATGCAAACATATGGATATAATGTTGTTGTTGATAGTTCTATTGTAAATTTAACAAATCAATTTACATTTTCTGAAAAGCGTGTTGCTGATAAAGTAAAATCAAAATTTGGTACTATAAGAATTTATGCAAGAGATTATTATTTAAATGGAAGTTATGTATGGACTGAATGCTATGTCATATAAGTCAGAAGGGAGGGCTATGGAGCCTGAAAAAATAACAGAAAAAATAATAGATTATTTAAGTGGTTATTATTGGTATGAGCTTTGCGATGAATATGGTAATATTGCAATTGATGATGAGGCAAGGCGAGAATTATTCGAGGATATATACGATGATGTAGAAAGAAATCCTGAATCTTTAATAACCAAATTAAAAGAAGATTTAGAAGAAATTGAAGATAAAAACGATCAAGAATATAAAGATACAGAAGAATTAATAAAATTATTACAAGACCATAAGCAAGAAACTATGGAGGAAGATTTAGAAATTTAATAATTAAGAAGGCACTTTTTGAAGTGTCTTTTTTAGTGGAAAGGAAAAAAGATTATGAATAAAACAAAAAAATTAGTAGCCACAATATTGGTTATGATGACGATACTTTCTAGTTTTGGAAAAGTATTCGCAATGGAGATAAATTCTGCCGAGATTTACGGAACAAATACAATGGAGTATCACTTACAATATTGGAATGATGAAAGAGGTGGGTGGTATTATGTAATTTGTAACCCATCATATTATTCTTATAATGGTGTGGCATATCCAGCCTATTGTGTAAATAGTGATTTACCTGGTGTATTAGAATATGGAAATTATGATGTAACGGTAGATTCAATGATTGATAATGTATTAGTATGGAGAGCAGTTATTAATGGATATCCATATAAATCAGCATCAGACCTAGGAGTAGATGATAATAATGATGCATATTTAGCAACAAAACAAGCAGTTTATTGTGCTTTATATGGCTGGAGTCCTGATAGATACAGAGGTGGAGATGCTAAAGGACAAAGAATAGCAGATGCAATTAAAAGGATTGTAAACGAGGCAAGAAATGGAAGTCAACAACCATCTGATCCAATGGTAACATTAACACCAACAGGTAGTATGTATGAAGATGGTAATTATTATGTGCAAAAAGTTAATGTCTCAAGTCAAGTTGATATGGCATCATATGTAATTACAGCTACAGCTAATTTACCTGAAGGAACAATAATTACAAATGGAAATGGAACTCAAACAGATTCTTTTAATGGCAGAGAAAGTTTTTATATTAAAGTTCCAAAATCACAAATGAATAAAGATATTTCAAATGCAGTAATAAATGTTCAAGGAAAATGCAAAACATATCCAGTGTTTTATGGAAAAACAACTGTTGCAGGAACACAAAATTATGCATTAACATTTGACCCATTTGGTGATGGAAATGGAAGAACAACATTAAATATAAAAAATAATAATGGAAAAGTTCAAATTAATAAAACAGATAGCCAAACACATAAAGTAATTGAAGGTGTTGAATTTGCACTAAAAACTGAAGATGGAACAATTGTTGCAAAAGCTAAAACAAATAGTAATGGTGTTGCAGTATTTGAAAATTTATATCAAGGAAATTATAAATTGGTTGAAACAGCAACAAATAAAGATTATGTTTTAAATACAGAAGAAAAAGATGTAAATGTTGAATATAATAAAACAACAAATGTAGATGTAACAAATGACCATAAAGCAGGTAATGTTAAAGTTTATAAAATAGATAAAGATAATCACAGAGTTGTTTTAGGTAATGTTGAGTTCCAACTTTATTCAGCAGAGTTTGATAAAGTAATTGGAACATATTATACAGATGCTAATGGTGAATTAGAAATTAAAAACTTAAGAACAGGAGATTATTCTTTAATTGAAACTAAAACAAATAAATGGTATAACCTAGCAGAAGATACTAACATAAAAGTAGAATGGAATTTAACAAAAGAAATTCAAATTGAAAATGAACTTAAAAAGGGACAAATAAAAGTAATCAAAGTTGACAAGGATAACAATGAAGTAAAACTAAAAGGTGTTAAATTTGATGTTCTAGATAAAAACGGAAAAGTTTTAGAAACAATAGTAACAAATGAAAATGGTGAGGCAACTACATCAAAGTATGCTGTTAGAGATTTTGAAAATTTAAGTTTAAAAGAAAAAGAAACATTACAAACATATAAATTAAATACAGAAGTAAAAACTATAAAACTTGAAGAAAATCAAATAAAAAGTATTACATTTGAAAACGAATTAAAGAAAGCTAAAATTAAAGTTATAAAAACAGATGTTGATACAAAAGTAACATTAAAAGATGTTGAATTTGATGTTATAGATAATACAACAAAAGAAGTTGTTGATCACATTAAAACAAATGAAAAAGGTGAAGCTACAACTAAAGATTTAAGAATTGACCATACTTATTCAATAAAAGAAACTAAAACACAAGAATATTATAAGCTAAATAAAGAAACTACTACCGTAGATTTAACTAAATATATAAAAGATTACAAAGACAATATTGTTGAAAAAGTAGATATTTCTAACGAGAAAAAGAAAGGTCAAATTCAAGTAATAAAAGTTGATAAGGATGACAATGAAGTTGTTATTGAAGGTGTAACATTTAATGTTTTAGATGAAAACAAAAAAGTTGTTGATACACTAGTTACTGACAAAAATGGTAAAGCAACAAGCAAAAGATTACCTATTGACCAAAAATATACTTTACAAGAGACAAAAACATTAGAAAACTATGTTTTAAATGAAGAAGTTAAGACAGTAGTTTTAAAAGAAGACCAAATTACAAATATTACATTTGAAAACGAAAAGATAAAAGGAAAAATTAAAATTATTAAAACAAGTGAAGATGATAATATTATAAATGGCAAAAAAGCAGGAGAGACAATTGCAGATGTTAAATTTGCTATATATGATAAAGACCACAAACTTGTTCAAGAAGTAACAACAGATGAAAAAGGAATTGCTACTTCAGATACTTTATTAAAAGGAAAATATTTTATAAAAGAAGTAAAGGCTGGTGAATGGTATTTATTAAATGATAAAGAATTTGCAACTGAAATAAAAGTACATAAAGAAGTTGTAGAAGTTGATGTAACAAATAAATCAGAAAAGCCATCAGTAGATGTAGAAAAAGAAGGTATTATTCAAACAACAGCAAATCAAGAAATAAAATACGATTTCAAATTGAAAAATACAGGTAATACTCCATTAAATAACTTTACTTGGACAGATGAATTACCAACAGACTATGTAAGAATTACAAAATTAATAACAGGAACATATAATCAAGACTTAAGATATTCTATTTACTATAAAACTAATAAAAATGATTATAAATTACTAAAAGAAAACTTAAGCACACAAGTTAATAATTATATTGATTTCGCTGAAGTTGAACTTGATGAAGATGAATATGTAACAGAATTTAAAGCAGAATTCGGTACTGTTGAAGTTGGATTCGAATCAGTTATTAATCCACATATTTTTGTAAGAGTAAATTCAGATGTAAAAAATGATGATACATTTACAAATAAAACAAAAGTTGAAGGATATAACAAAACATACAAAGTTTGGGATAATGACGATCACACAACTAAAGTGTATGAAAAACAAATAAATGTTAAGAAATTACCAAGAACAGGTATGTAGAATTAATTGAATATTTGGCAGAAAAGGGGCATCTATATTTTTTATAGGTGTCTTTTTTTCGTGCTATAACGAGAGATGCCATAAACTCGTTATAAAATAATAAAGTGACACGTCTAGTCAGCGAACGCTATAAAATGACTTGCAGTATTTTTAATGGTCTATTAAAAATATATGTGTAGGTGAGATTTCGTAACGCAAACTCACAATAAACAAAGAGTTCTAGGGGGCAAAACTTGAATGATGGATATACTGATGTAAAAAGTGTGGGCAAGTATGCACAAAGACATTAAAAGTCAGCATCAGTAGTAGATTTTAACTCTACATACTAGACTGCCATAAGCGAGACGACGGAATGAGGGGTTTCGTTTATGGTGTATTATTTTTTTATGTACATAAGGGGATAATACACCATTTTGCTCAACTCTGAAATTTCAGGGTTTCAAAGGTTGAAAATTTGAAAAAATAACAAAAGATATTGCTAGTGTAAAAGTAAAGTTATTTAATGTTCTTTTTCATGTTGTAAAGCCCATAAAATCGTAGTTTAGAGGGGTTGCAAATATAAAATGTTATGATATAATACGATTAAATTGAGGAAAGAGTGATAAGAATTGACCGAGAGACAGATTAATAATGTTATAGAAACAACTTTAATTGAAAAGAAAATTGATAATCCTAATTATATAAGATATAGCTTTTATGAAATTAATGTAAAATATCCAAAGGAATACGGAATTGTAAAACAAGATTTAGGTATGTTTTTACAACAATTAAGAAAAAGATTAAAAGATGAAAATTATCACATATATACAGAAGGACAAAAATTTGAATATGATAATGCTAAAAGAGTAGTTGAAAGCAATGAGATATTAGTAGCAATAAAACAATAGAAAGAGGATGTGCTATAATGGAACTATTTAATAATAAAGAACTAGAATTATTAAGAAAAGCAGGAGTAAATATTGAAAATAAGCAAGAATATACAACAGATGATAAGAAATATATTTTTAGGCAAGTATCAGAATTTATAATGAGCCATAGCAGTAAGAATGGTGATATTGGTAGATTGCAATATGATTATAGTGGAATATTTGAAAAAATAAATAAGTAAATAAAATATGGAGGCGAATAAAATGAATGAACATATAACCTTACAACAGATTAAAAATTTTAGTAAAAAATATAATTTAGACAAAACAAAATGATAGAAAATGCAATAACAAAAAATGGAATGGAAAATGCTTGTATAAATAGAAATGTTATAATAGAAAATCAACCAGTATTTAATATAGAACTGCCTGAAAGTAAAAGATATCATCAAAAAGATAGTTGGAGATGTTGGATATATGGTGGATTAAATTTAATAAAACATAATATTGCTCAAAATTTAAATATAGATATTATGAAATTAGAATTATCTAACAATCATATTGCTTTTTTTGATAAACTAGAAAAATCAAATAATGCTTATGAAAATATTATAAAATTAGAAAATACAGATTTTGATTATCTTTATAAAGAAAAAATAGTTGAGTATTGTGTATCAGAAGGCGGATACTGGGAATGGTTTGCAGCAATAATCAATAAATATGGTATTTTACCATATTCATATAGTCCCAATGCCGTAGAAAGCAATGACTATTCCAAAATAGAATATTTATATACTGAAAAAGTTAAGAAAGATATTCTTAAATTAATAAATCTAAAAAAGCAAAATGTGGATTTAGAGACATTAGAAAAAGCAAAAGAAGAATTTTTGCAAGAAAATTACATATTGCTATCAAAAATATTAGGTGAGCCAACATTAGAATTTGATTATGAATATAGGGACAAAAATGGTGATTATAAAAGATATGAAAAATTAACACCAATTGAGTTTAAAAATAAATTTCTAACATTAGAATTAAATAACTATGTAACAATAGGTAATATACCAATGTACAATAAAGAATACTATAAAATGTATTCAAAAAAATACATGCAAAGTGTATGTGGATTTTCACAAGTGAGATACCTAAATTTGCCTATAGAAGATTTAAAAAAATTAGCTATAAAACAATTAAAAGATGGAATACCAGTATATATGGGAGCTCATATTAGAAAATTTAGAGACATGGAATCTGGAATATTGGATACTAGATTATACAATTATGAAGAAACATTAGGATTGAACAAATTGTCAAAATCAGAAGCATTGAGTTTATATGACATAAGTATGCATCATGTTATGGTATTTACAGGAGTTAATTTAATTGATAATAAACCACAAAGATGGAAAATAGAAGATAGCTATGGAGATGAAGAAAAGGTAAATGGCTATTATATTATGAATGACAATTTCTTTGATGAATTTGTTTTAAGTGTAATTGTAGATAAAAAATATTTATCAAATGAACAGTTAGAAATGTTAAATCAAAAACCAATAGAATTTGATGTAGAAGAGCCATTTTAAAGCTATATAAAAGAAATGAAATAAAATGCCAATTATAGAATTAAAAGATTTAGTAAAGACGTATAAAATTATAAATTTGATATTTTAAAAGAAAAGATGGGAGTTGTTTACTATTAACAATTTTAAATATAGAAAAGCCTTTACAAGTGATTTAGAAAAAATAGCGAATTTAGTAACAGATTTATTAGGAACATGTAATATTGATAAAAATAATAATAAAGTAAAAACTAAAAAAGAAATATTGATAGATAATAAGAAAGAAATACAAAAAGATATAAACAATTATTATGTATGCGAATTAAACAATCAAATTATTGGTGCATGTGGAATTAGTAATATAAAAATTAAGAATGATTATAAAATAGATTTAGGCGAATACAGAGAAATATTATATCTTGTAGTTAAGCATGAATATCAAAAACAAGGAATAGGAACAAAACTAATGCACTTATGTTGTGATAATATAAAAGAACAAATTATTTATGAAGCATGGGGAGATAAAGAGGATGTTAATTCAAAGTTTCTATTAGAAAAGCTAGAATTTGAATTATTAAAGGATTTGGGCGATACTTATTATAAAGATAATGGGTATTGTTCATATTGTATAAATCGTAATAATAATTGCACTTCTTGTAAGGCTCAAATCTGGGTAAAAGGAGAATAACATCATGATAAAATTCGAAGTCACAGGAACAGAATATGAAATTGGTTTTAAAATAGGTGAAAAATTTAAAATCTATTTACAAAATAAGGCGAAAATATATGATGAAAAAATTATAAACTTAACCATATATAGTAGAGTAAAAGAAATGGAAAACAAGCTAAAAAATGAGTTCCCAAAATGTTTAGAAGAAATATATGGACGAGCAGATGGAGCAGAAGTTTCAAGAGATTCATTACTATTAATGTTTTTTCCAGAAATATTCAAAGGCATAGATGGGTGTACAACAATTTTGCTAAAGAAATCAAATGGAAAATTTTTATTTTCGCATAATGAAGATGACAAATTTTATAATCGAGATGGTGTAGCATTAGTTAAATATCAATATAAAGATTATTGGATAGTAGGCTATACCCCAGCAGACAAATTAATAGGAAGTTCATTTGCATATAACAGCTATGGAATGGTATTTTCAAGTAATTATATTTATGACACCAAAATAGATTTAGACAACATATCAAGATATATAATGGTTAGAATTGTTATGGATTCTCAAAATATTGATGAGGCGATAACCAAATTAAAAACTCATAAGGTGGCTTCTGCATTTTCATTAAATATATTGGATATGAATTCTAATACTGCTGTTAATGTTGAAAAAGACATTAGTGACATATATGTTACAAAAATCCAAGATAGATATGCAAGGGCTAATCATTTTATTGCTAAGAAAGATGATTTACCTGAAGAACCTATTAGTTCAAGTTTTAGACAAAAAAAGGTAAGTGAGTTAACAAATTTGTTGGATAAAAGCACAGCGAAGATAGATGATTTGATTAATGTGCTCAATTATGAAACAGATGATTATTATCAAACTATCTTTAAAAATCCGAATAAGTATGATGACAAAAGCAGTACTGTCGCTAATTTTTCTATTGATAGCGAAACAGGGATTGTTATGATTAGGGATTATTTGTGTGATGATAGGATTGAGATGAAATTTGGAGAGTTCAAGTAAAATGTAATTGTTGAAATATTATATGATTTTGTGATGTAGATATTAATTATAGAAAGTTAAGAACACCGAATATAACTAATTTGAAAGGAAGAATTTTTAATATGGAAAATAGATTAAACTTTGAAAAAGTAATCGACAACAAAAATTTAGTTGCAGAAACAACATATAATTGTATTAAAAATATTTTTTCAGAAGAAGAAAAAAATAATATTTTAGTCTCTAAAATTAATCCAGATTATATGGATGGAATTAAACTATGTGAGTATTATAATGTAGATATTAAAATGGGAGCAAATTGTTTAATATGTGAATGTAAGAGAGGAGAAAATAAAAGTTATGTTGCTTTATTAGTACCAACAGGATATAGATATAATATGTCATCAACAGTGAGGAAATATACTAATTCAAGAATGGTATCAGTAGCACCATTGGAATATGTATTAGAAAAAACAAAAATGGAATATGGAAGTATAAATCCAATAGGATTACCAGCTGATTGGAAAATATTTATTGATCCGAAGGTGATGGAAGCTGAAAGAATTATCTGTGGCAGTGGATTACAAAACTCAAAATTATCATTGCCAAGTAAATATCTATTAAAGATAAATAATGTTGAAATATTAGAAAATTTAGCAAAAGAATAATTAAATTATATTTTATAAAGATTTTGATATTACAAAAAGATAACTTAAAAGTTTGAAAATGATGAAATAGGAGGAAAATATGGAATTATATAGCACATATATTGAAACAGATAAGTTTGATGAGGTTGTAAGTTTTTACGAAAAAGTATTTGAGAAAAAAGGAAGTATTTATACAAAAAATAGATGGGTAGAATTTGATTTTGGAAACAAACTATCAATATATAATAAATTATATGATGAAGAAAAAATAAAAAGTGAGGATTTAAAAGATAATTTCAATAGTGAATATATTAAGAATTTTAATATTGATAGAGGAGAAAAGAAAAACAATATTATAACATTAAATTTTTATACCGATAACTTAAAAAAAGAATACAATAGAATTAAAGAACTAAATATTTGCGAAATGTCAGAAATAATGTATGTAAATATAACAGAACCATATTATTATTTTAATATATTCGATCCAGAAGGAAATACTATTGAAATTTGTAGTGATTCTGAATAAAAAATATAATTACTGCTAGGGTAAAACCTAGCTTATTTTATGCTCTTTTTCGATTGTAAAGCCTATAATATCGTTGGTTAGAGGGGTTGAAAATAATTTGTAATATGATATAATCTGTCTAAATTACAAATTTTAAAAGGAGTAATCAGAATGAAAGTACTTATTTTTAGTTTTAGTAACAATAAAGTTAATGAAGATAGTTTTATTCCTAATGAAAAAGGATTAACCTTTTCATGTGTTGATGAATGTATAAATGAGTTAAATAAACAAGGAATTCTAAATAAACATATTTGTATGAATTTCAAGAACATAAAGAAATGTATGGCATGTGGAGAACGAGGTTGGGGAATTTGTTTAAAAGAAAATAAGTGCATTATGGAAGATGATTTTAATAAAATATACAATTTAATGAGTGAATATGATGGCTATATATTTATTACTCCAGTATATTTCTGGGAGATGAGCGAAAGTGCTAAAACATTTTTTGATAGATTAAAAAGATGTGATGCCTTTAACGATAATTCCAAAATAAAAGGAAAGAAATTTATTTCAATTGCGTGTGCTGGTGGAAGTGGAAATGGAACAGAGAATACTTTAAACGCTTTTGATGTATTAAATCATTTTATGAACATGGAAATAATAGGGAGAATACCTGTAACAAGCTTTAATTATGAGGAACAGAAAAACGAAATAAAAAATAGTATTAGTAAATTTATAGGTTAGTGAGGAATGATTATGAATTTTAGAGAAGTAGAAATAAAAGATAAAGAATTTATATTAAATGCAAACAAAGAAATAAATGTTTTATCAGGTTTAAATGATAGCACTTTTGAAAAAAGAATAGATAAAGATTTATTTGAAGATAGAATTTGTAAATCAATTATTGCTGAAATTGATGGAAATATAGTAGGAATGATATTATATTCTTATGTCTATTGGGCTAATTGTGGTAAGGGGATTTATTTATCACAAGCGTATGTAAAAAGCGAATATAGAGGGCACGGAATTTATAAGCATTTACTAAAAGAACTTGAAACAAGAGAAGATGAATGTAACTTTATTACGGATTTAGTAGGACCAGAAAATGAAGGAATGCAAATAGCATTAGAAAAGATGAAATTTGAATCATCAGATTTAATAACTTATTACAGAATGATAGAAAGATAAAAATAGGAGATTATGAAAATGAAATTGAAAATTTTAGGTTCTGGAAATATTTTTTCCAAGCACAATAGTGCAAGTTGTTTAGTTGACGATAATATATTAATAGATGTTCCAAACGGTACATGTAAAATTATAAAAAATATAGGCATAGAGCCTTGTAAAATAAGTGAAATATTAATTACGCATTTTCATGGAGACCATTATCTTGATATGCCATTTTTACTATTAAACAAAATTTTTGATAATTCTGAATGTTCGAATGTTTATTGTGATAGTACAGGTGAAGAAAAAATTTATAATGTTACGAAATTAGCATTTCCTAACAAGGTAGAAAAAATCAATAATTATTTTAAGTATAATTATGATAAAAAGTTTAAAATTAATGATTATGAAATAGAAAAAATACTTTTAAAACATGAAGAAGGAATAGAAGCATATGGATATATTTTTAACAAAAATCATTTATATGTAGGATTTACTGGCGATTCGGGGATTTGCGATAATATTGAAATAATGGCAAGAAAATGCAGTCATTTAATTTGTGATTGCAACTCAATAATTGGTAAAAAATCACACATGGGCATAGATAATTTAACATCATTAGCAAACAAATACTCAAATTGTATATTCTATACTACACATATGGATGATTCTACTCGAAAAGAGCTAGAAAAATTAACTTTAAAAAATATTATAATTTTAAATGACAATGATGAGTTTATATTTGAAGATTAATTGATATATTTGAGAGAGAAATTAGATATTCTGCACAAGATAAGTTACAATAAATGTGTGAGATTAATAGCAATGTAGGAGGAAGACAAAATGAATAATAAAGATAAAGATTTTGAAATTTTATATAATAGGGCAAAAGAATTAACTGGAAAAAAAGAATTAAATAAAAGCGTACAATATGCTCATGTTGGATGTGCTCTTATGACAGATAAAGGAAATATATATACTGGTATATGTATTGTCGCTAATTGTGGAATAGGTTTTTGTGCAGAGCATGCTGCGATAGCTGAAATGCTAAAAAATAATGAATCAAGAATTATGAAAATTGTCGCTACTGATAAAAATGGTGCTATACCACCTTGTGGTAGATGTCGTGAGCTAATGAAACAAATTAATTATGATAATTTGAAAACGGAAATTATGATTAGTAATAATAAAATATGTACACTAGATGAATTATTACCACACGTATGGTTACCTTAGTGTAGAAAATTACTATATTTATCAAGTGGAGGAAAAAATGAACAAGTATATAAAAGAATTAGATAGAAACATACAAAATTATTTTAAAATATTATCAGATGAATTTCCAGAATTTTTATATGATTATATAAATACTCCTGAAATGCAAAAACAAGCTGAAATAAGTGTAAGTTGTGGAACTATATATTCAAAAATGTATAATCAAATGTGGTATTCCAGTTTAGATCATAGTGTGGCTGTGGCTTTAATTATATGGAATTTTACAAAAGATAAAAAACAAACACTTTCAGGTTTATTTCATGATATTGCAACTCCAGTATTTAAACATACTATTGATTTTATGAATAAAGATTATGAAAAACAAGAATCAACAGAAGAATTAACTAAAAAAATAATAAGTGAATCAAAAGAAATAGTAAGTTTATTAAATAGAGATGGAATAAAAGTTGAAGAAGTTTCGGATTATCATATTTACCCAATTGCCGATAATGATACACCAATGCTTTCAAGTGACAGATTAGAATATACTCTAACAAATGCCCTTGGTGCAACTGAAAAAATATGGGGATTAGAAGATATCGAAGAAATATACAACAACATTGAAATTGGAAAGAACGAAGAAGGTATTGATGAATTATGCTTTAAGGACAAAGAAATAGCAGAAAAATTTGTACATACAATGAGTATATTGTCTAGATTATATAGAAGAGAAAAAACTGTTTTTTCAATGCAATTTTTAGCAGATATAATGAAAAGAATGTCTGATAGTAATATGATTAGCGTAAATGATTTATATAAATTATCAGAAAAAGAAATTATAGAAAAAATAGAAAATTGTAGTGATGAGAATATTAAAAGGTGTTTTAGTATTTGGAGAAACGCTACTGAAATTCACAAAAGTGAAGAAAAACCTACAAATAAGTATTTTGTTAGCATAGAAAAGATGAAAGTAAGATATATAAATCCTCTAGTTAAAACAAGTAATGGATATTGTAGATTAAAAGATTTATCTGAAAGTGCAAAAAAAGATATAGAAAAATGTATGAATTATAGACTAGCTAAATATTCATATTTAGATTTTGAATTTTAAAGAGTGTTATAAATTGAAAATAAAAAGGAGCAAGAAATGATAAAAAGACTTATTTTTGACATTGATGGAACTTTAATTACAGGAGTCAGTTTTGATAAAGCTATAAAAAATTCACTTTTAGAATTGGGCTTCTTTTCTGAAGAAAACAAACAAAAATTTATTTATGCTATTTCAACATATGAGAATAATCATAGTGAATACGAACAAGAACAATATTTACAATATTTTAGTCAAGTTTTAGGATATAAATTAGATAAAGATTTTTTAGATACTTTTTTTAGAAATTTAGGGCTGTATGCTATTCCTAATGATAATAAAGAATTAATTGAAACTGTTGAAAAATTAAGTAAAAAATACGAATTAGTATTATTATCTAATTATTTTGAAAAATCTCAAAGAGGCAGACTTAAACATATTGGAATTGATAAATATTTCACTGAATATTATGGGGAAAAAATATGTAAGCCAAATAGACAAGCATTTATTGATGCCACTCGGATTGCATAAACCTTCAGAATGTGTGATGATTGGTGACCATTTAGAATTAGATATAAATGGCGCTAAAAAATGTGGAATAAATACAATATGGGTTAACAGTAAAAATATTGAAAATAATACTATTCAAACTATATCAGTTGATAACATAAATGAAATTAGTCAAAATTTGATTGAAAGTTTGAATATAGATATTGAAAGATAAATTACACATAAGTGAAGTAATTAGCTATTTATAATAAATAATTTTGGAGGGACAATAATGGGTTTGTTGAAAATTAGAAAAATTATATTAGATGACTTAGATAGAGTTTTTGAATTAATGAATATCTTATATGAAGGGAAATTAAAGTATGATAAATTTAAAGAAATATATAAATTAAAATTACAGGATAGAAATAGTTATTATATTGTTGCCACAGAGGATGAAAATATAGTAGGTGTATTGACTTCAGAGTTGCAAGAAAAACTTCATAGAGAGAGGTTACAATTATTTATTGAAGATTTAATTGTAGAAGAAGCCAAAAGAAATAATGGGATTGGTAGAGCTCTAATTGAAAATGCAGTTAATTATGCAAAAAGCAATAATTGTGAAGTAGTGGAATTGACTAGTTATAAAGAAAATAAAAAGGCACACAAGTTTTATGAGAATAATGGGTTTATTAATCATTCAATTAAATTTAAAATGTATTTGTAATATATATAAAATAAAGGATAGTTTTATAATAATATGCATGTCGTAAATAATTGAGGGAGAAATTTACATAAATTGACTTTGGGGCGTAAGTATGCTATAATATAATTGTAATATTCGTTAGTACAGCGAACTATAATAAATGTACTATTTTGGTAATTGTTACTTACAATATAGTAACGAGCTAAAAGGTTAGGAGGACATTATGTTGAAGCACTATGTTGAATATTTGTTTCAGGGTGTGCTAACTAGCGAAACTTCCGTTTCTGAAATTGCTGAGCGGGATGTAATCAATCTCTCCAAAATTCCTGACAATTGCGTAGGATTGCGTTTCTTCGACAGATCGGCTACAATCGTAGATGGTGAGACTCTCCTTGGCGATAAGAAGAACATTTCCGGCTGGTTCCTCAGGGGTGAGAAAATGACACTTGAGCAGGTAAAAGCAGCATACGGAAGTGACAGCAAGTATGAAACGTTAATCTGGAACATGGAAAACAATCATTGGCACACAGTTGTAAGAACAAGATTTGGCAGATTCTTGATTATGGAAAGTAACGATAAGATTATCTAACCGAATCAAAAAAGAGATTTCTTTCCCCTCGCGAGAGGGGTTTATTTTTTATATTAAAAACTTATTATATCTTCTACTTTTGTTATATCTTTTGTGGCAATTTGAGCATAATCTATAAACATTGTAAATCTACCTATTTTTAAATCACATCTTGAAGCTATATATTTTTGTACAGTAATGAATTCTTGAAGATTCATAAGTAATTTATCATACATATTACAAGCTCTTGAATGCAATTGAAAATTAAGTTTTCCATTTTCATTACTAGCTGTAATACTTAGCATACATGGTTTAATTTCAGCTTTTTGGTCATCTTTTATCCAATTACATGCAATACCGACTCTGTCTTTTTTTATTCGTTCTATCATGTATTCAATTTGCGGATTTGGATTATCAAATAATCTATGATAATAAAGCTTGGTCCATTCATGACATACCTTGTCTTCATTTTCACCAGTTATAATAAAGTTATTAATGATGGCTATATCTTCCTTAAGAATTGGAAATGATGAATCAGGCTCACAAAGTTCAGGATCGTCCATTTCAATTACTAATGTGTCCATCTTTTTAAATCTTGAATCCTGAGGAATATATCCATTTTTATATAGCTTTTCTAGTGCAATTTTCCATGCTTTATTAACATTATTTTCTTTTACGAATATCATTAATTTATCACTCCCAGTAAATATTAGTTTTTCTTTAAAATAGTATCAAATATCATAAGAAATTACAAGAGCTATATAAAACATATTTAATAGGAAGTGGAAGAATCTTGTCTATTTGCATAATCCAAGAAAATATGTTAAAATCTAAAACAATAACATTATAAGACTATTTTACATTGTCTAAACTAAATGAAGGAGCGATTATATTATGGAAAAACGTACTATTTTTGTATTTAAAGGAATTTTATTTAACAAAGAAAACCAAATACTTATTGATAACAGAAAAGAGGAAATTCTAGATGACGCAAATGGTAAATGGGAAGTACCAGGTGGAAAAATAGAATTTGGAGAAACACCAGAAGAAGCTGTAAAAAGAGAATTATTAGAGGAAACAGGATATAATGTTAATGTGAAACAAATAATTCCCTATTCAAAAGTAAGTATGTGGGAATATTCAGACCATAAACAACACACAGTAATATTTTTTTACATTTGTGAATTGGAAAATGATAATCATATAGAAATTAATGATAATAGAATAAATACATATAAATGGGTAACAAATAAAGAACTATCGGACTATGAATTCTTGCCAGGCAATAAGGAAGCAATTGAAATAGCAATGAATATTAAGGAGAAAAAATAAAATGAAAATTGGTGTAGATATAGATGGTGTTTTAATAGATTTTGAAGAAAGATTAAGATGTAAAGCAGAAATATTTGACTATATAGAAAGAAAGCATGTAAATGTAACAAATAATGATGATTATTGGGTTCAAAATAAATATGGATGGACTGAGGATGAATGGTCTTTCTTTCAAAAGGAATACTTATTTGAGTTGACAAAAGAATCGTGCGTAAAACCAGGTGCTAAAGAAATATTAAAATTATTAAAACAAGAAGGAAATGAACTTGTGGTAATATCTGCAAGAGGAATAGATTTTCCAGAAATGATTACTTTAGTTGAAGAAAAAATAAATCAAGAAAATATTATATTTGATAAGTATTATTGGAAAAAAATAGATAAATTACAAATATGTAAAGATGAAAAAATAGATATAATGATAGATGATAATCCAGATACTTGTTATAAATTATCAAAAAATAATATAAGAACATTATATTTCAAAAATATTTATGGGAAAGAAATACCTGAAAATAATTACTTAACACAAGTTTATGATTGGGGAAATATATACCGTAAATTAAAAATGGTTGAAGAGGTGTAGAATATATGAGAGTAATAGCAGGTTGTATAATAGAAAAGGATAATAAAATATTAATGGTAAAGGAAGCAAAGAAGAAATGTTATGGGCAATGGAATTTTCCAGCAGGACATTTGGAAGAAAATGAAACTATAAAAGAAGCAGCCATAAGAGAAGTATATGAAGAAACTGGATGTAAAGTAAAACTTATAGGTGTATTGCCTATAGTTCATGAATTTAACAAAAATGAAAATCTTATTATGGTTAGATTTGTTGCAAAAATAGAAGAAGAAAACATCAAATTTAACGAAAATGAGATTTTAGATGTTAAGTGGATTGATATAGAAGATATAAAAAATATGAAAGAAGATGAGTTAAGAGGATATAATATGAGTTTAAAGTTTTTAGACGATTATGAGAACAATCATATTTATCCTGAGGAGATTTTTGAATAATATGGAATAGGGGGTAGATTATGGGGTATATATCTGAAATCAGAAAATTTGTTGGACATGCTCCAATAATGTGTTGCGCAGCAGGTGCTATAATTCTTGATAAAGATAACAGAATTCTATTACAAAAACGAAGTGATGTAAATCTATGGGGTAATCCAGGTGGAGCAATGGAATTGGGAGAAGATATAGAAGAAACACTGAAAAGAGAAATAAATGAAGAAACAGGACTACAAATAATTAACCCTGAATTTTTTACTATATATAGTGGAGAAGATGAGCATTTAATTTATCCCAATGGTGATGAGGTATTCTATGTTAATGTTGTTTATATAGTAAGAGAATATACAGGGGATTTAACAAAAGATGAAGAAAGTGAAGAATTAAAATTCTTTAAAATGAATGAAATTCCATCAAATACAACAAAGACATTAAAAAATATTTTAAATGATTTGAAAACATACAACTGAAAATGGAGATTGTTTTATAAATGAAATAAGTTTAATAACTGAGTATCAAAAAAGAGGAATTGGAACAAGGATATTAAAAGAACAATTAAACAAAAATTTTAATAAGGGAATTAGAACTATATTACAGGTATTTAAAACAAATCCTGCCAAGTATTTATACGAGAGATTAGGATTCACGATATATGGCGAAACAGAAACACATTATCAAATGGAAGTAAATAACAATATTAACTAAATCATTATAAAACATTGGAAAAATGCACCATCATTTTTTCATAACATTACGCATTATATTATTTAGCAGCAGAAAAAATAGCAAAAGAAAATATCCCATTAGCTTTTGTAGCGTTACTGTAAAGGATAGCCTTCGACTGAAGTCGAGGGCTTATTTTCTTCATATGAAGGCTTCTAAAATATTTTAAGAATTATAATAAGGGACTCAATGCAGAGTCCCTATTTGTAATTTTGCAGATTTCAGATTAGAACTCGATGGGTCCCATTCCGTTCTGCCAAATGGTGTAGCCGACTTCATCTCCAGAACTACAATACTTGAAGACTGTGCCGACAGAGACAAGATGGGCTTTTTCAGACAGAACGTCGAGTTTTACAACCTCTGAACTTTCAACTAAAGCAACCTCAAAACAAACAAGGTCAACATTAGGATCGTTCTTACGGCTGATTATCTCCCGGATTGTAACTGCCTGACCTGCCATGAAGTTAAAATAATTTGCGTTCATAAAATTACCTCCTAAAGCAATATAATATTGTAATTTTATTATAGCAGGATTAATTTCAAATGTACATGGAAATTATTTCCATTGAAATATTTGCTATTAATTTTTATAATAAATGTAAGGGGGCTTTTATCATGAGAATTATTAAATATGACACAAATAAGATATTAGAAAAAGAATTACACAAAAGTTATAGATATTTTATTAGAGAATGTAATAATTCTAAAAAGAGCAATGGATATGGATTAATAAGAGATAAAAGTCATTATGATAAAGAAATTGCAAGTATTGCTTGTGTTGGCTTTGGATTAGCCACACTAATAATAGGTGTAGAGCATAAATGGATTAGTTATAAAAATGCATTTGATAAGGCAGTCAAAACACTTGATACGTTCATAAATAATGTAGAAGGAATTAATGGATTTTTTTATCACTTTGTAGATATGAATACAGGGAAAAGACAATGGAATTGTGAGCTTTCTATAATAGATACTGCTATTTTTATATGTGGAGCTCTAACAGCAGGTGAATATTTTGGTAAAGAAATAAAGGTTAAGGCAGAGCTTTTGTATAAAAATATAAATTGGAATTGGTACACTAACAAGGAAACAAATTACTTTTATATGGGGTATAAACCAGAAAAAGAATTTTGGGAAAAATGGGACATGTATGCAGAACAACTTATGTTATATGTATTGGGAGCAGGCTCTCCAACATATAAAATAAATGAAAATATGTACTACGAATTTGAGCGAAAGAAAGCAGATTACAAGAATATTAAAGATATAATTTATACTTATGGAGGTACACTATTTACATATCAATATTCACATGCTTGGATAGATTTTAGAAATTTAATAGATAAGGATGGAGTTAATTGGTTTGAAAATTCTATAAAAGCAATAAAGGCTAATAGACAATATTGTATAGATAACAAAGAAAAATTTAAAACATTTTCTGAAAATTCATGGGGATTAACATCTTGCATTGGTCCAAAAGGCTATTGCAGTTTTGGAGCTCCACCATGCAAAGCAGACTTAAATATTGAAAACGATGGAACAGTAGCTACTTATGGAGCAGTCGGCTCAATTATATTCACACCAAATGAAAGTCTAAAAGCTATTGAATATTATTATAATAATTTACCAAAATTATGGGGAAAATATGGATTTAAAGATGGATTTAATTTTGAAGGTAAAAAGGAATGGTATTCTAAAGAATATATTGGTGTAGACAAAGGAATTGAAATGGTAATGATTGAAAATTATTTATATGGTACAATTTGGAAATATTTTATGAGAAATGATTTCATTAAAAGTGGCTTAAAAAGTATAGGATTAAAGAAATCTGAATTACCAAAAGAGAGCAAGGTGAAAATATGAAAAGCATAATTATACTAGGCCCAGCAAGAGTTGGAAAATCTACACTGGCTTCATTATTATGTGAAAAATACAACTTAAATTATATTAGTGGAGATAGCATAAGAAATGCATTTATTAATATATATCCAGAATTGAATTATAGTTCAATGAATACAATAGAACGCATTGATTTTTGCAATTTTATAAAATGGGTAACTAGGGAAAATAACATACATTTAAAACGTGAGATTCATTATGTGATTGATTCTGCAGAAATATCTATTGAAAATGCCCAAAAAGTTTTTAATGATTTTTTAATAATAGTTATTGGAGCAAAAGATATTAGTATAGATGAAATGGTAAAAAATATAAAAAAGTATGATACAGAGCTAGAATGGACTTACAGATGTAATGAAGAAGAATTAAAAATTATAGCTAAAGAAACAATAGGAAATAGTAAAAAAATTTATAATGATGCTGAAAAAAATAATGTTATGTATTTTGATACATCATTTGATAGAGAAAAAGTATATGATAAAATTGTTGAGTACATAGAGGGTAACCTATAACAATAAAAAGGTCGTAAACGTTATGAATATCGGACTTTTACTTGAAATGTAATAGTAGGTTGACTTTACATAAAATTTATGCTACAATATAAAAAGCAATGTTTTTTTATCCGAAACCAACAGGCAAAAACTTGGAGGTTTCGACACCTCCAAGAAATTCAAGGAGGTAATCACATGAAGAATGAAGAGCTTAGAAAGGTAATGCTTGAACAGGTTTGCAAAAACGAAACAACTACGGTAAAAGCAATCGAAAGGGTTGATAAAACAAGAATTGTTCGTTTTAGAGCAGACCCTAAGAAACCATCCTTTGTTACAACAGAAGGTGCTATCGAAATGCAAAGAAGACTTGCAGAGAAAAAGGAGGACTAATTATGGCTCGTGAAAAGTTTGTAAGGAAACACTGCACAGATGAGGAGACAAAAGAACTTTTCAAAAAGATTGCAGATACCAGACCAAAGACAGCTTGTCAGGCAGAGAAAGTTGCTATAGCGATGTATAAAGAATTAGCAAGAAAGCTCGAAGCGGAATCCAAAAGGAAAGATTAAGTTAACAGATTCACAAAAAGCACTTTGATTGTCAAGGTGCTTCTTGTGTTTTATAAACAAAACTTTGGTAAACTTTATCAATATTGAATATTACTTGCAATTTACATAAAAATACTGTATAATATTGTTATTAATTATTATTACATAGCTAAAAGCTAGTGGTTCAGTTGTGGGATTAGATAATCCGAGTTTCAGCATAATTGAACATAGATTTATAGGAGTTAGGGTGAGTTCAGCATCCTAACAAAGCCAAAGCAAGTTGCACTTATATGTGCAGTTGCACAACCAATAATTTGGAGGTTTACTATGGATAAAAAAGGTTATAAGGAAATTTTCCAAAATGTTTTCATTAAGAAGGAAGATGAAGAAAAGTTACGGAAAATTGTAGTTGAATGGGAAGGATACGGCGGATACGGAGAAATAATCAATTTTGATGATATTGCTCTTATTCTCGAAAGTACAGGTATTAAGAAAAACAACAATGAGGTAATAATAAAGAAAATTAATTCTTGTAGTTTTGAATTCTACAGTGAGACCTGGGGAGAGAATGGAACTTTAACATTTCTTTGGACAGAGGGAACGACAGAAATTTGTACTTCTCATCGTGATGTTGGAGATAGATATAAGCTTTACTTTGTCGGAAAAAGAAATGGCAAAGTTTGGACTAACGAGTTAAAGTAATAAAGCAATAACCTTCGACTGAAACCGAAGGTTTGTATTATACCTAGGAGGAAATTTTATGATTAAACTTGATGAAATTTATGCTATGATTGCCTCAGGTAAAATAGAATATCTAAAAATCATTCACGCTAGACAGCATGATTCTACAAATGGTTTTTGGTACGTCAAGACTTCGATGTTCGGAGATGAAATAGAAATAGAGAATCCAAACAATCTTTGTATCTATCACGAAATCTACAAATATCTTCTGAATAAATATGGAGAAGACAATGTGGATTTAATAATACCTAGAGGAGTATTAAGTGAACGGACAGGTGTAGAGCTTTTTGCAGAGAATCTTTATGTGGTTTGTGTTCCACAAGGATTTTCCTCAGAAATTTATGATTGGATTGATAAAATTGCAAACTGAACAATTAGGAGCTTTCTTATGAAGGCTCCTAAAATATTTTAAGTTTTTTTTCGCAATCCATACTGAAGAATAATAGAGGAAAAAAACTTATTATTTTATGATTTAGTTTTAGTATCTTCATCTGAAATTTTATATGAATGGTAAAAGAAAAAATTAACAGAAAAAATACAAAAATAAGATGTGTCATTACTACACATCTTAAACTTTTTTATCTCTTATTCTGCATAGAATATAAATGATTTATAGTTTGCCTTACAAATTCTTTATTGTCAGGTTTTAATTTCAAATACTCTATGTTTGATTCAACAGGAAGAATATCAATAGAATCATTATTATTTTTTATCAGTTTACTAAAAATGTAATTTGGAGAAATATCCAATACATTACATATATCTATAAGCAACAATATACTACCAGATGCTTTGCCACGTTCTATTGTTCCAATATATTGCGTAGAAACATTGCATTTTTCTGCAAGTTGTTCTTGCGTTAAGCCTTTGTTCATTCTAGCTAATTGGATATTATGACCGATTTCTTCTAATATTTGACTTTTTTTCATAACACAACTAACCCCCTTAATATACAAATCATATAAGAAATATGGCGAAATGAAAACAAACGCATACTAGCAAAATGCCGAAAAGCAAACAAACTATTGAATATTATAAAAAAATGTGGTAATATAGGGGGGAAGTGAAACAAAAAAGAATATGAGAGTTCATATTCCTTAAATACATTTGACTAAAAAAACATTAAAAAGTATAATTTTAAAAGTAATTGTAAAATAATAATAATTAATCGAAAATGTTATCGGTATCTTCAAATAATTGGTCATAGGTAACACCTAGAATTTTGCAGAATGCAATTATTTCAAAATCTTTTAACATTAATTTTTGATTTTCAATTTGAGATATGTCTGAATGATATATATCTATCCCCAACAAGGCAATCTTGTTAGATAATTCTCTTTGTGTTAAATTGCGTAATTCTCTGTATTTCTTAATATTTTTGCCAATAACATTAGATTTACCGTTTAATTTTTTAATTTGCATAAGTTGATTCCTTTCTTACATTAATTATTATTGTATATTTTACAATATTTATTTGTTAATCTTGGTAGACTATTTCAACCAAAGGAGGAAAAATTTATAAATCAAGTTAATATGGAAAATAATGAAAGAGAGATTATTAATAATATTTGTGATGAGCAAAACTTTGAAGAATTACTTTTAGAAATAACATCAATGATAAAAAACAACAAGTTAAACAAAATATTGAATGATATAGAAAATGATAATAGATTAAGTAAAGAACTAAAAAAGTCAATATATGCAGATTTTTTTGAATATGTAACAGAAATTAACAAATCATATATATCATGTATGAAAAAAATATTTTGTCTAGGAGCTGAAAAAGCTATTAATAAAATTAAAGAAAAAAATAATATGAAGGGAAGTAGTAATATGAGTATTAAAACTAGCGTTATGATTGCAGATGATAATGTTCATATTTGCAAATTTATTCAAGCATCATTAAACAAACATGATGATATTGAAGTATTAGGAGTAGCGAACACAGATGAAGATGAAATAAAAATGATTGAGGAATTAAAGCCCGAAATTGTTATAACAGATTTAGTGAGAAATCATAAATATACTGGATTAGATATAATAAAGAATTACTTTGAAAAGAAAAGTCCAGTAAAGTTTTTAGTTATATCTGCAGATAGAAAGCAAGATGTTATAAAAGATGGATTAGAAGTTGCAGGTTATATTGAAAAATCATTTTCATTTGATTATGAGTTAATATACAATGAATTGATAAGAATAAAAAAACAGATAATAGATGAAAAATATAATAACTGGGATAAAAAATATCATACTTTAGAGCATATAGATTTATATTCTGTTTTCGATGAAGATGAAAGAGCTACTCTAAATAAATTAGGTATAGAAATAAAGAACAGGAAATATACTGAATATGAGTTTGAATTAATAATGATGGAATTAGGCTATTATATGAAAATAGACGAAGACGATCTAGACGTAGTTGAAACATTAAAATCTACAAGAAAATATATAGCTGATAAAGGCGTAACTAAGGAAGAATTTGATAAGATTATTAATAAGATAGATGGTTTTAATTTTTTATAAATGACTGAGTTTATTATTGTAATTGAAATAACTATCCCATAGAGTAAAATCTATGGGATAGTTATTTCTTTAAGGCTATCAATAATCCATTCATAAAATGTTTTGTTGAAACCTCATATTTTCTTTTAGTATCATCGATATAAAAAAATTTATTTAAAGTTTGAGGAGAGTTGTTCCTATTTAAGTTCTTAGTAGTCCCTCTCAAACATGATTTGATTTTTTCAGGGGAGCATCCCTCTTTACAAGCAATAGTTTTGTGTATAATGGTTAAATTATCAAGTAGATATTCATTATAATAGCACAGCTCTATTGCATCATTTAATACTTTAACATTATGAGAATAAGGATTTAAATTCAATTGCAAAAGAATACTATAAAATTTTTCTGTTGGAAATTCTTCTTGTGTTAGTTCATCTCTTAATTTGTCTATTGAACTTTTTAGTCTATCAAGGTCAGTAGGTTTTGAAAAAATTTCATAGACTTTTTTCGTATTCATTAGTTCTAATCGTAGTTTATTATCTCCTGAAACCACAATTACATTACACTTTCTTTTGCTACCCTCATATATTGTAAGTTCATTTAATACCTCTAAACCGAGTCATCTTTGGTAATCCTAAATCCAATATAAAAATATCAGGTTTTAATTCTTTGTATTTCTCCAAAGCAGTTTGTCCATCCTTAGCATATCCAACTAATTCAAATGATTCATCTTTTGCAATAATTTCTTGATAACGGATGAATAAAGATTCGTTATCTTCTGCAACTAAAATGGTTGTTTTCATTCATCTTACCTCCAAAAAAATATTAATTGCTAAGATCTTATAAGTATTAAATTATGAGTATTATATCACTAAAACACCGTATTTTCAATATATACAGAGGTTACATTTACATAAATTGTTGAGCTTTATAATGTTTTAATACCAATGTTTACTTTTAGCTCTTTTGTACCCTTTTTAACCCATATGTAGCCCAAATAAGTAGATTTTACAAAATCGTGTTATATATATAAACACGGACAATAGTCTAAAATGAAGAAGGAATTATCTAAAGAAAACTAGGTAATACACTTAAGATTATTTTACGAACTTAATAATTGAATTTTATTTTAGATTATTGTTTGGAGGGGATATATATGTAGAAGTTAGAATTGTATATTATATAAATTCATAATTTTATAATTCTTTCTTTGTTTTATGGCATTGTCCAATTTTAAAAGATTGGAGAATGAATATGGAAAGAAAGAATTATTTAGTAGAGCCATTATCAAAAGAAGAAAAATCATATTTAAAGAAAATAATAATTAACACAAGAAAAAAATATATTAGAGATAATTACAATTATATCAACAGCACAAATGTGCAATTATTTAGCTGTGCTGATGTTGAGGCTGAATCTGTGCTTGAAGAATTTCTTAATAAATGCGAAAGAGAAATTAAGTCTGCTATGGAATTTGAAAAAGTAATGAGCAGTGAAAAATTATATAATGTTGTTAAAGCATTGTCTTTTGAAGAAAAGATGGTGCTTTTTTCGTTATATAAGGAAAAGAAAACAACGAATCAAATTGCATTAGAAATGAAAAAAGATAGGACAAGCATTTGGAGAATAAGGAACAAGGCATTAAACAAAATTATGAGAAGATTGATAGGAGGAGAATAAAATGTTTAATGAATTTAATTTATCTGATGATGAAATTATAAAAATAATAAAAGATTACAAACCATTAATTATTAATGCAAGTATTATAAATGACAGATATGATGAGGATTTGGCACAGGAAATCCAAATTGAGATTTATAAATATTTAAGTAAAAATAGAAAAATTTAAAAAATTTTTCAAAAAATGCAACATCCATAAATTTTTTTGGACTTCTATTAGTAAATAAAAAAGGAGGAGAGTTTATGGATGTTGATAATAATAAAGAATTATTTGACTTGGATACTGTAATTGATTATGCACAACTTGCTTTTCACACATTAAAAAATAGTGCAACCGAAATTACACCGAAAGAGTTAAAAAGTGAAATTAAGATGTTGCATGATAAATTTGGAACAAAAGAAGTACGAAGACTAAACAGAATTATTATAAAAGGCAAATAATAGGGCAAATAGAAAATTTTCCCTATAGTCTTGTCAGCTATAGAAGTCTTTAGTAAAAAGTTGCAGGAGGTACATATGGAAAGCAAGATTCTTGATATGTATTTTAAAGAAAAAATGAAGCAAATTGATATTGCTACTAAACTTGGTGTTTCAAAATATAAGGTATCAAGAGTTATCGCTAAAGACCCAAGGTGTAAAGAAGAAAAAGAAAATCGTAAAATTGAAAATAAAAAGAAAAATATTGAATATACCAAAAGTTATATGAAACAGAAATGGGCAAATCGAGAAATTGATAATTATGCTGTTGTTAATAATATGCATGATCAAGCAGTTAGAGAATTATCAGGCTCTAAAAATCATATTTCTAACAGAGCATTTAGAAATTGGAATTCTTCCATATATGAATATAATGAAAGAACTAAATTTTATGTTTTAAAAAAAGGTATAACAGTTGGGGCAGATGTTCCTAAAAGAATAGATTGGCGAGGTGTTTAATTAATGTTAGGTAGAATATTAACAAACAATAGTCAAAAGACAAATAGAATAATATTTGCAACAATAGAATTAAATCAATTAAAGAAAATATATGATGAAAATTTAATTGATAAAGACAAGTATTGTTTTCTAAAAGATGAAATTATAAAAGAATATAAAGTTTTTTCTGAAATGATTTGATTTTACCATTCAACAGAGTTAACATCACAATGTAGAGAAAAGACTTTAACTAAAATGTGGAGGTCATTTTATGCAAGTTAAGGTTATAAAAAAGTTAGATGGTATTGTTGATAGAAAAACAGGAAGAGTTTTTTCAGGACGACTAAGGGTATGTGCATATTGTCGTGTTAGTACTGATGGAGAAGAACAATTAAATAGTTATGAATCTCAGAAAAAATATTATGATGAAAAGATTAATGCTAATAGTGATTGGTCATTTGCAGGAATATATGCAGATGAAGCAATAACAGGAACATTAGATTATAAAAGAAATGATTTTATGAGAATGATAACTGATGCAATGGAAGGAAAATTTGATGTCATTATAACAAAGTCTATTTCTAGATTTGCGAGAAATACTTTGGATACTTTAAAATATGTAAGAAGATTAAAAGAAAGAAACATTGCAGTTATATTTGAAAAAGAAAACATCAATACTTTGGAGATGTCAGGAGAGTTTTTATTAACAATATTAAGTTCCATAGCACAACAAGAAAGCGAAAGCATTTCTGGAAATGTTAAATTAGGACTAAAAATGAAAATGGAAAGAGGTGAGCTTGTTGGTTTTAACAGATGTTTAGGTTATAATTATGATTCGGATAAAAAGGCATTAACTATCAATGAAAAAGAAATAGAAATAGTTAAATATATTTTTAGAAGATATTGTGAAGGAGCAGGTTCTACAATTATTGCAAGAGAACTAACTGAATTAGGATATGTACCACCGAAAGGTGGAAAAAGGTGGGCAGAATCGACAGTAAGAGGAATTGTTAGAAATGAGAAATATAAAGGTGATGTATTACAGGGAAAATCATTTACAGTAGATCCAATATCTCATAGAAGAGTGGTTAATCGTGGTGAAGAAGACAAATATTATTTAGAAGGAAATCACGAAGCAATTATTCCACCTGAAATATTTGACAAAGCACAATCTATTTTAGCTAAAAGATGTGGTGCAAGAGAAACTGGAAGAAGAAAAGGAAACTACAGCAGAAAGTACCCATTTAGTAGTAGAATATTTTGTGGGTTTTGTGGCTCTGTTTATGTTCGTAGGAATCTATATAGTAGTACACCATATTCAAAAAGAGTATGGCAGTGTATGGAGTATGTGAAATCAGGCAAAACAAATTGTTTAGACTCTAAAGTATTAAGAGAAGAGATAATAGAAAGCTGTTTTGCAGAGGCATATCAATTATTATGTAAAAACAATAAAGATGTAATAAAAAGATTTTTAGAAAGAATTGAAAATCTATTAAGTGATGACAAAATAAGGAATGCTATTAGAAAATTACAAGAGAAAAAAACACAAATGGAAACTAAATTAGATTCATTGCTAAATTTAATGATTGATGGTACAATAGACAAAGAAATATTTAAAAACAAAAAAATTGAAATTAATAAAAAGATTAAAAAAGCAGATGATGAAATTGAAAGGCTTGAATGTCAATTACAAGATGAAAGATCATTTGATGATGGTTTTAAAAAGATAAGTCAATTTTTCAAAAGCAGGGATGAAATAGATGAAGGTTTTGATAAAGATGTTTTCGAGGCATTAATATACAAAGTAATTATAGGCGAAAAAGATAAGGATGGGAATTGTAATCCTTATGTAATTCGTTTTATAATAAAAAATGGAACAGAAGATAATTTCAAATCACGAGATGATGGAATAATGAATACATTGCTAGAAGAGGACAACCTTATTTTAGATTTTGAGAGCTTTCAGAAATTTGTTTCATTTAGTAAACAAGAAAATGGAAGTTTAAGGAAAAATCTGGAAACAAAAGTAAGAGTTAAAGTAGAGATGAATAATGGCATCTGACATGTTCATGGTCAACGATTAACCTTAACTTGACCAATCAATGGTCGACCAGCGACGCACATTGAATGCTGCTCGATTCTAAAATTGAGATAACCGTTGAAAATACTGGCTTTGCAATATGTTCACTAGCCAATAAAAATAGTTATAAAAAAGGTAAAAAACTAATGAAAAATAGACAAAATTGATATCATTGTAAATAACCTGGTTAAAGGTTGATTGGTCAAATATAAGTTAATAACAAGAAGAAACTAATTTGTAGATAGATGAATTAAAATAAATTTTGAGTAAATTATTAATCGCTAGGAGTGATGCTATGGAATATCTAGATATTTTAGATGAAAAAGGAAATAAAACAGGGAAAAAAGATACAAGAGAAAATATTCATAAATTAGGATTATTACATTCAGAAGTAGCTGCTTTTATTTACACAGATACAGGTAAAGTGATATTACAAAAACGAAAATCTAATAAAGCAACATATGCTGGTGTATGGTCTGTAACTGGTGGTCATGTTTTGGCTGGAGAAAATAACGAAGAGGCTATATTACGAGAAATAAAAGAAGAACTTAATTTAAATATAGAAAAAGAAAAAGTGATTTTTGTTACAACATATAAATCAAAAAAAGTAAAAGATGATGTGATAAATAATAAATTTTTTAGTATATACAATGTGGAAATAAGTGAAAATCAATTTGAAACAATAAAAATACAAAAAGAAGAACTTGAAGATATAAAATTATTTTCTATAGAAGAAATTGAAAGTATAATGAATAGTGGAGATAAGCAATATAAATTTCCACAAAATTCAGAAATGGCAATAAAACTAATAAAAAAAGAAGGATGGTAAAATGATAATAATATATGATTTTGACGGAACACTTACTCCATACTCATTAGCTCAATATGAAATTTTAATAAAAAATGGTTACAATGATGAGGTTTTAGATAAAAGAGTAAGAGTTAAAATGAAAAAAGATAATTGCACAGTATATCAAGCATATTATTCAACATATAAAGAAATTCTAAAAGAAAATAATATTCCATTTAATAGAGTTAATATTTGTAAAGGAGCAGAAAATGTGAACTTTAATAAAGGTGTTGTAGATTATTTTAAAAATGTGCAGTATAAAAAAACAGGAATAAAACATTATATTGTTACATCTGGACTACAAGAATATATTTATGAAACACCTATAAAGAATTACATACAAGGAGTTTATGGAGTTACATTTAAAGAAAAAGATGGAGTCTATACAGATTTAAATATATTACTAGATGATCAAAAGAAAGTTGATGCAATAAAAAAGATTATTGTTGAGAATAACAATGATACAGATATAATATATTTCGGCGATGGATTAACTGATAAAAAAGCCTTTGAATTTGTTCATTCTATAGGTGGAAAAACAGTATTTATTGCACAAGGTGAAAATCCAATCTTGAAATATAATAAAACAAATGAAAATGGAATTATTGATGAATATTTTGAACCGGATTATTCAGAGAATTCTAAGATAAGAAATTATGTAGAAAAACAAGTAATGAATGGTTTAAGCATAAAATTAATTTAGTTTGAAAGGATAGTATTTTATGGAATATTTAGATATTTTAGATGAAAACGGAAATAAAACGGGAGAAAAAAAGCCACGAAAAGAAGTACATAGTAAAGGATATTGGCATAAGGGTGTTCATATATGGATAATAAATTCAAAAAGAGAATTGTTAGTTCAACGAAGAAGTGCTAATAAGGATGTTTATCCAAATAAACTATATATATCTGTAGCGGGTCATCCAGTGAGTGGAGAAGAAGAAATAGATAGCATTAAGAGAGAATTTGAAGAAGAAATCGGGGTAAAATTAGACACAAATAAATTAGAATACTTATTTACATTTTCACAAGAAGTTGTAGAAAATAATGGGAAATTTTTAGATAACCAGTTTTATGATGTTTACTTAATTGAGATGGACTTAGATATTGGAAATCTACAATTACAGGAGGAAGAAGTCAGTGAAGTTAAAAATATTTATTATAAAGACTTTGAACAAATGATAGAGAATAAAGATAAAGATATAGTAAATCATCCGGAGGAATGGAAAAAGTTGTTTGAAATCTTGCATGAGAGATATGATTAAGATTAAAAATTGCAATATTAAATAGATGTAACGAGTGCTGGTTATAGAATTATCTGACATGTTCATGGTGATCAATCAACCTTAACTTGACCTATCAATGGCCGATTAACCATGCATACAGAGTCAATCGCTGTTTTAAAATTGAAATAAAGATAAATAGTAATATCTTACTTTGATAAAAAAAATGAAAAATATCTATAATTTTGTTGTAAGAAAAATCAATATATGATAAAATCTGAGCGATTTTGAAATAGACATGTTAAGTACAAAAGCAAAAGTTATAAGGGGGATTTTATGGTGAAAAATTTAAAAATAAAGATGACTTTATCATTTGTTTTTATAATAGTATTATTTATGTTTTTAGGTGTATTTAATGTTCATGCTGAAAGTGTTAAAATTACACTTTCACAAGCTGATTTTAATGAAGCTAAAGCCAATCCAGATGTAGCTACAGCAAAAGGTGTTTGGTATCATGTTAATGGATCAGAATATTTATATATTCTTGGCAGAAATACTGATTATATAATTGATGGAGAAATTAATTTAGATGATGGCGCAGGAGAAATAGAACTAACAAATAACAATATTATTCTAAACAATGCAACTATTACTGGTGGAATTAAAACTGAATCATCAACTAATAATACACTAAATGGTTCTGGTACTGTTAGTGGATATGTAAGGCAATATGGTGGAAGTTTAACTGTTAATGGTACTATTGTATTTAATAAACTGTTCACTAGTGAAAATGCTAATACTACTATTATAAATGGTGGAACATTTTGTGATGGCTTTATGGCTAGACGAAATACTGACGTAACTATAAACAATGCTACGATTAATACTGGTGCTAGTATGAGTAATGCAATTCAAGTTGATGATTATTCAACAATTGTTATTAATAATGCTACTGTTACTGCTAATAATGTAGCTCTTGCATCTGATGAAGCAGGAAATGTAACTATTAAAGGTGGTACATTTACTGGTGGCACTGCTGGATTATTTGTAACAAATGGTACATGTAAGGTATCAGGTGGTACATTTAAGACTACTGGTACATCAAATATTTGGGGAAAGAATGGTGCAATTGCTATTAGAAATACTATGTCATTTGATGATTTATTAGCTGATGGTTATAAATATTCAGCTGCTACTGATTATTCAGACACAACTCAAGGTACAAATGTTAATTTTAGATTCCTAAATGCTAGAGAAATATCAGTAGCAACACAATACGCTGTAATGTTTAATACTGATGGTGGTAGTGCAGTAGCTAATCAAACAGTAACTGGTGGAGAAAAAGTAACAAGACCTACATTAGATCCAACAAAAGACGGATATGCATTTGATGATTGGTATGCAGATGATACATATTCAACAAAATTCGATTTCGCAAATACTACAATAACTACTGATACAATAATATATGCAAAATTTATTCAGAAAACAACTAATAACAATGAAAACAATAATACTAACGAAAATAATACAACAACTGATAATAATGAAAATACAAATAGTACATCTACTATTGACACAACAAATAATAATACAAACAATTCAAATGATACTAATAATACTGAAAAAGCTACAGAAAAAAATAGTAATAATCCAAAGACAGGAGATAACATTGCAATATGGATTGGTTTAATGCTAGTTTCAATGTTAGGAGTTGCAGAAACAATTAAATTTATAAAGAAAAGAAAATAGTAGATTGTATAAGTGATAATAGATAAAAATATTATCACTTATTTTATATTATAGGAAAGTTATATTTAAAAATATTGGAAGGTCAAAAAAAGACATCAAAAAATGCCTCAAAAAATAATTTTTTGAAACTTAAAACGGTAAATCTTTATTATTATCTATTGGAAAGTTGATGATATTATTATTTTTACGTGAATTTGAAAAGTAGATAAACCCAATAAAAATAATACTTTGAAGGTCGCAAATAGATTAAATTATGATATAATGCGGACAGAATTAGAAAATAATTCGAACTAATTTATGAGCAGAGTAAACTAAAAAATATTTAAGCATTCCAGAGCCTTGTTTAGACATTTTAGTTGATCGTACTTGAAAGTTACCAGATTAAATAACTGATGATTCAACTTCAGCTATTTGGTCATCCATGAGAATTATCATGAAGAATATTAGTAAGTTTTGTTAAATGTAAAGAAGAAATTTGTTTAGGACTTTAATAATTGGTATGATACATTAAGATGAGGATTTCCTTTGAAAAACTTTGCAAGTTCGGGAAATATCTGATCTAAGTAAGATACTAATTGAATTTTAGCTTTACTTCTCATAGTAACTAAGTTACGACGTGGACGGCATAAGCCTTTGATTTTTTAATTGTTGATATCTCTAGATGTGATAAGAGAGTAATTACCTAAAGTTAACGCTTTGATAATTATTTTTGTATCAACCTTATTATTCTTATTTTTCTGATATTAGACCTGCGTAAATTAGCGGTTTGAATTGGATTGATAAGCAGCACAATTGCATAATTCAGATCAAACAAATAAGATTTAATAACTGTGATAACTTCCACTAGTATTCGTCCTCATAAACTTGAGCGACGTAAAAACTCATAGACAAGAGCTATGGCTTATCCAACTAATAAATAGTTACAAACGAAACTGTGGCAATACACTCCTTTAATAAAAGACACTTAGAAAATAGAATGTATTTTACAGGCAGGAAGTTATAACTTAAATTCAAAATATATTAAAGGTGCTGAATCAATCACTCTACCATGCTTAAAAGAAATTCTAGAAGATGTGTATAAAATAACTCAAGATAATGAGTTGCCATTATGTTATAGAAAAGATAATTAAAGAAGGTGATTGTTATGAAATTTCACAATGCTGGAAAATATAACGGAGACGAAAGTTCTTTACCACAAAGGAAACAACAACCTAATGATGTTCCTTTTAAAGAATTTGGAAGTATGAAAAAGTTTTCGTTAATTGTAAATATTGGCTGTATTTTAACAATAATAATACTTAGTATACCTTTTATATTACTTGCTAAAGAACATATAAAAGATAATACAATATGGCTAGCATTAGGTGTAATATGTGGTGGGTTATCATTACCAATTCACGAATTATTACATGCAATTTGCTATAAAAAAGATGTATACTATTATAAAAATTTAAGTCAGGGGCTATTTTTTGTCGTTGGAACTGAAGACATGAGTAAGACAAGATTTATATTTATGAGTTTATGTCCTAACATTATTTTAGGCTTAATACCATATATAATATTTTTAATATATCCGAATATAGTATTTCTCGGCTTATTTGGACTAATATGCATAGGAATGGGATTTGGCGATTATATAAATGTATATAATGCCATTAAACAAATGCCTAAAGGAGCAAAAACATATTTGAGTGGTATGCATTCTTATTGGTATTTAGAAAAATAAGTCGTTGTCAATGAAAAGGATTTTTAACAATAAGAAATAATAAATGTGAAGGAGAAAATATAAAAATGGAAAAAGTAGATAATAAAGATTTTTTATGGTATTCATTATATGCATTTGCAGGTTTGGGACTAGAAATATTACTACTAATGATAGAGAATAATTTTATAAAAGAGCAAACTATTTTTACTAGCTGTATACATTGGACATTGACAATAGTACTTTGGGGAACAATTAGTCTCATATTATATAAAAAAAGTAAAAGCAAGTTAAAATTTGATATTATAAACAATAATAAAATTCAAAGTAAAAATATAGCATTTGCCATTGTGTTACTAATAGCATATTTAATAATAAAATATTTTGTTATAGGCGGTATAAAGCCTGTAAATGAATTTAAAGAATTAGGAATTATAAAATTTATTTTTCAATATGTTTACTACTTTTTTGAAACAGTTTTAATAGTGCTTACAATTTCATTTGGACAAAGGTTTTTTGAAGGAATATCTAAAAGTAAGGTCGTTCCATTTGGTGGGATTGTACTTGCATGTACATGGGGATTAATGCACATATTAACGCAAAGTTTTGCTACAGGAATATTTGCGTTTGTTTCAGCAATTATATATGGAATTGTGTATGTACAATTAAATAAAAATAGTAAGTATTCTTATTTTATTATATTGCTAATGTTTATATTGTAATAACTTCAGTTTGATTTTGGCTACATCAATGTATAGTTTTTTTAGGAAAATGTGTAAACAGCAGATATATAGCAATGGTAATTAATAGATTTTATTAAGAAAATTTGTATAGGAGAAATTGTATGAAAAAAATATATGTAATTATTACTTGTTTAGTATTAGCAAGTTGGTTTTTTTTAGATATGATAGGTGTCTATATAGGAGAAAAATATCTTGTTACTCAATCCTTTTCAGAAGATGGATTATTTTTTGTTATATATATTTTATCATTATTGGTATTTATATTTAAAGAAAAAATTGGCAAGTATATTTTAAATATATGGCTTATTATTTGGTTATCAACCCAATTCTTATTTCACTGGATAACTACGATAACTGGTCTAGGAGCAAGTAAAATAGAATATTTTAAGGATTCTATAAAATTGATTAATAGCGAGAAAAGATATATTCCTGATTTGTACCATATAGTTTTACATATACTAATTATTTTAGCTTTCGTGATTTTAAATATATATTTATATGAAAAAAAAAGGTGCTATGGTGAAAAAACAAAGGATAATTTTTGAAGTGATGTTAGTAACTATTAGCGTTTTATTCCAAATTTAATTAATTTTATAAAAATAGTAATTTGAAAGGAATAGTAAAATATGGTTGATTCAACAAAAAGAGATATAAAAATAATTTCATTATGCAGTGTAATTTCAGCTCTATTATACATATTATTTGAAGGTAAAATAATGGAACTAGGTAAAGATACTACTATTCCTATTCTAACAAGATTTATACCTGTACTTATAATTCAATTTGGAATGTCTTGTTTAGGTATATTAATAGTATTAATGAAAAATAAAGAAAAAATATCAACTTATGGAATTAAAAAAAGAAATTCGCTAAAGTCAATTTTAGGGTGCTTTCTGTGTTCAATACCAACAATACTATTTTTATATTTTAATAATGAATTACATAGCTTTCTACCTTTTCAAGGTATGTTTTTAACGAAAGAAATATTAAATCTTCCAATACCATTTAATATAATTTTGTACATGATAGTTGCTATTGTTTGGGGAATTGGAGAGGGATTATTTTATGTAGTTTTATCAAGAAAAATTAATAAAATAAAGTCAACTAAAGGTATATTCAATTTAGGAGCATTAATTTGTGCGGTTATATCTATTTTAATTCATGGAATGATTGGTTTTAATTTGACTACAATATTAGAAGCCATTTCAACTTTTATTTTAATGTATGGTTCAATATTAGTACTAGAAAAGACCGAAAATTCAATTGGAAATATATTAATATTTTTTATGGTCTGGAATGCTTTCTAATTTTATAGATTACAAGTTATTATAATGTTAATAACATTTTTAGATGTATCATTTATACAAAGGAGGAGTAATTTATGAATTATATAAATGAAATGCAAAAGGCAATAGATTATATTGAAATTAATTTGGATAAAGACATTGATTTTGAAAAAGTGTCAAAAGAAGTTGGTATGTCTCCATTTTATTTTCATAGGATTTTTACTGCTATGATTGGAGTTTCTCCAACAACATACATTAGAAATAGAAGATTAACAATAGCAGCACAAGAAATATCAAAAAATAATGAGAGCATTCTAGATATAGCACTAAAATACGGTTTTGAAAGTCATGAAGCTTTTTCAAGAGCTTTTAAAAATTTTCATGGAATTGTACCTAAAGTGGCCAGAACAAATGGGAGTGAATTAAAAAATTTCAGTAAAGCCAATTTAAATATAGAGGTTAATAACAATAATATATTGAATTATCGAATTGAAAGTAAAGGTACTATTAAAATATTAGCATATTTTAGACAATTCAATATTGAAGATAAAGATGAAATACCTAAATATTGGAAAAATCTAAAAGAAAGTGGAGCTTTAGAAAAAATATCAAATAACTATAAAAAAGATTTATTTGGGATTTGCATTGGAACGCAAAGTGATGTTGAATACAAATATGGAATTGGAATAGAGCAAACAGAAGATGTAGAAACTAATATAGAAATGGAAAAAATTGAAATTCCTGCAAGTACATGGGTAGTTTTTAAATGTGAAGGACAAAATGAAAATGGTATAAATGAATTATGGTCAAGAATATATAAGGAATTTTTTGTAACATCTAGCTATAAGCAAAGTATGGATATAGATTTTGAATTATACGATGATAAGAATACAGAAATATGGATACCTATATCAAAAGAGTAGATACATAAATTGTGCAAGAAAAATCAAGAAATTTCTTTTTTTATATTTTATAATAAATATAAGATATTTGAGAAAGGAAAGTGATTTTATATGAATAGACCAATAACAACTTTGTTTATGTTAGAATCATTAGATGGTAAAATTAGTAGCGGAAGCAATGATAGTTTAGATGTTGATAAAGATTTTTGCAGAATTGATGGTGTTAAAGAAGGACTACATCAATATTATGAATTAGAAGGAGAAACCGATGTGTTTTCTTTAAATACTGGTAGAGTAATGGCAAAAATAGGGGTAAATAGCAAAACAGAATATCCAGAGAAAATGGAGGCAATAACATTTGTAATAATAGATAATAAGCCACATTTAAATGAAAATGGAATTAATTATTTATGTAATTGGGTAGGAAAATTATTATTGGTTACAACAAATAAAAATCATATTGCATACAGTTTACAACAAAAATATGATAACTTAGAAATCTTATATTATAATACTTTAGATTTAGAAAAGTTATTAGAAGATTTATATAGCAAATATAATGCAGAGCGATTGACAATCCAATCGGGTGGAACATTAAATGGAATGTTTGTTAGAAATAAATTAATTGATTTGGTAAATATTGTTATAGCTCCAATAATTGTTGGAGGAAAAGATGTTACAACATTAGTAGATGGAGAATCTATAACAGATGAAAGTGAATTAAATAAATTATTGCCATTGCAATTATTAGAATGTAATAAACTAGAAGATTCGTATATTCAATTGAAATACAAGGTTTTATAGATTTTTATATCAAAAAATCATAACATTTTGAACTGATTATAAATAGGCTTTAAGAGGGAGAAATCCCTCTTTTTATATTATAGGAAAGTTCTTCGAACTTTCCTATAATATAAAGGCTTCGCCAACATTGCACACAAAATTTGCGTGGCAAATTTTGGCGCACGAACAATTACGCGGACATTTGCATTAAATTTTGTCTTTTGCAATTAT
>JAFRCC010000013.1 GCA_017404545.1 Clostridia bacterium
ACTGAGCTATCAAGCCAAATATTACGGTTAACTTATCTTTTATATAAATAATAGGAAAGTTTAACTTTCCTATTACCTACATATGGCGACTCGGAACGGGCTCGAACCGTCGACCTCTAGCGTGACAGGCTAGCGTTCTAACCAACTGAACTACCGAGCCAAAAGTAAAAAATATTTAGCATGACTAAATATTTTTTGAAATGGTGGGCGCAATAGGGCTCGAACCTATGACCTCCTGCTTGTAAGGCAGATGCTCTCCCAGCTGAGCTATGCGCCCATTTCCCTTCGACTCGTTAAGTATACTAGAATTTATTTAAATTGTCAACACTTTTTTTAATTTTTTTATTTAAATTTTATAAAGCTGCGTAAATCCACTTATTTCCGTGTTTTACAGAATTTTTTTCATCATAAAATCTGATTATCCTACAAAATATTTTCCAATTTAAAATCTATTTTAGCCTTCAAGTGATCAATAATAAATATAGTTCTTTTTATTTCTTCATGCACGAAATCATCATCTTCCTTTTCAATTCCTGCTTCAATAACCACAATTTGAGTCTTAATTTTTTCAATTTCAACATGATCTATATAAAAAGCCATTAGTAAATATTTATTTTTCAAATACATATTCAGTTGCTCTATTTGTTTATTTTTTTTCTCTACATCAATTTCTTCGTTAATAGCATTTAACATTGATGTCATATAATCAAAACTGTCAAATATTTTCCTTTTAATAAATATGTCACTTGTAATAACAAGTATTATAATTATAATACAAACTGTAAGTACTCTTTTCATATTACTTTTTCCTCTTCTTAGATTCTTTTTCTTGACAAAAAATTTCGTTTTTTCCATTTATAGTAACTATAAGAGCATCTTCTGGTTCAATTTTAAATTTATTAACTTCTTTTTTTAGCCAATTGTAATCTTTGTTAAGTATTTTTAAATTCTCATTCATTATTACTCCATCAATTACTAAGTCATAAGATAATCCTTCATACTCTGGCATTATTCCGAAATCTTCCGGCCTAGCAACTCTTTTACCAGGTTTTTCTATAACACTAATTTGACCGCTCGTTTCTAAAATTGCATATTCTACATCGCTTATAGAATCTACATTAAGTGATCTTAATCTTTCTTGTAGTTCATTTATAGTAAATCGTTCCTTTATCATTACATTCTCATTAATTCTACCTCTATATATTAATATACTTGGTTTTCCACATATAAGTCCTCTCATTTTTATACTCTTTATATTTATATATGAAATAAAAATATGCATAATAAGCAACCCAAGAATTGGAATTATCCCATTAATAATGGGTACACCTACTTCGCTCATAGGAATAGTAGCTAGATCTGCAATCATAATAGCAATTACAAATTCGAATGGTTGAAGCTGACCAATTTCTCTTTTGCCCATTGCCCTCATAACAATCAATACTATTATGTATAGAATAATAGCCCTAATAAAATTAATTAGCATATATCTCCTCCTAAAAAGCCTTTGACAAATGTTATTAAATGTAATATAAATTATAAGATATATACGTATTATTCCAAAAAAACACTATAAATATTCAAAAATACTTGTTTTTTTTAGAATAATGTGGTAAACTTTGAATTAGTCGATTTTATTAATGCATATAGGAGGTGCAAAAAATTATGGCAAAGTGTGCAATATGTAGCAAAACACAATCATATGGAAACAAAATTTCTATCGCTCGTTCTCACGTAAGTAGAAGAGCAACAAGAACATTTAAACCAAATCTTAGAACTGTAACATTTGATGTTAACGGAGAATCAAAGAGAATGTGTGTATGTTCAAAATGTTTGCGTAGTTTAAAAAATGCATAATTATATTGATGGACGTTACATATGGAGTTATTCAAAATAACTTTATATGCAACGTCCATTGTATTTTATGTACTTTTAATACCAAAAATTAATTTTACAAAACCTCTTAAAAATCTTGGTACCTTTTTTACTACAATTGTCAAAACCATCACCCCCTGCTTCTAGCTTGCAAGCCATATTAATCCTAAAATGGTAAGTGCAGCACCAATTGTAAAAAGCCATCCAGTAAGAGGAAGTAACAAAACCAGCAGTATTCCTAATCCAATCCCAATTAAACATACACCAAAAGTTTTTTTCAACATACCAAACAAATTCATTACCTCCTCTTTAATTTATTATATTATGTATAGTCGATTTCTGTTACAAAATGAAGTATAATAGAACAACAATAGACCATCTTCAATGCCAAATTATTTAGATTTATTGTCCGGTCCACGCCCGTTGTTCGTGTGTCAAAATTTTATAGAAAATTTCTGTGCAATGTTTATTTTTTGTATTATAGAAAAGTATAGCTTTACTATAATATAAAAATACTTGAAAGGAGCATATATGACAAAAAAACAAGTTATAAACTTAATAGAAACATTAAAGCTGTACTATCCAGATGCCAAATGTAGTTTAGATTTTGAAACTCCATTTCAACTAGCAATTGCGGTTATGTTATCCGCCCAATGTACTGATGAAAGAGTAAATAAAACAACACCTAAGTTATTTTCAAAATACAAAATTCCGAAGGATTTTTTTAACATTCCTGTATCTAAAATTGAACAAATTATTCACCCTTGTGGATTTTACAGAAACAAAGCCAAAAATATTAAAAATATGGCCATCATAGTAGAAGAAAAATTTGCTGGTATTTTGCCAGATAATATGGAAGATTTAATGAGTCTTCCTGGAATTGGAAGAAAATCTGCCAATGTAATTATGTTGGATGCATTTAATGCACCACAAGGAATTGCTGTAGATACACATGTAAAAAGAATATCAAATCGTATTGGACTTTCAAAAAATTCTGACCCAGAAAAAATAGAACAAGACTTATTGAAAATAATTCCATATGAATATTTAAAAGATGTAAATCATTTATTTGTATGGCATGGTAGATATACTTGTAAAGCACAATCTCCAAATTGCGGACACTGCCCTATAAAAAAATACTGTCTTACGTACAATAAATAACAATAGCAGACATTATAATAATTGCAAAAGACCAAATTTAAAGCAAAAAGGATTGGAATAAAATATTCCAATCCTTTTTTTATGATAATTTTGATCCTACAACTTTATATTTTCCACTTGATTTTATTACATACAAAGTTAAAGTTTTTGTATCTTTGCTATAGCTTGACTCTTGTTTGATTTTAGCTTTAATTACAGAAATTTTTCCGCTCTTACTTGATTTTTTTACACTTGAAAGCTCTTTGAATGAATAATCATAATATGAACTAAATACGTATCCTTCATTTTTTATAACATCATCTTCTAGCTCTTCTCTATCATCAACATTATTCTTATCCATATATTTCTTTATATACGAGCTTTTATCTTTATATTTCTTATCAAACTTCTTTTCTTTTTCTTCTTTTAAAATAACATATCCATCTACATCTATTTGACTAAGAAGAGCATCTTCATCCTCGTCATTTATAGCCTCTAAATATGATTCTACAATTTTCTCAGCTTGTTTTTTACTTGGTTTTCCAGCATTTTTTGCTATTGCAACAATTCCAACAATTAAAAGAATTGATAAAATAACAGCTACAACACTAATAATTATAATTTTTGTTTTATTTCCAGAATTTTCTGGTATAGTTTGTTGTCCAATATTATTATCCACAACTGTTTCCTCCACTTTCTTTTTATTTTTTTCTACTTTTTGTTCCGTAGTTTTTGCTACTTCTTTTACATCCTTGTTCTTTTCTTCATCCATAAAAAACCCTCCTTTTATTTTAATAAAATGGATTATATGTTTTATAATCACACATTATTAACACCTTACTCTTCTATAATAATTTGTTGATTTTCATCTAACTTATATTTTGGCAACTCTGGCAATTCATCTAAATTAGAAATTCCAAACATTTTATAGAATTTGTCTGCTACACCATATGTAGTAGGCCTACCCGGGGCATTAAGTTTTCCAGATTCTTGTATTAATCCGTATTCTAGTAACTTATAAATAGTTCCATCGCTATTAACTCCTCTAATTGTTTCAATCTGAGCCCTGGTTATATCCGGATTATATGCAATTATTGAAAGAATTTCTAAAGATGCATTTGTAAGACTTGGTTTATTTCTTTTATCAAGCACCTGTGCAACAAAATCATAATAATCTTTTCTCGTACACATCTGATATGCATTTTTTATTTTTATAATTTCAAATCCAGCTTTTTTACTATTATACTCATCCTTTAGTTCTTCAACAAGTTTCTCTACCTCTCTTGATTCTAGCTCTAACACAATTGATAATTCTTTCAATTCAACCTGTCTTCCTGCAGCAAAAAGTATAGATTCGATAATTGATTTATTATTAACTTCCATTGTATCAACCTCACGTTCAATTAAATCATTCAAAACAAAATATGTCAATATTAAATTTATAATTTACTTCTCACCAAGTTACAGTTTGGCACTTCTTGTTTAATTCAATCAAAAAAAATCTATTATAACTTTACAAAAAATAACAAAAAAAATTTTTAATATTTGATAGCATTTTTTTTTTAACTATGATATTATAATTTTAGATATTTATACGGAGGATAAAAAAATGTACGTAGGTCCAGTTAGAAGGAAAAAAATTAATCTATGGCTACTTATATTGATAGTTTTATTTATAGTGGCTGTTATATTTACAGTAATTCACATATCAAATAGTTCAAAGGCAAATTCTGATTCTCGTTATAGTGAGCGAAGTACAAATCAAAATAATATGGTTAATAGAGAAGTGGCTGGTAGCAAAATTGGGAAAATTGATTCATATGAATCATTTGGAAATATTGAAAGCTCTCCAGAAACACAAACTAGTATGGAAATTTATAATGAAATACCAAACCATACACCTATATATATAAATAATCATACCTATAAACTTCAAGACCTTGGCAATGCTTCAATTCAAGGAACAAATCCAAATCAGTATGTTGAATTAAAAAAAGGTAATATATTATATAGGATAACCACTTCAAATTCTTCATTCTCTGAGACATTAGCTAAAGATAATTTGAAATCATATATTGAAGATACATATGATGTCCAGGTTACAAGTGAATTAAAAACAGGAAACGTAAATGATATAGAAATAATTATTTGCACTATGGCAAAAAGTAGTGATATTGGATACTTTGTAATTACACCTCTAAATGATTCGGAAATTTTATGTTTAAAAATATATGATGCTAACAATATGTATAGCTTACTGCAAGATTTATCCGAACCTATTAATGATATAAAATCAATAAAATCTAATATACAATAATTATGTAGGAGTGAAAATTTATGGCCGATAAAGAAATTAAAATTATACCAGGTAATGGAAAAGATTTAAATATATCCGATATTAAGGATCATATAAAAATTGATAAAAAAAAGGAAGAAATTAATAAAGATAAAATCATAATTCCAACAGAAAAAAAATAAGCGATTTTAAATCGCTTATTTTTATTACATAGCCTCTTCTTGACTTCCCTCAGCTCCAACATTTTCGCTATCATCTTCTTTAACAACTTCTAAACTTGAAATTGAAACTTCATATGCAACTTTTGTTTCAGCTGTTCCATCTTCATACTTTTTCTCATATGTTCTTGATTGAACTCTACCTACTATTTTTACTTCTGTTCCAACTTCTATGTTTTCACAAAATCTTGCATTTCTTCCCCATGCAATACAAGGAATATAATCAGACTTGTTATATGCTCTGTTAACGGCTAAAAGTAAATCTGCAATTTCTCTACCAAATGGAGTTTGTCTATATATTGGTTTCTTACAAATATATCCGTTTAATATTACTTCATTTGATACAAAATCTTTGCTAGCTTGAATTTCTTCATTTTGATTTTCTACAAATTTTACATCCTTAGCAAATACAGTTAATACTAATTTATTTCTTTCATTTTGGTAACTATTGTATGATCTAAATTGACCTTCAACAATCACTTTCTTGTCAATTGCTAAATCGTCAGATTCTAACAATCTTTCTGAAATAGTAATAGGAATAATATCAGCATTTCCACTTAAACGAGGCACCTCTAAATCAAATATGTAAAATTTTTCTCCATAAATTTCATGACTGAATCTTTTATCACTCGTAACTTTTCCAACCAATACTAAATGGTTATTCTCTAAATAATTCGTATTCAATTTTTTTCCTCCCCTTATTTGTTTATCTAATGTATTTACTCATTCTGTTTTACTATAAGTTCTATTATACAATGTTTTTTTTCTTTTGTCTACATAAAAAGTTATTTTTTTGAATATTTTTTAAAATAACGCTATTTTGCCATTTTTTTCATTTGCTATATATCAAATTTATAATTGTAGTAATCATTCCATCATACACATTAATATTATTCTTTCCCTTTTCAAATCTAATTTCTTGCATACCAAATTTCTTGTTGCATCCATTTATATTGCTTTGAATATACAACAAATAATTATCTTCTTCAACGCTAGAAATAGTAACATTTGCTTTGGAATTAAATCCATAAGAAATTAAATTCAAGCAATCATTTGGCATCTTATTTTTATCTGTTATATCTGAATTATATAAAACATATTTAGATTTTTTTGTAATTTTTTCTAATATATATTTATCATCAATTTTATTATTTATGACTATAGAATCAAATTTAACATTCCTAAAATTTTCTAAATTATTCTCATTTAAGAATATAATCTGGCTCTCATTTAACTTATCCTTCATAATATTTTTTATATTATTTTCACTATTTTTATTTGTTATAACGCCAATAAAAAACATATTTCCTCCGAAAAATGAAATATAACTAATATTATTTTATCTTATAATAGGAAAAGTATTCATTATTTATTTTGAGTTTGATATATTCCATTATTTTGTTGAATACTATTTGATGCAGCTGCTCTTGTACTATTATTATTTTTTGTCTTAAATGCAATTCCTAAAAGCAGCAATACCATAAAAAAAGAAATACAATACGATATGATTTTATCTTTACTGAAAATAAAAAACATTCACATATCCTCCCATTTTATAATTAATTCTATACAAAATGAGATTAATTATTACTATATTCAAAAAAAGAGAACGCTCTTGAATAAATTATTCTCCAACATCCTCTTCTTATTTAATTTAACATATTTTTCTTTTTGAACCAAATCATAACTATTAAAGTTATTACTATTGATGAAGCAATTAATAAAATAAATCCATTCGAACTATATTGAAATGGTACAGGAACGTTCATTCCCCATATACTTGCAATTAGTGTTGGAACTGCAAGTATAATTGTAATTGATGTTAATATTTTCATTACATCGTTAATATTATTTGAAATAACGGAAGCATATACATCCATAGTTTCATTTAAAATATCACTATAAGTTTTGCTCATTTCCATGGCTTGCTTATTTTCAATAATTGAATCTTCTAATAAATCTTCATCTTCCTCATATAATTTTATTATCTTTCCTCTCAAAGTTTTTTCCATAACTATTTCATTAGATTTTAGAGAGGTAGTGAAGTAAACTAACGATTTTTCTATATTAAGCATTTTCATTAAATCATCGTTTCTTAAGCTCTTTCTCAGAGTCTTTTCTAATAGCTCTGTCTTTTTATTTATTATCTTTAACATATTCAAAAACATCGATGCATTTTCGTAAAAAACCTGAAATAGAAACTGGCTTTTTTTGTATGTAGCCACCGTTTTCTTTACTAGTTGCTCCATTCTATTAATCAAAGAATTTTCTTTGATTGATATCGTAATTAAATACTCATCTCTTACAAATATTAAACCAACTGGCATTGTTGTATATACTATATTCCCGTTTTCTTCCTCAGAAATTGGTACGTCTATAATAAACAAAATTGTTCCATCATCTTCAATATCAATTCTGGCCTTTTCTTCTGCATCAAGCGAATACTTTATAAAATCATTTTCAATACCAACCGCTTCGCAAATAAGCTCAATTTCATCCTTTGATGGATTAATCATATTAATCCAATTTCCTTTTTGAAATATTTTTGTTTCAGATGTTACGTTAGTATCCATATCTGTATTATACATCTTTACCATTGTATATTCCCCCTTTATTTAATCAATTCTTGGGCTGAGCTCTTCATATATTGGCCTTTCTTCTCTTACCATAGTTGATTTTCCATGACCTGGATATACAATTGTATCATCTGGAAGTTTCAGTAACTTTGACATTATTGAATCCATAATTTGTTCCAAACTACCTGTTGGTAGATCAGTTCTTCCCCATGTTCCCCTAAACATAGCATCACCTGTAAATACCATTTTTTCTGCTTCGCAATATAAGCTACTACCACCTCTGGTATGTCCAGGAGTATGAATTACATCAAACTCTATTTTTCCTACATGTATTTTGTCATGTTCATCAACCCTCATTACATCTTCAATATGCATTTTTTCTAATCCTATATATGTAGATAGATTAACCTCATCATCATTTAAATAATCATAATCGTATCTATGAATTAGAACCTTGGCTGAATTATTCTTTGCTCTCAACTCATTTACGCCATATGCATGATCTGCATGGCAATGTGTTAAATATATATATTTTAAATTTACTCCTAAGGTATCTAGCATATCCATAATTTTGTCAACCTCACCACCTGGATCTATAACCAAAGCTTCTTTCGAAACTTCATCCTCAACTATATAACAATTCGTTGGTTGAGATTCCAATACCGAAACCTTTATTCTCTTTAGTATCATTTGATATATCCTTTCTACTATATCTACTTTTTACGAGTCACTTCATATACACTATCGACTTTTCTTAATGCTTTAACAACTGTATTTAAAACACTTAAATTCTCAACTTCTATCGTGAGATTCGTTTCAGCAGTTTTATCCTTCAATGCCTTTGAATCAACTGCAATCAATCGGCATTTTGTTGATGAAAGCTCTCTTATTATGTCGGCAAGTAAACCATTTCTATCATTTGCCAATACTTGTATTTCAACGTTATATACAGATTGATTTTGCGTACTCCAGAAAACATCAATTATTCTATCTTCCTGAGATAGCAAATCTTTTACATTTATACAATCTTTCCTATGGATAGAAACGCCCCTTCCCCTTGTAATAAAGCCTATAATTTCATCACCTGGAACTGGATTACAACACTTAGAAAATCTAACAAGGCAATTATCTATTCCCTTAACAATTATACCATTACTTGATGCTCTTGCTTTAGTATTTTTTTCAGTTACAAGCTCTTCAATTTTCTTTTCAATTTGTTCATCTTCATTATCTTTTCTATATGCCTCAAGTATTTTAGCCACAATTCTTGATGATGAAATTGCCCCAAAACCAACGGCTGAATACATATCCTCTAAGCTAGAAAATTTATATCTATCTAGAGCTACCTGAATATACTCATTTTTGAAAAGTGTAGCGTAATTCATTCCTATACGTTTAATTTCCTTTTCAATTAAATCTTTTCCTTTAATAATGTTGTCTTCGCGCTCTGTTTTCTTAAACCATTGCTGTATTTTATTTTTTGCAGAGCTACTCTTTACAAATTTAATCCAATCTCTACTTGGACCTTTTGCCTGATCAGATGTTATAATTTCAACAATGTCCCCATTATTAAGTTTTGTAACAATAGGCATCATTTTGTTATTAATCTTGCATCCTGTCATATGGTGTCCTATTTCAGCATGAACACTATAAGCAAAATCTATAGGTGTTGCGCCATTTGGCAAAACTTTTATCTGACCCATTGGAGTAAAAACATATACCTCGTCTTCAAAAAGCTCCGTTTTTAATGTTTTTAAAAATTGGTCTGGATCTTGCATTTCTTTCTGCCATTCTAAAGATTCTCTAAGCCACGCAAGTTTGTCTTCTTGTACTATAACATTTGATTTTTTATTTTTATTAGCTTCTTTATATGCCCAATGCGCCGCAATTCCATACTCAGCAATTCTGTGCATGTCCCATGTACGAATTTGAACTTCAAAAGGAGTTCCTTTTGGTCCAAGTAAAGTAGTATGAAGAGATTGGTACATATTTGGTTTTGGTATTGAAATATAGTCTTTAAATCGTCCTGGCATAGGCGTATATAGTTCATGAACAACACCAAGAGCAGCATAACAATCTTTTACAGAATTAACTAAAATTCTAAGTGCAAATAAATCATATATTTGATCTAATGTTTTTCCATCTCTTTGCATTTTTCTATATATACTGTACAAATGTTTTGCTCTTCCAGTTATTTCAGCTTCTATTTTTTGCTTCTTAAGTTCATTATTTATTTCATTTACAACCGCATCAATAAACTGAAGACGCTCACCTCTTTTTTCATCTATTCCTTCAACAATTTCTTTGTATTCATCAGGATAAAGATATTTAAAAGATAAATCTTCAAGTTCCCATTTTAACGAATAAATACCAAGTCTATTTGCAAGTGGGGCATATAGGTCCGCAGTTTCTTTTGAAATTGCAATTTGTCTGTCTCTAGCTAAATACTTTAAAGTTCTCATATTGTGTAATCTATCGGCAAGCTTTATAAGTATAACTCTAATATCCTTACCCATTGCAAGAAACATTTTTCTGTAGTTTTCTACTTGTTCTTCCTCAGCACTTGTATATTTCAGATTTCCTAGCTTTGTTACACCATCAACCATTTCTGCAATTTCAGACGAAAACTCTTTTTCCAAATCTTTAATTGTAACTTCAGTATCCTCAGCTATATCATGCAATAATGCAGCACATATAGTACTATCATCCATTCCTAAAGTTGCTAAAATATATGCAACTTGTAAAGGGTGGATTATATATGGTTCTCCAGATTTTCTAAGTTGATTTCCGTGTTTAGACTTAGCAAACTCATAAGTTCTCCTTATGAGTTTGCTATCTGATTTTCTATTATTTTTTTTCATTAATTCAATAATATCTTCTATGGCTTCATTTTTCACTTCAGACATATGGGCATCCCCTCCTAATATGATTTTCTAATATCTTTAAGATTTATTTGTATAGTTTCCCTTCCATTATATTTATTAACTTCAAGTGATCCTACAACATCAATCCTATCACCCAATAAATATTCATCAACAAGTTTTCCCATATTAAATCCAATCGCATCGATAACAATATTTTTATCTCTTAATGTAAGTTTTATATGTTTTCCTTCAGATAAAGCCCTAATCGAATCAATTTTTAAATTTTTATACAAAAAAATTGGCATTTTATTTGCTTCACCAAAAGGTTCTAACATCTTTAATTCATTAACAGTTTTTAAATTAATATCACTATCATTTATTTGCTTATCAATTTTTATAACAGGAACTAAATTTTCAATATGCGCATCTTCAACATATTTTTCTACATCTTTCTTGAATTGTTCAAATTCAGATTCCTTTACTGAAATTCCTATTGCCATTGAATGGCCACCAAATCTTTCAATATGATTTTGACAATTTCCCAGAGCCTCATGAAGGTCAAATCCATGTATACTTCTACCAGATCCCTTGCCTTCCCCATTTTCAAATCCTATTAAAATACTTGGCTTATAATACATCTCTGTTACTTTTGATGATACAATACCAATAACTCCGTGATGCCAATCTTCATGACCAAGAATTATACATGAATTATTTTTTTCTCCATTTTCAATCATCTCAATAGACTCATTATATATTTTTACTTCCTTCTGTTGTCTTTCCATATTATATCTATTAAGTTCTCTGGCAATTTCTTGAGCTTCCACAATATTTTGTGTAAAAAACAATTTCAAAGCTTCTTGCTCATATCCTAATCTACCACAAGCATTAATTCTTGGTGCAATTCCAAAAGAAATAAGTGAAGAATCCACATTCTTTGCACCAATTGAATCTATTAAAGCTCTTAAACCTATATTTTTTGTAACAGCTACAAGCTTTAGACCTAATTTGGAAATTACCCTATTTTCATCTACAAGTGGAACAATATCTGAAATTGTTCCAACACAAACAAGATCTAAGTATTTTAAATATTCTTTTTCATCTAAATTGTATCGTTTTGATATAGCTTGTGCTACTTTAAAACAAACTCCAACACCAGCTAATTGATTATATGGATATTTATTATCCTTTCTTTTTGCATCAACTACCGCAAGAGCATTAGGCAATGTTTCAGCTGGTTCGTGGTGATCCGTAACAATGGTTTCGATTCCTAAACTATTTGCATACTCAATTTCGTCAATACAAGAAATTCCACAATCAACAGTAATCATTAATGTATAACCTAGCTGTACTATTCTGTCTATTGCATCCTTATTTAATCCATAGCCTTCATCCAACCTATTAGGTATGTAACTTCCAACTTCTAATCCACGATCTTTTAGGAAGCTCTTCAAAACAGTTATACTCGTTATACCATCAACATCATAATCTCCATATATAATTACCTTTTCATTATCCTCAATAGCTTTAATTATTCTATTTACTGCAATTTCCATATCCGGCATTAAAAATGGATCATAAAAATCATTTCTTGTTGGATTTAAAAATACATCCACACTAGTTGTTAATTTTTTGTTTGAAATAACAGTTGCAACAAGTTCGCTAACATTATACTTGCTCTTAATCTGTTCGATTTCTCCAGCATTTACATCACAATATTCCCATTTTTTATTCATCCTTTTCTCCTCATAATCTACAAATTTTCTACATTGTATACTATTTTCTGCAATTTTTAAAGAGAAAGTGAATTAAATTTCAAATTTTAAAAAATTCAAAGAAGAGAGACTATTCTGTTTCGTTCGAATTTTAATTTCAGCTCTTTTATATAAGCTAGATTGGGTATACTTTTTTATTGCTTTCCCACTCTTTTCGCACTAACTAAAATAATCCCTCTTCTTTCGGGTTTCGTTATTTTCTAAAAATTTCTTCCATTGACTCTGCAATAATTTTATTTACATCTGCAACCATTACATTAAAGTTTACTTCTAGGTCGAAATAATCTTTTATATCTTTATTTTCGACAAGAATTGTATATAATTCCTGCAATTTTTTCATTTTTTCAGGATCTGTACTTCCTTTTTCCATAGACAAAACTTGAACATCATACCTAATTTTTTCAAATTCTTCTATTCTAGATTTAAAATCCGGATTGGCAAGGACAGCTTTTCTTGCTTCTCTATACTTTAAAAATTCTTCTGACTGTCTAATCTCATCTGCTAATTTATTTGCAGCATCATATACGTTACTCACAATAAAATCCTCCTATGCATACGCGTGTTTCTTCTTGAAAGTCAATAATTTTGATATTTCCTTTTCAGAATTATTAGCTTTAGCAGCTTTATTTTGTCTTTCTTGCTCTAATTGCTTTAGTTGTTTCTCTGCTTCAGTTTGGCATATTGCTCTTTCATATACATAGTGTGTATCTTGAGCAATTTTATTCCAATTATAGTTATTTTTAACTTTATTTTTTGCATTTTTTGAAATATTATCACACAGCTGTTGATCAAATAGTAAAGACAATACTGAATCCGCTATTGAATTTGGATTTCCTGCATAACTCTTCATACCATCAACTCCATGCTCAATTATTTCATTTAATCCTCCCACATCAGAAACAACTGTTGGTGTTCCAGAAAGCATTGACTCTAGTGCAACAATTCCAAATGGTTCATATGTACTTGGAAATACAGCTACATCTGCACACTTGTACATTTTTTGTACAGATTCCGAGTCTAAATATCCAGTAAAATAAACCTTGTTCTGAATTCCCATATAATCTACTTGATTTCTAAGCTCATCAATCATTCCACCTTTTCCGGCTACAACGAGCTTAGCATCATTATATCTATCTAATATTTTTGGCATTGCAGAAATTAAATTCTGTATACCTTTTTCATAAACTAATCTTCCAAGATAAAGGATTATTTTTTCATTATCCATTGCATACATTCTTCTGAAATTATAATCCCTATCTACACCACTATATAAATTTAAATTTACGCCATTCGGTATTACATTTATCTTGTCATATGGTAAACCAAATAATCGTTGTAATTCATTTTTCATATAGTTGCTATTTACAATAACATCCGTTGATTCATATGTTAAAAGCCATTCCGTGTCATTTATATATCTTTGAACTTCATCATGAATTCCACTATTTCTTCCTGCCTCTGTGGCATGAATTGTTGATACAAGTGGAATTTTAAATGATTGTTTTAACGTTTTTGCAGCATAAGTAACAAGCCAATCATGTGCATGTACAACATCAAATTTTCCTTTCTCATTAATTATTTCTGTCGCTTTTGCAATTAAGTTAAAATTTAACTGCATAATCCAATCTGTAAAATTATTTGGTGTAATCATATAGTTTTCTACTCTGTATACTTCTACACCTTTGTCATTCTCATAATCTGCTAAATTTGGTATATTAGCATCCTTATAAGTTACCACTGTTACCTCGTGTCCATCTTTAACTAATCTGTGAGATAAGTCATGTACTACACGAGCAATTCCTCCCACTATTCTAGGTGGATACTCCCATGTTAACATTAAAATTTTCATGTTAGTTATGCCCCTTTCTAATCTTCTGTTTTTCTACATTTTAATCATCATCTTTTAGAACGTTTTTAATATCACAAATATTTTATACAACTTTATTTTAAAAGTAAATAAAATTTTACTTTTTTTTCCACTTTGTTACATTTTTCTATTGAATTTATAATAATTTTGATATAGTATATGTTTAGCGATTTTATAAACTTAAGGAGGAAAGAATCTTGAAAGAAACAAAAGAAGAAAAAGAAAAAGCAAAAGCAAAATCAATAAAGGCAAGAAAAAAAGAATCCACGACTGATTCAAAAAAAAATAAACCAGTTGCCAAAAAAGTTAATTCAAGATCCGTAAAGAGTAATAATAAAACTTCCAATATTTCTAAAGTGGCTAATTTAAAACAGGTACAATCCATAGGGTCAAAATCATTTTCAGAGTATTATGATTTACCTTATAGATATAACCAAACAGTTATAAAAATATTAGCTCAAACACCTCACGCATTATTTATATATTGGGATATTTCTGACAGCGATAGAAAAGAAATGACAGACAAATACGGAGATAATTTCTTTTACGAAACAAAACCTGTTTTACTGGTTCACAATAAAACATTAAATTCTAGTTTTGAAATTGAGGTTGATGATTTTACAAATAGTTGGTACTTACGAACACCTACAAGCAATTGCGTATTTGAAATAGAGCTTGGAAGAAAAAAAATAACAGCTAATGAAACTATAAAATTTGAAAACAATTCTAATATAATGCACATAACAAAATCTAATACATTAGAATCACCTAATGACCATATACTAAAAAATCAGTTAAGCTCTGTATATTTTAAAAATGTAAAAACTAATGAACTTGAAAAACGAGATGTTTCAAATTATAAGATTAATAACATATACAATTTAATTGAATTGTATAATGATGAAAATGGATACGAAAGCAACCCATCATCTGGATTTAAAATTTCATAAAATTATACAGGCCCTTTCGTAGGGCTTTTATTATAAATACACAAAATGGAGAAATATGTAAATGAATAAGAATATACAAGGATATGTAAGTTTCGTACTTCATGCTCACTTACCATTCGTTCATCATCCTGAAAGTGAAGATTATTTAGAGGAACAATGGTTATTTGAAGCAATATCTGAAACATACATTCCATTGCTTACAAATTTTGAAAAATTAGTTGAGGAAAATGTAGAATTTAAAATAACAATGACTATGACTCCTCCACTTCTTAATATGTTAGATAATAAATTACTTCAGGATCGATATATAAAATACTTAAAAAAACATATCGAACTTGCTGAAAAAGAAATCAAAAGAACAACGTACGATGAACGAGTAAATAATTTAGCACATTACTATTACGATAGATATTCAAGCGACTTGAAAATTTTTAAAGAAAAATATAACTGCAATATTATTCAAGGATTCAAACATTTCCAAGACATTGGTGTTCTAGAAATAATTACATGCGGTGCAACTCATGGATATTTTCCTATTCTATACGTTACAGAACAAACAGTAAGGGCTCAAATTGCCGTTGGCGTTCAAACATATGAAAAATATTTTGGAAGAAAACCTCGCGGTATATGGTTGCCTGAGTGTGGATATGTTCCAGAAGCCGATAAATATTTAAGAGAATTTGGTATAGAATATGTTATTACAGAAACTCATGGAATTCTATATTCAAACCCTGCCCCACTATACGGAACTTTTGCTCCAATAGTATCTCCAGATGGAGTTGTTGCATTTGGACGTGATTTGGAATCATCTAGACAAGTTTGGAGCTCTATAAATGGATATCCTGGCGACTTCAACTACAGGGAATTCTATAGAGATATTGGGTACGAAGCTGATTATGAATATATAAAACCTTATATTGCCTCAAATGGTGCCCGTGTAAACACAGGTATAAAATATCATCGTATTACAGGAAAAACAGATAATAAAGATTATTACAATATTCAATGGGCAAAAGATTCTGCCGAAAGACAAGCTGGGCATTTTTTAGATAGTAGAGTTCAGCAAATTTCAGAAGTATCAAAATTCACAAATAATCCACCTATTATCCTATGCCCTTATGATGCCGAATTGTATGGTCACTGGTGGTATGAAGGTCCTTATTGGTTGTACATTTTATTTAAGAAAATATACTACGATGAATGTAATTTTAAACTAACGACTCCTAGTGAATATATTGATAATTTTCCAACTATGCAAGTTGCAACTCCATGTAGATCAAGTTGGGGTGCTAACGGATATAGTGAAGTATGGTTAAATCCAACTAATGACTATGCACATAGACATTTACACAAACTTGGGGACTGGATGGTTGAGCTTGCTCACCTTTACCCTAATTCAAATAACCCTCTTCAAAGGAGAGCCCTAAACCAATGTGCTAGGGAAATTTTACTTGCACAAAGTAGTGATTGGCTATTTATTATAACAAATGGAACTATGGTTGATTATGCCAAGAAAAGAATTAAAGACCATGTTGGAAGATTTACTAAACTATATGGTCAAATAAAAAATAATAAAATTGATGAAGATTTTGTTACGTACTTGGAAGAATATGATTGTATATTTCCAGAAATTGATTACAACATTTATTTCTAAGGAGGATTTAGTATGAAAAGAACACTAAAATATGTTTTGACAATCGCAATATGTTTTTCGGCTCTATTCAGTTTTACTGGATGCGGAAAGAAAAAAGATACAATATCAGCCGAAGAATTTTATTCAATGATGGAAGAAAGAAATTTTGTTATAAAAGATTCAAAGTCTGAGTATTCTTCACATAATGAAATACTGCAAAGTTACGTAGCTGCACCCCCAGATTTGTCATTTCAAATAGAATTTTTGGTTTTAGAATCTGATTCAAGTGCAAAGAATATGTTTGCTTCAAACCAAAGAATCTTCCAAAGCGCCTCTAACGAAAAATTAGAAAATTCTGTTTCAGTAGCTAACTATGAGAAATATACTTTAGAATCTAACGGAAAATACAAAGTAATTTCTAGAATTGATAATACATTAGTTTATGTTGATGCTGAACTACAATATAAGCCTGATGTTAATAATTTATTGGGCGAAATTGGATATTAAAAATTATATAGAAAAGATACTCAAAATAAAGTGAACCTTCCACGTTAAACTTTTTGTCTAACATGGAAGGTTCACTTCATTAAAATCAGAGCGTCTTTTTTACCTTCTTTAATTACATTTCAGCTTTTTTATCTCTTTGCATCAATTTATATACCGCATCTTGTGGATTTTCTCCATTATATAAAACATTATATACCTCATCTACTATTGGCATTTCCACGTCATATTTTTCCTTCAGAGCATATGCAGCTTCAATGTTATCTATACTTTCTATTACCATTCCAACCTCTTTTTTTACTTGGTCTAATGGCATCCCCTGTCCAACAAGTTTTCCGGCTTTTCTATTTCTACTGTGTTCGCTTCCACAAGTAACAATTAAATCACCTAGTCCCGTTAGACCAAAAAATGTTTCCTTTTTAGCCCCAACTTTTTCTCCTAATCTAGCAATTTCTGCTAAACCTCTTGTAAGTAGTGCTGCATATGTATTGTCTCCACATCCTAGCGAAATTGCCGCTCCCGCACAGAATGCTATAATATTTTTTAGTGCTGATCCATATTCAACACCTCTTACATCATCTGATGTATAAACTCTCATATTCTTATTCATAAACAAGTCTTGTACAAAATTTCTAACATACTCGTCTTCAGAGGCACTAACAAGTACCGTTGGCATTCCAATAGAAACCTCTTCAGCGTGACTTGGACCAGATAATGCACCAATTCTTGCTTCTGGAATTTCTTCTTTTATTACATCTGTTAATATCGAAAGTGTTGATAGCTCTAAGCCTTTCGAACAAACAACAATTGGTTGTTTATTAACATCCACAAATTCCTTATATTGTTTAACAATATTTCTTGTAAACTTAGATGGTGTAACATGCAAAATTAAATCTGTATTTTCAATTACCTGCTTATAATCTAAATAACATGAAATATTATCTGGAATTGTAACATCCGGTAAAAACTTACACTTCTTTTCTTTATTAATAAGATCTGCCTCTTCTTTTTCAAAAGACCATATTTTAACATTATTTCCTAATCTTGCTAAATGCATTCCAAGGGCAACTCCCCAGCTTCCACTTCCTATAATAGCTATACTTTTCATAAAAATCTCCCTTCCTCTGAAAGAGGGACGGTTCTGTTTGGTTCGAACCAAACAGAACCGTCCCTTTTTTATTTAACTTTTTTGACCAATTCTATGCTCTTCTCCGTTGTATATTCTCTTAATATTAGATCTATGATTAAATATGACAATTAATGCCATAATAATACCAAATATTATATAGTTTCCTTTTATAATATAATTTTCTGTAATAAATATAGTTAAAATTGGAAACAACACTGCCGTTAGAACAGATCCTAATGAAACCATTCTGGTTAAAATCATAATAGCTAATGCAAAAACTAAACAAATCAATCCTATTTGCCAGTTAACCAATAACAATATTCCAAGAGATGTTGCAACACCTTTTCCTCCTCTAAAGCCAAAATATACTGGAAAAGTATGTCCAATTACAACAAATATACCAGCAATTTGAACCAATATTTCTGGTTTAACTTCTGTAGCTATTTTTCCAATTCCAATTGCCAATAATATTGTAACTATACCCTTTAGAATGTCACAAATTAATGTTAATAATGCAGGACCCTTTCCAACACTTCTTAACATATTTGTTGAACCTGCATTTCCACTTCCTTTTTCCCTTACGTCAAATCCTGCAAATTTTTTACTAAATATAACTGAAAAATTTACACTTCCAATCGCATACGCAATAATAGCCATTAATATATATACTGCCATAAAATCACTCCTTCTTTCGTTTATTCTTTTTCTTTTTTTTCTCTCACAATCATCCTAATTGGTGTTCCTGTTAATACAAATTCTTTTCTTAACTGATTTACCAAATATCTTTCATAAGAAAAATGAAATAGTTTTTTATCATTAACAAAAACCACAAATGTTGGTGGCTTTGTTGACGCTTGTGTCATATAAAAAATCTTTAATCGTTTACCTTTATCTGTTGGAGGCTGAACAATTGCAATGGCCTCATTCAAAACTTGGTTTAATACTGCAGTTGATACTCTAAGTGCATTTTGACTTGCAACAACATTAATTAACTCATATAACTTTTCAACTCTTTGTCCTGTTTTTGCAGATATAAAAATAATTGGAGCATATGATAAATACGATAATTTATTATAAATTTCTTTTTTATAGTTTTCTACTGTATTATTATCTTTTTCATATTCATCCCATTTATTTACTGCAATAATAACTCCCTTTCCAGCTTCATGAGCTTCTCCAGCTATCTTTGCATCTTGATCTGTTACACCTTCGTTTGCATCAATCATAAATACACACACATCTGCTCTTTCAATGGCAAGACCGAGTTCTCATTACACTATATCGCTCTAAGTTTTCAGTAACCTTGCTTTTTCTTCTAATTCCAGCTGTATCAATAAGCACATACTTCCCATACGAGTTTTGAAATTCAGAATCAATTGCATCTCTTGTTGTACCAGCTACATTACTAACAATAACTCTATTTTCTCCAAGAATTTTATTTACCAATGATGATTTTCCTACATTTGGTTTACCAATAAATGCAACTTTTATAACGTCACCTTCATTCTGTTCATCGGTATTTCTTGGTAATAATTCATATATAGCATCAAGTGCATCGCCAATTCCCAACGCATTTTTTGCAGATACAGGATATGGATCTCCAAGTCCAAGATTGTAAAATTCATATATGTCATCTGGTGTCTTACCCAAATTATCCGCCTTATTACAAATTAATACAATAGGTTTCTTTGATTTTCTTAGCATCATTGCAATTTCACTATCACTGCTTGTTATTCCAGCTTTAAAATCTGTAACAAACACAATAACATCTGCCATACTTATTGCCATATCTGCTTGCTCTCTCATTTGAGATATTATTATATCTTCAGATTCAGGTTCAATACCACCTGTATCTATAATAGTAAAATCTATTCCTCTCCAGTTTGCTTCTGCATATATTCTATCTCTTGTAACACCCGGTGTATCTTCAACAATTGAAATTCTTTTTCCGAACAATATAATTAAAGAACGTTGACTTGCCTACATTTGGTCTTCCAACAATTGCAACTACTGGTTTTGACATTTTTTCCTCCTTCTAAATTTTTCCTTATTTTATAACAAATCCTCTCATTAGTCAATTTTTATCTATACATGCTTTAATACATAAATTATTCTTCACTTACTATATCAAAATTATTATATACAATTCTTTAATTTTAATAATTTTATTTAAATTATCATAAAAACAAAAAAACAGCATTTTCATGCTGATTTTCTTACTCTTGGTTGTCACTTTGTACATTAACAACTTTTTCTCCATCATAATATCCGCAAGCAGGACATGCTCTATGTTGTTGCATTAATTCATGACAATGTGGACATTCTACTAAATTTCTTGCTTTTAAAGTCCAAGTAGATCTTTTTAAATGAGTTCTTGCTTTTGACCATCTTCTTTTTGGTTGTGCCATTTCTATTCCCTCCTTTGCCAATTAGTACTTATCTATATTATATACTAATGATTTGACTATTTAATATCACTTTAAGAGTATACTAGTTTTTTACCTATTTGTCAATAAAAATTTTCAATAATTGTAAACGTCCACCATTTTTTATAATATACATCAGTCAAAATTTTCTTATAGCACTTTACATAATTTTAATTATGTGCTATAATGGCATTGTAGCACCAAAATGCAGGGTGTTCGCAACTCAAGCCTTCGGGATGAGAATTCATTACGAAAGGGGGGTTTCACTTATGTATATTGCAATCATTGCAGTACTGGCTCTGCTGGCTATCGTTCTCCTTGTGGTGAATGAGAATGCGCTGAAGAAGGTTGCTTTCGGTGTCGGTGGCTTCGTTGTTGCCGTTATCGTTTTCATCCACTTCGTTAAACAGGTGACCTTTGATGGTCCCGTTGCCGTTGTTGCCGGTGCATTCGCTATTGCTGTTGTGATGTTCGTCTTCACACTGCATGCCCTCCTGAAAAAGTGAGGATGCGGATGTATAATGGAAAAGTGAAACTACAAACCATTCGAGGGGTGCATTAGGAGATTTGATGAAACTTAGGCAAATCTCCTCCCTCATTTTTTATGCTTATAATAAAAATTTATATAGAAAAGGGTTATCTCTGTATACAACAGAGGTAGCCCTTTATTATTTTAATATAACAACAAAGAGGAACGTACACTGCACATCCCTCTTGTCAAATTGATTGGCATCATCACTACTTCTTTGCTCTATCCGGATTAAACTTGTACACCAGGGTATCTGGTTTATGGCGATTCTTCAACCGAATACCAGTTTTCCGAAAACCAGCCTTCCTTACTGTGGCAAACAACTTTGCATTTTTCTCAGTTGCTTTTACGCCAATTTGAGTTTTGATGCCTTGCTCTTTGTAGACCATCTGGCTAAGCTTACGTAAAGCGGCTACAACCACTTTCTGGTCTACATTGCTCATGGATGACGTACGACCTCCAGCTTTTACAATTGAAAGATACATCTTTCCAGTCTCTTTTTGGAGATGGATAATTGCAATCCAAGAACCTTTATTCGGTACTAAGTTCCACAATTCTTCTCCGTATGAATCAACATCGGTCCGTGTCATCACCCAAGACGCTGAGATTATCTTGGGATTTGCCATAACTACTTCACTCCCTTCAAGTAAAGTTCGTTTTATTATATCACTCATTATGTTAATTGAAAAGACTTTTGGTAAAATTTTTGTTATCTTTTTATAAATTTATGCATATTATATATATATATTAATTTGTTGAGGTGTTTGTTATGTGCGGATTTACAGGTTTTTGTAATCTTAAAAGGAATGTTACATCTAAAGAAAATATTTATAATATGAATAATATCCTTTCTCATAGAGGTCCAGATGAAGATGGTTATTACTATGAAGAACATATAGTTCTTGGTCATAAACGATTGACAATTATAGATCCAGATGGCGGAAAGCAACCAATGACTGAACGTTTTATGGATAATACTTATACTATAGTTTACAATGGACAAATTTATAACACAAAAGAATTACGTTTAGAACTTGAGAAAAATGGTTTTGTCTTTAATAGTCACTCAGATACTGAAGTTTTGCTAAAAGGTTTTATTTTTTGGAAAAAAGATATTGTGAAAAAAATTAATGGAATTTTTGCATTTGCAATATGGGATAGTAATTCTCAAGAACTTTTCTTAGCAAGAGATCACTTTGGTGTAAAACCATTATTTTATACTATTACAGATAATACACTTGTTTTTTCATCAGAGCTAAAGGCCATTTTAAAATACCCAGGCATTCAACCAATACTTGATGAGCAGAGCATTGCTGAATTGTTTGGCATTGGTCCAGCTAGAACTTCTGGTACTGGAATTTTTAAAAATATTTACGAAATAAAGCCTGCATCATTTGGAGTATATAATGAAACAGGCTTACATACAAAAAAGTATTGGAAATTACATTCAAAAGAGCATACTGAAAGTCTAAACCAAACAGTCGAAAAAATAAGATTCTTGCTTGAAGATTCCATAACAAAACAATTAGTTTCAGACGTTCCACTATGCGTATTTCTTTCAGGTGGGCTTGATTCAAGTATTATTGCTCATTATGCTTCCAACTATTACAAGAAAAATAACATTGGAATTCTAAATACTTTCTCTGTTGATTACGTTGATAATGACAAAAATTTTATGAAAACAGATTTTCAGCCAAATTCTGATAAGTACTACATAGATTTGATGTCCAATCATCTAAAAACTCATCACCAAACCATTATACTTGACACACCTGATTTAGTAGATAACTTAGAAAATGCAATGATAGCACGTGATTTCCCTGGAATGGCAGACGTAGATGCCTCCCTACTTCTATTTTGTAAAAATGTAAAACCCTATGCCACGGTTTCACTAACTGGAGAATGTGCAGATGAAATATTTGGAGGATACCCATGGTTCTTTAGATCCGATAGTTTAAATAGTGGTACATTTCCATGGTCCATAGCAATTTCAGAAAGACAACAACTTTTAAATCCTGAAATATCATCAAAAATTAATCTAAGAGATTACATCGACTACAGATATCGTGAATCATTGGCGGAAGTTGAAATAATAGATTCAGATTCTATGGAAACAGCTCAGAAAAGAAAAATTTCGTATCTAACATTAAATTGGTTTATGCAAACATTGTTAGATAGATCTGATAGAATGGCCATGTACAATGGTTTTGAAATTAGAGTTCCATTCTGTGACTATCGACTTGCGGAGTATGTTTGGAATATTCCTTGGGAAATGAAAGCACTTCATGGACGTGAAAAAGGTCTTTTACGATACGCTATGAAAAATATATTGCCAGAAGAAATTATTGAGAGGAAAAAAAGTCCATATCCAAAAACATGGAATCCAAATTATATGACTGCTGTAAAAGAAAAACTTTCTGGCATAGTTAGTAATAACAATTCGCCAATTAACAAATTACTCAACAAAAAATATATTGAAGAAATTATAGATTCTAACGGAAAAGCATTTTCTCGACCTTGGTTTGGTCAATTAATGACTGGTCCTCAACTTATAGCATATTTGTACCAAGTTAATATGTGGCTCGAAAAATACAACCCTATAGTAGATTTATAAAAAATAACAGACAAATACCATTTGTAATAACAGAACAACAGTGGGCTTTATATTATAGGAAGTTCAGAGAACTTTTCTATAATATAAAAAATGAGAGAAGTTCCAGCTTTTTAGCTGGAATTTGCCTCGTTAAAAAGGCATTAATCTCCTCTCTTTAGTCAAATAATTTTCTAATTATATTCTTGCAGATTTTTAAATTTATTTATCTTCTACTGGTGGATTAATGATATTTTGTATATCCTCATCATTTTTTATCTCGTCTGCAACATAGCTTAAAGAGCTCTTATTTTGTTTTATCGCTGCAATTGCTACATCCTTATCAGCTCTTAATCTCTGGCTTGCGTATTTTAGAATAATCCCTTTATTATTTACTGCTGCCATAACAACATCTTTATCATCTCTTAGCTTCTGGCTTGCATAATATAAAATTTGTCCATCTCTTTGAGCAGCCTTTAAAACAACATCTTTATCAGCCTGCAAATTTTCACTTGCGTAACATAATACCCAACCTTTTACTTCTACTGCAGCTAACAAAACATCTTTGTCATCTTTCAAAGCATCACTTGCAAATTCTAATGCTCCTCCGATCACATTTTACAGCTTCTAAAACAAGTTCCTTATCATTTTTTAACTCATCAGATGCCCATTCCAAAACTAAACCATCTTTTTTTACATAATCAAAAAATTTATCTCTATCATCTGAATATTTCTTTACTTCCTCAATTTCCGATTCTTCCATTTGAAATCCATCCTATATATATTAAAAAGTACAAAAGAAAACTTACTTTTGTACCTTCAACTTAAATTTAAAATTAGTCTTTCAATTCATATCCCATATATTTTACGAATTGCTCCATAGTATCTTTATCAAGCTCATCTTCATCAGCACCAAATTCTTCTGAGAAGTCTTTTGCTTTCATAGTAATAGTAACTTTTTTACCACTTCTCTTAACTTTTGCACCTTCAGAATCATCTTTTAGTTCTTCGTATGCATCTTTAGCATCGCTTGAAGAGTTATAAGTGTTTGTAATTACCATTTTTGAAAGCTTATCGTTTTTGTCAAAAGATATTTCAATTTTTGACTTATAGTTGTCTTCTTCCATTGTACCTACTAATTTATTTCCACCACAACCTGTTAAAGCTAGTAGAAGCATAAGTACAACTGCCAATAAACTAGTTACCTTTAATAATTTTTTCATCATTTCACCCCCCCTCATGCTTATTATACATAAAAATTATAATAAATCAAATACATTATCTACATTTTTTTAAATTGCCTCTACCTTATATTCAAAATCTTCCATATATGGGAACATTTCAAATATTCTTTTGTGTGTAACGATTTGTATTCTTGGCTGAGGATTTTTTGGATGATCTGTAATAAGCTTTTGAGTATAACTATTCTCTGCCGTTTTAAATACAACATACCTATTTCTAACATACGTGAAAAATATCTGATATCCGTTGTCTAAATCTTTCTCAAAATTTTCAAATGTATAATCGTTCATAAAAATTCCTTTCTTTATTTTTTATGTTCTTTTTTCTATTTTATCATTTCTTCAAATTGCTCTTCTGTTATTACTTCAACACCTAAGCTCTGTGCCTTTGTTAATTTACTTCCTGCATCTTCCCCAGCAAGTACATAGGATGTTTTCTTCGATACTGAACCAGATGTTTTTCCTCCTAATCTTTCAATAATATCAGATGCTTCGTTTCTTGAATATTTTGATAATGTACCGGTTAATACAAACGTCATTCCTTCAAACCTTGTATCTGAACTTTCTTCCTCAAGCGATTCCATGTTAACACCTGCTTCTTTAAGTTTATTTATTAAATCTATTGTCTGTTCCTCTTTAAAAAATTCATATATACTTTTCGCCATTACCTCTCCGATATCATTTTGAACTGTGAGCTCTTCAAGTGACGCCTTCATCAGATTATCTATATTTCTGTATTTTCTTGATAAATTTTTAGCTGATTTTGCTCCTATGTGACGTATTCCAAGGCCAGTTAACAACTTAGATAAATCATTTGCCTTGCTAGCATTGATGGCATCAATTAAATTTTGAGCAAATTTTTTTCCATTCTTTTTTAAAGATGCAACATCTTCAAGCTCTAATTCATATATATCAGAAATTTTTCCAATTAGCTTCTTATCAATTAGTTGCTCTATAATGCTATATCCAAGTCCATCAATTTCCATTCCCTCTTTTGATGCGAAGTGAACTATATTTCGAAGAGCTTTTGCACTACACTCAATTCCTGTACATCGTGTTACAGCCTCCCCTTCTTCACGAATTGTTGGCGCACCGCAAACTGGACAAAATTTGGGCATTTCAAATATTTTTTCATTTCCAGTTCTTTTAGATTTTACAACATCAACAACTTCTGGAATTACATCTCCAGCCTTTTGAATTATAACTCTGTCTCCAATCATTAAATCTTTTTCTTTAACAAAATCTTCATTATGCAATGTTGTTTTTGAAATAGTAGATCCAGCTACTTTTACAGGCTCTAATATTGCCATTGGAGTAATTGCTCCTGTTCTACCTACTTGACAAATAATATCTTTTAGTAGTGTTTCCTTTTGCTCTGGAGGGTATTTATATGCAATTGCCCATCTAGGAGTTTTAAATGTTGTTCCAAGTTCCTCTCTATAATCTAAATTATCGACTTTTATTACGGCCCCATCGATACCAAAAGAAAGATTTTCTCTATTATCACCAATTTTTGTTATAGCATCAATTGCTTCATCGATATTTTTGCAAAGAATTTTAACTGGATTAACATTAAATCCTAATTTTTCTAAATATTGCAATTGTTCATAATGCGAATTGAATTTATTATCTGTCAACCTTTGAATGTTAAAAATATACATATCTAGTGGTCTAGTTGCCGTTACTTTCGAATCTAATTGTCTCAAGGATCCTGCAGCAGCATTACGAGCATTTGCAAATAAAGTTTGACCTAAAACTTCTCGCTCTTCATTTAATTTTTCAAATTCTTTAGCCCCAATAAACACTTCTCCTCTTACAATCATATTAACAGGTTCTGGCAGCTCCATTGGAATAGTTTTTATTGTTTTTGCATTATTAGTTACATCCTCACCTATAAGACCATTACCTCTAGTTGCTGCTTTTACAAATTTTCCGTTTACATATTCCACAGCCATTGATAATCCATCAATTTTAGTTTCAACAACATATTTTAATTGTTTTCCTCCATCCGATAATTGTTTTCTAACTCTATCGTCAAAATCTCTAAGTTCATCATAAGAAAAAACATCTTGCAAACTTTGAAGTGGAACTTCATGCTCTACTTGTGAAAACTCTTCTTTAACATGTCCACCAACCTTTTGCGTTAGTGAATCTTTGCTAACGAATTCTGGAAACTGTTTCTCCAAATCTTTTAGCTCGTTCATCATCATATCATAATCAAAATCAGATATTTCTGGTTTATCTTCATCGTAATACTTTTTTGCATGATATTCTAATGTTTTTCTTAATTCGTCTATTCTGCTTTTAGCTTGTGTACTATCCATTTTTTATCCTCTTTCCTATTGTTTATAAAAATACCTCAAAGATTCTACAAATAAAATTTGTATATTTCTTTGAGGTAATTCTATCATCAAATTTATTATTTATCTACATCCTAATACGAAAATTCTCCAAGAACATATTCGTCTGATTTATTTTTTGTATTGTAAAAATAATGCATTGGATTACCATAATCTCCAGGTCTTTGGTAAAACTGATATCCCTTTGAAGGATTTTCGCAAATCCTAAAATTATATTCGCCACCATTTACCTTTATGTTGTGATACACAATATGTCCATATGTTTCATCCCATGCGTATAATCTTTCTTTTGTGATGACTCCATCATCATTAACAATTATTGTATTTCCTTTAATTTCAACTGTTAAACTAGTTGTATCCGACACATATTTTCCTTGAAATTCTTTTGGCAACTTATATGAATTTACAGCCCCCGCCATAAAGCCATATACAGACAAAATTGCAATTAGAGCTACTTTTACATACACCTGACCAAAGAATATTTTTAGTGTATACGGTAACAGGGTAAGCACACCTGCAATAACAAGTAACATTCCATATACTGGAGGTGAAAAAGACATTACTGCTAATCCCATAACACCAACCATAACACCAATTAAAATACGGCTAATCCACTTAAGTACCTCTGTTGCTTTATTAACGTATATCCTTCTAGCATTAGAATCTTCTACAGGTTTATACATGTTTGCTCTTTCATGCTCTATTAAAACCTGTGTACTACAATACTCACAAGTAACAGACGTATCCGATAAACTAAATTTTAGGTTTGCTCCGCAATTAGGACATTTTTTATTTATCAATTTCATTTCCATTTTTACTATTTATCCTTCAATAATTCTTTTCCATTTTTTAAATAATCCCAGCCGGAGAATATAGTTGCAACTACAGAGATAAATATTGTAATTGAACTAACTACATTTATAAATAGTGGGAATCCTGATAATCCTCCACCTATAAATTCAGCAAAGCAATTCATATCTATTAATGCGGCAATTAAACCTACCATCTGAGTTACGGTTTTTAATTTTCCCCATATAGATGCTGCAACAACCTTTCCAGATTTTTCTACTTCAATTAATCTATATCCAGAAACCAAAAATTCTCTAAATAATACTATTATTGGAATCCATGCTGGAAGTCTTCCCGCTTCTGTAAGCATAATCATAGCAGCTAATACAAGTATTTTATCAGCAATTGGATCTAAAAACTTTCCAAATGTTGTTACCTGATTTCTTGATCTTGCTATGTATCCGTCTAATTTGTCTGTAATTGATGCTATTATAAAAATAGCATCAACTAATACCCACGTAGCCGATATTGAAAACAATTCTCCTTCTATAGGCAAATATGGTATTATAACCATTATAGGTACAAGAATAATTCTAAAAATGGTTAATTTATTTGGTAAATTCATATATTTTCATTCTCCTTCAATTTATAAAATATCATTATTTGCACTTAATTTAATTATTAAATCCATATTATCATCATTTGCAGCTTTATTTTTTCTAATATTTCCACATTTTTTGCACTTAAACACTATTACATATCCTTTTTTAGAGCTAATTTCAATTCCTATTGGCTCAAGTAGTCCATGACAATCTTCACTTCTATCCCCCGGATTTATATCAACATGTTTTGAATATAAGCAAAAAGGGCAGTGATTTCGGCTTGTGTAATTAAGTTTTGGTACATTTTTCCCGCAATTTTCGCACACAAATTCTTCATCTATTTTTGTAAATAGACTTTTTTCCATAAATTCTTATCATCCTTTCATAATCTAATAAAAGATACTACCTCCTAGGAATTCTCTAAGTAACGAGTTCTGTGGCACATATTCTGCTGGAACTGCTTCGAAGTATTCAAGCATTGAAATTAATTTTTTAGCTTCAGAATATTCAGGGCAGTCGTTTTTTATTTCCTTTAACAATGGTAATGCATAATCTTTCAACACAGCTAATTCGTATATTAATGATGAGTTAAACATACTATCAGCTTCCTCTTGGTATGGGAATATATTATTTATTTCCCCTCTATTTACAGAATCCCACATTTGCAATGTGTGAAGTGCTTTATAACCTCTAAACTGACTATCTCTTACTATCCTTCTTATTAATCTTGAATCTGTTGTTGAAATTCTATTATTATAATCCAAATTTAAAACAGTTAAACAGCTTATATAAATCTTATATTTTTGATCTTTTGGAATTAATGGTGTTAATTTATCGTTTAAACAATGAATACCCTCTATTACAAGGATTTGATCATCTTTAAGTCTCATTTTTTCTCCATTATATTTTTTAGTTCCCTCTTCAAAATCAAACGTTGGAACTTCAATTTCTTCACCATTTAATAGCTTTAAAAGATGTTCATTAAATAGTTTTGTATCAATTGCTTCAATACACTCAAAGTCATAGTTACCATCTTCATCTTTTGGATTTTCTGGCCTTTCCACAAAATAATTATCTACTGATAATGTTACAGGTTTTAATCCATTTAATCGTAATTGGATTCCCAATCTATGTGCAAATGTTGTTTTCCCTGATGATGAAGGACCAGCAATAAGTACCACTTTTACCTTTTTTCTGTTTACTATATCATCTGCTATTTTTGCTAACTTCTTTTCATGAAGTGCTTCGTCTAGTAAAATGTATTCTTTTATTTTGTTTCTTCTTATTATTCTATTTAGTTTGTATAATGTTTGCACATGAAGAAATTCATGTAAATCTTCGTATTCGTCTAATGTTTCTAGTAATTTCTTATTTTCTTGGAAAATAGGAAGCTTGTTTGGCTCTGCTTTACTTGGATACCTTATTAAAATTCCATTATGATATTTAACAATTTCATATATTTTTGCAAATCCTGTTGAAATAGGTAAAATTCCATAAAAATAATTATAATAATCTTCGCAAAAGTATAAACTTACATTATTTTTTTTGCCATATTCAATCTGCAATTTACCTTTTTCATTTCGTTCAACACTATAAAATTCTTTTGCCTCTTCCCTGCTCATTTCCCTTTTTACTATAGGAAGATTCTTGCTTACAATTTCTTCAAATCTTTTGTTTATGTTTTCTATCATTTCGTCAGTTACTTCAGCATCAATCACCTCACATAACATTGAATTCGATAATTGATAATTTATGGTTGTTTTTGCATTTGGATATAAACTTTCAAAAGCCATTGATAATACATACACTAAGCCTCTTATGTATATACGCCTACCATCTCTATCTGATATATCTAACAAATCTACTTTTCCATCTGTAGTAAGTTCGAAATCTAATGACTTTACTTCATTGTTAAACTTGCATGCAATTATATTATTTCTTTGTATTTCATCTTTTAATAAATCTATTACCTTAATACTATTTGTTTTTATAACTTGGTCTTTGTAATTTATTTCTATCATATGTGACCTCCACAAAATTTACTCTATATTTATTCTATGAACAACTCCCGCTGAATATAGATAAATTAGTATGTTCATTTTATCGCTATATTTTTTTTTAGTCAAGTAATTGACAAATATTATTACGTTGTATTATTATGTACATATTAGAAAGAAGGAGGATATTTTTATGAGCGATGCTAAAAATGGAGATGTTGAATTAGGTAAAGAAACAGCTGGCGGAAATAAGAAGAAAATTGCCATAATTGGTGGTATAGTTGCAGCCGTTATAGTTGTTATATTTTTAATTGCAGCCATATTGGGTGGTGGCTATAAAACACCTATAAAGAATTATTATACTGGACTTCAAAAAGCAAATTCAAAAACATATCTAAAGGCTTTCCCAGAGTTTCTAAGAGAAGATCTTGAAGATACTTATACAGATGAAAAGCTTGAAGATAAGAAAGAGTCTTTAGAAGATACTTATGGAGATAAATTAAAAATCTCTTATAAGGTTATAGACAAAACAAAGTTGACGAAAGACGAAATTAAAGATGCTCAAAAAGCTTTAAAAGCTTTATACGATGATGAGAAAATAAAGGTTACGGCTGGATACAATGTGGCTGTTAAAGTTACAAAAAAAGGCACTGATAAAAAAGCTACAGAGTATACTTCATTTGAAATATACAAAATCAATGGAAAATGGTGCATGATGCCATCAACTTATTAAAAAATGTTAAAAAGACGAATTATAAAAATAATTCGTCTTTTTTTATTCACCCCTTATTGATGTATTTTTTCTTTTATTTTTACTAACGTATTAAGTGCTTCTAATGGTGTAATTTGGTCAAAATCTATTTTATCAATTTCGTGAGCAACTTCAGCAATTTTGTAATTATTTATATCTATGTTTTCTGGTACCATTTTATAAATGTTGTTTGCTGGCTCTGCGACCTCATTCTTAGTAACAGAAACATCTCCTATAGAAATTTTATTATTCATTACATTCTTGCGCTCTAATGACTGTAATATCTCGTTAGCCTTTTGAGTTACTACTTGAGGGACACCAGCAAGTCTAGCAACATGTACGCCATAACTTTCATCTGTTCCTCCATCAACAATTTTTCTTAAGAAAATAATGTCTTCACCTTTTTCTTTTACTGCAATTGAATAGTTTTTAACACCATCAATTTTATTTTCTAGCTCAGTCAATTCATGGTAATGTGTAGCAAACAAAGTTTTTGAGCCACACTTTTCTCTATCAGCTATAAACTCGGCAACAGCCCATGCAATTGATAAGCCATCGTAAGTCGACGTTCCTCTACCAATTTCATCAAGAATAACCAAACTTTCGTTAGTTGCTTCTTTTAATATAGTCGCAACTTCCATCATTTCAACCATAAATGTGCTTTGCCCCATACTTAAATCATCTGAAGCACCAACTCTCGTAAATATCTTATCTACAATTCCAATTTTAGCATATGATGCAGGAACAAAACACCCCACTTGTGCCATTAGTGTTATCAAAGCCACTTGACGCATATATGTTGATTTACCTGCCATATTCGGTCCTGTAATAATTGCTAATCTATTACTATTCTTATCTAGGTATGTATCGTTTGGAACAAAATTGTTAGATGAAATCATCTTTTCGATAACAGGATGTCTTCCTTCTTTTATATCAATTATTCCATCATTGTCCACAATTGGTTTTACATAATTCAAATCTTCTGCAACAATTGCAAAAGATGCAATAACATCAAGCTCTGAAATTAAGCTTGCTGTTTTTTGAATTCTTTGAATCTGCTTTTCTATACTTTCTCTTACTTCTGAAAAAGCATTATATTCAAGTATAACAACCTTCTCTTCAGCACCCAATAGTTGATTTTCTAGTTGTTTCAATTCTTCTGTTATATACCTTTCTGCATTTGCCAATGTTTGTTTTCTAATATAACGTTCTGGAACCATTGAAAGATTTGACTTAGTAACTTCTATAAAGTACCCGAAAACTTTGTTAAATCCAATTTTTAAATTCTTTATACCTGTTTCTTCTTTTTCTTTTGCCTCTAGGTCTATAAGCCATTTTTTCCCATCCGTAGTTGCACTTTTTAATCTATCAATTTCAGGATTATATCCCATCTTAATTAATCCACCATCTTTAACTCCAATTGGAGGATCTTCAACAATTGATTTTTCAATAATCTCGTACACATCTTCTAGTGTATCCATATTTTCATATATGTTCTTCAAAAGTCCAGCACCTGTACTTGCTAAAATATGCTTAATATCTGGCAATTGCTTCACGGAGTTTTTTAGTGAGATTAAATCTCTACCATTTGCATTTCCATATGCAATTTTTCCAGCTAAACGCTCAATATCATAAACTTTCTTCAATGAGTCGATAATGTCTCCCCTAAGAATAATGCTATCCTTCATCTCCTCGACAGCATCAAGTCTTTGGTTAATTTCTGTTTTGTCAATCAAAGGATCATTTAGCCATCTTCTTAGCATTCTCCCTCCCATTGATGTTGAAGTCTTATCTAAAACCCATAATAAAGTTCCCTTCTTAGATTTATCTCTCATTTTCTCGGTAAGCTCTAAATTCCTTCTTGCATTGATATCCAATGCCATGTAACGAGTTGTATTGTATATTTTTATTGTGTTAATATGATCGAGTCCCGTTTTTTGGGTATCTTCCAAATATTTTAATAGGGCATTTATCGCATATATGGCTAATTTTTTTTCTGATAAATTCTTATCACTTATCTGCTCATTTCTATCATCAATAATATTGTACATTCCAGATAATAGCTCATATTCGCCATCAAAATATTCTTCATTTTCCCTTGAAATATATGTTTTAAAACGCTCTTGTATCTTTTCAATTTCTGTTTGGCTGTTGAACATTAATTCGCTAACTATAAGCTCTGCTGGTGAATATCTAGAAATCTCGTCTAAAAGTCTTGCAAAATTATTGTGCTCCACAATTTGAGTTGCTAAGAATTCACCTGTTGAAATATCACAAACGGCTATACCAAAATATACCCCACTTTTATATATAGACATTATATAATTATTTTTCTTTTCTTCTAACAAGTTCGATTCTATAACTGTACCTGGAGTTACTACTCTAACAACCTCTCTTTTTACTATTCCTTTAGCACTTTTAGGATCCTCAACTTGCTCACAAATTGCAACTTTATACCCTTTTTCAATTAATTTTGCTATATATCCATCTGCTGCATGATAAGGAATTCCAGACATAGGTGCTCTTTTTTCTTGCCCACAATCTTTTCCTGTTAATGTGAGCTCAAGCTCTCTAGATACAATTTCTGCATCTTCATAAAACATCTCATAAAAATCGCCTAATCTATAAAATAAAACACAATCACTATATTGTTTTTTAGTATCTAAATAATGTTGCATCATAGGTGAATACTCTGCCATTTTCTATTACCATCCTTTACTATTCCATTTTTATCCATTGGTGTAAAACACTAATTTTCTCAGGTCATTCTATAACACATTCGGTCAAAATTCAACAAAAAATTACAATATCCTATGACGTTTCAAAAAAATAACTGAAAAGTATTTTACTACTTTCCAGTTACCTCCATATACGTTTTTTCTAGATTTCTTTCAGATACACCTATGCTTCTTAATACTAAAAGAGCATCCTCCTTGCTAACTTTAGAAAAGCATGATTCTTCTTTTAAAAATTGCCTTATCAAATCGTTCTTCTTGTAATCTTTTCCTAATGCTTTCAAATAATCAATTTTAGTATAATTCATCAATTTTAGTTCATCAATAATAGTCATATACATCTCCTCCTACCTATTTATAGTTTCAATTGTTCTATCACTATTTTCATAAACAAATTCATTTGAGTCTAACTTTCTTTTAATTTCATCCTCTGAACTTTTTGTTAGCTCTAGTGAACCTGTATCTATTAAATAAAATTTAAATTTTTCATCTTGTTTTTCACATACACAAATAATGCGTTTGTACCCTTTTTCTTTATTTTCCTTTTTTTCTATAGTACCAATATATGCACAATCAATATTGTCGCCAAATAGCCCTTTACGTAATATATTACTAAAAACCATTGAAAATTCGTTACCCGAAATACCAATTTTCTTCATATTTTCAATTAGTATTTGAGCACATAATTCAAAATTCTGCGGTATTTCTTCATCTTGCTCTTGCTTGATTTCTTCTATAAGTCCTTCAGCTTGATTTTTTTCATGCTGTTTATTGAAAATATTATAAATTTTTTCATTTGCATTTTTGAATACTTCATCATGTCCAAAAACAGTGCGTATCCCCTCTAGTTTTTGACCTAACTTAGCTCTTAACAAATCGTTTAATATTTCTCCATCTTCTGACCTTGTTGCATTGATTGCTTCTAGCTCAACTGCACCTTCTTTTGTAGAAAAGCCTGTAAAGAAATGCCCATTATTAAGACCTGTTGATATTATTACACCATCTATTTCTTGTTCCATTTCACTAATTATTTTAGCATAAATCCTTGAAAAATCATAGCATGTTATCTTATCTCCTGGAACAATTCCTTCAAGATAATCTTTCGAAAATTTACTAGTATAGTTTTGTTTTTTTAATTTATCTCTGTACACATAACCTTCGTCATATGTAAATAATTGACATAATTTATAATATACGTAAATCGCTTCTTCTTCTATTGATAAATCTTCTGGTATTCCACTATAAACTGCATCTCTTACTGCATCGTTTAGTTTCCATTGCGGTTCGCTATCATCTTTTATAATACAAGCAACAGACTCAGAAATATAATAATTTTTGAATCTATAATCTTTTGGAATATATCTCTCAAATTCCAATCTTTCATACATTTCTAAATAAGCCTTTTTATATTTTTCTATATCTGGAATATAAAATTGACTATATAGTCGTTGATTATCTAATTCGCCATTTTCATTCGGAGCACCAAACATACTTGTCATAATTCTAATAAATATATCTATACTCATTGATGCAGGATATATTTTCCCATTTTGTTCGTATGTTACGTAAAAAGCCTCTTTATTATTTTGGTAATCAATAAACTTATTTCTTGTATCTTCATCAGTTAGAATTTCGATAACCTTATAAAAAACCCCATTACTAAAAACAAGATCAAACTCTTCTCTCAACTCAAACCCATACTCATTTAAGTTCCTTTGTTTCATAAATTCATTTAAGTTTTGATACTCTACTGACGATTTATCCATTGTTTCCATCTTTTTTGCTATATACTCTAAGTATTCAGCTAAATTACAATTTTCGGCATCTACATCATCATATCCAAGTATTAGTCTTTCATAGCCCCACCCCATATATGTTATCATTTTTTTATCATTGGCAATTGCATACATTACGTCATCATACTTACTTCCATACTTCTTTTCAATAATTATTTTTTCCATATAATTCTCCTACATAAAAATATATACAAGATTTATTTTACCGCCTTTTTGTCATTATGTCAACTTATTTAAGATAATAACACTAACCTATAAATTTATTTTCTATAATAGAACAATAGCGGACATTATGACAATTGCAAAAGACAAAATTTAATGCAAATGTCCGCGTAATTGTTCGTGCGCGAAAATTTCGCAGAAATTTTCTGTGCAATGTTAGCGAAGCCTTTATATTATAGGAATTCC
>JAFRCC010000002.1 GCA_017404545.1 Clostridia bacterium
GGAATATTTAGACCTTGAGCGGTCAGCGAAAGTGCTAAATATTTCGGTGCCTGCTTTTGTCAAAAAGAAGGCACAGGGGGCTAGAATTGTAGCGCCGAAAATTGATAGTGAGAACGCAAAAGAAATTGCACGTCATCTCACTGGACTTGGCAATAACACAAATCAAATAGCTAAAAGATTGAACAGCATAGAATATGCTAATCAAGAGGAACTAGAGTCAATCAAAAAAGAAGTCGATAGAACTTTGAAAGGGTTGGCTGAAATATGGCGACAACTAACATAAAAAGGGCTACAAGCGCATCTAGATTAGTCAATTATGCTGAAAAAAGAGCCGTCCAAAAAGACGGTCACAATCTTCAAATCGATTATGCTAAAACTGAATTTAAGCAAGTTCGTGAAATTTTCGGAAACTCTGGCAGTACGCAAGCCTATGCCAGTAGACTTGCATTTTCGCCTGATGAATTTAACCCAAAAAGCGAGAAAGACCAGTTAAAAGTTTTAGAAATTGCCAAAGAAGTTTATTCAAAGGCTTATCCTAACCAACAAGTCGCACTATACGTGCATAATGACACGCAATCTCTACACGTTCATGCGGTTATTGGTGCTATAAACCTTGAAACAGGTAAAAAAATGCACGGCAATTGGCATGAATACCGTGAAAGACTTGTCAAAATAACTGACAAAGTGGTTAAAAGTCATGGTTTGGCTGTTACTGTCCCTCAAAAAAGACCAGAAAAGCTTTCTATGGCTGAAATCAAGATGAAAGCTAGAGGACAAATGACTTGGAAAGACCAAATCAGAAATGCAATTGATACAACGATGTCTGACGCTCATATAAGCGATTTTAAAACCTTTAAAGACAAACTAATGGAAAAGGCTATTAATGTCTACGAAAGGGGCAAAGAGCTTACGTATGAGCTCACAGGGACTAAATACAAAGCTAGAGGGTCAAAACTTGGCGATGATTACAAAAAGGAGACGATAAAAAATGAGTTGGACAGACGATACGAACGACAATACGGAACAGGAAGAGAACTTGATAGCACTTGGCTTAATGGACGTGGAGAACGAGTTAAAAAAGAACAACAAGCTCGTACTGGACTTAAAAAGAGAGCAGAGAGAGCAATACAAGACTACGAACAACGAACTGCAAGAGAGAATAGCATTAGAAATGCAGAACCTAAAAAATCAAAAGGAAAGGGATATGGAGGACCTAGCCTATAAAATAGCACAACAATTACAAAATAACTCTAATGAAATTTATAAAAACTATATTGATTCATCGAAATCAACTTTTGAATCTCTGAGAGTCAAGATTCAGGGAGAAATAAACAGGAATACCGCAGAACTCACTATACTGTCAGATAAAAATGCTCAGTATGAACGAGCTGTAGCAGCGCTCGAATATAATAAACAAAACCAAGACAAAAAAGAATTAATTTTCAATGTTGCGATGGCTGTAGGACTTGTATTAGTCAGTATCAGCGTGCTGATTTTTGCGTTTTTGTTTTTCTCGACCTTATCAGGCTTTGGCTTAAAAAAAATTATGAGTTTGACAATACTTAAATATCAAGCACCTACGTGGCAAGTGGCACTAGAATACGTTTTAAAAGTTTTTCTTGCCCTACTTTTTTACTTTGGTGGCTTAATTTTGATATTGTCACCTATCTTGATTTATCAAAAATTCTTGAAATTCATTAGCACTAAATATTTTGGTTTTGGTGATAAATTGAAAAAAATTTTCTTGAGGAACTAGATATACGCCCTTAAAATTCAATTTAAGGGCTTTTTTAGAACGCTTAAATGCTTTCTTGATAAATTATGCCTAATCATATTAAAATCGCTTAGATGACGTTTTAAGGGCATTTAACGATGTGACGGTCAGTTTGTTTTGCGTTTGATGTTGAAATTGGCAAACAAGAACGTGAATACCCCGTTTCCGTTCCTTTTCAGCCCTCTTTTGAACTTGGGGGAATTTTCTCGAAAGAGAAAAGGGGGCTTGCCCCTTAAAATGCACTTAGGTAATTTCGTTAGAAATTTACCTTTTTATTTTTTCTGTTTGTTGTTTTGATTTCAAATAAAGAAAAACAAAACGGACACTCTCGCGCGCGCTTTATATTTCTTTATATTTATAAATACTTTATAATACTTAGGGAAACAAAAATAGCTTAACTGCGGCATTTAAAGCTAAAATAGGTCACCAAAAAGCACACGACTGGTCACCAAAAAGCACACGACTGGTCACCGAAAAGCACACGACTGGTCACCAAAAAGCACACGACTGGTCACCAAATTTACAAAAAACACTTGTTCAAGTAACTTTAATTTGATATAGTTACTTTATCTTAAAGTTAATTTGTTCAAAAAGAGGAATACACATGTCAAATAAACAAAACTTTATCTGGAAAAATGACCGTAATTTTGCTTTAGATGAATATGAAAAGCAACAATATTATTACGTAGCTGAGTCAAATGATTTAATTACTAAAGCTAGGCATGATTTAGACGCTAGAGAACTTAAGATTATGGACTATGTTGTATCGAAAATAAAAGCAACTGATGAGAACTTCAATATTATCCAAACTTCAATGTACGAGCTAACAAATGTATTGAATTTAAAAAGAAATGGTAGAACCTACAGCCAATTAGCAGAAAGTCTTGAATCTATGCGTTCTAAAAGTGTTCGCGTATATAATGAAATCGAAAAGAGATTAACTTTAACCGGATGGTTTGAAGTCGTAGACCTTTGGGAAAATGGTCAAATACAATTAAAGATTAACAAACAATTTGCTCCTTATCTTCTAAAACTTAAAAATAATTACACTCAACATTTGTTAATCGATACAGTAAGACTAAAAAGTAAATATTCTATTTTACTTTATAAGCTAATGAGAGAAGCGGACAAGGACAAAGGAAATTCAATTGCAATCCTACAAGGAAAACCTGAAGAATTTAAGGAATGGTTAGGCGCTCCAAAAAATTATGAGTACAAGCATTTAAAAGAAAAAATATTAAAAAAAGCAGTTGAAGAAATTAATTTAAAAATCCAAGATATGGACTTGGAGATTTTTCAAGGTAGATATGGTCGTAAAGTTGTTCAAGTTGAAATTCACAATAATTGGACGGTTAAGTCGGCACAATAAATTAAAGATGTATAATCTTTTCAATCATCTGGAGACTAATTTTGGAGACTAAAAAAACAATCAAAGAGCTTGCTGATGAACTTGGAATATCTAAACAAGCTGTTAGAAAATATTTCAACAAGTTACCATCAACTATGATACCAACTAAAGAAAAAGGGAAATACATTCTAAGTCTTGATATACAAGATTTTATACGGTCAAAAGCATCAACGGTTAACTCAACTAAAACACCAACAGTTGATAAATTAGTTGATACTTTAAAAGATGAATTCATTGCTGATAAAGATAATCAAATTACTGATTTAAAAGTACAAAATGACGACTTGAGAAAATTGCTTGACCAACAACAACAATTGCAACTCAAAACACAACAAATGCTAGAAGAAAAAACTTTACTTTTAGAGAAGGTTCAAAAAAAAAGGTGGTGGCAGATATGGACAAATTAAATTTGAAAACGTTGCAACAGAATAAAAAAAGGACTGTTAATCACTTTTCGATGATTAACAGTCCTACACAACCTTATTAGGTTATAAAAAGCGACCTCATTTCTAGTCTAATTTTAAAATAGACTAGAAACATTACGTAATTAATTTAATTAACCACGCGGTGCCCAAGCAAGAAGACCACCTGCTACAGCTAAATGAGCTGCAAAAATTGCGCCTGCTAAAATCATGTCCACATTCCCCCCTTCAAACGTATTGGATATTATTGTCAATAATCTATCTGCATTCAAAAAATAAAATAGATGTACAATTTACTCCAAATACAGTATATTATATTTTAAAGATTATTTATACTATTTTTTATAAATAGGGGAATATAGAATACTTTTTTTGCAAAAAAATATTAAGTGAGGACTACATAATTATGATTAAATTTAAAAATATAACAAAAGAATTTAAAGAAAAAAAAGCACTATCAAACGTTAGTTTTAATGTAAACGAAGGTGACATTTTTGGATTTCTTGGTCCATCTGGTTCTGGAAAAACAACAACAATTAATATTTTAACAGGTCAAATACTTCAAGATAGTGGTCAAGCATTTATTTTGGGGAAAAATTCAACTGACATTTCTAGTGATGACCTTTTAAGTATCGGAATTATGAGCGATACTGTAGGTTTTTATGAAAAAATGTCCCTTTATAAAAATTTAGAATTTTTTGCTAAATTCCATAACATACCAAACGAAATTATTGATGATTTATTAAAAAAATTAGATTTATTCGAAGACAAAGAAAAAAAAGCAGAAAATTTATCAACCGGGATGAAACAGAGAATGCTTCTGATCAGAGCTATATTACACACACCTAAAATTTTGTTTTTAGATGAACCAACCTCAGGGCTCGACCCAACCCTATCCCTAAAAGTTCATCAAATTTTATTTCATCTGAAGAATAAAGGGGTTACAATATTTTTAACTACCCATGATATGAATGAAGCAACTAAACTTTGCGATAATATTGCTTTGCTATACCAAGGAGAAATTATTGAGTATGGTGCGCCAAAAGATATTATTAACAAGTACGCTGATGACAACAAAGTTGTCATCACGTTTCAAAATGGAAAAGAAATTACTATACCAAAAGAAGAGACTGCTAACTATCTTGGTGAATTTATTACTAGCATACATAGTTTAGAAACATCTTTAGAATCTATTTTTATTCAACTCACAGGAAAAAAGGAGGAAAAATGATTAAATTAAACAGATTGAAAAGTTTGATATGGTTGAGATGGCAATATTTGATGAGTAATAAAGGTTTATTATATATAGGGATTGGTATGCCTATTGGAGAGATGGCATTGTTGTCATTAATACCAAATATTCACGGAAATGCAGGTTTTTTGAGCTTTTCTTTGAACTTTGTATATAGTATAACATCAGGTTCCTTTATATCTCTGATGATAGGGGAAGAAAAAGAAAAAAAGAATTTGAGAACATTGATTTTAAGTGGTGTTAAAATGAAAGAATATACCTTTTCAGTTATTATTTTTCCATTTATATTCTCAATAATTTCCTGTATCTACTTCCCTCTACTGTTTGGAGTTCATATTTCAAGTTGGCCTGTGTACATCTTTATTATTGTATCAGAGTGTTTATTTTTTATCCTAGCGAATTTATCAATTGGTTTATTTTCAAAAAATCAAGTACAAGCGTCTTTATTCACTTTAATAATTTTTATCTTTGTTACACTTTTACCTATTTTATTGGAATTGACTTCAAATGAATTAATCAAAAATATAATAGAGTGGTCATTTATTGGAATTAATACAAAGTATTTCATTGAATTGGAGAAATTCCAAATATCAAATATAAGTACCATTTCCATCTTACTTTGGATATTTGGAATGTCTATTCTTACTAGATATGCTTTTGCATGGAACAGAAAAGAGCATAATTGAAATGATAAATACAAATAACAAAGTGGCTAGCAATGTGCTAGCCACTTTGTTATTATCGGACGCACTGAGGGGGTTAAGGGTGGAGCTATGCTCCCCCTTACAAGCACCATATGTAGACACGATAGTGGCTAGCATGTGGGTTGCTTGCCAAACCTTTATATTTTATTTTAGCCTAGAGGGTCGGACTTGCAGTCCGAGACGATATAGGCTAAAATAAAATATGTGAGCGGAACGCTCACTGAAAGGTGGGACTTATGAGCGAACTGACAAATGTGGCTAGCAAATTAAATAATAAAGTAAATCGAAAAGACAACAAACAAATTAGTTTCCGAGTGAGCGAATCGGAATATTTAGACCTTGAGCGGTCAGCGAAAGTGCTAAATATTTCGGTGCCTGCTTTTGTCAAAAAGAAGGCACAGGGGGCTAGAATTGTAGCGCCGAAAATTGATAGTGAGAACGCAAAAGAAATTGCACGTCATCTCACAAGACTTGGCAATAACACAAATCAAATAGCTAAGAGATTGAATAGCATAGAGTATGCAAATCAAGAGGAATTAGAGTCTATCAAAAAAGAAGTCGATAGAACTTTGAAAAGATTGGCTGAAATATGGCGACAACTAACATAAAAAGGTCTACAAGCGCAAGTAGGTTAATCAATTATGCAGAAAAAAGAGCCGTCCAAAAAGACGGTCATAATATTCAAATCAATTATGCTAAGACTGAATTTAAGCAAGTTCGTGAAGTTTTCGGTAACTCTGGCAGTACGCAAGCCTATGCCAGTAGACTTGCGTTTTCGCCTGATGAATTTAACCCACTAAACGAAAAAGACCAAATAAAAGTTTTAGAAATAGCTAAAGAAATTTACTCAAAGGCTTATCCTAACCAACAAGTCGCACTATACGTGCATAATGACACGCAGTCACTACACGTTCATGCTGTCATTGGCGCTATAAACCTTGAAACAGGTAAGAAAATGCACGGAAATTGGCATGAATACCGTGAAATACTTGTCACAATAACTGACAAAGTGGTTAAAAGTCATGGTTTGTCTGTTACTGTTCCTCAAATAAGACCAGAAAAGCGGTCTATGGCTGAAATCAAGATGAAAGCTAGAGGCCAATTGACTTGGAAAGACCAAATCAGAAATGCAATCGATACAACAATGTCTGACGCTCGTATAATCGATTTTAAAAGCTTTAAAGACAAACTAATGGAAAAGGCTGTTAATGTCTATGAAAGGGGCAAAGAGCTTACGTATGAGCTCACTGGGACTAAATACAAGTCTAGGGGATCAAAACTTGGCGATGATTACAAAAAGGAGACGATAATAAATGAGTTGGACAGACGATACGAACGACAATACGGAACAGGAAGAGAAACTGATAGCGCTTGGCTTAATGGACGTGGAGAACGAGCTAAGAAAGAACAACAAGCTCGTAGCGGACTTAAAAAAAGAGCAGAGAGAGCAATACGAGAATACGAACAACGAACTGCAAGAGAGAATAGCATTCGAAATACAGAACCTAAAAAATCAAAAGGAAAGGGATATGGAGGACCTAGCCTATAAAATAGCACAACAATTACAAAATAACTCTGACGATATTTACCAAAAATATATTGAATCATCGAAAACAACTTTTGAATCTTTGAGAGTGGATATTCAGCGAGAAATAAACAAAAATACAGCTAATCTAAGTATGCTGTCAGACCAAAACAAAAAGTATGACCGAGCTGTAACAGTGCTAAAGTATAACAATCAAAATCAAGACAAAAAAGAATTAATTTTCAACATTGCGATGGCTGTAGGGCTTGTGTTAGTCAGTATCAGCGTGCTGATTTTTGCGTTTTTGTTTTTCTCGACTTTATCTGGTTTTGGATTAAAGCAAATTATGAGTTTAACAATACTTAAATATCAAGCACCTACGTGGCAAATGGCACTAGCATACGTTTTTAAAGTTTTTCTTGCCTTACTTTTTTATTTTGGTGGCTTAATTTTGATATTGTCGCCTATCTTGATTTATCAAAAATTCTTGAAATTCATTAGTACTAAATATTTTGGTTTTGGTGGTAAATTGAAAAACTTTTTCTTGAGAAACTAAATATACGCCCTTATAATTCAATTTAAGGGCGTTTTTAGCGCTTTTAAATGCTTTCTGGATAAATTATACCTAATCAACTTAAAATCGCTTATACGACGTTTTAAGAGGGTTTAACGATGTTACGGTCAGTTTGTTTTGCGTTTGATGTCAAAATTGGCAAACAAGAACGTTAATACCCTGTTTTCGTTCCTTTTCAGCCCTCTTTTGAACTTGGGGGAATTTTCTCGAAAGAGAAAAGGGGGCTTTCCCCTTAAAATGCACTTAGGTAATTTCGTTAGAAATTTACCTTTTTATTTTTTCTGTTTGTTGTTTGTATTTCAAATAAATAAAAACAACACAGACGAACTCGCGTGCGCTTTATATTTCTTTTTATTTAGAGATACTTCTAAGTACTTAGGGAAAAACAAACGGCTCTATACTGGCGCTTGTTAGATAAATACCATAGTAAAATACACACCACTCCATAGTAAAATACACACCACTCCATAGTAAAATACACACCACTCCATAGTGAAATACACACCACTCCATAGTGAAATACACAAATATATGTATTTTTACTATTATATACATAATCCATATGGTATAATGATGATATATTCGTTTTGAGAGGATAAAATTATGCAACAAAAACAGAATTATATTTGGAAAAACGACCGCAATTTTGCTTTAGATAAATATGAAAATCAACAGTATTACTATGTTGTTGAGTCTAACGACTTAATAGCTAAAGCAAAATATGATTTAACAGCTAATCAGCTGAAAATAGTTGACTTTCTTATCTCCAAAATTAAACCAGAAGATAAAGAATTTGAAGAACTCGAAACTTCTATGTATGAATTGACTAACGTTTTAGAAATTAAGCGTAGTGGACGTACTTATAATCAAATTGCTAATACATTAGATGATTTGAGAAAGAAAGAGGTCACTATTTATAATCAAGAAAGAGATAGTATTGTTCGTACTGGTTGGGTTTCCTCTGCTGAATACTTTAAAAATGGGAAAGTCATATTGTCATTTGATAAAAAGCTAACCCCGTATCTATTGGACTTAAGTAAAAACTATACTCAATATCTACTAATAGATACGGTTAAACTTAAAAGTAAATATTCTATTTTGCTTTACAAACTTATGAGAGAAGCTGATAAGGACAAAGGGAAGTCAATTGCTATCTTACAGGGAACACCAGAAGAATTTAAAGAATGGCTAGGAGCACCAAAAAGTTATTCCTATAATTCTTTAAAAAATCAAGTGCTTAAAAAAGCAGTTGAAGAAATTAACTTAAAAATTGACGATATGAACTTAGAGATTTTACAAGGACGGTATGGTCGAAAAGTCGTTCAAATAGAAATCCATAACAATTGGACAGTACATCAAGCAACTGAAGAAAATACAGAATACGTTAAAGGTTTATCTACTCATGATTGGTTAAATGGTGAGTGAACATGAACAACACAAAAACCATAAAAGAGCTTGCTGATGAACTTGGGGTCACTAAGGATAAAGTAAAGTATCAATTAAGAAAATTACCTAGTGAATTGACTACTAAAAAAGATGGTATTATCTATATTAAAAAATCAGGGGTAAAGATAATATTAGATAATTTGAAGGGTAAAATACCCATTAATAAATACTCATTTTTAACCACTGATTACCCACCTAATCAACTAAACATTTTACAGGATGAATTAGACCGAAAAAATAAACAAATAGAGTCTTTACAGAAATTACTAGACCAGCAACAAAATCTTCAACTTCAAACGCAAAAAATGTTAGAAGAAAAAACTTTACTTCTGACACAGAAGCAAAATAAAAAGTGGTGGATGTTTTGGGATAATGAAAATTGATAACTCTATTGAAAAAATATAAATAACGAATTTAAACAGAACAAGGTGAAATTAGATGAAAATTATCCATCAACAAGATGAAAAGGATTGTGGTGTAGCATGTATCGCTATGATCTTAAAAAATTATAAAACAGAAATCCCGATACATAAGTTGCGGGATTTTTCTGGTACAGACTTAGATGGAACTTCCGCATTTGGGTTAAAGAAAACATTTGAAAAATTAAACTTTGAATGTTTGGCTATTCAAGCTGATGATTCTGTTTGGAAAGAAAAAGAATTACCACTTCCATTAATTGCACATATCCTAATTGATGATAGTTTCATGCATTATGTAGTCGTCTATGATGTTAAAGGTGACTTTTTATACATTGCAGACCCAGCTAAGGGAAGATATAAACAATCCATAGAATCTTTCCAAAAAGTATGGACAGGGGTCTTATTACTTCCAACACCAAAAGAATCTTACAAATCTAGTAAAGAAAAAGTTGCAGGATTGAGTTCCTTTTTACCTATCATTTGGCATCAAAAATCCCTCGTATTTCATATTATTTTAGCTTCTATTTTTATAACTTTTTTTGGAATTGGTACTTCTTATTATTTTCAGGGCATTTTAGACTATTTCATTCCAAACCAAGCTCTATCTACCCTAAACGTTGTATCAGCTGGCTTAATTATTATTTATCTTTTTCGAGTATTATTTGAATACAGTCGTAGTTATCTATTGGTTTTGTTGGGACAAAGGATGAGCATGTCTATTATGCTAGAATATTTCAAGCATGTACTCTCTCTTCCTATGAACTTTTTTTCTACCAGAAAATCTGGGGAAATAATCTCTAGATTTTTAGATGCCAATAAAATCATTGATGCTTTGGCAAGTGCCACTTTATCGATATTTATAGATATTGGTATGGTCATCATTGTTGGGACAACTTTAGCTATTCAAAACGTTACCTTATTTTTAATTACACTTGTCTCTATTCCTTTTTATCTTCTCTCTATTATTTCATTTGTTAAAAGTTATGAAAAAGCAAACCAAGAGGAGATGGGAGCTGGCGCGACATTAAACTCCAGTATTATTGAAAGCTTAAAAGGAATTGAAACAATAAAGGCATATAATGGAGAACTGAAAGTTTACCATCGTGTTGATAATGAATTTATAAAATTAATGAAAAAATCTTTCAAAACTGTTACCTTGAATAACGTGCAACAAGGAATTAAACACGCTATTCAATTAATAAGCAGTGCTGTGATTTTATGGGTAGGTTCTTACTCTGTTATTAATGGATCTATTACACTTGGACAACTTATAACATACAATGCTCTACTTGTGTTTTTTACGGATTCTTTACAAAACATTATAAATTTACAGGTAAAAATGCAAACAGCTCAAGTCGCAAACAAACGAATTAATGAGATATTTGCTGTAGAACCAGAAAAAATATCAGAAAATAACGAACAGAACATTAACGAGCAAGTTTTTCATCAAGGAATTACAATAGAAAACATGTCCTTCTCTTATAACTTGAAATCTCCGACACTTAAAAATATTTCTTGTTCCATTCCACCGTACAGCAAAGTGGCATTAGTTGGTCTCAGTGGTTCTGGAAAATCAACACTAGCAAAATTGTTGGTCAGATTTTACAATCCAACAGATGGTACAATCAATTATGGGAACATTAATCATTTAGATATTGGTTTTAATCAGTTACGTAATCATGTAACCTATGTGCCACAAGAATCATTTTTCTTTAGTGGAACTATTATAGACAACTTAACTTTTGGTGTAGAAAAAACTCAAAGTTTCGAACGTATCATGGAGGTTTGTGATTCAGTTCAATTAAGTGAGTTTATTAATCAACAGCCTTTGCGCTATAATATGGTGTTAGAAGAAGGTGCCACTAATCTTTCTGGCGGTCAGCGTCAAAGATTAGCCATTGCGAGGGCCTTACTAAAAGATTCTGATATCATTATTTTAGATGAAGCTACTAGTGGATTAGATACCTTGCTAGAACAATCAATTTTGGATTACCTATTCAAACTAGAAGATAAAACTCTTATCTTTATAGCCCATCATCTGCCGATAGCAAAGTCTTGTGATAAAATATTAGTCCTTCATGAAGGTTTGTTATTAGAACAAGGAACTCATGAAGAACTTCGATATAATCAAGGGATATATCAAAAGTTGTGGGATGTATAGAAAGGAGAATTTATGAATAACAATGAATGGTTGGATCATTCAAGTGTTTATGGTCAACAACAAAACAAATTTTACAGATGGATATTATATCCAACAATACTCTTATTTATCTTTATTACTTTATTTTCAGTATTTGCTAAAAAAGAAATTGTTATCAAAACAACTGCAAAAATTATATCGGAAAAAAGCATTAAACTGCAAACACCAACAGATTTTAGAATAAAAGAAAATAATCTTTTAGAGAATAAAGAAGTAAAAAAGGGAGAAGCTTTAGTTTCTTTTGATATGTCCCAGAAACATATTGAAAAAGAACTACTAGAAAAAGAAAATTCTGACATCGAATTACAGAAAAAATCAGCGCAAATTTTTATAGATAGTATAAATCAAAATAAAAATTTATTTGAAACTGATGACTCTTATGGATACAGCAACCAATTAATGAGTTTTTTTGCAGAAAAAGAGGGAAATGATTACAGTTCTAAACAAATCGAGTCTACATTTCAAAAAGCACAAGAAGCTTATCAGAAAACAGCTGACTATTTAGCACAACAAATTTCCTCCTTACAAAATGCACAAAATGATTGGGGTCAACTTAGAACATCTTGGATTAATCAGACAGAAATACAGGGGCTCTCCTCAGAACAAACATCCAAATATCAGGCTTGGAAAATTCAACTTTTAGAGACACCAGAGGAAGAAAAAAAACAACTTAAATCTAATATCTTATCGACTATAGATGATCAAATAGTTCAAATAAAAAAAGAGATCGAACAACTGCAGGGAGAACAAGCCAGGTTAGTCTCACCTGATAGATCTGAAAACGAAATTAATAGTCAAATTGAAAAAGGAAAGCAACTAAAAGAGCAGGCTTTATCTAATACAAAGCAAAAAATTGAAGAACTATCCGAAAATCAAAGAAAAAACATACTCACCTTAAAAACATTAAACAATCAAATAGAACAAGAAGTATTAAAATCCCCTATAGATGGAACTATTCATCTAACTGAGGAATTTAAAGGACAAACAGAACTCCCTAAAGGGACAGTGATTGCAGAAATTTACCCAAAGCAATCTAAAAATACATTATCTTTTACAGCTTTCATACCAGCTGATGAAGTAACTCGAATTAAAATAGATATGCCTGTACATTTTAAAATTGATAAAAAAGGTGTATCAACTAAGACCATTAATGGCTTGTTAAAAGAAATATCGGAAAATAGTTCATCAACAGAGAAAGGGAATTTTTATACCATAAAAGGAACTTTAGAACCTTCAGAATATCTCAACTCTCGTTATGGACAGACAGGGGAATTATCACTTATCATCGGTAAAAAAACCTACTGGCAACAAATACAAGATGTATTGAAAAATAATTGACTTATTTTTACTTTTATCTCGAATTGTTAATTCGTTATTTTTTCTTGGTTTTATACCTAACCAGATACCTTAAAATCTCTAGTTTCAGTGATAACTAAACAGGCATATTCGATCCCATAGTTCACTAAATTATAAAACTCCGACTCAAGTTCGATATGAAGTCTAAAATCTAAAACACACATATTTTTTTGTACAGTTTTCTGTTGACATATCAGATAAAAAGTGAAATAATACAACTCATGGAATGTTTTTAGTAAACCATATTTAAACATAAAAGGAGCTAATAATTATGAACAACTACACTAAATTAAATGAAAATCAACTAAAGGATGTTAATGGTGGAGGATACAAATACTACGGTAATGGTCTATATGTAGATGTGAAAAATGGGAGTTCATATGTGAACTGGGGTGAAACAGGTAACTCTATCGTTGGAAATTTGTTAGGTTCGTTTGGTGGTGCGAAGTTTACTCCTGGAAAGTAGAATTGTAATGTTTAATAATTTCGCTCCCCTTCCAATAGGGGTTAAAGATGCCATATTGGGTATCTGTATTTTTGTAATATTAGGACTTACTGTATTCTGTAAGTGGACTTGGTGGGAGTTTTGCATTACCATAGCAGTTGTCTGCTTAGCGTA
>JAFRCC010000014.1 GCA_017404545.1 Clostridia bacterium
AAGTGGCTCTCTTTACATCTTTTTGTTTTAACATTAAATATTCCACCTTCCTATTTTAACTAAATTTTACATATTTATTCGCCTTTGGGTGAAATATTCGCTTATAAACTTTTAAGGTGATTTTATCATATATTAAATACATAGATGGAAACAATTTATTTGACAGTATACATAATATGTGATATAATGCAACTTAGCTGCAGGTTAATAAACCTGAGGTAGAAAATCCCTTTTTTTATTCGCATAGACGGAAGCCAAGGTAAAAGCCAAGGTGAAAGTCAAAATTACAACTCAGAAAGGAGAAATAAAAATGGGAAAAAAAATCAATTTGGGCGATAAGCTCACGGCAAAGAAACAGCGTTACATGAACGCACTGGTAACGGGCAACCTTACTGATGCACAGCTCACGGACATTGTGAATGCGGTACATTCTGTGGAGTATATTTACAATGTTCTTTCTGGTCAGATTTTGCTTCCGAGTCTTACGGAGTCTGCTGACTCTGACTGGGGCATGGTCTACGAATGGCTGGCTGGTTCCTACCGCAACGTTGAGAAGGCTGACAAGATTCTCGATGGTGTTGCTGGTGTTAACGTTCAGGCTGCTGAAGCTGAAAAGGCCGAGGCACTCAAAGCCAGAGACAAGGCTGAAGCTGAAAAGGTCGAGGCGCTCAAGGCTAAGGACAAGGCTGAATCCGAAAAGGCCGTGCTTCTCAAAGCCAGAGACAAGGCTGAAGCTGAAAAGGCTGTGCTTCTCAAAGCCAGAGACAAGGCTGAAGCTGAAAAGGCCGAGGCACTCAAAGCCAGAGACAAGGCTGAAGCCGAAAAGGTCGAGGCGCTCAAGGCTAAGGACAAGGCTGAATCCGAAAAGGCCGTGCTTCTCAAAGCCAGAGACAAGGCTGAAGCTGAAAAGGCCGAGGCACTCAAAGCCAGAGACAAGGCTGAAGCTGAAAAGGCCGAGGCACTCAAAGCCAGAGACAAGGCTGAAGCTGAAAAGGCCGAGGCACTCAAAGCCAGAGACAAGGCTGAAGCTGAAAAGGTCGAGGCACTCAAGGCTAAGGACAAGGCTCTCAAGATTTTCAAGGATTTTCGAAGCGTTTTTGAAAGTCTTTGACGTAATGCCCAAGTAAAGCAGGGTCCCGTGCATTGCACGGGGCTTTTGCTATTATAGTGAAAATATGAATACAGATAACATTATTAGTATAAAGAGGTTTTGCAAATTCAAAAAAAAGCGTTAATACAATGTTCAGAAAATTACTGATATGCTTTTGCTTTACTTGACGCATAAACATAAAGGATGATATAATATTATATAAAGTTGGAAACTCCAACCTGGTACTTGGGTCAGTACCAAAGTAAAATCTTAAGAAAAGGAGGTCCTATCCCATATGATTAATGAGAAGGATCAGGCACTTGCAGAGGAATCTAGCAGTGCAACACAAATGGCCGAAGCATCCAACGCTGAGGCAAAGGAAACAGTTAGCGGAACATTTTGCCGTGCAGAGCGTGCAGCAAAAATCGAAGTCAACGTGACCCAGTTTGACGAGATTGAAGCTGATCCTGATACGGTACGGACAAATATTTCTAAGCGTCTTGATAAGTTATATGGACGTATCGATGTAAAAAAAGATTTGGCCGACCTGATGAAGCATACCAATACCTTTGTAGGAACTTTTGGGGCTAGACATCAGATGGAATTAGCACTTGCGGCTATTCAGATTATCAGTGAGAAGGTTGATAAAACCAAACCTGAACCCGATGGCTCTGGAAGCAGCTCATAATATAACGAACAACACCTGTTTCTAAAAATAGGTAGGGTCTCTCCTCACGGCGGGACTCTACTTAATTTTTTAATGTCCATTAAGCCAAATTCGACAGAAGGAGAAATATATGAATTATAATGAGCCATTAGCATTTAGAATGAAACCAAAAACCTTAGATGATTATGTGGGACAAGAGCATATTCTAGGGAAAGACAAAATTTTATATAGAACAATTAAGGCAGATAGATTATCAAGCATAATACTATGGGGTCCTCCAGGATGTGGAAAAACATCGCTAGCAAAAGTTATAAGCAATACTACAAAGTACAAGTTCAAAAGAATAAATGCGGTATCGTCTGGTGTTGGCGATATAAAAAGTGCAATAGAAGATGCACAAAATTTGTTATTAAATCCGTCGGGGAAATGTATTTTGTTTATTGATGAGATTCATCGATTTAATAAGTTACAACAAGATGCATTGCTCCCATATGTAGAAAATGGAACTGTAATACTAATAGGAGCAACAACAGAAAATCCGTATTTTGAAGTTAATAAGGCTTTAATTTCACGATCTATGGTATTCAAACTAAACCCATTAACTAAAGAGAATATATATCAAGTATTAAAAAATGCTTTAAATAGTCCAGATGGCCTTGCAAATTATAATATAAAAATAGAGGATGAAACTCTAATGAAAATAGCAGATACAGCAAATGGAGATGTTAGAACAGCCCTAAATGGTCTTGAAGTTGCTGTATTAACAACAAGTATGGGGAGCGATGGTTTCATACATATAACAAACCAAATTGCAGCGGATAGTGTTCAAAATAGAAAAGCTATATTCGACAAAAATGGAGATAGCCATTATGATAATATAAGTGCCTTTATAAAATCTATGAGAGGGTCGGACGCAGATGCGGCCATATTCTACCTGGCTAGAGCTCTAAATGGTGGAGAAGACCCTATGTTTCTTGCTAGAAGAATTGTAATAGCGGCAGCAGAAGATGTAGGAATGGCAAACCCAAATGCTTTAATAATTGCAAATTCTGCAATGCAGGCGGTTCATATGGTTGGTATGCCAGAAGCAAGAATAATACTTGCAGAAGCAGCCGTATATTTAGCTGAATCACCAAAATCCAATGCTTCGTATAATGCAATTAATTCAGCCCTAGCAGATGTACAAAGTAAAGATACAGGTGAAGTTCCAATGCATATTAGAAATGCTCCCGCAGAAGGAATGGAACAATTTGGATATGGAGATGGATACAAGTATCCTCACGATTATCCAGGGCATAAAGTAGAGCAACAATATTTACCAGACAAAATGATAGGAACAAAATATTACATAAAAGATGAAAATGTAATAAATCTCGATACCAATAATTGATTTTAAAATTTAAGTATAGTAAAATTTATTTATATAAGATAGAAGTATAATATTGCAAACTAAGGAGGTTAATATGAAGAGATTTGTAAAACTAATATACGTAGTAATAGTAGTATTGTTTCTAATTACAATGAGTGTTTTAGGCTGGTATATCATGGATGAAAGAAAAAATACAGAAACCGAAATTGCTGAATTAAAAAAAGAAATTGAGTCTGTTACTTTACCTAAGAGCGAGAAAATAATTGAAACTCCAGAGGATGTTATAATAGTAAAAGAATATGATTATACAACACCAGTAGATAGTTATATGAAAATCGTTGCATTTGATGATGAATCAAAAGTTGTATGGACATATAAATCAAATTCATCTCCTTTTGCAGAATATTCGTACGACATGTTATGGCCACATTACGAGAATGTATATTCTATGGAAGAAAACAAGCTTGTAATATTAAACGTATTTGATGGCAATGTAAAAAAGGAGATTGAGCTCTCTAAAGACGATAGATTTGTTGCTGTCGGATATTATAAAGGCGATGTATATGCATTGGTAGATAGCTGGTCAGACGGAGGCACAAATCTTACACAAAAAATATACAGAATAGACAAAGATGGACACATTGTTGCAAATAAACAACTTGAATCTCCAATATATGATGGATTTGATCAAACAATTGAAAAAGTTGAAATAACAAGAATTGATGAAACAGAAATTGAAATTTTTGTTACGAGGCTAGATGAAAAGAACGTAGAGCAAATAATTGAAAGAGATTTCTAATACAAAATAAAAAGATAGCGAGGTATGGTTAAAATGTACCTCGTTTTTTGTATTATAGGAAAGTTCGAAGAACTTTCCTATAATATAAAGGCTTCGCCAACATTGCACACAAAATTTGCGTGGCAAATTTTGGCGCACGAACAATTACGCGGACATTTGCATTAAATTTTGTCTTTTGCAATTATCATAATGTCCGCTATTGTTCTTAGACTGCAAAATTTTGTCATAATATATGGATTTATTTGTTTTTTTGATATAGAATACGGGAAGAAATTAAAACATTTTATAAGGGGCGAATTAAGGTGTCGGAAGAAAAAGCTTTAAAAAAGATAGGAACAGTTTTTGGTGATTTTAGATGTGATAGCAATATTCTAAACGCAAAAATTGAGCGAGTTAATTTATATAAAAAGAATAATTCTTTTGAAGTCTTTCTAATTGCAGATAAACCTGTAAATATAAATGATATACATTATTTTGAGAAATTCTTAACCAAGAGATTTATGCTTGGAAGTGCTACTGTTAAGGTAAAATATGAATCCGATGAAGATTATAGTAATAACATAAGCCAAGAATGGGAAAATGTTGTAGATTATATATCGTACAGATATCCAATGACTAAGGCAATTTTAAGAAAAAGTAACATCGAAATAAACAATAACATAATTAACGTAAAATTGCATATGTCTGGTAAGGATTTCTTATCTGCCAGAGGGATGAATAAAGTTTTTGAAGATACAATCGAAAATGTATATAATAAAAAGTTTAAAGTCGATTTTTCGGAGGTCATGACGGCAGAAGAAGAATCTCAATATAAAGAATATACAAAACAGCTTGAAGAAGAGGCAATAAATAATGTTTCGAAACAATTAGAAGAGGCACAGCAAGAAAAAGAGCAGAAAAAAGCGGAGAAGGAAGCGAAGAAAGCTAGTAAAGAAAGCAGCGGTATTCAAAATATAAATAATCCAGCAAATGGAGAGCTACCACCACTACCAGATGATAAAGATATACCACCTGATGCAGTGGTAGAAGAAGAGCCAGAGGAAGTGACTCCGCTAATATACGGAAGAAATGGAAATATAAGAGAGCCTCTTACAAAAATAATTGATCTTTCTGTTGATAGTGGAAAGATTTGTATTGAGGGTGAAATATTAAATCAAAATAAGGATTATGTTTCGTTTAAAGAAAAAGTTTTTACAAACTATTCAGATGAGCGTTTATTAAAAAGTGGAAAAACATTATATATGTTTGATTTATATGATGGTACCAGTACAATTACATGTAAGGCTTTTATTGAGGAAGATAAACTTAAAAAATTTAAATCTAGAATGAAAGAGGCTCCAGCTGTAAAAGTTGGTGGAACCGCCCAATTTGATCCATTTTCAAAAGAGCTTGGTGTTATAGCGGATGTTATATTAGAAGCACCTGGAACTAAAAAAGCCGCAAGATCTGATAATAGCAAGGTTAAAAGAGTTGAGCTTCACATGCATACTAAGATGAGCCAAATGGATGCGATTACTAATGCTAAAGATTTAATAAAGAGAGCTATGAAATGGGGGATGAAATCAATAGCAATAACAGACCATGGCGTTGTTCAGTCATTTCCAGAAGCTCATAAATTATTAGGATATGACAATCCAGATATGAAAATTATTTATGGTGTTGAGGCATATTATGTTCCTGATAAGGCAGCCAATGTTACGAATCCTAAAGGTCAGAGCATAGATACAACATATTGTGTGCTAGATTTAGAAACAACAGGATTGTCTTTTAGAACAGAAAAGATAACAGAAATTGGAATTATGAAATACAAAGATGGAGAAGTAATTGATGAATTTTCTACTTTTGTTAATCCAGAAAGGCCAATTCCACAGCAAGTAATTGATGTTACACATATTACAGATGAAATGGTGCAAGATGCACCAACAATAAAAGAAATTTTACCAAAAGCATTAGAATTTATAGGTGATTCTGTAATTGTTGCACATAATGCAGATTTTGATGTGGGATTTCTAAAACATAACTGCAAACAACTGGGCTTAAAATTAGAGAATACATATGTAGACACATTAAGGTTGGCAAAAGATTTATTTCCAGATTATAAAAAATATAAGCTTGGCATAATAGCAGAAAACCTTGGAATTAAAGTAGAAGTAGCGCATAGAGCATTAGACGATGTTGATACAACTGTTAAAGTATTTAGAATAATGATAGATATGTTAAAAGAAAAAGGTGCTAAAACACTTGAAGATTTTGATAGAGTTGCAGTAGCAGAATACAAGAAAAAAGATGAGTATAAGAAGCTACCATGTTATCACGCAATAATTTTGGCAACGAACTATGTTGGTTTAAAAAACCTATATAAACTGGTTTCATATTCACATTTAGATTACTTTTACAAAAAGCCACGTATATTGAAATCATTATATAAAAAATATTCTGAAGGTTTAATATTAGGAAGTGCCTGTGAAGCAGGAGAGCTTTACAGGGCGATTGTTGCAGGTAAGTCAGACGAAGAAATAGAAGAAATTGCAAAAGATTACGATTATTTAGAAATACAACCAATAGGCAACAATATGTTTATGGTACGAAATGGAACAGTTCCAGATACTAAAGCCCTTGAAGAGATAAATCAAAAGATTGTAGATTTAGGAGAAAAACTTGATAAGCTTGTTGTTGCAACATGCGATGTTCACTTTATGGATCCACAAGATGAAATATATAGGCGAATTTTAATGGCAGGACAAGGCTTCGACGATGCAGATGAGCAAGCACCACTATATTTAAGAACAACAGAAGAGATGCTTGATGAATTTGCATATTTAGGGGATGAAAAAGCATATGAAGTTGTTGTAACAAACACAAATAAAATTGCAGACATGTGCGAAAGAATAAGCCCAATTTCACCGGAAAAATGTCCTCCATATATTAACAATTGTGAGCAAACAATTAAAGAAATTGCATATAGTAAAGCACACGAATTATATGGCGAGAATCTACCACAAATAGTTGAGGAGCGCTTAGAAAAGGAGCTAAATTCTATAATTAGCAATGGATTTTCCGTAATGTATATTATTGCACAGAAGTTAGTTTGGAAGTCCAATGCTGACGGGTATATAGTTGGATCTAGAGGTTCGGTTGGATCTTCGTTTGTTGCTAATATGACTGGTATAACAGAAGTTAACTCACTTCCACCACATTATAGATGCCCAAATTGCCATTATTCAGATTTTACAGACTATGGTTATGGAAATGGATTTGATTTACCAGATAAAATGTGCCCTGAATGTGGACATAGATTAGATAAGGATGGAATGGATATTCCATTCGAAACATTCCTTGGATTTAATGGTGATAAAGAGCCAGATATTGACTTAAACTTCTCTGGTGAGTACCAGGCTAAGGCACACAGGTATACAGAAGTTATATTTGGTAAGGGAACCACATTTAAAGCAGGTACCGTTGGTACGGTTGCCGAGAAAACCGCATTTGGGTATGTAAAAAAATATTACGAAGAAAGAGGTGTTCCTATCAACAGCTGTGAAACTGCAAGAATAGCACAAGGGTGTACAGGAATTAAAAGAACAACAGGTCAGCACCCTGGTGGAATTATAGTTGTTCCAAAAGGAAGAGAAATTTTTGAGTTTACACCAGTTCAACATCCTGCAGATGATCCAGATTCAGACATTATAACAACGCACTTTGACTATCACTCTATAGATCAAAACTTGCTTAAGCTTGATATACTTGGCCATGATGATCCAACAATGATAAGAATGCTATACGATATAACAGGTATGGATCCAACCAAGGTTCCACTTGATGATAAAGATACAATGTCTATCTTTTGTTCGACTGATGCTCTAGGTGTTACTCCAGAGCAAATTAAGAGCAAGGTTGGAAGTTTTGGAATACCAGAGTTTGGTACTAAGTTTGTTAGAGGAATGCTTGTAGATACTAAGCCAACAACTTTTGATGAGCTTATTAGAATTTCTGGTTTATCACATGGTACAGATGTGTGGCTTGGAAATGCACAAACTTTAATAGAAGAAGGAACTACAACACTTCAAAATTCTATATGTTGTCGTGACGATATAATGATTTATTTAATAAAAAAAGGTGTTCCTCCAAACCCAGCATTCAAAATAATGGAAACAGTTCGTAAGGGAAAAGCTCTTAAAGACCCTGAGAAATGGGAAAGCTATAAAACTATGATGAGAGAGCATGATGTTCCTGAATGGTACATTAAATCTTGTGAAAAAATAAAATACATGTTTCCTAAGGCCCATGCAGCAGCGTACGTTACAAACGCATTTAGAATTGCATGGTATAAAGTTCATATTCCTAAGGCATATTATGCAGCATATTTTACAATTAGGGCTGATGGATTTGATGCAGAAGCTATGTGTAATGGTAAAGAGCGCGCAAAGAATAAAATGAAGGAAATAGAGCTTAAAGGAAATGCTGCAACAAAAACTGATCAAGATGCGTATTCAGTACTTGAACTAGTTATGGAATTTTACGAAAGAGGTTTAAAATTCTTGCCAGTTGATTTATATAAATCACACGCAACAAATTTTATAGTTGAGAACGATGGAGTTAGACCTCCATTCAACAAAGTTCCCGGATTTGGAACTGTGGCGGCACTAAGTTTAACCGAAGCACGAAAAGAAGGGAAGTTTATGTCAATCAATGATTTAAAAATAAGAGCCAAAATTGGCGATAAGGCTATTGATGTACTTAAAGCAACAGGATGTTTAGAGGGAATGAGCCAAAGTAATCAACTAAGTATATTTGATAGTTTATAATATGTTTTATAGGAGTTACTATTATGGAAAAATGGATTTTATATTTTATAATTTATCTTGTTGTAATAAATATTGTTACTTTCTTAGTTATGGGACTTGATAAATGGAAAGCTAAACGTGGATCGTGGAGAATTCAAGAGTCTGCTTTATTTACGTTTGTAGTATTTGGTGGTGGAATTGGTGGAATATTAGGTATGATTCATTTTCACCATAAAACAAAGAAGAAAAAGTTTCAAATAGGATTTCCACTGATACTTATTTTAGAAGTTGCATTTTTAGTATATTTATTTATTAAATTATAATTAAAGAGTTCCTTTAATCTATAATAATTTTTCTAACCACAAACATGAATAAATATGAATGGACGTTTGCTTCAAATATAAATAAAAGATGTACATAAAAAAATACAAAAAATATGTGGAAAAGCATGTGAATAAAACGCGAAATATATACGCGTGAAAATAACTATTCACAGAGTTATCCACATTATCCACAGGGGTGTGGATAAAATATAAGTTACATAAAATAAAAAAATAATGTTTTAATGTCGAACAAAAGAAGAAAAATTATGAAACAAATCGTGTAAGTAAAAATTTTATAAGGGGTATAGCAAAAGTTTTATATAAATCGGAAAACAGCCAAGAATTAAATCAATTTGTTAATAATATAGCTATACTTGGAATTTTAATCGTAAATATTGTGTATAAGAAAATAAAACCAAAATATTTAAAATTATGCTCTCCGAAAAGAGAGTGTAGCGTTTAAGACACGGTAAAGATATTCTAACCCGTGTCTTTATATGTTAAGGTAAATATATTATATAAAATTCAGCTTAAATAAGTAGTTTTGTTAGACAATTAAGGGACTTGATGGTATAATAGATATGCATAAACAATATTGCAATAGATGGTATAGATATATTGGAAAGCAAGGAGTAGTTAAATGAATATTAATGGTCTATTAGAGGAAATTGATATTGAAATTTTAAGGAAAAAAGCTAGAAATTCTATGCAGAAAGACGCAGTTAAAAGGAATAAATATGCATCTATACTCGTAAAAATTGAAGAATCATTTAACATAATAAAGAATAATTCAAAAAATTTTGACATACAGCTTAGTTTTATAGAAAAAATAGAATTAAAAAATGATTTAAAAGCATTATTAAAGCAGATGCAAGATGAAAAAGAGGGCGAAGAGATTCACTTATTAAAAATCAGTCAAATAGTTATGAAAATTAGTTATAAGTATAAGCTTAAAGAGGATGATAAACTTATCGATGGATTTTCCAAGAAAGAAAAGGCTCATGAGGAAAAAGAAAGTTTGGTAACAGATAGTGATGAAGAAAGAGAAGCCGCGGAGCGAAAATCAAAAATTGAAGCTATTATTAAGAAAAAACAAGAGCTAGCGCGTGAAGAAGATGAAAGAAAATCTAGAATTACCTTAGCTCTTGAAAAGAAAAAAGCTAAAAGCAAAAGAAAAATAGAACATCCTGAAGAAAAAACTAAACATGAAAGTATTATGGATAGAAGAATTAGAGAAATGATGGATGAGTATGATCGTTTGGAAGCTGATTTGAGTAAAAAAATATCCATTATATATGATTTGCAAAATGATGTGTATTACGCAAATGGAGAAGTTATACTACAGAGCCCAAAGAAATTGCAAAGCAGAGCCGAAAAAGAAGTATATATAAAATCTCAGATGAAAAACCCGTCTGAGTTTGGTTATATTTTTGATAAGTTTAAACCAGAAGAAGTAAAAGCATTAAAATATTGTGATCCATATATTGTTGGTATTCTTGCAGCGAAAGATTCAATATTGGCAAGAGACTACGTTAAACAAATGGCTGGAACTAGCAAGAGAAAGCTATCTCCAATAGAATTTGATATAACATATGATGCAAGAGGATTAGAGAATTTACCAGAGGATATAGTTTCCAAAAAGGAAAAATCTAGCATAAAAAAAACTATGAAATATTCCAAAAAAGCTGTAAAAGTACTAAAAGACAAGAGCAAAATACCATGGTATGCAGCTATTCCTGTTGTTGGTGCAATTGCAGTAGGTTCAATTTCTGGAGCTACAGCAGGGATGTTTAATCAGAATAAGCAAAATAATGATGAGGATTTATCATCAAGAAATTCATATTCTGATACACTGGAGCCAGGAACTATAGCAGAAGATGAGGTAGATACAACGGAAATGCCAACATCATCTATGCAAGATATTAGTGATTTATCTACTACAACTGCAACTAGTAGAGCAACAGGAACTGCAACTACAACTGCTTCAACGATTGAATTAATAGAAACAACAATGCCACCAGTAGAAGTAAATCCAGAAAGTAAAGAAAAAATAAATAAACCGGAAACTAATCCTAGCCAAGTGGAAGAGCAAGCCATGATAATAAATATAGGTGATAAAATCAGTGTTCAAGAAGGTTTAAGGTACACTGCAGATTGCCTAGGAGGAGGTACTAGTAATAAAATTGGGGCTGTAAGTTGGAGACCAGCTACAGAATATTCTGTGGATAGAGTTGCTTTTGTTTATAGAGGAAAAGTGCTTGGTATTATGAATGCAGGTGACATAGATGTTAAGCAAACTTTAAATAGTATAGCAGAAAAGAATGGAATAGAGGCAAATCAAATTTCAACAAGTGTCTTATTATCATTGGTGCCAGGAATAGGAGATACTGGATGGGCACAAATTAGTATAGAGGATATGCAAGAGAATGTTTCTAAACCATCTCAAGAAGTAAATAATAGTTCAATTTCAAATGTAGATTTTGATTTTGATAGGTAATATAGAAAGGTAAATAAAATATGGAGTATATGGGAATTATTTTTTTAGGAATTTTTATTGTATTTATAGTGATTATAACAGTAGGAATTATAAAGCAAAAACATTTAACAGAATTAGATAGAAGAGCAACCGAAAGCTTGAGAAATAATAGGATAGTTCAAGTTACCAATCCAAATGCTAAACCAAGTGAAGCAATGGAAAATAATAAGAGAAATGCAAGAATGGCAGAAAAACCAACTGCTAAGTTTATAGAGGAGCATTCAAATTATACGAAGGAACAAATAGAGGAATATTTCCTAAAAATTGCTAAAAATATGCTCGATAAAACAGAAATGGATTGTTTTACAGCATCAGTTGCATCTAAAGTTAGAAAAGGTAAAGGAATGTCGAAAATTGGTGAAGCAGATATCAAAGGTGCATTTTTAATGTCTTATGCTCACAATAGGTTCGCTACCAGAGTTACTGTGTGGAATAAAAGTGATGAGTATATTATAACAATTTTTGGAACAGTAAACGATTTTGGTTTTGAGAAAGTGGATAACTATACTATTCAAAAAGGTGTTCCAGTAGGTCTTTAATAAAAACTACCCATTGAATGGGTAGTTTTTTATTAAAGTTATATAAAATTAGAAAAGAGCGAGATATATGGAAATTATTAATAAAATTGCGAATACAATACAACAACATGGAGGTAGATTATATTTAGTTGGCGGAGCAGTGAGGGATTTTATAATTGGAATTGAGATACATGATGAAGATTACTGTGTAACTGGATTATCCAAGGAGGAATTCGTAAATTTGTTTCCTGAATGCCATTTAAAAGGAAAATCATTTGAAGTTTTTGAAATGTATGGCAAAGAGTTTGCACTTGCAAGAACAGAATCGAAGAATGGAAGAGGACATAAAGATTTTTGTATAAAAACTGGAAAAAATATAACTATAGAAGAGGATTTAAAAAGAAGAGATTTTACTATAAATTCAATAGCAAAGGATATATTGACAGGAAAAATAATTGATCCATTTGATGGAATTAAAGATATAAATAATAAAATAATAAAAGCAACTTCAGAAGCTTTTTGCGAAGATCCATTAAGAGCATACAGAGCTGCTAGATTTGCATGTAAATTGAATTTTGATATTGATAAAAATACTATACAATTGATTGAAAAAATAAAACCTGAACTTGTAAATCTCTCAGCAGAGCGTGTTTTTGACGAATTTAGGAAAGCACTTTCGTACGATAAACCTTCAATATTTTTTCAAACATTAAGGCAAGCCAATATATTGGATGTACATTTTATAGAAATAAGTAAGTTAATAGGAGCTCTACAACCCGAAAAATATCATCCAGAAGGTGATGCATACAATCACACAATGCTTGCAGTAGACAGGTGTGCTAAAAATACGCCAGATGTAAAAATTCGATTCGCAACACTGGTGCATGACTTAGGAAAAGGCGTAACACCAGCGGAAGAATATCCACACCATATAAACCATGATGTAAATGGAGTTCAAGAAGTAACTAAATTTGTAAATAGGTTAAAAATGCCGAATGATTGGTGTGCATATGGGAAGGTGGCTGCTAAAGAGCATATGAAAGCAGGAATTTTTAATAGGATGACACCAAACAAACAAGTTAGCTTTATTGAAAGAATCTACAAAACTAAAATTGGTCTAGATGGTATGGAGTGTGTTGTGGATTCTGATAGAAACTGCCGTGGAGATGTAAAAGATAAAATTGAATTTGCAAAGCTAGGTAATAGACTTATGACAGAAGTTAGTGGAGATTTGGTTAAAAAGAAATTTTCTATAAAAGAAGGGATTGAATTAAAGAATAAAATTCACGAGCAAAGAGTTATTTTATTAAAAAAATGGTTGCAAGCCGAATAAACATTTACAAAATCAGTTTACATATTACTCGTTTTATGATAAAATACTTCCTATCGATTTATGAGAATTGTGAGGAGGTTTTTTATTTTGGGTAAAAAAGAAAAGAAAAGAGAAAATACTCATTTCAAGGAAATGGGAGATATTTTACGTATGGATTTAGGAAAGAAAGATATAAAAAATTTTGTAATGGATGAATTTATAGAGAGCGAAATGCAAAGCACAGGAATTCCTAAGAATATGCAGCTGAAACTTATAGAAGCAATTGGTACGCCATGGAAAATAACTATAGATAAATCTGGATATGCTACGGTAAGGTTTGATGATGGCACTAAAGCCAAATATGATGTTATAGAAATAATAAAGTTTATTTCTGAGCAAGCAGAAAGCCATATAGGTAGGTTCTATGTAACAATGAATGCATACGCTTCTATATATTTAGGAAAGGAATTTTCTACTGAAGAAATAAATAACCAAACAAAAGATTCTAGTTTAGAAATTGATAAGCTAATTAATGATTTATATGACGGGTATAGTAGTAATGCAGATGAAGATGAAGCTACAAGAAAAAATGGAATTAGGGAGCTATATGACCATATATTAGCGAATGATTTTGTTGCAGCAATATTTATGTGGGAACAGCTAAAAAAACTATGTAAACCATTATCGCAAACTCATAATATAATAGAATTCATCAATCAGGCTGAAAATGTTGCTAAAGCAGATTTAAACAAGCTTGATGAGGAAAACAATATGAATAGTACAATATATAGATATATTCACAAGATGATGGATAGAGATACAAGTTCGTCTACATTACTAAAAGAAAAATATTATACAAAGAAAATTGAGGATGACGATATTGTAAATATGTTAACAGCATTATTTACGCCAGAGGAAATTAAGGGATATATAAAGTGCTACGGAGCTTACCTAATGGATAAGAAAGGTGTAGTAAAACAACTTATAAGCAAGAAAATTGTAACGGAAGAAGAGCTACACCAAATAGTTGATACAACTCAAGCTTTTAATTATTTTATTGATTGTGGAAACAAGGAGTTACTAAAGTGTATGGAAATATCAGAGCTAGTTGGTTTGTATATAGCCAAGAGAATTGATAGAAACCAATTAACTAGGAACTCAAGCTTAAAAGAGCTATTACTTTCAAGCATTACTAAAGATTTAAAAATGGATATTTTACTTTCTGGAAAAGGAGAGCGCATATACAATCAAACGGAAACATCTATTATATGGGAGTTGTACGAGAAAGACTATTTTTCTATTGACGATATAAAAAAATTAGAGCAATTGAGATATTTACACGTGAACACAATTATAAAAAACTATAATGAAGATAAAAGAAGGAAAATTGCTGCTGCAGTAGGAGCTATCCCTGGTATTACAGATGAAAAGATTATATTATTTTTCACACCAGATATTGTTCTAAGAGAGCTTAGATCTGGAATAAATGAAAACCAAAAACAATTTTACAATATAGAATTAAGAGCAATATATGATGCTAATAACAGAGATTTTGAGCAGGAGCTTACAGATAGTATTTTAGCAAAGAAGGAAGATTTTAAAGATAATCTGTATTTGGAGTTTCTTAAATGGTTTAACGAGGGAATTTTATCTATAGATACAATAAAGAAATTAGACATACCAGAGAATATCTTTATAGATGAATATGTTAAAAATAATGATGAGACTGTTTTAATTAGTTATTTTAATGCAGGGCTTATTTCTCAAGATACAGTTATAGATTTACTTGGATCAGACTTTGAGAGCAAGGTCTTTGAACTTATAAGAAAAGGAATGAGTGCAAGGGCAATAAAAGGATTCTATTCAACAATGCAACTTATAGAAATGACACAGGAAAAGGAGAGCCCTAAAGGTGAGATTATACCTGCAGAATTATCGATAGGAGATTTAACTGAAATTAAAGAAGACATTGTTGTAGGTTTAGATGAAGATGAAAATAAAAAATCAAGCAGAGGTACGAGTACAGTACTAGATTTATATTTAACTAATCAATTAACTTATGCAGAATTATATGAACTGGTTAATGCGGGGATTATTTCTATAAACGAAGCTAATGAAATTAACGATAATTATAATCTGGGTAAGGATATTGAAAAGCTAAAGCGAAAAGGTATAAGCGGCCAACCTTTGACGAATTTATTTAATGCCAAACCTGCCCATGTAAATTTATCTCCACAAAAATCAACTTCAAGTACATCAAAGAGCTCTGTTGGAATTGATACAAAATATATTATCGAATTTTACAATAAGATTGGAGCAAAGGATATTATTCAAATTAATCCTGATCAATGTCCAGTTTTTAATGGTTATGTTATTATTCCAATAATAGCTAAGAAAATTGGTTTCCTTGAGGGCACCGATGGAAGAACGTATATACTTCCTTTAAAGGTTATTCTTGAGCAGATTAATAATCCCAAAAGCAATATGGATTTAATTGGAAATGCGACGTCAAGAAATACCTTTAATGGAAATAAGTGCTATGTAAGAAGTACAAACCATACAAAAAATTGGATAGAAAATACTATAAAAAAAGCAGAAGAGATTAGTCCAGTAATGACTACTGCAGACGTTAAAACATTCAAAAAGAATAATGCATCATTGATAAATGCAGTACATAAGTCATACGAATATAGAAAAGCACATCCAATAATTTAATATTGCAAATTGAACGAAGATAGATTGATTAGGTTTCATTCGAAATTTTAATCAGAAAAGACGAGTGCAAAAGTAAATGCACTCGTTTTTCTAGTATCGGGAACTTTACTTTTTAGACAATTCATGATACAATAGTGTGAAGGTTTTATGTAAAGGTGGCAAATTTTATTTTTTTGAAAGGAGATAGTAAGTAAATATGAAAAAAGATAATAAAAGTTTGGAATTTGGCACTAAAAAAGATGGAATGAGTGATAGAAAAATAAAAAAAGAAATAAACACAATCAAAGAAGATATAGAGAATGGAATTGTTACGCCAGATCAAATTATAGAGGCATGCTTAAGCAAGAAAAAAAATCAGTTTAATAGGAAATTTGATGATTTTTGCAAAGTAAAAATAGGAAACGGAAGGATTCGAGAGTATAGCTTATATAGTGTAGTTGATTTTATAAGGGAATATTTGTCAAATGATGCATTACCTTCATTAAGTACTTTTGTGTATGCTTATGAAGTATTTTATAATCCCGAATCTAAAATAACTGTAGGAGAAAAATATAAAAAAGAAATAAAAGATGTAGAAAACTTTGTAAAAGATACAGCTAGAATGAATTATAAAGACTATGGGCAGCATGGTGACAATGAGATTGATCAGAAAAGAGAAAGACAAATACATGAGAAACTTATCGAACGAACTTTTGTATATTCTTTCTTAATGGCACATAACTATAAAAATGTTTTTGATACAACTGCATATACTGGACCGATAGAAGATTTTGCAAGATTGTTATTGGATTGTTGTGTTAATAGCATACGTGCATGTAGTAATTTTGATGACAATATTAAATTTAGAGCTTTTTCATTGCTATTCTCAAAAGATGAAAAATTATTATCAAAAGATTTGGAAATAAATATTAAACCATTATCAGATCAAGACGTTATGTTATATATAGAGGGCTATCTTAATGAAGAAGAATTTAGGGAGTTTATCATAAATTATGGTGAGAATGTATTGGCTAGAAAAAAAGTAGTCGAGTTTTTTACTGGACCAAAACCAAAGAACAATAAGATTTCGAAGGCAGGTATATTTACAAAAGAAGAATTAAAAAAATTGGTTAATAAGGATAATATTGAAGCAGCATTCAAAATTACTCATGATAAAGAGTTGTTAGATTATTTATCGAAAGAGCAGATAATGTCCCTGTATATAGAAGGACACATTGATAATAGTGATATAAGGAGGCTTGTTAACTCTAGAGATGTCATACTTGCACAAATTGATGCAGATGTAAAGATACAAATATTGACAGGTAGAGGCAAGAAAGCTCTTTTTATAAATAAAGAGACAGAGCTAATATGGCAAAAGGTAGAAAATGATGAATTGGCAATGAGTGACTTAAAACAACTAGAGCAATATGGATATTTTAGTATTTCATCAATTATTGATCAGTATACTGAAAATCAAAAAAGAAAAATTGCAGAAGAGCTTGGCGAGCTACCAGTAATTTCAAATAGTAAATTGCTTGAATATTTTACGCCGAATGTAATCATAGACTATGTTAGTAAAAAGATAAGTCCAGAGCAAATGAGGTTTGTTTGTAGCCCATTAAAATCAATATATGAAGAGAATGGACAAAATATGGAACAGTTGGTTAGAGAAACCTTAATTGAAAAATACAAGGATGATAGTAGCCAAATACAAACAGAGGGTTTTTTATTATATGAAAAAGGTATTCTTAGTGCAAAATCTTTAGTAGAAATGGGGATAACAAGTGATGAAGCGGAGAAGTATTGCCAAAATCATGGTAATGATGAAAATGTATTAATAGAATTTTTCAATGAAGGGCTTATAACACAGGATGAAATCTATAACATATATGGTAACAATTTTGATGAGAAAGCATTAGAGCTAATCTCAAATGGAATGAGTTCTAAAGTAATAGAAGGGTTATATTCAACGTTACAACTTGTTGAATATGCAAGGGAAACGGTTGACGAGAATGGAGAAATAAATCCACCTAAATTATCTTTGGAAAATTTAGCAATAATAAAAGATGACATAAATGTTGGTATTGATGAAAAAGGAGTTATTAAATCGGCAAAATCAGGGAAGACTTTGCTAGATTTGTATTTAAGTGATCAACTAACTTATGCGGAACTATACAATATGGCAAATGCAGGCATTATTTCAATAGATATAGCCAATGAAATCAATGAGAAATACAATATAATTAAGGATTGGGAATCGTTAAAAAAAGTTGGAGTACAAGGAAATCCAATTGAAGATTTAATAACACCACAAAATTCAGAATCAAATTCGGGTACATCATCTTCTAGAGATGTTGTTGGAATTGATGAAGGATGTATTATTGATTTTTATGTTGCATTGGGGGCTGAAGAATATTTGGAAATTGATGCTAAGAAATGTCCTGTTTTCAAAGATTATATTGTAATTCCTATTATGGATATGAAGGTAGCGTATCTTGAAGGAAAAGATGGAAGAACATATATCGTACCATTAAAAATTGTGCTTGAACAAATAAATAATCCTAATGGAACAATGGATTTAATTGGAAATGCTGCATCAAGAAATGGATTTAATAGTAACAAAAAACATATTAGAAGTGCAAATCATACAAGAAATTGGGGAAGAAGGGTAGTAGAAAAAACTGCTGATTTGCCGTCAATACCAATGAATAAAGAAGATGCTAATAATTTCTTAAGAGCTAATCATGCTTGTATAAAAGCTATTGAAAACTCATATGATTCGAGAAAATATACGATAAAAGATCAAGCAAAAAGTTAACAATAAATATTATAAAAATAATTAGAAAGCACTTGTTTATATAAAAACTTAAAGTTATAATAGTATTGGAAAAATATTATTATGCTTTAAGTTTTTTTTAATCTTTTTCTAGTATAAGTAACACAAATAGTACAGGAAACGGTTACAAGAATGGTCACGGAAAAATCACAAAAAGAATATCAAAAGAAAATAAACGTACTATACAATGTTATTATGCAAAGGAGGAATTAATTTATGAGAGAAAAGGAAAGCAAGGAAGTGCTGAAGATAGATAACTTTTTAGTTAATTCAGATCAGATTAATTCGTCAGATGAAACATACAGTAGATTAATGTTTGTTTATTCTGCAGCATTAAAACAACTAGAAACAAAATTAGAAATACTTCAAGATGAATTTAAGTTTTTTTATGGATGCTCTGTTATAGATCACACAAAGTCTAGAATTAAGAAACCAGAGAGCATTATAAAAAAGTTAGAAGGAAAAAAGCAAGAGCTAACATATAGAAGTTTGGTAGAAAATGTAAACGATGTAGCTGGAATTAGAATTATATGCCCGCTTAAAGATGATATATATACGGTAGTTGAAATATTAAAGAGCATATCAGATATGAATGTTATAATTGAGAAAGATTATGTTGCTAAGCCGAAAAAAAGTGGCTACGCAAGTTATCACATGATAGTGGAGGTTCCAGTTCAGGTTTTAAAACAGACTATACCTGTAAAGGTAGAGATTCAAATAAGAACTCTTGCGATGGATTTTTGGGCAAGTTTGGAGCACGATTTAAAATATAAAACAAATAATAAGATTAGTAAAAAAGTTTCAAATGAGTTAGTTAGATGTGCGAAAATTATAAATAATATGGATAACCAAATGGTTGCAATAAGTAATGATTTTAACAATTCATAGTAGAAGATACGGAGGATAAAATGGCATTTGTTGAAATTACAGAGGATGAGAAGACGAGGAATCCTGTGTTAAAAAGCCTTACTAGAGCTGCTCTTCGAAATCAAGATGTAAATTTGAATTCATATGAAGAGTATACTTTGTGTTACAAAAAAGTTAGGGATAATTCAATAGATATTATAACAAGATAACGAAAGATGAAATAATCATGTGGGGGAATAAGTATGGAGAAAAAATATGCTAAAGCATATACAGAAGTATTGGAAATTTTAAAACATGTTCCAAAAGAAGAGCTTGATAGAATTCCTAAATCGGAGCTCCAATTCTACGAGGATAATTGTGATAAAAATTATAAGTATGAATATAACGAGGAGCTTAATGTAGATCAGCAAGCCATATCTAGAGAGGCAAATACGGTAATTGTTGCTATCTATATGAATTATTTTGCTAACGACAAGCAGAAGGGGATTATAGAAAGCATTTTAAAGCAAAACTCTATTGAAGAAGAGAAGCAAAAAAATGAAAAGTATAATATTGATAAAATTTTTGATAATAAAGAGAAACATGAGGATGCTGAACATGATGCAGAAAAGCTACCGGTGGATGTTGATAAGAAAGAAGAAATATTTATAAAAAAAATAATAAATAGAATTAAAAAATTATTTAAAAGAAATTAGAGCAATAACAATTGTAGAGCCAAAGTAGTGCCAAAGCGCGTTGCTATGGCCCTATTTTTGTAAGAAGGAAGAAGGGAAGAAATACATAAAATGGGAAATATTGTGACATTAAAATCAAAAACTAAACTTGGATGCGATATTTGCGATAAATGCTGTATTAATAGAGGAGATATTAAAATTACGCCGGTTAATGTAGTTGAGATTAGTAGATATATGAATATTTCTTTGCATGAGTTTATTGACTTATATACGGAGAAATTAGAAGATCAACCATTGGAACTTGTTATTAAAGCTAAGGGAAGTCATAATAGATGTATATTAAATGATCCCTTAACTTCAAGATGCCAAGTTCATAGAGTTAAACCTATGCAGTGTGTTACATTTCCATTGGTACCAATATATTTAGAGAAAGACATCTTTTATAAGCAAGATACATGCGTGTGTGAAAATCAAAAAGAAATCGAAGTTATAGATTGGCTAAATGGTAAAGATGGTATATATATGAAATATAAAAGAATTTATATGGAATGGATTAATTTTGTTGAGTGTATGCAAAAGATTTGGTACAAATTAAACCCAGAGGTTCAGGAGGAAATTTTTAATATTTTATATTTCAATTACAAGAGCAATGATGATAATATAGAAAAGAGCGTAAAAAATAACATAAAGAAGGTCAAAAAGATGATTTGCAAAATAAAACCATAAGCATCCTCTATCTTTCCTCTTACGAAAGTCAAAAAAGGTCAAAAACTTTTTTAAAAAGTATTGACTTTTATTTTTTTGGGTATATAATACTATGTAAGGTCAAAGAAAGTCAAAGTCAAGAAAGGAGGTTTCTAATATGAGAATGTCAGATATGATAGAAGAATTTATAAAAGAATTATTTGATGAATCAGATTATATAGAAATACAAAGAAACGACTTAGCGGAACAGTTTAATTGTGTACCATCTCAAATCAATTATGTAATAGCAACAAGATTCAAACCATCTCAAGGCTATTATGTAGAAAGCAAGCGCGGTGGCGGAGGGCACATTACAATCAGAAAAATGAATATTTCAAAGAGCAAATATATTATGCATATTATTGAGGGCGTTGGGGATAAAATAACATCGCAAGAAGTTGATATTTTCATTAGTAATCTGCTTTCATATGACGTAATTACAGAGCAACAAGCCAAATTACTTAAGGTTGCAACTAGCGACAATGTTTTAATTATTCCAAACCAGTACAGAGATATACTAAGAGCAAGTATATTTAAAAATATGCTTATTAATTTAGTCTAAAAATAGGGACGGAGCAAAAAAATAAAGTTAACAATAATTTAAAAAGCGTAAACTTAAATAAATGGCTCCGTCCCCAAAATTAAAGGAGGTTGATTATTATGTTATGTTCAAATTGTGGTAAAAATGAAGCAAATGTACATTATACACATGTTGTTAACGGTGAAAAAACAGAATATAACTTATGCGATGAATGCGCAAAAAAACTTGGTATTGATGATATGGATTTCAGTATGCCAATCAGTTTCTCAAATTTTATAAGTGATTTTTTTGATGAGGATAGTTTATTACCAAACTTTTCCGGAAATATGATTACCAAATGTCCAAAGTGTGGTTTAACATATGATGAATTTGCAAAGAATGGTAAATTTGGTTGTGGAGAATGTTATGAGACTTTTTCAAATAAAATAGAGTCAGTATTAAAAAATCTACATGGATCTGCAAAACATAGAGGAAGAGCTCCAAAGAGATTAGTAGAGTCAAATACAAAATTAACGGAAAAACAAAAAGATTCGAAAGAGCCAGAGGTAAAACATGAACCACTAATTGATAAAACTATGCAAGAAATAGATAAATTAAATGAAGATATAAAGCTTGCAATAAAAGAAGAGCGTTATGAAGATGCAGCAAAAATTAGAGATGAAATAAAAAAATTGCAAGAAGAAAAGAAATAATGGGGAGGTAATAATATGTCAAATTGGTATTTACAAACAGGAAAAGATTCAGATATAGTTATTAGCTCTAGAGCAAGACTTGCTAGAAATCTTGCAGAATTTAATTTTAAAAACAGCTATGTAAAAGATGAATCGAAATATGTATTAGATAAGATAGAAGAAATTGCACCAAGCTTAGGTTATGGTCTTAAGTTTTGCAAAATGGATAATATAGACTATATAACTAAAGTTAGTCTAATGGAAAAACATTTAATTAGTCCTGAGTTTGCGATGAAAAATGGCGCAAATCAAGCAATTCTTATAAACGATGATGAGAATATATGCATAATGGTTAATGAGGAAGATCATTTGCGTATACAAGTATTTAGTGCAGGAATGGAAATTGAGAATTTAGTTGGTTTAGTTATAGAAATTGATGACAAGATTAGCTCTTTGGTTGGATACGCATATAGCAAAGATTTTGGATATTTAACAGCATGTCCAACAAATGTAGGAACAGGACTTAGAATTTCAATAATGGTTCATCTTCCAGCACTAGCTTTAACAGGTAATATTTCTAAAGTTTTAAGAGCTGTAAATAGCTTAGGAATGAACATTAGAGGCATATATGGAGAAGGATCTGAAAGTAAGGGAAACATATATCAAATATTTAATAATCAATCACTTGGAATGACAGAAAAAGAAATAATGAAAAATGTTAAAGCCGTTACAGATAAAATAATTGAACAGGAACGTCTAGCAAGAAAAAACCTAGAGAGGAAGCCAATAGAGCTAGAAGACAGAGTATATAGAGCATATGGATTATTAACGAATAGTAGAAAATTATCATCTGATGAGTGTAGATCATTACTTTCTGATGTAAAGCTTGGAACCGATTTAGGAATTATAAAGGAGCTGGACGATAGTAAAATTAGAAAATTAGAGCTATACACTCAGGTAGGAAATCTTCAAAAATTAATTGGAGATGAACTAAATGCATATGATAGGGATATTAAGCGTTGCGAAACAATAAAAAATTTAATTAAAAATTAGGGACGGAGCAAAAAATTACAGAGATAAATGATTAAATATACAAAAATAAATTTTTCAGTAAAACAAGTGAAACATTATTTTTGATCCGATTTTCCTAAAGAGGGAGGGATGTTAAAATGACTTATAAATTTACAAATAGAGCTGAGAGGGCAATAAATATAGCAAATGAAATTGCAGCAGAATTAGGACATAGTTATATTGGAACGGAGCATTTGTTATATGGGTTAATAGATGAAGGTTCCGGTATTGCATCTAAGGTGCTTCAGGACCAAGGGGTTACTGCTGAAAAAGTTTTAGAGGCAATCGATGAACTTATTGGTAGAGCAGAGCCAATAGATAAACCAATGGGATTTACGCCAAGAACTAAAAGAGTAATTGAGAATGCATTTGTAGAAGCTAAGAAAATGGGAAATGACTATATTGGAACAGAGCATTTACTAATTGGTATTATGGTTGAAGGAGATAGCATTGCTGTTAGAATTTTGATGGACTCAGATGTTAACTCTCAGAAATTATATAATGAGTTAGTAAAGGTTATAAAAGAAGGTGAAGACGATAACACGCAATTAGGAAGTAGCGATACAAGATCGGGAGGCAGTTATAATTCAACTCAAACATTAAATCAGTATGGAACAGATTTAACAAAAAGAGCTACAGAAGGAAAGTTGGATCCAGTAATAGGTAGAAAGAATGAAATTGATAGAGTTATTCAAATTTTATCAAGACGATCTAAAAACAATCCGTGTTTAATTGGTGAACCTGGTGTTGGTAAAACTGCGGTTGTAGAAGGGCTAGCTGAAAAAATTATTGCTGAAGATGTTCCGGAAATGTTAAAAAATAAAAGGGTTGTTACATTGGATATATCTAGCATGATTGCTGGTGCTAAGTACAGAGGTGATTTTGAAGAGCGTATAAAGAAGTGCTTAAACGAGGTAAAAAAAGCTGGAGATGTAATATTATTCATTGACGAAATTCATACGATTGTAGGTGCTGGTTCAGCGGAAGGTGCGGTCGATGCTGCAAATATCTTAAAACCACTTCTTGCAAGAGGTGAGGTTCAGCTTATTGGTGCAACTACGTTAAATGAGTATAGAAAATATATTGAAAAAGATAGTGCACTAGAGCGTAGATTTAGTCCAGTAACAGTATTGGAGCCAACACCAGAAGATACTATTCAAATCTTAAAAGGAATAAGAGATAAATATGAAGCACACCATAATGTACAAATTACGGATGAGGCAATAAAATCTGCAGTTAAACTTTCAGTTAGATATATAACAGACAGATTTTTACCAGATAAGGCAATTGATTTAATTGACGAAGCTGCATCGAGAATAAAGATGAAGACTTATACAGTACCAGATAAAATAAAAAATATCGAAGATGAGATTGAAGCTGTTAGCAAGGAAAAAGATGATGCAATTCGTATTCAGGATTTTGAGAAAGCAGCATCCATGAGAGATAAAGAGCGAGAGCTTAAAGAAAAGCTTGAGAAGGATAAGAAAAAATGGGAAAACAAAAACAGTAAAGCAGTTACAACACTTAAGGAAGATGATATTGCTGAAGTAATTTCTAGTTGGACTAATATTCCCGTTAAAAGACTTACTCAAGATGAAAATGAAAAGCTTAAAAATTTAGAGCAAACATTGCATGAGAGGGTTATAGGACAGGACGAAGCTGTATCTGCAGTTGCCAAAGCAATTAGAAGAGGTAGGCTTGGATTAAAAGATCCAAATAGACCAATTGGTTCATTTTTATTCTTAGGTCAAACTGGTGTGGGAAAGACTGAATTGTCGAAGGCTCTTGCTGAAACCTTATTTGGAAATGAAGACGCAATGATAAGAATAGATATGTCTGAATATATGGAGGCTCACACTGTAAGTAAACTTATAGGTGCACCTCCAGGTTATGTTGGCTTTGACGAAGCGGGACAACTAACTGAAAAGGTTAGAAGAAAACCATACTCTGTTATATTATTTGATGAGATAGAAAAAGCTCATCCAGATGTAATGAATATGCTATTGCAGATATTGGATGATGGTAGATTAACAGATAGTACAGGTAGAACTATTAACTTTAAAAATACTGTAATTATAATGACATCAAACGTTGGTGCAAGGCTTCTAGCAGAAAAAAAGGCATTAGGTTTTTCAGCAAATGCTGATGAGAAAACTAACGCACAGAATGACTATGAAAATTCTAAAAAAGAAGTTATGGCAGAGCTAAAGAAACAATTTAAACCTGAGTTTTTAAATCGTATAGATGAAACAATAGTATTCCACAAGTTAACAAAGAAGGATATTTCTCAAATAATAGATATTATGCTTAAACAAGTTGAAAAGAGACTTACAGATCAAAATATTATTGTTGAAGTAGATGAAAAAGCAAAAGATTTTATTGCTAAAACAGGTGTCGATGAAAACTATGGTGCAAGGCCACTTCGTAGAGCTATTCAAAATATAATTGAGGATAAAATTGCTGAAGAGATTTTAGATGGAAATATTGTTACAGGGAAAAAAGCAATTATATCGGTAGAAGATGGTAAGATAGTTATAAAAAATAAAGTAGAGAAATAATTAGAAAAAGGCGGCAGGCAGAACTGTCGCTTTTTGAATGGGCAGAGCTAATAAGCAGTAATTAATCAATGTTTCCAGAAAAGAGTAAAAAAATATGAGGTATCTTTTATGTACACAATTATACGTTTGCTAATAAGCAACCTGATTGACAACAATGTGTAAAGTTAGTTATAATCACTAGTGTAAAGGGGTGTTTTTTATGAATAAAAAATTTGTAATATTTGCTTCAATTATGCTAGTAGCAATGACTATACTTATTATTTTTAGTAATGTGAAAAAGACAGATTCAGAAATAACAGTTGCATCACAGGAGAGTACTTTGTCTAATAATATAGAGGAGAATGGTGCCAAAAAAGAGGCTGAAAGTTACGATAAAAAAGAATCTGTAGGAAAGCAAGCTAATACAGGAGCAGGTACATCTGAAAAAGATGACGATAATGATGACGTAAATACAGAGAAGTATAGTTCAGAGCTTAAAAAAGAAGAAAGTGATAGTGTAAAATCAAATACTGCGCCAACAGGTAATACAAAGTATTATATAAAGGTAAATTATCAGGCTAATGCTGTAACTATTTATCAGAAAGATGATGACGGATATTACACTGTACCAGTAAAGGCAATGATTTGCTCATGTGGTACAGCTACACCAACAAGTGGAGTTTATAAAACTTCAGCTGGATATGAGTGGGGCTATCTTGAAGGAGGAACATACGGTAGATATTCAACAAGAATAAAAGGTGGAATAATGTTTCATTCTGTACCATATGTAGAAGAGAGCGAAGATACCTTGGAATATTGGGAGTATGATAAGCTTGGAACAACAGCTTCACTTGGATGTGTGAGACTTTGTGTTAGAGATTGTAAATGGATATTTGATAATTGCGAAGTTGGTACACCAGTTGAATTTTATGCAGATTCTAATCCAGGTCCACTTGGAAAACCAACAGCCCAAAAAATATCTGATAATGAAGAATGCAGAAATTGGGATCCTACAGATCCATCACCAGATAATCCATGGAATTAGTTTCCTTGCCAAACTTGATTAAAGCTTAATTTTGTGGTATAATGACGTTTAGCCGTAAAACACACATTTTTTTTAGTCTGCAGAGGAGGTATTTTTATGCAGAACAAATATCCATTTGAGCTCAGTGCTCTCAAAAGCTCCAATGTACCAATGGCTACGGTACTGCGGGGAGACGTGGTGAAAATTGCCGATAGTGACCTTGACTGGTTGCAGAGCTTCTACAACGAGAACTTCGATGGTAATCCAATCAAACTGTTTTCGGAACGCTTCGCTGTTTCTGTGCTTAACGACATTAAGGATGCTCCTAACAAAAACGAATATTTTCTGTTTTTTGTTCGTGCAATTGATGGCGGAAAGTTCATTCAGGTGGACGTATACCAGAAGTCTGTAGGAAACATGGTACTTTGGACAGAGGTGCTTGATAACAGTAAACCGATGAGCGTTATCGATGGTCATTTCCATATGGAATCGTACTCTATCCATCATGATGGTGGCTTGTTACCGCATTCGTCTGATATGGCAAGTAGTATTACCATGTACATCAGTGACGTAGTACACTATGTTATCTTCTATATGCAAGAGAACATAAACAATCCCGAGTATGTTAATAAAACTGTCACAACTACAACACAGACTATTGGCAGTAAGAAAAACAAAAAGGCGAAAAAGAAGTTGACACGTAGCACAATGTACGTTCCGAGACGTATTGTAACCAATGTAGATACTGCAACAACTGGTGCAGCACAGATAGCAGACATCAGTGCAGTCCAGAGCCCCAGTAATGTAGTACAGGCAGCAGGCAATGATACAGGAACAAACACTAGTAGTACAGGGCAGCCTGCAGTTAACAAAGGTTTAACCACAGCACATGAGCGGACATATCACCTTGAGGAATGGCCAACTAGGGGTTACAAGCGTACAATCACGCACAAGGATGGTACAAAAGAGGTTATTAATGTCCCAAAGTCTACACACAAGAGAAATCCCAAGCTGATGAAAAAAAGCAATGGGAAGGAAGGCGTTGACATCAAGCTTAGACCAAAAAAACCATAATTGTGGATTTACAAAAATCAATTACTACACAATCTAACAGATAAATTAGAAATGCACAAAGCTCAAAAGGCACCGCTTGCGCTAATTACGCAGGCGGTGTTTTGTTATATTATAGGAAATTCCTCCGGAATTCCTATAATATAAAGGCTTCGCTAACATTGCACAGAAAATTTCTGCGAAATTTTCGCGCACGAACAATTACGCGGACATTTGCATTAAATTTTGTCTTTTGCAATTGTCATAAT
>JAFRCC010000008.1 GCA_017404545.1 Clostridia bacterium
CAGGTAGTAACCAACAGCGACAATAATGACGTCTTTTTTGAATTGTTTGCCTTTAAAATGATTCATTACTCTGTCCTCTCTGTCTTTTTTCTCAATTTTACACTAAAATAGATTTTTTGGAAAACTTTGCAACAGAACCAAGGTCTTAATGGGAATATTAGATTAAGAACAAGAAGGATTATAAACCTTGTATTTGATTTTTAAACTTTGCAACAGAACCAAATCGACTATTAAAGGGTGGAAAATTCCGCTCTTTTTTATACTTCACTATATTGCTTTACAAGTTACAATAATTTTGGTATCATGTAAAACATAATACCTCTGGAGGAATTATTAAAATGACAAATAAAATTGATTCTCAAATGCTAAAAGGAATACTTTATGGTTGTATTTTACTTCTTCTTTCGAAAAAAGAGATGTATGGATACATGATAAGCGAAGAGCTAGATATTTATGGATTTAAAAATATATCTAAAGGCACAATATACCCATTATTGTTATCTTTAGAAAAAAAGGGGCTAATAATAGGTGACTTAAAACCATCAATATACGGGCCCAGAAGAAAATATTACTCATTAACAGAAAAAGGAATCAAAGAAAAGCAAGAATTTTTTAAAGAGTGGAATCAGCTCAACAGCTGTCTTACAAATTTAATTAAAGGGGTTGATGAATATGAAAACTAATAAGATTATTGAACGTAATGCTGAACTTCAAGAGCACCTAACAAAAGAAAATAAAAAATATTATGGCAATCTTTTAGTTTACATTAGAGTAATGTCTCTTATAAGAGATGAAAAAAAGTCTGAAGAAATGTTATTAGAAATTTTAGAAGATATATTGGAAGGACAGGAACACGGACAATCCGCAGAATATTATTTAGGCAAAAATCCTAAACAAGTAGCTGACAATATTATTAAAGAATTGCCTATAAACGTGATAGATACAATAAAAATTATTATTAGTTCGTTAGGGATGTTATGTTTAATGAAACTTATACCCATTTTTGCCTCATTTGAAGAATATATTGATATTGGTAATTTCTTAATCTCAGGTGTTTATCTGGTATTTCTTGTTATCGCCTTATTATTATTTATGGGATATTGTTTATATAGATATGAATCTAAGATTATGAATATAATATTGTCACTATTCTTTGGAGTAGGACTTGTTGTCTTCTTTTTACTATCATTCCAACTAAACACAGGATTACAAGTAAGATTATCAAATAATTTAGGGATATTTCTTATATTGTTAGCTCTTTTAATCATTTCCTATCTTTTTAATAAAACGAATGAAAAACAAATATGGATTCCGCTTATACCTCCTATAGTAATCTCTGCAATAGCTGGTATTATTATACGTATAAATTTCTTTAGAACAATTATAAACACTTCTGACGGAAGGATAGGTTTAGCTATTGTATTAATAATAGGATTACTGCTACAGTACTTGTTGATGTGGTTTATATATAGAAAATTAAAGAAAAACGATTAAAAGCAAAAGCCCATTGGAGTACACTCTAGTGGGCTTTTTTGTTTTTCTGATATAATAAGATTTGTAAAGGCTCATTAGAGTTTGCCAAAATTAGGAGTGTGGTTTATGAGTAAAATAGGGTATGCACGAGTAAGTAGCAAAGAACAAAACCTAGATAGACAATTAGAAGCGTTACAGAGCGTTTCTAAGGTCTTTTCAGATAAAGCAAGCGGACAATCCACCGAACGTCCTCAATTACAAGCCATGCTGGACTATCTACGTGAGGGGGATATTGTCATTGTAACGGAGTTAGACCGTTTAGGGCGGAACAATAAAGACCTTACAGAGATTATGAATGCCATTCAACAAAAAGGAGCTACGCTGGAAGTCTTAAACTTGCCCTCAATGAATGGGATTGAAGACGAAAATTTGAGACGATTAATTAATAATTTAGTCGTTGAATTATACAAATATCAAGCGGAAAGCGAACGGAAAAGAATTAAGGAAAGGCAGGCACAAGGGATTGAGTTAGCAAAGAAAAAAGGACGATTTACTGGAAGAAAAAGTACCTTTCAAAAAGACGACCCTTTACTACAAAGAGCGTTTAATCTATATCAATCAAAAGAATATACTTTAAAAGAAATTGAACATCATACTAAAATTCCAGTCAGTACACTAAAACGATATTTAACAAAGTATGGTATTAAAAGAAAATAAAAAATATCCCTAACCAAAAGGCTTGTCAACGGTTTGTGTTGGCAAGTCTTTTGGTTAGGCTTCATTGGTCTGCTCGATGACAGGAGCAGTTCGCTTGTCAAAGCGAAAATCTTTCAAGGTCGTTACAACCGAAAAGTCATCCAAGTTGAAATTCATAATAACTGGACTGTCTCTCTAAAAGACGAGAAACAGTAGTATGCAATCTCTTTACATTTCTAGTGCAAAGGCATTGAAATTTTTCCGATTCACGTATTGCTTTTTGTCAGCCTTACTTATTTTAAAAATAAAGCAAATTATCTTTCTCAAAAAGAATGGACGGAACTTTGGAACACAACCGATTGCTTTTGGTGGACTTTTTAAAATTAAAAAAATAGACAACAAAGTAAAACTATGATATTGTAGATGTATAAGCGTTTACTTCAAAATAACTCTGATTACATTTTGAAGTAAAATCTTTGAGCGGTGGACTTGTCTGTGGAACGAGACCGTAAAAGACGTGGCGAAAAGCGGAGCCGAGAGGCGGAAGCGTATTGAGTGCGGTTTTTACGGTCTTGTTACGCAGTTACAAGACCGTTGCCTATGCCCGCAAGGGCATAGGCAAAACAGCTTACCACCCCGAATTGTAATACGGGGTGTAACCATGCAACCAACTAACTAAACTCAATTATATCAATATTTAGGACATTCAGTATAGGTTGCTTAAATATACAGAAAAGAGACTAAATATTTTGGTTTTGGTGGAA
>JAFRCC010000015.1 GCA_017404545.1 Clostridia bacterium
AAAAAAATAAAAATAAAACAAAAAAATAAATCTTGAGCCTGCCTCCGCGGCGAGCGGATCAACTCAAGATTATACATAGGTGAAATTTTTGCGACTAAAATAAGCTATGCTTTTTAGTGAAATTTTCTTAAATTATTGACATTTGTAATATTGCTATATCTATTCAATCACAAGTTTCACATATTCTCCATCTACTTTATTATAAACATGCTTTCCAATAATCGTTAGTAGATTTTCAATTTCTTCAATATTATCACTTACAAACTCTACATATGAGTTAACAGGGTCTTCTTCATTTTCTTTTTTATAATTATCTCCACAATAACATCCAAATTTGTCTAATATATCCTCCAATGGATATAATTTTAGAAATATGTATAATTGTATGTTTACATTCCATATATAAGTGGCACATCTATGGCTAAAGATGAATCAATATTATCCAGTACTTGCTCAAATATTGTATTTTTTATTGTTTCTCTTAATGACTTTTTCATTTCATCACTTTTATTACCTAAATAATATCTAATAATCGCAAGTTTAACATATTCTATAAATTTTTCATAAAACAATTTATATGTATTCCCCTCAAAAGTTTCAAATCTATAATAATCTTTATTATTTTCTGTTTCAAAATAACAACAACAAAGTTCTTCAATCCAATCTTCTTTTTTATCAATTGCTTTAATAAATTTTTCAAATTCGGAAACTGAAATTGAATTTATTAGTAAAATTATATACTCATCAGCATCACTACTTAAAAATAAATTCATTGATTTACTCCTCCTCAAACCTTTATAAATATTCTCTTATAAATTTTTCTAATGATTCTTGTCCGTCATCGTGTCCTATTATTGAATATGAATCTACATATTCATCATCTATTGCTTTAATCACAAAAAATGGTTTCGTAGTTATTCCTAATTTTAAAAGTTCATAAATTTTTTTAGGGTCTTTTTCAAATTTATGTTGTTCAATAAATTTATTCATGATTTTCTTGTGTTCATATTCTTCATTTATCCTATTAAAATTATTTATGAAATCTTCTTCATCCTTTAATCTTATATAACTACATTTCAAGGTAGAAACTATGTTCATAAATTCATCTATGTTTCTAGCAACTATTCCACATTCTCCTTCTGTGCCAATATAACCAACTAGTTCGTCGTTTAAAAGTGTCCATAATGCTCCTGTTCCTTCTCTAGCAAAAGGTTTTAAATTATAATTTGTTTCTCCTGGTCCCATCAAATCCTCAAGCCAATTTTCATCGTTTTCTAAATCTTTTATCCACTCTGGTCCATATAATTCTATATCACATTCAAAAAATGCATCATTTAATTCCTTATTATCATATATTTCATCTAGATATTTACTTACTTCTTTAGGTAAATTTGTATCTTCATATTTCATAATCGCTTTCTCCTTATTCTTCAAATTGTTTTTTCAAATTTTTAATAAATTTAAAATATCTTTGTTTATATTTATTCTATATAGTTCTCCATTAACTTATTATCCATTATATATTTCCAATTATTTCTATTAATCATCCAAGTTTTAACACCTTCCATTCTTAAACAAGTATGATCTCCTATTTCTAATCTATGATTTAACTCTTCTCCAATTTTTACATATATTTCTCTTTCCTCAACTGGAATATCCAAATATATTTTCTTTATTTTTTCTTTCACCTTACTAATTCCTAGATTGTCTACCAGAAAATCAATACGAACATTATAATCCTCAAACAATTCGTTATATAAATATTCTGTCGCAGACATAAAATCAGTTTCAAATTTATTGCATAAATCAACAACCCTGTCTAATTCTTTCTTTAATTCATCATACGTAGTCTTCCAACTGTTTTCAGTTGATATGTCATACCAACCTGATTTTGGACGAATATTTTTTTCTGCTATTACATTATCAACGCGATTTTTTCCATATTTTTTATACATTAATACAAATGATGCCTCTATATCAATTATTTCATAAGATTTATTCCATTTACTCGAAAAAAAATCAATCTCAAATACTAAATTATTTACAACCTTTTTTAAACACTTTTGACTCTTTAAATATTTAAAAGATGTTTCTTCGGCTAATGCTGTATATAATTTGTCTTGTGCTTCTTCAACTGTAAATTTCTTTTCCATAATATTACCGCCCTTCAAAAATTATATTATTTTGATGTTTACTATAATTTATCTAAACGCTATTTATGTATAATATATCACAATAATAAACTTTTTGTAAAGCACTCTATCGTTTGCCAAACCAATCAAAACCGGAGCTCCTGCCATTTCTAATTATTTCTTTTATTTCTGGTTTTGACAAATCTCCAAATGTCTTTGTAGCTCGTTTAAATCGATAAAATTTTGACATATTTTCTTTTGAAATGAAAAATTAGCGGACTTCTAGTGTATAAAAAAATAATAATTACATGAGGTTTGATTTCCTGTTCACTAGATACTATCGGCAGGATAGTGATGCAGGGTGCATCACATAAACACATAGAAAGACAAGCTTTCTAGTTCTCTGCTAATAATTAAACTGTTCTGCAAAAATGCAGTACTCTCCATTATGGAGAACGCTACTTTTTCTATACAAAATGCAGAACTTTTGCAGTGCTCTACACTATGTAGAGTAATCAACCAACTTATTTTATCAATACATAATTTTTTGTAATTCACTTTTATTTATATTTGAATGCAAAGAGTCAGCTGTTTTAAGCTGACTTTAATTTGCATTATTATTTTCAATTAATACTCTTTCGATTCTATCAGTTATTTACAAAATGATATGATTTATTACTCGCACCAATCACAAGCGAGAAACATTTACTTCTAAATTTATTAGACAATCTTAAATGCTGTATTGTCAAGTTTTTCGCATAATAAACTTAATATTATTATATGTTTTTTTATATGTAAAATTCCAATGAATCCAAATTATTTTCCCAAGCTATTTCTAATTACATTCTAATTTAGACAATACCATATTGTCATTCAAAACCTTACTATTCCTCACTACCTTCTAATTCACCCGCAACCTTCTGTATCCATAACAAGTGTAGCTACTTTTTCATATTCTCCACTTTCTTGCAAGTTATGTAATTCAAACACTGCCCCACTATTTCTGTATTCGTTATATGTAATTTTTAAATTATCAAATGATAAGTTGTTTTTGTCTATAAATTGTGCTACCCCTCTAAAATATGTAAAACACCTAGATAAATCCTTCTTATAAAAATCTTTTTCTCCACCATATAGTTCTGTAGCTATTGCTGAAAAATATTCCTCCATCAGAGATGGATACTGCTCGTACAATTCCCAATATGAATTTCCAAATTCATCTTCCATAAGCTTCTTTATTTTTCAAGAAGCATCTAATTCCTTAAATTTTTTTATCCTTTATAACATAACATCCTATGGCACATGTTGTTGCACTATCTAACTTTTCTACAAATTCTATTTTATCAATAGTATTTTTAGCCCTTTCAATTAAATCTTCTTGCGAAACAAAATCTCCGAATACTTCCCCAAATTCATTAATTACATTTTCTAAATAACTTAATTCCTTCTCACCCAAACCTTTATCTTCAAATATCGCTCTTATAGATTCCATAATTTTTCCTCCGTAAATCATTTGCATAACGTTAAATAATTTTTTTATTCAACTATTCCATCAGATATTTCGTATTTACCTAAAATTTTTTTACAATAACTCACTTAATTTAAGCTAAAAACATATCTTAAATTAGGTGATATAAATGTATAACAGACAAAAAGTATATGAATACGCTAAAAAATGGGCGTACAAAAGGAATCCCAAATACTATAACTTTGATTCTATCGGTGGAGATTGTACAAATTTTGCTTCCCAATGTATTTATTCAGGCTATAACCAGATGAATTACAATACTGCTAATGGCTGGTATTATATTAATGGAAATAAAAAATCCCCATCATGGACGGGGGTACAGTTTTTATACAATTTTTTGATTACAAATAAGAGCATCGGCCCAAAAGGCGTAGTTACTGAAATTAGTAAGTTAGATATAGGTGATATAGTACAACTTAGCTTTAATGGAACAACATATTCGCACACTCTAGTTGTTGTACAATCTGGAACCTGTGCTGAGGATACTTTAATAGCTGCGCACACATATGATGTATTTGGAAAGAAAGTATCAGAATATGGTTTCAGTAAGTATAGATGTGTGCATATAATACAATAGACAATAAAAAAATGAATTATAATAATTAAATTAAAATGGAAAAAAGCAATATTTAAAGATTTTATAATTTGCAGATATATAGAGTGGTGCATTTAATAAGAATTTCCATACTTATGCCCTTTTCTACACCAGTCAGTAAACTCTTCAAAGCTAAGCTCTTCTTCTGGCTTTTTATATTCATATATTTCTATTTTGTTTCTATCAAAATCTGGTATTTTATACATTCTTGGAAATCTATCAACTAGCTCATTTAATATTTCTGCTGTGCTATCATATTTAAATTTAAATTCATCTAAATTCCAACTATTTTCCATCCAATAATATTTACCATCTACTTCCGCAACTGCAATTGTATGTCTTGCTATCCTTCCTTCTTCATTGTATATAACTATATAAGTTTTTACTGGGATGTTTTCTTTTTCTAAATAAAATCTAACAAGCTCTACTTGTTCCCAACATGTTCCAATTTTATATTTAAGTGTGTCTTCTAATTTTTGTAATCTATAATTCTGGATAAAAAAATCTCTTTTAGAGCTCTTATGTACTACTCCATATTTATCTACCCAACCATATTCTATTTCTTTCATTTTCTCTAAAATCTGTAATAATTTTTCTTCCATATTATCACCACTTTCTTTGCCTCATTATATTATAATTAGTGTATTTAAACAACAAAAAATGGTAGATAAAACATATTCGTTTTATCTACTACTTTTTTATATTAGTTAAGTATTTTTGACTATTATTCAATTACAACAGCTGTACCTGTAGCTACTACCATTAACATTTGTCCTATTGTTTCGTAGTCAATGTGTACACCTATTATTGCATTAGCTCCAACTTGTGTTGCTCTATCCATCATTTCTTTAATAGCATCTGCTCTTGCATTTACTAATTCTTCTTCATATTCTGTTACTCTACCACCATAGATGTTTTTGAATGCTGCTGCAAAATCTCTTCCATAATCAATACCATTGATTACTTCACCGAATATTATTCCTCTATATTCTTTTATTTCTTTTCCTTTAATTTCGTTAGTCGTAGTAATTATCATTTTAATCTACCTCCTAATAACCATATTGTTTTCTTAGTTCATCTGCTTTTCTTTGAGCATCTTCTTTAATTTGGTCATAATCATATCCACTTTTCTTTAGCTCTTCTCTTGCTTTGTCTTCATATTTATCGATTACTTCTTGTCTATCCTCATCTGATCCATTTTGGAATTTCTCTGCATCTTCCTCAAGCTCTTTTTGTGTTACAGTACTACTTTCTTGTGTTGTTGTTTTATTATTATTTGTTTTTGTTTCTTCATTTTTTTCTTCTGTTTTTTCCTCTACATTTTCTTCAACTTGCTCTTTATCTTCTTGAATATTATTTTGTGCTTCTTTAGCATTGTTGATCATTTCTTTTTGTGTTTCTTTTACGTCTTCAATAATAGAAGATTTATCTTCTTTGAAATCTTTTTCCATTTTATTCATTGTAGAAAAAACATGTACCATTCCAAATATTGTTGTACCAAATATTAATATAAAGAAAATAGCAAATACAATTAAATAAATATTAACTGCTCTTTTAGTTCCTTTATTTTCTTTTACATATGTATTTTTTTCTTCTGTACTATTGTTTGGAATATATTTTTCATCTATTCCAACAAATGCTCCGTTAGTATTCTCTTTATTAGTATAATTAATTTTTTCTTCTTTTTTCATTTTCTTTTCCTCCCTTTTATTTCCTTTGTGTGTGCTTCGATTAGCTTAAAATTAATTATACGCTTTTCTCATTTTTTCTCTACCAACTATGGTTTGCAATTTGTCAACCGAAATTAACAAGAGCCGTAAAATGTTGATTTTACGGCTCTTGTCTTTGCTTTATTTTGCTATTTTTATTCTTTTTTTTATATTATTCAAATATCTCCATCGTATTATCTGTAATTAATATAGCTTGATTATTTGTTGAAAATACTTCATCATCATTAGTTATTGGACCATTATTTGATCCTTTTTCTTGGTGTACTTGTAACTTATTTTTAATAAAATTAAGTCCTGTTTCGTATCTACCACATCCACAAGTTGATCCTGCACTTACACCTACATATACACCACCATTATCTAAATATTTATATAATAAATCTTTAAATCCAATTTCATCGATTCTTTCAACTAAATATTTTGAACTTCCACCACACATATAAATTGCATCATATTTATTAATTTCATCTTCAGAAATTAACCTATGCATATCATATACAGTGATGTTATCCACTTTTATTCCACAAACTTTGGTTAAGTCTTCGATGCATGCTGGTAATACCATAATAGCATCTACTTCCACAGCAGCTGCTGTAATAAATAATACTTTTATTTCTTCTACTGGTTTATTTACTAACTCTAAAAATTTATCTGCTACTTTTTTGTTATCAAAACCAGCACTTGTTAATAATATTTTTTTCATTTTTATTCTCCTTTAATTAAAACTAAATGTTAAAGTAACATTTCCATTTCCTAATATACTTTTTAATTCATTTTTGTCTTTATTAATTATTTTTCCAATTCTAGTATAGCTCCATGAATTAGAATCATAAAATACAGATATTTGATTTCCATTATATAAAACAATATCTCCTGGCTCTGTATTTATTGTTTTATCTTCCCTTGTTAAACTAAAACCGAGATTACCTACTTTTTCAAATCCTCCATATTCTTTTGTTTCAATTGTTATATCATTTTCTCTTAATTTTTCAATAAGTTGTTTTGTTGCTTCATTATTTTCAAGTTTAACTACTAATTCACTATTATTAACTTTTAATTTAATTTCACTTATATTCATCTCATTTACCTTATTTTCAATCATGTTATTTTCCTCTTGATAAATATTATTTATTAATTCATTCTCCATATTTTTGTTTTCTATAATCTCTGTTTTTTTATTTTCAAATATTTTTTTATTTTTTATTAAAATAAAAAAAATTCCAAATAAAATAATTAATGTTATTAAAATAATAATTATTTTTTTCAAATGCTCCTCCTATTTTTTTATTTTCTTATATAATCTATATTTTGAGCTTTCCACAATACAACATCCTTCCATTATAAAACTAATTTTTATTTCTAGTATCTTCTTCCCATGGAAAAATTATCCATTTATTAGACTTTTCTTTCCACCATATTTCCGGTTTAACTTTTGCACCTTCTTTGTAATACATAGTTGCTATGGTATATCCTTTTTGCCTCCATGCTAGTGCTGTATCTCCACTATCGCAAATATCATCAACACATAAACATCCAACCTGTGGTGCTCCAAGATATGGCAAATTATATCTATTAGAAATAATAGCAGCGAAAGTAACTCCTCCTCTTGCTGGTCCATACACACCAGTAAAATTTTCAAAATTAACCTGAGTAGCTAAAAAATCTATATACTCTTCTACATCATTCCACGTAACATATTCTTTAATAACTGTCATTTCATTTTGATCTCTTAAATTATTCATATTTATTTTCTCCCTTTTTTATATTATTTTATCACACTATGTCCACTTTTTGTTTATTTTATATTTATTATTTTTAACTTCTCATGTTAAGTATGGTTTGCAATTTGTCAACTAAGGTTGGAATAATAGCCCCATGTGTTGTTTTTACGTTGTTTTCCGGTATAATAAATTTTAATAGCAAATGTATAGCTAATATTTTATTTTTATAATATTTGAGGAGGTATTTATTATTATGAAAAAGAAAATTTTATTAAGTGTTATTTTATTTATAGGATTATTTGTTTCAATATTTTCATTTACTAGTACATCAAAAGCAGTAGATATATCTGATCCAGATTTAGAATTAGATGCTACTAAACAAAAAGAAATATTAGCCGCATATGACTTAGATCATAATGGAATAATCCAAGCAAGAGATGTTACTAAAATGAAACAAGATATTAAAAAAAATGGAGAGAAAAATTATACTAATAATGAAGCATATATGCTTCAAAGACTTTGTGTATATGATTGTCAGTTTACATGGTGTCAAGCAACTGTACATAGACTTAGATATTTTTACAGATACATTGATATGGGTCAATTATTATATATAGACTATTTTCCGAATGGTTCTGGAAAAATAATTGCACATATTAATATGCATGGACGTTTTATACGTGTATCATATGACTATGATAAATATGGTGGACGTTAATTATTTACAAATTTTAACTACAAAAAAACAGAATTTTTATTCTGTTTTTTTGTAATTATTTATCTATTTTCTTCATGGTTTTCATCATTGTTTTTATTTTTTAAAACAGCTTCATATTTCAATCTTTCTATTTGTTTTTGCAATACATTTTGAACATCATCAACATATATATTTTTCATATTTTTTATTCTATTAATTGTATGAGTTAATCCAATTAATTTAGCAATATCATCAAATCTACCATATACAATAATCATCTCATTTATCTGACTAATAAAAATATTTAATAAATCTCTGCCTTCGTTTGATGTATATCCTCCAAAACAACTTGCTTCGAAGAAATCATATATTTCTGATATATTCTCAATATTAATATTATCTCTGCTTGTATATATGCTAGCAATTGCTTTTAATTGTTTTTTAGTTGGTTTAGATAAATTAATATATTTAATTATTTCTTCTGTTGGCTGAAAATCCTCATCAAAAAATAACATACCACGAGAAATAATTGATAGCATATCAGCATACTCATGTGGCTCTGCTGAATCAACTAAATATTCTATAGATTTATTTTTTTCGCTCTCAACAAATATAGTATTATATTTAAATAATGCTGATTTAGTTAACTCATACTTTGATGGTGTTTCATATTCTTTAGATTCTTCTATTCGTCTTTCTACTATTTTACTTACTTGTTCAAATGGAATTGCTCCAGTAATCCCCAGTATTTTATTAAACTCCTCTAATTCACCATTACATTTATCATACCAAATAGAAATAATATCTCTAAAATAAGGAGAAAAACCATTATATGCTATATGTCTAATTATTGAATTACCTGCATTATCCGAAATTAATTTAATTTTATTTTCTGTAATTGTTTTTGTTGAAAACTCTTCTCCTAACCATTCATTTTCAATTTTCTTTTGAAAAAATAATGCTTGTAATAATCGAGTATTAACACTGTACATCCTAAAATCTCTATATCCTGGATTTTTACTAAATACATCCTCACTTATTTGTCCATTAATACTTTCTGCTAAAACGGTATATAAATCATCATTCATAACTTGAACATAATTATCTGTATTAATTCTTCCAAACTCCATCTTTTGAGAATCCATTTTTTTAACTATTTTCTCATCAAAATCTTGTCCAAGAATATCACTACATATTTTGAAAAAATCTTCCTTACTCTCAAAGAAATATTCTCCAACTGCATCTACATCTTTTTCTTTTGTTGATAAAGCATATAATATATTTTTTATAAAAGCTAATTCTTTTATTCTTGAATCTGTTTGTATGTAATCACTTTCTTTTAATGCTCTATTTTCCTCATCAGAAATATAATTAATATTATTATTTTCTACAAATGAATTAATACATATTTCAGAAAATAACTCCGCAAAACCTTCTTCAAAAATTGGAAATTCTATTTCTCTTCCAGCTACCATTTCAGAAAATGAGTGGCCACACTCATGTAATACTGTTTTTATTAAATCCAATTTTCCTCTTTGTTTTAAATAATATGCTTCAGATAAATAAATATTTGACCCATTACAATACGCTTCTCCATATTCATTTAATTTCTGATTATTATCTATTTTTATACTTAATTTATCCAGTGCATCTTTAACTTTATTTTGTATATCAATATCATAATTAGTACTTACAAAATTCCAAACAATTTTCTTAACTTGGTTTAATAGATTTTTTAAGTCTTCATTATAATTTATTTCATTTTCCATATATTTCCTCCACAAATTATTATTAAAGAAATTATATCATAAAAAAGTATACAAATAATAGCAAATATATATTTTAAATATGCTAATCTTAGTTTAAAATTTTTTAATTTGAATTGGAATAAACACCCATTCTAAAATTATTTGATTATATCGATATATGGCAAATATAATTGGGACTTTTTCTTTTTTAAAAAAAATACCTTTATTATTCCAATTATAAGTGCACCAGCAACAATCCATATACAAGAAACTTTGAATATTAACTCAATTAATACGGCTATTAAATATATTGCAATACAAAATTTATTTTTTAATACTCCCTTTCCCATTTCTATTGTTGATTTAAGAAATATAATACAAATATATATTAAACAACCTTTTAGGGCTGATTGCACAAAGCTAAACTTAAGAGCTTTCTCCAAGAAACCATATATTGCCACCATTACCATTAAGGGAGCAATTGTATAACAAATTGTAGCTAAAACACCTCCCCAAAATCCTGCTATTTTGTTTCCTAAATAAGCAACTGCATTAGCAGTTATTGCGCCAGGACCAATTCTTGAAAGTGTTACTGCATCAATTATATCCTCTTCTTCTACTAATTTATTTTTCTTAATTAAATTTTCTTCCAAAATTACCATAACAGCAGACATATTTCCAAGAGATTCAAGTCCAATCATAAAAAATATGTACACAAATTTTAAAATTTTCTTCATTTAATCATAAACCTCCTTTAAACCATAATAATTCCACCAATAATAGATGAAATTAGCATTAATTGGATTGTAGAAAGCTTATTATATTTTGTTCCTACATATATTCCTAGCCCTAATAAAATACATTTAAAATTTATGGAATAATTATCCGTAAAAAATGCGCTTTTAAATAACGTTATAGAGCTTGTAACAAGCATTGCAAGTGCTGCAGCTCTTACAACTTTTATTACCTCACTGGCAATGCCATTATTTTCTATTTTTTTAATCAATCTATAACTTATTCCCATAAAACAAATTGCTGGAATAACGAATGCTATGTTTGCAATAATCGCTCCCCATATTCCTTGTGCATTCATACCAACAATTGTTCCAATATTACAAGCTAATGGTCCGGGCGTTACTTGTGATACGGCTAATATGTTTGTAATTCCAGTTTCTTCTATCCAACCAGTTCTCTCTGCCATTTCATAAACATATGGTAGTGTTGCCATTCCACCACCAAATGAAAAAGCTCCTATCTTCAAAAATTCAAAAAACAATTTAATTAAAGTCAAAATACATCACTCCTTAAACTAAAAATACCTGCTATAATGCTTTGTTGTTTGCATTATAGCAGGCGTTTCCTTAATTTTGAAATGCTTATATTTTATTCAATTATATCATTTTGTTATAATTAACTCATTCTTATATTTACCTTAGATTGATAAATATTACAAAATCTTACTTTCTTTTTCATCTATTTTTTTCCAATATTTTCTTATGGTTTTAATTAAGTTTTTAAGTTCTGCTGAACTATTGTCTTTTCTATAGTAAATTCCCATTTCTGTTGGAGGTATTTTAAAATCTGTATCCAATATTGAAAATACACCTTGCTCTATTTCTTTATGAAGATACATGCTATTTGCTATGCCAACACAATTATCATATTCCTGTACTATTTGAGACATTGAAACAGAGTCAATTCGCTTTACTTCACTATTTAAATTAAATTTCTCAATTAATTTTTTAAAAGTATTTGTTGAATTATTGTCTCCTCTTGGAATATATATAATTTTGTCTTTAAAATCTTCTATTTTTATTTTTTTCTTTTGGCATAACTTCGATTTATTGTTTGCTATCATATAGAACTCTATGTTTTCTAATTTAATATATTTGTACTTATTACAATCATACTCACTTTCCTCAAATCTTTTTAATACTGCAATGTCAATGTCTCCACATTGTAGTGGATTATTTAAAACTTTTGAATTATCTGTTATAGTTATAATTTTTGCGTTTTTGTTTTCAGAATAAAATTCTGCTATTGCACCACTTAATACTTTACTAAGCATCGTTCCATATGTAGCTAATAAAATTTCATTTGATAAACAATATTTCCTATCAATTTCCACTAGTTTTTCAATAGCTGTGGAAACTTGTGTATAAAGTTTTTCTCCTGCTTCTGTTAATTCCATTCCGTTAGTTCTTTTAAATAAAACAACATTTAAATCGTTTTCAAGATTTTTTATATGCCTTGTTACCGCGGGTTGAGAAATATGTAATTTTTCACTTGCTCTTGTTATATTTTTTTCATTCGCAACTTCAACAAAAATTTTATATAGCTCTAAACTTGCCATTATATTCCTCCTAAGCGTTCTTATATCATTTTATTCTATATTTGGATTATTATCAATTTTGAAATACTTACTTATATATGGATTTTTCTTAACTCCAGATTTACTACTTGCATAATATCCCTGTACTTTAGTTTGTACTAATCTATCTTTATCTGATATTAATAATTCAATATCTTTAAGCTCTCTATCTATTATAGGATATTCATCAATATACTCCATTGTACAAAAGTCATTTCTAATATTTTTCAACATTACTATTATTTCAGCTCTTATTTTATCAATCAGTCCATCGGCTATTTTTTCTTGTTTATTTGTCAAAACGTCTCCTAATTCTTCAAATCTATTCATAAAAGAATCCTTTTCACTTACCATCTTAGCAATTTCCTTAATTTCTTGTGTAATTGCTGTCATTTCAGCTTTTGTATATACCTCTCTATCCAATCCATCACTTTTTGCTCTTAGAAGCTGTAATACATCTTTTCTTATATCTATTATTATATTAATAAGCCAATCTCTTTTATCTTCGCTATATTTAGAGTTTTCCACAATACAACATCCTTCCTTTTTACGTAGATTTTATCACATATCGTATACTTTTTGTCTAAAAATAATTTATTTTTTTACTTTTTGTGATATAATACTTAAAATTTTTTTAGGAGGATTTTATGATTACTCGTTATCCATCTTACTATAAGGATTTCAAGTGCATAGCTTCAAAATGTACAAGAAGTTGTTGCTCTGTAGGTTGGGAAATTATTATTGATAAAAATACAGCAGATTATTATAAATCTGTTTCTGGAGAATTCGGTGAAAAATTACGTACAAAAGTTGATTATAGTAATCCAACGAAATTTATTATTGAATCTAATGGAAAATGTCCATTTTTAAATAATAATAATTTGTGTGATATTTATATTAAACTTGGACCAGAGCATGTGTGCCAAATTTGCCAAGAGCATCCAAGATTTTACGAATGTTACAACAATGTAATTGAATGTGGACTTGGCATGTATTGTGAAGAAGCATGCAGAATTATGCTATCTCAAAAAGAAGCATTTTCAATGTATGAAGAGGAAACTACAGAAACTGTTGAAAAAGACTATAGCGAAGATGTTTTTAAATATTTGTGTGACTGTAGATTAAAAATTTTCAATTATTTATCTGATAAATCTATAGATATAAATCAACGTATTGCTGATATTCTATGGTTTGGAAATGTCGTTCAACAAAATATCGATTCAGATATGTTAGATGATGAAGAGATTTTTTCTGTTACTTCAAATTCATCAAATGATATAGAACCAATTTTCAAATATTTACTTAGCTTAGAGCCCAACGATACAAACTGGTTTAATTATTTAAATGATAGCCTAACTATTTATAAAAATAATTTAGACAAATTTAAAGATTTTGAAATAGAAAATCCAGATATATCTTTATACCTAAAAAATATAGCTGATTATTTCATTTATAGATATTTTATTCGAGGCATTTTTCAGGATGATGTTCTCTCAGTAGTAAAGTTAATGGCTATGAGTGTAGCAGTTCTAAAAACCTTATTCTTTTGCAAATGGATTGAAAAAAAATCTTTAACACTTATGGATTGTGTAATGATTGCCAAAATCTATTCTGAAGAAATCGAATGCAGTGATGATAATATTTTAAACATTCATATTGCATGTTACGAAATTAGCACATTTTCTACAGAGAATTTACTTGGTTTATTTGTATAATTTTTATCAAAAAGGAGCCCTCAGCATATTGCTTTGGACTCCAATTTTTTTCGATATCACTCAATTGCCTATGGTTTTTACCTGAGCGAAACCTTTGGGATTTTTTCTGTCTCAATTGTACGTCAACTTCTAAAATGTCACAAACTTCTGATGTGTGGCTATTCTCTTAGGACTCTCCTTCGATGTCCGCCACGAGCCAGTTGCTGTGCTTTTTCTGAATCCAGGTTTTGAACTCATCTGCCAGAGCTTTCTTTGCAAACTCTGCGAATGCCTCCACCTGATTGGGACTCACAGTCCGTGTACCAACACGAACCGCGCCACGCTTTAATGCACGTGCCAGGACCTCTGCTGCTTCAATCTCAGTGGTACGGATTCTTACAGGCGGAACGCCCTTCTTCTCCGTCACACTAAGCTTTGCTACCTTTCCGGACTTCTGCTTTGCCATGGTTGTGTTTACCTCCTTATTTAAAGAATGTATTTCCATAATAACACATTCTATTCGAATATACAATATTTATGTAAAATTTAATTCAAATTTTGTTACAGTTTAACACTTTTTATTTAATAAGGTCAGAGAAAGGGTTTATTAGTATCATAACTATCATATAGTAACCAAATTTTATGTATTTTTTCGTACAAATATAAAAAACATCTCCTTATTCATGAGATGTTTTTATATTTATATATTAATTTTGTGATTTTTTCTTTTTTATAACAATAACAGCACCTGCAACAACTGCAACAACTACTATAACTACAATTACTACTGTAGCTTTTCCTGATTTTGGCTCTTTATAATTGTCAATTTTAAATGATTTAATCATATCTTTAGCTTCATCAGATGAGAAATAATTATTATCTGATGCACCTATTGTTATAGTATAAATTTTATCTTTTGTAGGAATAGCATATTGATCAACATACATACCCATTACTTTAGATGTAATATGTAAGCATTTATAGTTACCATTTGCAACTTTAGTTACTTCTGATCCTTCAATACTCCATGAAGAATATTGTTTTTCTAATTGTTTAACAAGCTTATCTAAAGTATCTTTTGTTGCAGCTTCTCCATCCTCATTACTTGTAACTTGTATATTAATGTTAGCTTCTGATGATTTTTGCCACATATTGTTACCTACACTAGTATATGTTGATGGTACATCTATTGAAAAACCATCCCCAGAATAGGCCAATGCACTATTACCTACTACTATCATACCTACAATTGCTATTATTGCAATTATTCTAGCAAAAATTTTTTTATTCATTTTTATCTCTCCTTTCTTTCTATTTTATAACATATAATACAATTATCTTCAATACATTTTTTATATTTACTTACATAATTCTCTTTACAAATTAAAATCATTATTATATAATATCGGACGTTTCCGAAAGGCAAGTTTTTGCCTGAATAATATATCAAAAATTTATGAGGCGGATTCGCCGCCAACGGCAATGGCTCTGTCATTGTTCGTTTACCTCTAACAAGAGAGCTCCCGCTGAATTGCCTCAGTGGGGGCTCTCTCTTAAAACAAAAAATTCACGATTTTTCGTGAATTTTAATTTTATTTTTTATCATTTTCAGGCTCAGGTAATTCAAGAACAACTTTAATTTTCATTAAATATCTTATACCTCTTATTAGCTTCATGTTTTTTATTCTTTCCCATAATGATGGTTTAGGCTCTATATCTTCAGTATACGAAACCATATCAAATGATTCCGTTCCAACTACATCTTCATTTTCATCTGTAGATACGCCTTTAATATTTGTTTTTTTATTTGCAGTCATGTCATTTGTTTCATCATGTGTAACTTCTGTTTGTGTATATTCAACAGTCTTAGGCTCTTGAATATTTTGTATATCCTTTAACGATTCAGCGATTTCAATTCCTATATAACTTAATGCTTTTGACCTATCTTCTATTCTTTCCATATCAACTTCAATATATAAGTTGGATTCTAAATTTGAAATTTTTGTATTTACTAAATTTAATGAATCAAGATAAGTTTGTGTCTTTTTAGATTTTGCTCTTCCCATTACGCCCAATGAATCAACAACATCTTCTGGCACTTTTCCAGAAATATCTTGTACCATCTTCTTCCAATTTGGAAGCTTCTCATCAACAGCAGCTAAAACATCTTTAAGCTCTGCAGATAGTCCAATATTTGTCTCTCTTTGACGTATCAATTCTTCAATTTTTTTGGTATTTTCCTCGAATTGTGTAGTTGCATATTCTACTAAATCATATGCAGCATCATATACAGCTCTTGGAAAAGGTTCCTCTTTGGGATATTCTCCTAGATATGATTTTATAGAAGCGATTAAATCTAAAAAGTAGCTATCTTGTTCTAATTGAACAATTTGCTTCTTGCTACTTGGATTAATCATTTTTCTTATTTTTTCTATATTAGCAAGAATTTTCTCTTCTGTAATAATCATCTTAACATTCCCGTTGCTACTCTTAGCCATGCAACTCGTCCTCCTTTATCATCAGTGTATTATAACGATATTATTATACTATTTTCAACATTAAACTACAATTACATTTTCGTTTCAATTATGTTACATTTATATTACATTTTTTAATTGGTCTAAAATATATATTTAATAATCCTTGTCCACCACCAGATTCAACAATTTTTGCTGTTTGAACTCCTTTGAAATGTGTAAGTAATACTGTTAGTGTGGCAAAAGTATATCATTCCATCAAAATAAAGACAATAGATTCAAAGAGATCTCAATGATTTTTATATCTAATCTGTACTATAAACAGTACGAGCAAATACGTTGTTGATGCGAATAGTGGTTGCCTCTACCCGTGGCCTATCAAACAGTCCACCGGACTGTTTGCCTTTACGGCCTTTTCGAGTCCTCACCATCTAAGGACATGCAAAAGAGACAGTACAAAGTACTGTCTCTTCCGCATGGTGCCGATGGTGGGACTCGAACCCACACGCCATCACTGACAACAGATTTTGAGTCTGCCTCGTCTACCAATTCCAACACATCGGCGTTTGCTATATTATATTAACACACATTTTTTTCTTTGTCTATTGTTTTTTTATTTTTTGCATTTCTTTTCAATGGTAAAAATTAAAAACATCCAAGGAATATTTTACGGAAAAAAACAAATTGTCAAAAAACAATTTGTTTTTTCCTTTTGTTTAGTTACTTTTTTCTTGTAAAACCATAATTGTTTCATCTTCATCTGTTCTATATATTTTTGCACCAATATTTGTTAGCCTCTTTACTGCAGCATCATGTGGATGACCATAAGAATTATCTTTTCCACAAGATATTAAAGCTATTTTTGGTTTTGTTTGATCTAAAAATGATTTGCTTGAACTAGTTTTAGATCCATGGTGCCCTACTTTTAATATATCAATCTCATTCCATTTTCTTGAATTTTCAACCCCAGATTCCATATCTCCTGTAAATAAATATTTAACACCTTCAAATTCCATTTGTATAACTATTGAACAATCATTAGCATTTTCTGCTTCGTTGTTAATTGACATTACTTCACAATTTGCATCGCCTACTTTGAATTTATCACCAACTGCAGGAGCTGCCACTTTTAAATTTTTATCCAATGCAGCATCTAATACTTCTTCAAAAGTTTTTGTATTTGCTGTTTTCTTTGGCATATAAAATTTTCCAATATCGAAACCTTTTATTACATTATCCATTCCACCAATGTGATCTTCGTGCGGATGTGTTCCAACTAAATAATCGATTTTCTTTATTCCTAAGTTATTTAAATAATCAACCACCGTACTTCCCATTTCATTTGTACTTGCATCTATAAGCATTGTTATTCCGTTATTTACAACTAGTATGCTATCTCCTTGACCAACATCCAAACAATATACTCGCAAGTTTCCATCGTCTGGAATTTCTGAAATAACTCCATTTCCTGTATAAATAGTTACATTTTCTAAATTCTCAACTTTCTCTGGATTCTGCGCCTGAGATGTGTACAAATTATCATTATTGGCTCCAAATGCTGCCACTATTATGAGTATAATAATTGTAATTATAGATCCAATTACACTACTTTTGTTATTTTTTTTCATTTTCTTTTGCCCCCTATAAATTTTTTTCGTCAGTTACTTTATTATTTTTGCTCTGGTTATTCCCATAAACGCTCCATTTTTTCTGCGATTCTCTTTTCAATATTCTTCTGCTCATCCGAATCTATGCTATATTTTCCATTAAAATATTTTATAATTGTTCCTTCTTTAACATTTTCCGGCAATTTCAATAGTTGAATTTCAATTATAACTTTGTTTCGTCTATTTTCACAAACAGCAATATTTTCTTCTATTCTGTCAATAACTAAAGTCTCTTCCATTCCTACTTCCTTCCATTTATAAGAATCATTCCGATAAATCAAAAGTTGGAACATATTCTTCCTCATGTTCACCAAGCTCCTGTATATATCCATTCTTTAAATCTAAACAATATAAATATTCTTCTACTTCTTTATATTCTTTTTTTGATATCTTTCTGTTAATTTTATCATTCTGCTTTGCTTTATATGTTGGGAAATACTGTGCCATCACACTAACATATGTATTTTCATCAAAATTTTCTTTAATGTATTTTAAAATTTTTTTAGTATTTAATATATGATTTGGCAAAATTAAGTGTCTAATTATTACGCCTTTTTTTATTATTCCATTATCATCAAATATAGGATTACCAACTTGCCTCTGCATTTCATGTATCGCTGCAATTGCTGTTTCAAAATAGTTATCTACATTGGAATATTTTTTTGAAATCTCATTTGAATAATATTTTAAATCTGGCAAATAAATATCAATATAACCATCAAGCATTTTTATTGTTTCCACATTTTCATATCCATTTGAATTATATATTATTGGTATTTGTAAACCGTTGTTTTTGGCAATTTTTATTGCTTCGATTATTTGCGGAACATACATTGTTGGTGTTACTAAGTTAATATTATTTACATTTTTATTTTGTTGATTTATAAAAATCTCAGCTAAATGCTCTATTGAAATTTCTTTTCCTTTACCCTGCTGGCTAATTTCATAATTTTGACAATATATACAATTTAAATTGCAATTTGAGAAAAAAACAGTCCCAGATCCATTTTTTCCACTTATGCATGGCTCTTCATAATTATGTATTGATGCAAGAGCAATTTTTACACTTTTGCCAGCCTTACATCTACCATATTTTCCTTCATTTCTATTTATTTTACATTTGTGCGGACATATTTTACATTCTTCTAGCTCTTTCATGTTTCTTCTTCCATATTTTCATTTTTACTGATTTTACCATTATTATTTCAATAATACAATTAAAATTTTATTTCGTATAATAAATATTTTTTTGTAAATAATATAATAGAACAACATTTATCTGTTGTTTATGCACAAGCTAATGTGCAAGGAGGTTTATATGTCAGATAATCATATGGAAAATAGTCAGGCAAGAAATTCTTCAAATACAGTATGGCAAATAATTGGAAGAATGATTACGGCTGGTATAATTCTAGCAATTACTGCATTTTTTACTCCTGGTTTTCAAATTAGTAATTTTTGGGCTTTAGCTGTAGCTACACTTGTTCTTAGTGTTATGGACTTTTTAATTGCTAAATTTACGGGATTAAAAGCAAGTCCTTTTGGTAAAGGGTTTGTTGGATTTGTACTTTCTGCCGTTGTTTTATATGTTACTCAATTTTTTGTAGCTGGATATGTAATATCATGGATGGCTGCAATAATAGGAGCATTAATTTATGGTGTAGTTGATTATTTTTTACCTGGCGATGAACAAATGTATTAAAACAAAAAAAGGCGAATAATATTATTCGTCTTTTTTTGCATCTTTATTTATTATATTTTTTATTATATTCATCATATAGTGCCACAGCTGTTTCTGGACTATCAGACCCTGTTGCATTCTTTATTGGAGCGAACTCATCTTCTCTTTTTACTCTTAAAATACTCATATTATCGAAGAAACTAAATCCATCAAAAATGTATGATTCAAATTTATATGCATTTGGCTCAGAAACTTCAACCACTTCACCATTTTCATTTAAATAGTCTGATTTTTTGAATGCAGTGTGATATGGCAAATCTATTTCTGCTAATTTTTCTAAAGCATTAATATTAAATAGATGACTTAAAATATTTATATCTCCATATCTTAATTTTCCATTTTCGTCAACTTCCTCAGCCATAGCTTTTGGTAGCTCTGTGTATTCAATAACTTTTGGCACACCATTTAACTTGCAGAATACCCCTGCCTTTTCTTCTGGATTTCTTTTAGCAACTGTTTTTGAAGCTATCATATTATTTTCCTTTATGGTTAATCCCACCATAACTGGATCTACAATTCTTAAAAGTATATTGTCTACACCACCAACAAAAATCCATTCGATCGAATCAGCTTTCATTTGTTCTAGCAATCCTGACCTTTTTATTGACTTATATATACTTCCATTTCCATCTGAAGCTTCCTTTATTAATTTATTTTTGTCCACAACAATATTTCCATCAGTTTTTACCATTGGAACTTGCCCTTGCTTGAAGAACTTAACTTTATCTTTGCTATAACCAAAATAATTATGTTCTTCTAAGAATGAGATTGTTTGATCATTATTATCTTCGCTTGTCATAACATACCAAGGAATTACAACACCATATTTGTTATTTGCCTTTTGTAATGAATTAACAATAACTTCAAACAAATATTTTTCTCCATTTACAGTATTAATTTTGAATGTCCCCTTTGGACCTTTATGTCCAAGTCTTGTACCTTGGCCTCCAGCCATAGTTATAACTGCATATTTATTGCTCTTTATTATTTTTTCTCCTAAATCTTTATATGCTCTAAACTCTTCTTCTTTTAGAGAGCTTAAATCAGTATATTTTATATGTTCAATTTTAGACTGATCAACAAATGGAATAATTGTTGCATTATTGTATAAGCTCATTACTTTTTCTATATTTATTCTTTCAATTTGGCTCGCAATTTTTTCATTTTCTTCATCTGAATATACATTCGTTATTAAGTTGACAATTTCTTTTTGATTGTTTCTTTCTAATTTTGTTATAATGTTTTTTAATTCTTCTTTCATTTCATCACCCTCACAAACATTATAATATCATATATTCCGATTTTTAGCAATATTTTTATCAATCCTATTATTTTGCTAATTTAGTGCATATAAATGCAAGTAATTAATATAATTTACTAAAGTTTTTGTACGTAAACTTGTAATATTTCTGAGGAGGTACAGATGGATACAAAATTAAAGTTATATGAAGATATTTCCAAACGAACTGATGGCGATATTTACGTTGGCGTTGTTGGCCCTGTAAGAACCGGCAAGTCCACGTTTATAAAAAAATTCATGGATTTGCTCGTTATTCCTAATATTGAGAATAATTATAAAAAGGAAAGAGCAAAAGATGAGCTCCCCCAAAGTGCTGCTGGAAAAACGATAATGACAACTGAACCTAAATTTATTCCAAACGAGGCTGTGGAAATAAAAATTGATAATTCCATTTCACTAAAAACTAGATTTGTTGATTGTGTAGGATATTTAGTAAATAATGCCATTGGCTATTTAGAAGATGATATGCCTAGAATGGTAAAAACTCCATGGTTTGAAGAAGAAATTCCTTTTGAACAGGCTGCAGAAATTGGTACAAAAAAGGTAATTCAAGAACATTCAACAATTGGAATATTGGTAACTACAGATGGGTCTATAACAGATATCCCACGAGATGATTATATACAAGCTGAAGAGCGAGTTGTTTCTGAATTAAATGATCTTCATAAACCCTTTGTAATTGTTTTAAATAGTGTAAATCCAGATTCTGATGAAACAAGAAAATTAGCAGATAATCTTGGGAAAAAATATTCAACTTCTGTAATTCCTATTAGCTGTGAAAAATTAACAATGGATGATATCAATAGTATATTTAATGAAATTTTATATCAATTTCCAATTGAGCAGGTAAATATAAATTTCCCTCGTTGGGTTGATAATTTAAGTTCCTCTCACTGGCTAAAAAAAGAGCTGTATTCTGAAGTTAGGGAAGCATTTTCTGATGCAAGTATATTAAAAAATATCTCTAATAAAATGAATTCCCTAAAAGGCTCTCAAATTATATTTGATACCCGATTAAATAACATATCTCTTGGAACCGGTGTTGTAGATATTACAATTTATCTTTTGGAAGAATTATTTTACAAAATAATCTCCGAAATATCGGGCGTTGATATAGAAAATGAAGGTGACTTATTTTCAACCATTACAAATTTTTCAAGAATAAAAAAAGAATATGACAAAATTTCTAACGCACTTGATGAAGTAAAATCAAAAGGATATGGAATAGTAACTCCTTCTATCGACGAATTAATTTTAGATGAACCTGAAATGGTAAAACAAGGCTCTCGATTCGGAGTAAAATTAAAAGCAACCGCCCCATCTATTCATATGATTAGAGCCAATATTGAAACAGAAGTTTCCCCAATTGTAGGTAGTGAACAACAATCTGAAGAGCTTGTAAATTATCTGCTATCAGAATTTGAAAATGAACCTCAAAAAATTTGGGAATCTAATATTTTTGGAAAAAGTTTGCATGAACTAGTTAACGAAGGATTACAAAGTAAACTTTATCACATGCCTGAGGAAGCACAAGGAAAACTTCAAGAAACTTTAGAAAGAATCATAAATGAAGGCAGTGGCGGACTAATTTGCATTATTCTTTAACATTTAAGTTATGGTGATATTTATAAAAGGATGGTATGGTTTTGTTCAAAAGTCGAATAAAACACTACCATCCCTTTTCTTACAATTTAATCAAAAAGTAATGTGCTCCCTATTATTCCAGCATCATTACCAAAGTTAGCAATAACAATTTCAGGAATATTTTCCTTATAAAACAGATTTTTCGAATTTCTAAATTCATTCACAAGCTTATTTAATAATATATCTTTGTACTTAACAAATCCTCCTCCTAAGCATATTACTTGAGGTTCTAATATATTTACCAAATTTGTTAGTCCAATACATACATATTTTATGTATTCTTCGATTGTATTTTTTACAACATCTGTATCAATATTGTTTCTTATTATACTGCGAAGCTCTCCTCCATCTATAGATTTATCTATACCCATTCTTTCTTTTATAACACTTTTGAACTTCCTCATAGAGCCATATTGTTCATAACAGCCATTACTTCCGCAATTACATAGTCGACCATTTTTTTCAATTATCATGTGTCCAAATTCAAATCCGGCACATCTTTCTGGTTTAATTAATCTGCCATTATAAAATGCTGCGCCTCCTATACCTGTACCTAAACACAAAAAAATACAATCCTCATACTCTTTTAAACTCCCCCATCTTTTTTCTGCAAGAGCTGCACATTTTGCATCATTTGCTACCTTAATTTGAGCTGTTGGAAAATATTTTTTTATCTCTTCCTCAATTTTAAAATTATTCAATCCAAGGTTTACACTACTAATAACTTCATTATTTCTAACTATTCCTGGAGCTCCAATTCCAATCTTAGAAAATACTATCTTTTCTTCATTTTTCCACGTAGTTAGAATTGTTACAATTTCTTGCGCAATAAATTCAGCCGTACTATTTACCTTTTTTTCTTTGATATACTTTTCTTGTAACTTAACTATATTTCCATTAGAGTCAACTAACCCAACTCCTATATGGCTTCCTCCTATGTCTATCCCAATTCTCATATTCATCTCATCCTTTTCTAATTTGAAGAATTAGTAAGCTCTATTACAATATTATTTTCATATTGTTTTCTTGCATTTTCTTCCTTTTTCTGTTGTATAATGCTATCCTCTCCTACTAATACTCTAACTATTATCGCTGCAAAAATCAAAGCAACAATAACTGTTATAGCTAACTTGACACGTGTAATTCCTCTTTCGCTTCTTAACATTCTATCACCCTCTTATATTATATATTTTTCAATTATATTCTTCATGTATGTTGCAGCTGTTCTAGGTGCAATTTTTCCCGGTATTCCAAGTGCGTGAATTACTTTATAACCATTCCTCTTAGCGTATTCAAAATCAACACCACCTGGCTTTGAAGCAACATCAATTATTAATGTATTTTTATTAATGTACTTAAATTTATCCTCATCTAAAACTAGTGCTGGCACCGTATTTACTATTACATCAATCTTTTCAATATAATTGTTAAATTCTTCTAGTACATTATACCCGCAAGATTTAATATTTGCAACCTCCTGTTTCTTTATATCATAGCAAAAAACTCTTGCATTTAAACCTTTCAGTAGCTTAGCTGTATATTTTCCAACATTTCCAAATCCAAGCACTAAAATGTTGCTATTATCAATTGTTATATCTGTATTTTCAATTATTATATTTATTATCCCTTCTGCAGTTGGAATTGCATTATTTTTTATAAATTCTGGATTTTTATTAAAATCAATAATAACGTTTCCTTTTTTCTGTAGACTCTTCAATATTTCATCTTCAATTTTTCCTACAAATATTGTTTTCCCCTCAATACCTTTTATACAATTTTCGATTTTTATTTCTTTGTTACTCGTTGGTGCATATAAATTTACTCCATCTTTAGAAAAAGGAACTGGAAAGATAATATATTCACAAGAATTCAAACATTTTTTTAAGCTTTCATTATCATAATCATCAAAACCAAATTTAAATATTTTTCCTTCGTTTTCAAACATTTCAGATAATAAATAATTTCTTTTGTCTCCACCAATAAAAGCTATTTTTTTCATAAATCCTCCTCTAATACAAAAAATAGACCACATTAAATTGGTCTATTAATTTTATTCATATATTTTATAAAAAGTCCCTCTGTGCTGTTTCTCTAACCTTTTTTGCTCTCCAATCATTAGTATCAACTCTTCTACCATTATTTGTCATCTTATTAACTAAAGCAAACGTATCTTCTAAATGTTTTCTTGTTCGAAATTCTTGTTTGGTTAAGTCATTCTTGCGAATCCTACTTTTTCCACTTCTTATTTGATTCATAACCGGATTAAATATTTCTTGTCGACTCACTCTCTTATACATTCTTTTATCAATTTCAATCGCAATATTTGCATAGCCAACAGCTCTATCCACATCTCCCTTTAGCATATATATAATTGACAAATAAAAATATGCATCTGGTTCTGAATACTTGTCTATCATACAATCCAAGAATGTTTCTTCTGCTGCTTCAATATCGCCTTGTAGTAACATTATTTGTGCTATGCTCATCTTTGCATGAAACAATTGCGAATTAATTTGTGCAGCCTTCTCATAGTATTCTTTTGCTGTTTGAAAATCGTTTAATCTAGTATAAACCATTCCTAAACCATAATATAATTCATACACATTTGGATTATAATTTAAAGCTTGTAAATACACATTTGCAGCTTCTCTAAATTCTTCTTGATCATATAAAATAAGACCCAATAAGTCAGAGGCTTTATAGTAGTCTGGTTTTTTATCTATTAATTCTTGTAACATTCTCTTTGCTTCATCTTGCTTTTCTATTTGATTAAGTAGAAATGCAATTTCATAATAAGAATCATAGTCTTTTTTGTTATTATCAACAGCTAAAACATATTCGTCAATCGCCTCTTCAATCTTGCCTTCTTGCTCATAAATTTCTGCCAATAACTTATGAGAATAGTAACTATTTGGATGTTTTCCTATAAACTTAATTAATATTTTTCTTGCTTTTTCGTTCTGCTCTAATTTAAGATATATTTTTGCTTTTGTTACGGAAAAAATCTCTGGTAAAAATATTTTTTTTAACTCAAGAAATACAATTATAAGTGGTATTATAATCGAAATTAAATACGTTATGCCTAATAAAACCATACTTGTATTTACACCATTACTATACATTGCAAATCTAATAATAATTCCAACTATATTTATAGTTAATAAATACAGATATAGTGAGTCCTTTTTTCTAACAAATTTCGATAATAATGCAGCAAACATTGCAAAGGCAATTCCAAAAAACATTACCTTTTCCATGCCCCAAAAATCTCCTATCTTTCAAATTTTTCTTTATAATTATCAATACATTTTTGTACTATTTTCTCTGCCTCTGCTCTTCCAAGCATTTTATCAATAGTAGTCTGTTTTCCCTCTAATTGTTTATATACTTCAAAGAAGTGCATAATTTCGTCTAGTATCTGTGATGGTAATTCAGACAAATCTTTAAATCCATTTAAATAAGGATCATTTACAGGTATACAAATTACCTTCTCATCCTCTTCTCCACCGTCAATCATTTTTAACACTCCAATTGGATATGTTTCAACCAATGTTAATGGTACAATTTCTTCATGGCATATAACAACAACATCAAGTGGATCTCCATCTCCAGCATACGTTCTTGGAATAAAACCATAATTTGCTGGATAATGAGTTGCTGTATATAAAACTCTATCTAGTTTTAACATTCCTGTTTCTTTATCTAATTCATATTTATTTCTTCCATTTTTTTGAATTTCTATTACTGAAACGAAATTGTCTTTTTTTATTCTTTCTCCGTTAATATCATGCCATATATTCATATTAGTTCCTCCTTTGTGTGGCGTCTATTTTATATGTTTATTTTATTCTATATTGAAAAAAAAGTCTATACTTTAGATATATATTATTTTATAAAAAAGTGGACATCTCTAAGATTGTCTTAGTTTGTCCACACATTATTTTTACTTAATTAAAATCCAAATATTCCCTTTTTCTTTACTGGAGGTTGCTCATTCATTGATTTTGCGAGTTCATTTAACAAATCTCTTTGCTCCTTCGTAAGATGTTTTGGAACTTGAACTTGAACAGTAAATACAAAATTTCCTTGGTTTGTAGAATTCACATTCTTAAAGCCCTTACCTCTTATTGTAAATTTTGTTCCAGTTTGTGTTCCTTCTGGAATCCTATATGTTTCTTTTGAACCATCAACCATTGGTATTTCAAGATCAGCACCTAAAGCTGCTTGAGTAAATGTAATAGGAATTGTGCAGTATACTTCATTACCATTTCGCGTATAAATACTATTTTTCTTTACCCTAATTAAAATGTATAAATCACCTTTAGCCCCGCCTCTTGATCCAGCTTCACCTTCGCCTCTAAGAACTATAGTTTGGCCGTCATCAATTCCTGCAGGAATTTTAATTTTTATTTTAGCTTGTTTTCTAATTTTTCCTCTTCCCTTACACACGTCACATGGTTGTTTTATAATTTTTCCAGTTCCATTACATGTGCCACAAGTTCTAGTTGTTTGCATTTGTCCTAGAATTGTATTTTGTATCTGTCTTACTTGGCCTGTTCCATTGCAAACAGTACATTTATCAATCACAGTACCTGGTTTAGCACCGTTTCCTCCACATGTTGTACATGTTTCATTTCTAGTAATAACAATTTCTTTTTCTACACCTAGGAATGATTCTTCAAAAGTAATATCTATCGCACTCTTTACATCTGCCCCTTGAACTGGTCCATTATTATTCTTTTTGCTTCGTCCACCAAAGCCACCACCAAAAAATGATGAGAATATGTCACCAATATCTCCAAAATCTGAAAAGCCATCAAAACCTGTAGAATAATATCCACCAGCTCCGCCGCCACCGAATCCCTGTGGACCATCTGGTCCAAATTGATCATACATTTTTCTCTTCTGAGGATCTGATAATGTCTCGTATGCTTCGTTTATTTCTTTAAATTTCTTTTCAGCTTCTTCCTTGTTATTAGGATTTGCATCTGGGTGATATTGCTTAGCAAGTTTTCTAAATGCTTTTTTTAATTCATCATCAGTTGCAGTTTTGCTTACTCCAAGTACTTCATAATAATCTCTTTTATCTGACATTTACTTATTTCCTTTCCGAAAAGTTAAAGTTTGAGGTTGGATTTTATTTTGCTCCAACCTCCTATGTTATAACTATTATTTATTATCTCCATCTTCTTCAACTTTGTAATCTGCATTATAAACATTTCCATTTTCATCTGACTCAACGTTTTCTGCATTGGCTCCAGCTCCACCATTTGCAGCTTGAGCTTGAGAATATAGTTTTTCTGATACTGAATAGAATGTTGTTGTTAATTTTTCTGTTGCGGCTTTTATAGCTTCTATATCATCAGAATCCTTTACTTTCTTTAAATTATCAATATCTGTTTCAACTTTAGCCTTTTCTTCAGCACTTATTTTGTCACCTAAATCAGCTAATGTCTTTTCGCAGTTATAGATTAAGCTTGATGCGTTATTTTTAGCTTCAATTCCGTCTTTTTGTTTCTTGTCTTCAGCAGCATGTGCTTCAGCATCTTTAACAGCTTTTTCGATATCTTCATCAGATAAATTTGTAGAAGCTGTAATAGCTATATCTTGGCTATTTCCTGTTGCCATATCTTTTGCAGATACATGAACAATACCGTTAGCATCAATATCAAATGTTACTTCAATTTGAGGTACTCCTCTTGGTGCTGCAGGAATTCCTGTTAATTGGAATCTTCCTAATGTTTTGTTGTATGCAGCCATTTCTCTTTCACCTTGTAATACGTGAACTTCAACTGATGTTTGACCATCTGTTGCTGTTGAGAATACTTGTGATTTCTTTGTTGGTATTGTTGTATTTCTTTCAATTAATTTTGTAAATACTCCACCATATGTTTCGATACCTAATGATAATGGTGTTACATCAAGTAATACTAAATCTTTAACATCTCCTGATAATACACCACCTTGAATTGATGCACCTATAGCAACACATTCATCTGGGTTAATTCCTTTATTTGGCTCTTTACCTGTAATTTGTTTAACTGTTTCTTGAACTAATGGAACTCTTGTAGAACCACCAACTAATAATACTTGATCAATATCGTTTGATGTTAATCCAGCATCACTTAAAGCTTGGTTAACTGGTCCTGTTGTACTACGTACTAAATCACCAATTAATTCTTCGAATTTTGGTCTTGTTAATGTAATATCTAAGTGTTTTGGTCCTGTACTATCAGCTGTAATGAATGGTAAGTTAATGTTTGTTTGTTGCATTCCTGAAAGCTCAATCTTTGCTTTTTCAGCAGCTTCTTTTAATCTTTGCATAGCAGACTTATCTTGTGATAAATCAATTCCATTTTCTTTTTTGAATTCAGCTACTAAGTAATTCATTATTGCTTCATCAAAATCGTCTCCACCAAGTTTGTTATTACCACTTGTAGCTAAAACTTCGAATACACCATCTCCGATATCAAGTATTGAAACGTCGAATGTTCCTCCACCTAAATCATATACCATTATTTTTTGATCTTTATCTTCTTTATCTACACCATAAGCTAAAGCTGCAGCTGTTGGTTCGTTTATAATTCTTAAAACTTCTAGTCCCGCAATTTTACCAGCATCTTTTGTAGCTTGTCTTTGGCTATCTGAGAAGTATGCAGGTACTGTGATAACAGCTTGTGTAACTTTTTGTCCTAAGTAACTTTCAGCATCTGCTTTTAATTTTTGAAGAATCATTGCTGAAATTTCTTGAGGAGTAAATTCATCTCCGTCTATGTTAACTTTGTCTGCTGATCCCATTTTTCTTTTTATTGAGATAACTGTTTTATCAGGATTTGTTACTGCTTGACGTTTTGCAATTTGTCCTACTAATCTTTCCCCATTTTTTGAAAATGCAACAACAGATGGTGTAGTTCTATTTCCTTCTGGATTTGGAATTACAACTGGCTCTCCACCTTCCATAACTGCAACGCATGAATTTGTTGTTCCTAAGTCTATTCCTATAATTTTTCCCATTTTAAAATCCTCCTTTAATTTTGGGGACGGAGCAAAAAATTACAGTTACCATAATTTTATGTCTGCCCTAATGTATTTAAATTTATTATCTAATTTCTATTTTCCTAATCTTTTGTTTTATATATCAACTAATAGCTTCCTATTAGAAAATAACTAATTTGCAACGACAACCAAAGAATGTCTTATTACTTTGTCGCCTATCATATAACCTTTTCTATACTCTTCTTTAATTTCTTGTACTCCGAGATTATCATCAACAACAGAAGTAACTGCTTCATGAAGCTCTGGATTAAATGTTTGACCAATCGACTCAATTTCTTTAACTCCATTAGATTCAAGCACTTCTTTAAATTGTTTTAATACTAGCTCTATACCTTGTTTATACTCTTCATCTACAGTTTTTACCTCTACCGCTTTTTCTAAATTGTCTATTATAGGTAAAAAAGATGTTACTATATCACCCATTATTGAATTATATAGATTTTCTCTTTCCTTGCTGCTTCTCTTTTTGAAATTTTCGAACTCTGCAATTAAACGTTTTATTCGATCATCTTTTTCTTCGATTTCTTGTTTTTGAGATTCTATTAATACTTTTATTCTTTGGGCATCTTTTTTGTTTATTTCTTCATTCGTTTCTTCGCTTGATTCGTTGTTAATCTCGTCCATTACAATCCTCCTCGATCTATTAATTTTTGTATATATCTCATAACTGAAATTACTTTAGAATAATTCATTCTTTTTGGTCCAATAATTCCTATAGTTCCCATATCTTTATCTTCACCTTTTAATGTAATTATGCTAAAGTCTTTTAAGTTTTCATCGTCAAGTTCATCACCAATATATACATTTATATCATTTGAAAACTCACTATCTAATAAGTCAACCACTTCAGTTTTACTTTCTAATATATTTATGAAATTTTTAGCTGTTTCGGCTTTCTTTAGCTCTGGTAAATCGAACGATTTATTTGTACCTTCTAAATAAAGCTTCGATTCTTCGTAAATAACTTTATTTAACTGATCTATGATTGTTCTTATCATGTTTGCAGATGCTTCCATCTCAGAAAAAATATAATCCTCTAATGGTTCATTTATTTGAGCTAAAGGTTTACCTTTTAATCTACTATTGAATAGTAAATTAATCGTTTGAATTTGCTCTTCGTATATATCTTCTTCAAAATTAATAATTGTTTCTTTTATCATACCTTCATTTGTAAGAATAACTGCCATTAGCATTCTATTGCCAAGTAGTACAAACTTAATTTCTTGAATAATTTGTTTTGTTACCTTAGGACCTATTGCAACCGTAGTATAATGTGTTACTTCAGATAATGTATTTGTAGCAATTTTCATTAAATCTTCAATTTGATTCACCTTAGTTTGTAACTTATCTTTGATATACTTAATTTCATCCACACTTATATTATCCTCTTTGAGTAATTCATTTACATACAATCGATAACCTTTTACAGATGGTATTCTACCACTAGATGTATGTGTCTTTTCGAGATAGCCACCTTTTTCTAGCTCAGACATTTCGTTTCGTATAGTTGCACTACTATAATCAAGCCCTTTTTTCTTAGAAATACTCCCTGAGCTTACAGGCTCCGCAGTGTTAACATACTCATCTACAATAGCTTGTAAAATACGTTTTTTTCTATCATCTAACAATTTATTCACCTTCTTTTTTAGCACTCTTCTGTTTTGACTGCTAAGCTGTGTATATATTATATCCAAAAGATAGGAATGTCAATACTAATTTTAGCGTTTTTTGTGAAATTTATGTGAATAATCAATTTATATATATGTTACAGTTTAACACTTTTTATTTAGTAAGGTCAGAGAAAGGGTTGTTGTCTGCATTTTTGAAAGTCCCGCGCAGCGACCAACCGAAGCGTATGCGTAGGGCGATTGGAGTAATCAAGATTACTCCAGCAAGGGCGTCAAAAATACAGATAACAACCCTTTCTCTGGTTTTATTTTTATCATAACTATTAAATAGTAACATATATATGTGCAAATTAAAACTGAATTATTGATACATTTTTAACATTATGTTAAAATAGATATGCATACAATTTATGTATTGGAACTTATTCCACGAATTTATATTTTAGAACCAATTTAATTGGCCATTTGTATGTTATATAAGGGAGCTTACTCCCTTATATATAATTTATAGAAGGGGTAATGGTATGTGGCATAGTTATTTTTATCAAATTCAAAAAAAGTATAGTATGAGAGTTAGTAAAAAGGATTCTCTTATAATTCGACTTGATGGAAAAAATGCAACTAAAACAAGAAAAAATGATTTTTTAAACAATTATCCTGGATCTTTTATTAATTCTATGGAAGCTTGTGCAAAATACTTTACAAAAAAGTATAATTGCTATGCTATGCTTGGTTCAGATGAAATAAGTTTTATTTTTCCTAAACCATCTAATGTTATAAACGATTTAGATAAGGAGCATGATGACCATTCAAATGAAATAAGTGCTCTTTTTTCACAGTATTATTTTGATTATTTTAATAATATCTACAAATTAGAAAAAATTTTTTGGCATGCAAAATGTTTTAGTATAGATAAAAATAAAATAGTATCTTATTTAAAATTCAGATCAAACGTGATTGCTAACGTATTAACAACATATTTTTTAATAAAAAATAATTCGTACAGAGGTGGAAATGATAGTTTAGAGCAAAGGATAGAAAAATGTAAGAAATCTCAAAATTATTTTGTTTTAAAAGATATTCAGAATGGTGTTTTGTATTACAATGGATTAAAAATTGATTTAAATGAGTTTTACAATGGAAATATAAAAGAGCTTGATATTCCACAAATTGAAGAAATACCAACTATTGATCTGTTAGATTTTTAAAAATAAAACATAACTTTCTGATATATATAAAAAGAGCCCAAATTTATGGAAAAATTTGGGCTCTTTTTGAAGATAGTTACATTTTTTATATTTTTTTCTTCATTTGAAATGCCAGTCCAGCAACTAATGAATTTCCTTTTAAAAATTCTTCTGTAGGCATTCTTTTAGCATTTTCCCCTTGAATTTCAATTACCTTAATATTTGCATCCTTAGCTTTAATATATAGACCCGTCTTGCTGTCTGAGAATAAAATTGTTCCTTCTGGTAAGTCTAAAAATCTGTCTTTAAACTCCTTTAATTCCGGGAATTTTTCTAATAAAGCTTCGTTAGAGCATACATCTACTTTCCAGAATTTAATTTTCTTTCCTTCATAAAAAGAATATGCTCCCATAATAGGATTTAAACCTCTAACAAGGTTTTTTATCTCAGCTGCAGATTTATTCTCCCAATCAATTTCTGCCATCTCTTTGTTAAGCATAGGTGCAAGAGAAAATTCTTCTCCTTGCTTTACTCTTGGAGCTGTTCCTGCTTCTATTTGTTTTACAGTTTCTACTAAAAGATTTCCACCGACTTTAGAAAGCCTATTCCATAATTCTCCAGTAGTTTCGTCTTCACCAATCTCAACTTCCTTTTTTAGAATCATATCGCCAGTATCCATACCTTCACCCATATACATTGTTGTTATACCTGTAACTTTATCTCCGTTTATTACAGACCATTGTATTGGAGCTGCTCCCCTGTATTTTGGAAGTAATGAACCATGAACATTTATACTGCCTAACTTTGGAATATCTAATATTTCTTGAGGAAGAATTTTTCCATATGCCACAACCACAATTAAGTCTGGATTAATAGATTTTATTTCATTTATGAATTCTTCATTCTTTTTAACTTTTTCAGGTTGAAATATTTTTTTGATTCCAGATTCGATTGCGTATTCTTTAACCTCAGACATCATCATTTTCATACCTCTGCCTTTTGGTCTATCTGGATTTGTAACAACCGCCGCAATATCGTAACCATTTTCAATTAAAGCCTTTAGCGATTCTTTTGCAAAATCTGGAGTTCCCATAAATACTATTTTCAAATCAAATTCCTCCTTTAATTTTTGGGACGGGAAAAGAAATTTATTGCACCGTTCCCTATTTTTTAGGCGTAACAACTTCCATTGTTCCTGGTATTATTTTATCTACAAATAATATTCCATTTAAATGATCTACTTCATGTGAAATTGCCTGTGCAAGTAGCCCTTTACCTTTTAGTTTATACTCTTTTCCATTAATATCTAGTGCTTTTACAGTAACTTCTGCTGGTCTAATTACCTTTGCAAATTTATTTGGAAAACTTAAGCAACCTTCGTCAACTTCTTGCTCTCCCTTTTCTTTTATAATTTCAGGGTTAATTAAAACATATGGTCCATTATCATCATAAACATCAATAACAACTACTCTTTTTAATATTCCTACCTGTGGCGCTGCAAGTCCAACACCATCTTGGTCGTGCATTGTGTCTATCATATCTTGAACAAGCTCTTTAATTTTTTCATCTACTACTTCAACTGTTCTACATTTTTTTCTTAATATTTCATCATCTTCTAATCTTACTTTCCTTATTGCCATTTTTATCCCCCTCTATATTTACATCATATTCGTTGGATTTATATCAACAATGGTTTTTACGTCTTTTACATTATACATTTCTAGCTTTTTCAAACAATCCGATAACGATTCAATTATTTTATTATCAAATTTACATTTAACAATAATTCTCCATCTTATTTTATTCTTTATTTTATCAATCGGCGCAGGTACTGGTTTGTATAGAATTATTTGCAACTTCTCATTTACAATTTTTTCTCTTAAACTCATATACATAAATTTGGCGGATTGAATCACATTATCTTCTCTTTCTGAACTAAATCCGATAAGAATTATATCACAAAAAGGTGGATATTTCAATGCTTTTCGAATTTTAATCTCCGTGTTGTAAAACATTTTATAGTTTTGCTCTTTTGAAAACTCAATAGCCAAATTATCTGGATTATACGTCTGAATTAAAACATTTCCTTTATCCTTTTCTCTACCAGCTCTTCCTGCTACCTGCGTTAAAATTTGAAAAGTTCTCTCATTTGCCCTATAGTCATCTATATTTAAACTTCCATCTGCAAATATTACACCAACTAATGTTACATTTGGAAAATGATGGCCTTTAACAACCATCTGTGTTCCTATAAGTATATCTATATTCTCATTCTTAAATCTATTAATTATATCTTCATGAGAATTTTTCTTCGTAACTGTATCAACATCCATTCTAATTGTTGATGCATCAGGAAATAGATTATTAACTTCTTCTTCAAGTTTTTGAGTTCCACTTCCAGAATATTTTATGCTACCACTATTACAATCTGGACAATTCTTTAATGGATTTATTTCATACCCACAATAATGGCATCTTAGTTTATTTTCTCTGCTATGATATGTTAATGCAATATTGCAATGAATACATTTTGCAACATATCCACAATTTCTACACATTACAAATGTAGAATATCCTCTTCTATTTAAGAAAAGAATCGTTTGTTTCTTGTTTTTTATATTTTGTTTGATATACTCATATAAACGCATGCTGATTGATGATCTATTCCCATTTGAGAGCTCTCTTCTCATATCTATAATACTTATTTCTGGAAGACTTGCTTCATTAGCTCTTTTGGTTAGCTCAAGTAACTCTATGTCACCATTTAAAGTTTTGTAGTACGTATCCATATCTGGAGTTGCACTACCCAAAACAATCGGAACATTATATTCTCTTGCCAAATACCTTGCAATATCCTTTACATTGTATCTGGGTGTAGTTTCAGACTTATACGAGCTATCATGCTCTTCATCTATAATAATAATTCCTAAATTCGTAATTGGAGCAAACATTGCTGACCTTGCACCTATTACAATTTTGGCATCACCATTTTTTATTTTATACCATTGATCGTACCTTTCTCCTACAGATAATTTACTATGTAAAACGGCTATTTTTTCTTGACCAAATCTTGCTATAAATCGGTCTACTGTTTGCGGAGTAAGAGATATTTCTGGAACAAGCATTACACTTGTTTTCCCTATTTTTAACACTTTCTCTATAAGTTGCAAGTATACTTCTGTTTTTCCAGATCCAGTTACACCAAATAACAAAAATTCTGAATTCATCATGTCGTCTATAGCATCTTCCACAGCTGTATATGCATGTTGCTGCTCTTCAGTTAATTTAAGATTTTGTGTTGAAGCTATAACTTTATGTAAAAAAGGATTCCTTTCTATTGCATTTTCGTAGAATTCAATGTACCCGTTTTTCTCTAAAGTTTTTAAAATTGCAGAAGAAACATCTGCAATTTCTTCCAATTCTTTAGATGGAATTTCATTTATTTTATTAAGCATTCTCAATGCCCTTATATGTTTTTCAGACTTAATCTTTTTATTTTCAATATCAATTTCGATTTCATCTATCGTTCTAGCTAATCTAATAAATCTTGCAGTTTTCTCTTTAGCTCTGTTTTCTAAATTATTAGTTCCTGTTCCAGGTGGGAGCATCAATTTTATGCATTCAGAAATATTACAGAAGTATCTTTTTGCCATCCACTTTGCTAGGCCAACTTTAGCTTCATCTATGAAATCTTTTTCTTCAACTTTCGATATATCCTTAACTTTAAACTCAGATTTTTCTTTTATATTAACAACGAAACCCTCTTTAAGCTCTTTTATATTTCCAAATTTAACAAAAACTCTGCTACCAATATGAATTTTCTCCTCCATTTCATACGGAATACTGTAATCGAAAGTTTTATCTAAATTTCTAACAGAGCTATTCATAATAATTTCTGCAATCATGCTCTCACCTCCTTCTACTTTTGTTATAGTACCAAAATTAACATTTTTGGTCAATAGAGTTTATAAAAGACAAGCCACCCCCATACAAGGAGCGACTTGTCTTTTCTTATACACCCACAATAATAAATATTTCGCGTGGAGTATACATATATAATCTTCTTTTTTCTATTTCATTTGTTTCTTCGGTCACTTCTGATGGTTCCGGACAAGTTTCTTCTGCATCCTTTACCTCTTCAGTTTCTTCCACCACTTCTGATGGTTCCGGACAAGTTTCTTCTGCATCCTTTACCTCTTCAGTTTCTTCCATCACTTCTGATGGTTCCGGACAAGTTTCTTCTGCATCCTTTACCTCTTCAGTTTCTTCCATCACTTCTGACGGTTCCGGACAAGTTTCTTCTGCATCCTTTACCTCTTCAGTTTCTTCCATCACTTCTGACGGTTCAGGACAAGTTTCTTCTGCATCCTTTACCTCTTCAGTTTCTTCCATCACTTCTGACGGTTCAGGACAAGTTTCTTCTGCATCCTTTACCAATTCAGTTGCTTCCAGCACTTCTGACGGTTCAGGACAAGTTTCTTCTGCATCCTTTACCTCTTCAGTTTCTTCCAGCACTTCTGATGGTTCAGGACAGGTTTCTTCTGCATCTTTTACCTCTTCAGTCGCTTCCAGCACTTCTGAAGGCTCCGGACAAGTTTCTTCTGCATCCTTTACTTCTTCAGTTGCTTCCAGCACTTCTGATGGTTCAGGACAAGTTTCTTCTGCATCCTTTACCAATTCAGTTGCTTCCAGCACTTCTGACGGTTCAGGATACGTTTCCGGTGCATCTGTTACCAATTCATCAATAGGTACTGAAAACATTGGTAACACTTCTGGCGCATCTTTCAGCCATTCACCAAATCCAATTGGTGCAATTTGCGGTGCATCCACAACAATTGATTCATACCGGTTCGTCGCTGCTGAAGATACAAATTCAGTTTTGTGTACATTTACAACGCAAGTAGCCATTGCAATGCACGTGCCTAAATTAATAATAGTAGACCGTTTCATTATTAAGGTCCCCTTTCAAAAAATATTGCCAACTAAATTGTCGGTATCGATTATTGTATCATGCTAAAAATCGGTTGTCAATTAATTACATAAAATATTTATTTTGTTTACTATATTCTGTATGTAAATATTTGTGTGCTTTTTCTGCTCCTGGTTTTTCAAAAAATTCATTATATATTTCTTGAACTACAGGATTTTTATGTGACTTTCTTATAGCAGATTTTGCATCAATTGAATATAAACTATTAGCTCTTTGTTTTCTTACATCAACTTTACTTCTAATCTTTGATGATTTAATTGGTTGTCCTCCGCCCATTACACATCCTCCTGGACATGCCATTATCTCAACAAAATCATAATCAGCTTTTCCATCTTTAATTTCATTCATAATCTTTCTTGCATTCTTAAGTCCAGAAGCAACTACAACTCTAATAGCTCTACCGGCAATATTAACTGTAGCTCTCTTTATGCCAGCTTCGCCGCGAACTGCTTCATAGTTAACCTCACCAATATCTCTTCCTTCTAGAGCATCTGCTGCAGTTCTAAGTGCTGCTTCCATAACTCCACCTGTAGTACCAAATATAGCAGCCGCACCAGTAGCTTCGCCCATTGGGTCATCAAATTTAGAATCCTCTATTTCTACAAAATCTATATTGGCCTGTTTAATCATCCTAGCAAGCTCACGAGTTGTAATTACAGCATCAACATTTCTTAATCCATCATTTTCCATCTCTGGTCTTACCGCCTCATACTTTTTAGCAACACATGGCATTACTGAAACAACAAAAACCTTTTCTGCTGGTATATTAAATTTTTGAGCATAATACGATTTAATAACTGCTCCAAACATTTCATGAGGTGATTTACAACTTGATAAATGATCTAGTTGATCTGGAAAATTTTTCTCGGCAAAGCGAATCCATGCTGGACAACAAGATGTCATCATCGGCATAACTCCACCATTTTGAATTCGTTCTATGAATTCATTTGCCTCCTCCATAATTGTAAAGTCAGCTCCAGTATTTGTATCAAATACTTTATTAAATCCAATTGCTCTTAAAGCAGATACCATCTTCCCTTCTACATCTGTACCAATTGGCATACCAAACTCTTCTCCAAGTGCAGCTCTAACTGCTGGTGCAGTTTGTACAACCGTATATACTTCGTCATCTCTAATCTTCGCCCAAACTTCTTCTGTGTTATCTTTTTCTCTAAGAGCTCCTACAGGACAAGCCTCGATACATTGTCCGCAAAATGTACAATCAACATCATTTAAGCTCAATCCATTTGCCGTTGAAACACATGATTCAAATCCTCTATTCATTGAATCTATTGCACCAATTTCTTGTACTTTTTTACATGCCCCAACGCATCTTCGACAAAGTACGCATTTGTTCAAATCTTTAACAATTGAAGGAGACTTATCATCTATTTCGTAATCAATTTTTTCTCCATCAAACATAATTTCCTTCATATTAAATTTCTTAGCTAAGTCTTGCAATTCACAATTGCCGTCTCTAACACAAGTTAAACACTCCATATGATGATTTGAAATAATTAAATCTAGAATTGTTCTTCTTGCTTGAATAATTGCAGAACTATTTGTATGAACAACCATTCCCTCTTCAGCTTTGGTTATACACGAAGTTGCAAAGCCTCTTCTTCCTTCAACTTCAACAATACACATTCTACAATCACCAATTTCATTTATTTCTTTTAAAAAGCAAAGTGTTGGAATATCAATGTTTGCCTTTCTTGCCGCCTCCAGTATAGTTGTTCCCTCAGGTACGCACACATTTATATTGTCTATTATCAAATTAATTGATTTTTCTATCATAACATCTACCTCTCTTCCTCTCCATTATCCTCTGGTCCAACAAAAAGATGTCTATTTTTTTCTAAATCTCTAATTATTCCATCTCTTGCAACAACATATGTTTTATAATCATTTAGCTGCTCTATAAAACCTCCGTAAACCTTCTCATCCTCCACAATATCATCAGAGCTGATGGTGGAGCATATTTTTCTTTCATCAACATGCATTAACAAATAATAACCTTCTTTATTCATTATTACATTTTTCGTAGAGTCTATTACATACTCTTTACCATCGATACAAAGTTCTATCCAACTATGTAAATACTTATTTTTAGGAACATAATAATTTACATAACCTGTAACAACGTTACTCTTTATATTTAAGTACTTCGAAAAAAGTTTAGCAGCACTTATTGAAAGAAGATGACACATGCCGTTTCTTTTATCAATGCACTTTATATCTGAACAATAATACTTTGCGTCTTCATCGTTTTGTATAACCTCTGTTTTTCCACTTCTAGCTATAAGCTTATCTATCATTGTAAATTCTATTAAACCATTTATTGTGTCAATTACACAAAAATCTTCCCTTTTACCTGGAAGTATTTGTTTTTTTTCAACACTCATGCTTTTAACGTTTGGAAGATATGGTATAAAATTTCTTATATCTCTTTTTATCTCAATATATTCTTCTTTGCTCTCGTACCCATTATTATCAGTTGTTAACAAATTTATCAAATCAAATAAATATGAATCATCATAAAATTCTATGCCATCTCCAAACTCTGTCCTTAGCTTTTCCTTTATTAAAGTATCATTTTCACCATATTTTTCCATTATTTCGTTAATTTCATCCTGAATTTTACTTGCTTGTTCCTCAGGTTTTATAAAAAACAAATGATAATTCCTATTTGCATAGTGAGTATACTCATCATTATCCATAACAACCTCCAGACTATCCAATTGCTTTGAACGGACATTTAGCCATGCAACTTCTACACTTTATACACTTGTTTTGATCAATTGTATGTATTTCCTTTATCTCTCCGGATATTGCATTAACAGGACAAACTTTTTTGCACAAGTCACATCCTTTACATTTCTCAGGATCTATCATAATTTTAGCCATTGCTTTACATTCTTTAGCTTCACAATTGTGCTCTACAACGTGAGCTTTGTATTCATCTCTAAAATACTTCATAGTACTTAATACTGGGTTTGGAGCTGTTTGTCCAAGTCCACAAACAGCTGATTTTTTTACATCATTTGCAAGTTTCTCTAACTTTTCTAAATCTTCTGGGACACCTTTACCATCACATATTTTTTGCAATATTTCTAGTAATCTTTTTGTTCCAATTCTACATGGAGTACACTTACCACAGCTCTCACTTACCGTAAAATCTAAATAGAATCTTGCAATATTAACCATACACTTTGTATCGTCCATTACGATAAGTCCACCAGACCCCATCATAGAGCCAATTTGAGCTAGGCTCTCATAATCTATTTTTGTATCTAAATGCTCTTTCGGAATGCATCCTCCAGATGGTCCACCAGTTTGAGCAGCTTTAAATTCCCTTTTATTTGGAATTCCCCCACCTATATCGTATATTATTTCTCTGAGAGTTGTTCCCATTGGTACTTCAACCAAACCTACATTATTAACATTTCCACCTAGAGCAAATACCTTTGTTCCTTTTGAAGTTTCTGTACCTATTGATGAATACCAATCGGCACCATTTAATATAATTCTTGTAATATTTGCATACGTTTCAACATTATTTATTAATGTTGGCTTTTGGAATAATCCTACATTTGCTGGAAATGGTGGTTTGGTTCTTGGTTGTCCACGTTTACCTTCTACAGATTCTAATAATGCAGTTTCTTCACCGCATACAAAAGCTCCGGCTCCAAGACGAATTTCTATATCGAAACTAAAGTTTGTTCCAAAAATATTTTCACCAAGAATACCATATTCTCTTTCCTGCTCTATTGCAATTTTTAGTCTTTGAACAGCAATTGGATACTCAGCTCTTACATATATATATCCTTTATTTGCACCTACAGAATATGCAGCAATTGCCATTGCTTCTAATAATGAATGAGGATCGCCTTCAAGAATACTTCTATCCATAAAAGCTCCAGGATCCCCCTCATCAGCATTACATACTACATATTTTTGGTCTCCTTGAGCCATTTTAACAAATGCCCATTTTTTACCTGTTGGGAATCCTGCTCCACCACGTCCACGAAGTCCAGATTTGCTAATTTCATCTATAACCTCATCTTGTGACATTGATGTTAATACATTTTCTAAAGCTTTAAAACCATCAAATGCAATATACTCATCTATATCTTCAGGATTAATAACACCACAATTTTTTAGTGCTATTCTCATTTGCTTTTTATAGAATGGTAATTCATCTAGTTTGTTTACAACTGTTCCGGAAATATCCTTACATAACAATCTTTCAACAACCTTACCATTAATAATATGAGATTCTATTATTTCTTCTACATCGTCAAGAGTAACCAACGAATAAAATGTATCCTCTGGTCTTATTATTATAATTGGTCCTTTTGAACAAAGACCAAAACAACCTGTTTTTACAATTCTAACATTATCTATATTTTTTTCTCTTATCATTTTCTCAAGTTTTTCCGCAATTTTTGGAGACTTAGATGATGTACAACCTGTACCTTGGCACACTAAAATATGTTTTTCTCTAGTATTTGCTGCCGTATTCACTCTTAAGTCTAATTCTGCTCTTTTATATTTACGAATTTCTTCAATTTCTGTAATTGTTTTCCCCATATACTACACTCCTTCTATAAATTTGCTTTAATGTTGTCTATAACTTCATCCAATAATTTTACTGTTGCTTTTCCATAAACTTCATTATTCACAGTAAAAACTGGAGCTAACCCACATGCACCAACGCATCTCGTTGTATCTAAAGAAAACATTCCATCTTCTGTTGTTTTACCTTCTTCAATTCCAAGCTTTTGCTTTGCCCTTTCTAATAGCTCTTTAGAGCCTTTTACAAAGCAAGCTGTTCCTAAACATATCGAAATGTTATATTTTCCTTTTGGCTCAAGTGAAAATCTAGAGTAAAAAGTTATTACTCCATACACTTCTGCAAGAGGAATGTTTAAGTAATTTGCAATTTCTACTTGAGCAACTTTAGGAATATACCCATATTTCTCTTGCACCTCATTTAGTATTGTAATAAGGTGTTGTTTGTCATTGTCAAATTGTTTCAACATTTCACAGACTTCGTTTTTAATTTTTTCATCTGCACAATTTAATTTTTCGTTACTTTCCATACAAAACCTCCCTTTTCTGTTTTTAAAAAACAAAAAATCTAGCTTGATTATATATAAACTAGATTTTTTTTACAACAAATTATTTTATTTTTTTCTATAAAACAAACATAAAGTGAAATACGAAAAAAAATGAGAAAACACTGTTATCTCAGTATTTTCTCACTTACCTATGGAGGCGACACCCGGATTCGAACCGGGGATCAGAGTTTTGCAGACTCGTGCCTTACCACTTGGCTATATCGCCAGATATTATATTTATATTGTAAAAAACAAATTTTATTCCAAAATTTGCTACATACATTCTATAATTGGAGCGGGAAACGGGGCTCAAACCCGCGACCTCTGCCTTGGCAAGGCAGCGCTCTATCAACTGAGCTATTCCCGCATCAACATACGTATAATAACAAAATATATATCAGTTGTCAATACTTTTTGAAAACAATTTCTCCTAAAAATTTTTTATTTTTTTAAACATAATGCTTGACAGCCCACCTCATATTGTGCTAGTATAGTATTGTTCCAAACGGAGAGGTGGTCGAGTTGGTTTATGGCACCAGTCTTGAAAATTGGCGTAGGTTAATAGCCTACCGTGGGTTCGAATCCCACCCTCTCCGCCAAAAAAGATAGAAACTTTAGTTTCTATCTTTTTCTTTTTCAATTATATTTATACTTCCTTTATCAAAAATATAATATGGCTTATTTCCATATACTTCTATTCCTTCATTATGTACATATATTGTATCTTCTTCTGGTAAAGCTACTATCTTTATTTCATTGGATGTATTAGTAAGAAATATTTTATTTATTTCATTTTTATCTGCTTCTCGATTTGTATAATGGCAAAATATCGCTATCCCATTAAGTATATCTAATCCTTTAGTATTAACTAATCCAACATTATTTTCATCCTCACATTCACTAGATTTAATATCGTATCCCATAATAATTGCCCCGGCACTTCCACCAAATACAACACCATCATTTTTTATGTATTCTTTTATTTTTTCTATGCAACCTCCCAATTTTAATTCAAATAAGAGTTTATATGTATTTCCTCCTCCGAAAAAAAATTGCACAATAATCGCAAAAATCTATATTTTCAAGCTCCATATAGCTCTTTACCATTTCAATGTTTTCTATTCCATATTCACCAAGCTCTTTTTTTATCCAACTATAGCACTCATCGTATTTTTCGAGATTCATCGCTATAGGAACATATAATAGTGGTTTGCTTTTATCTATTACTTCACTAAATTTCTGGTAAGCTTCTTTCATTTGCTTTCCAGAACCTCCGCCACATAAAAATGCTCTCATTTTTGCTATCACTCCTTTCCCCTTTTTACAATTATGAGTAGTATTATACAATACTACTCATAATTTATCTTGTTATAGTTTAAGACTTTTTATTTAATGAATTCAAAGAAGGAGTTGTTGTTTTATTCGTTGTGGATTTCTTTTTTGTTGTTTTCTTTGTAGTCTTTGCTTCCTTCTTTTTTGTTGTTTTTTTGGTGCTCTTCTTTACCTCTTCTGAAGTCTCTTTTGCAACATCGTCCTTTGGTTCCCACTTTTCTCCAGGTTTTGGTTTATTCCACGAAATATACTCACATGTTCCTGGATTATTTTCGCATACAAAGAATTTTCTACCTCTCTTTGTTTTCTTTATTTGAACTGTTCCTCCACAAACTGGGCATGGAACATCAATCGTTTCTATAATAGGCTTTGCATTTCTACATTCTGGAAATCCTGGACATGCCAAGAATTTTCCATACCTACCATATTTATAAACCATCATTTTTCCACATTTCTCACATGGTATATCTGAAACTTCATCAACAAGTTCAACATGTTCAAGCTCTTTTTCTACACGCTCAACATTTTCTTCAAAAGGTCCATAAAATTCTGCGATAATATTTCTCCAATTTACTTTTCCTTCTGCTATTTCATCGAACTGCTCTTCTATATTGGCTGTAAATTCTACATTAACAACATTACTAAAATTTTCGACTAATAGTTTATTAACTATTCTACCAAGCTCTGTTGGAACAAGTTGCTTCTGCTCTTTTTGAATATAGTATCTATCTAAAATGGTTGAAATTGTTGGAGCATATGTACTTGGTCTACCAATTCCTTTTTCTTCCAAAGCCTTTACAATACTTGCTTCTGTGTATCTTGGTGGTGGCTCTGTAAAACTTTGTTTTGTTTCTATTTTTTCATTTTTCAGTTTTTCATTAAGCTCTAAACTTGGTAATAATAGTTCATCGTCTTCTCCTGTATCATTGTCTTTGGTTTCAACATAAAGTTTCATAAAACCAGCAAACTTAATACTTTGGCCATTTGATTTGAAATTATAATTATTTGCATTAATAGTAACAGCAATTGTATCATATTCTGCAGTACTCATTTGGCTTGCTATAAATCTATTATATATTAAATTATACAATTTAAATTGATCATTCGTTAACGATTCTTTTACTTTTTCTGGAGTTAAATCTATATATGTTGGTCTAATTGCCTCATGCGCATCTTGTGCACCATCTTTTGTTTTATAAAATCTATTTTCGTAGTAAGCTTTTCCATATTTCTCTTCAATGTATTTTTTTGCTTCTGCTCTTGCTACATCAGAAATTCTTGTAGAATCTGTTCTCATATATGTTATAAGACCAACTAAACCATGCTCTGGAACCTTAACACCTTCATATAACCCCTGGGCAACAGACATTGTCTTTTTAATTGCAAATCCAAGTTTTCTTGATGCTTCTTGTTGCATAGTACTTGTTGTAAATGGAGGTGCGGGATTTCTTTTTTTAGTTCCTGTTTTTATATCACTTATCACAAAGTCAGCATTTTTTATATCATTTAATACTTTATCTGTTTGCTCTTTATTTTTAAGTTCAATTTTATTTCCATCTTTTTCTACAAGTCTAGCTTCAAAAGTTTTTTTAGAGCCTTTTGGTAATAAGTTAGCATAAATATTCCAATATTCTTCTGGATCAAAGCTTTCTATCTCATTTTCCCTATCAACAATAAGCTTAACCGCTACAGATTGAACTCTACCTGCAGATAAACCCCTTTTTACCTTTTTCCACAAAATTGGACTTATTTTATATCCAACTATTCTATCTAAAGCCCTTCTTGCTTGCTGTGCGTCAAATAAATTTTTGTCAATAGATCTTGGATGTTTAATAGCTTCTTGAACTGCCCCTTTTGTAATTTCATTAAAAGTTACTCTACATAAGCTTTCTGGAGATATACCTAAAATATATGCCAAATGCCATGCAATTGCTTCCCCTTCACGATCAGGGTCAGTTGCAAGGTACACAGTTTTTGCAACCTTTGCTTCTTTCTTTAATTTTTTTATAAGCTCAGCTTTTCCTCTAATATTTATATATTCAGGTTCGAAATTATTTTCCGTATCAATTCCTAACTTAGATTTTGGTAAATCACGTATATGACCCATAGATGCCATAACTTTAGTACTTCCACCAATAAACTTTGTAATAGTGCTAGCCTTTGCTGGAGATTCCACAATAATTAACTTATTTGCCATTCCTTCATTGTATGGTATTCTATATACCACAGCTCTCCTTTCAATTTTTTCCGTTATTTTATCATAGACCAGTTTAATTAAATTTTCAATACCCTATAGAGAAAAAATAATAACAAAAAACGACATATATATAATTAGCCAAAAAATATAAGAATGCCATTGTAAGTTGAACCCTATATGTTATACAAAAATTTAACATATAGGGTTCATTACTTAAGAGATACTTTTTATATATCAAAATCATTTCTTAGTTTTTCATATTTATCTGGCTGTATCAAAGATGTGTACACATCTCTAAGTTCCTCTTTTTTTACGAGTTTACTTAATATTTTAAGAGCTTCTTCTAATGGTATCTGAAAAAAGATTGCAGGGTTCTCATCAAATATTTCCTTTATCTTTTCATGTATAAGTATTTCTTTTTGAATATTTACATCTGAATTATTTAGCACTTTTTTATATTCTTCTAATTTATCTTCATTAATTTTCTTTAATTCATCAAAAGTCATATTATTACCTACTTTCATCATCATTTTGTGTTTTACTTAAGTCTTGAGCTACATCATTAAAAGTTTGAGATTCTCCCAAATGAACTTTTGAAGGCGGATCTTCATTCATAACAATTTCAGGTATACCTTCTATTTCTTTGTATTTTTCATCTATCTTTATTCTACTCAATGCTCCATCTTTAATCTGTGCTAGAAGCTCTTCTTTAGTTGTTTTAATAAATTGATGTGTATTTTGGTCAAACCTAAGAAAAGCATAATCATTACCTGCCTTTTTACCATCTTCTAAAAATTGACCTCTGTAAATTGAAATTACTGGAACCACGTTACAATCCTTATATAAGTTTTCATATAGGGCTACATCTACGCTTGCTCTTTTTTGCTCTTCATATGATAGTATATTATAAAATAGATGATTTAAATAGCCTAAGCTCTCAATATTATCAAGCTTTGCATTTTTCATAATATCATTTATATAGTTAAGCTTGATGGCTATGCTCTTCAAGCTATCTGTATTCTCCTCTAACCCAAAAAAAGAATCCGTTAAATTTTCTTTATTATCTATAAGTTCTATCAATTCATCTAATTTTGACTTATCCTGATATACTAAATAATCATTTCCTGAATAATCACTTTTTAGCACACCAAGCTCTTTTTTGATTTCAACTTTTGTATCTTTATAATCAAATACTTCAAAACCAGCTGGTCTAGCCCCTAACCTTGCTCTAACCAAATCAGTCAACCTCGAATTATCATCGTTTGAATGAGTTTGGTTTGTTGCATCAGCCTTTATTTTATTTCCCTCATGGTAGGCAACTACATATCTATGTTTTCCATCTTCAGCAATATATACTTCCATCCCAATTTTTTCTAAAAAATATCCATATAGCTCCGACCAGGTTTTGCAAGCTACGCTGTTATTTTCTTTACTAACATCGTCCGGATCTTTATAGTATATAGACTTAGCAAATTCATTATCTAAATCCTGATTCAAGGCAAAGAAAGCAGAGCTATATTTCACATTTTTATTTAATTCATTGTATATTGCATATGCCAATTCTATACCTTTTAGGTTTGGATCTATATTTTTCATAATAAGCTCTTCAAATTTTGGATTTATTTGTATTTTTGCATCTAGCCTAGTTAAGCTACTTTTTTCTCTAATTTTGTTTATAATGCAAATACGCCTACTCTCATCTTCTGGTGAAAATCTAACTCTATGAAATAATTTATCTAATTGATTACAAATATAATTATTCAATACATCTAGTGGCACATTTGCGAAAGAATCTTTAGCGTTCAGGTACTCAATAAACGTGCTCTCATCTGTTATAATACTTCTAGCAATATTGTATAATTCTTTTTTAGAGCCCTTATCACTCGATTTTTTCAATTTTTGTTTCGGCTCTTCTGGATAATAGTCCAATTTTAATATATTCTTAATTCTGCGACGTTGCTTACTCGAGAACTTAACACCATTTTCATCCATAAATTTAGCATAGGCTTTTATTCCCTGAATGTAGTCAATTTGCTCTACTCCATCACCAAACAAAGATTGAAATTCTTTATAATTCATAAACTTTTTATATGTTTCTGGATTATTAATTATCTCTTCAACTTCATTTATTGTTACTATCCTCATTGTTCTATCTAAATCAATATTATTCTCACCTAGTTTTGGCGCCTTACTTCTATGTATCAAATCTTTAAAAAAATCTAATATCCTCATTTGCCCTTCACCTTTTCTTTGGTTTAATTTAAGTTACACCTAATATGCAACTTGCATCTATATTGTTAAAAATTTTTATCCGTCTCTGTTTAACATTACAATAATTGTACCACATTACAATTTAAATTCAACTTTTTTGTTCAGAAACAGAAGAACAATAGCATGCATTTAACATTGGCAATAATATAATTTTTTTCTTTGCCCGCGTTTTATTGTTCGTGCACGAAAAATTGCTATGCAATTTTCCTGTATAATATTGGCAAAGCCTTTATATTATAGGAATTTTGGAGAGATTTTTTATAATATGAAAAAACAACCCATCAGGAAAGCTCTTAAGAGCCTACTGATGGGTTGTTTTACTGCTAAAAAACTGTGCACAATTTTTTAACTTTTCTTACGCATTAGCTGCATTTAATTTTTTTGCTAAATTAGCTTTTTTTCTAGCTGCTGTGTTCTTTGCTAAAACACCCTTTGTCCAAGCTTGATCTATTTTCTTTGTAGCTTCTGAGAATAAAGCTTTTTTCTCTTCTGCTGTACCATTTTCTAAAGATTGTTCGAATTTTTTAACAGCTGATTTATATCCTGATTTAATCATGTTGTTTCTTTCAGTTTTAGTTTTGATAACAGAAACACGTTTGATTGCTGATTTAATATTTGGCATGTGTAGCACCTCCTTTTACATATCTCTCACTATTAACAGAAGCTATTCTACCACAACTAGCAATATATTGCAAGTATTTAAACGTAAATATTTAAATTTGTCTCATGAACTAAGCTAAAATCTATTGCACTTGCCCCACAAAAAAAGAGCATTTGCTCAAAAATGCTAAAATGCTCTTTCTTATTTGTTATTCATTTTTTAATGCATCAATTTCTTCTTCCGATAGACCTGTTGCTTCGATTATTATTTTTGTATCTACATTTTGTACTAATAACTTTTTTGCTATTTCAATTGATTTCTTTTTAGTCCCCTCTTTTATTCCTTCCTCTTTTCCTTCTCTGTATCCAGAACTCCTTATTGAATTTTGATCTAGTATATACTTTAATCTTAGTTCTGCAAGCTCCATTTCATGTTTATCCTGTAACACTTCATCATATCGCTCCTGCGCTTCTCTTATTGCTTCTTTCGTCTCAATTGTTTCATTATCATCATATTCAGTAATCATAATCTTCACCTCTGGATTCTTTATAAACTCTGCCCAAAGATTAAGTCTTTCCTTATTAGTATTATTTACATATCGAGTTAACTTTGGTAGTTCAATTATATAAATCTCCATTGCATCTGTCAATATTACTTCTGGATAATTTTCTTCCCTAAAATTCCATTTTGTTGCATACTTTGGTACCTTTTCTATATTTTTTATTTCAAAATCAGTTATCAAAATGGCAATTGTTTTCCTTAAATTTGCATACTGTTCTCCAGCAGATATAGCTTTTTTATACTCACTACTCATATAAAATAGAATTCTTTTATCTATGTCGTCCTGCTGAACAACTTGCATCTCGATATTACACTGAGTATTCCCATTTATCACTGCTTTTATATCCATTATTCCCATCTTATCATTCATAATATCTTTTTCTGTTATTATATTATTATCTAACGATACATTACTTATCTTCTGCAAAAATAAATCTCGCAAAAACACTTTCGTAACGTGTTCTTGTCCTACATAACCAAAAGTTCTTTTAAATAAATAATCATTTGTTAAATCGTATTTGCTCTTATTATTTTCCATTTTCTTCTTCCCTTCTAATACTTTTTCGTATTAGAGCTAGCTCTTTGTTCATTATTTTTTATTGAAATTTTTGGATGATTCTCCAAAGAATTAAAACATACATAGATTTAAATTTTCTTGATCAAAAAAAACATAGAAAGCACCTATACAAATTTGTATAAGCGCCCCTTAAATTATTTATAATTTTATATTAGTTTTTCACCTTTTTCAAGCAAAATCGTTCGTCAAATTTCGAGCTTATTTTCCTAGCATAAATAAGCCTGTCCCAAGTGACACTAATTTGTGTCAATGTCCCCCGTCCCAACCGACAGAAAAAGGAGGCGATTCTTTCGCCTCCTTCTTTTTTTATATTAGTTTGCTACATTCCTTATTAGCTTATTATTTTCTTCTTGCAACGCAGATTGCAATACCGATTGTTGATAATATTACTAATGAAATGTATACTAATACATTATCACCTGTCTTAATGCTTCTTACAATGTTACCAACTGTTTGTGCTATTGTCTTTTCTTTCTCTTCGTATACGATTTGGTGTGCTGCTGAAGATTCATTATCTATTTCATCCTCATCTTCAAATCCTGCTTCGTTTCTTGTTTCGATTATTTGAGCTATATCAGTTATTGCCTCAAAGCTCTTCTCCTCAGCTACCCAATCAAGTGCGATTTGATATACAACGCTATCTCCAACATCAAGTTCTTCAACATCTACAAGTAATGTACCGTCTCTTTCGACCCAACCTTCACTTGTACTTGCGAACTTCATTTCTGTTGGTATACTAGCTCTAACTGTAGCACTACCAGGAATATCACCTGTATTCTTAACAGTTACTGCGTAGAATACGCGGACATTAGAAGCCCTATTCTTAAGTGTGAATTTCTCAAATTTACCATCACCAACGTCGATAAACTCATCATCAACTTTTATAGCAGTAATCTTTTCTTCTACAGCTAAGTTGAATTTTAATTTTCTATATTTGTAGTAAACATGTTTTACTTCTTCTGAAAATTCACCTTTTATTTCGCCCTCGCTTGAATCTAGTACATAGAACTTGATATCTTTAGCTGTTGTTTCATATTTTTGACCAGGTTTACCTGTAAGAACTGTATCATCAGCTATTGATTCTTCTGTATCAACATCTATGTAGTGAACAATAACTTTTCCGTAGATTCCTACGCTAGATGTATGATCATCTTCTACGCTCTCCTCTACACTTGTTCTATCAAGCTTAATGTTTGCTGTTGCAACATTTCTAAGCTCAGATTCATTTACGTCTAAATCAACATATTCAACTGCAATATTCTTAACTATGCTAATAGCTTTGCTTCCGTTTGCATAAGTATCGATGTTTTCTACCTCTTCTACCCATGTAATTGTCTTAGCATCACTATCGTAAACACCACCATCTAGGTTAGATGTTTGAACGTTTATTTCGTATGGTAATGTATCTACAATCGTAACAGTTGCCTTTCCAACGAAATCTTTAACTGTAGCCTTGTATTCAAGTTTGTAATTTAATAATTCTTTAGATTTTGTAATTGTCTCAGGTCCAGTTTTCTTAATTTCATCATCCTCAACTATTGGATTGTTTAATTTGTAAGTATTTGTAATAATTCTTCCATTTATAGATTTAATGTAGTTGTTATCCACAACTTGCTCATCAACTGTGTATGATTTCTCATTTCCTAATCTGTCATATTTTGCAAGACCTGTGAATGTGTATGCCCAACCTTCGTTAGATGTTGTATTACCAGAAACTTCGTGAGTATCAACCTCAGCACCTGTTTCATCAGATAATACAAGTACTATTGAACTTGGTCTTACATTATCTCTATTGTTTGTATCATCCCAAAGTTTTACAGCTTCAACATTTACTGTATCGTCTGGTACAACAAACTCATTTGTAATTGTTATTACATCATTTGACTTGCTGTTGCCTGATTCCTCGTAGTAGATAGAATCACAATTTTCAACAGCTGTGTAGTTTATTTCATTGTTTCTACTATTGTATTTTGGTAAGTTTTCAAATTCATGTGACCAACCATTTGAAGCATTTAATGTAGCCTGACCAACAACTGCTGAACCGTTCTTTAATTCAACACTTACTGATGTAGGTCTCTTTCCAGCTTCGTTATCGTTGTCATCCCATACCTTTGTTACTGTTACATTTACTTTTTCAGTTAGTGGTGTGAATGTATTTGTAAATGTAATTGTTTTAATTCCACTTACAACATTTGTTTCACTTTCTTGTGCATAATTTACGTCACTGAAGTTTTCAACTGCTGTATATACAATCTCATCACCTGTTGTACTATTGTACTTTCTTAATCCAGTAAATGTATGCTCCCATACATTATCAGAAGTCTTGTCACTATCTGTTAATGTATATTTGTTTCCATTTGAAAGCTCTACCTCTAGTGATCCAGGACGTTTTTCAGCTTCGTTGCTGTTATCATCCCAAACCTTAACAACTTTAACGCTTACTGTATCTGCAGGAATTGCAAATTCATTTGTAATTGTTATTGTGTTTGTTTGTGCATTTAGCACATTTGATTTTTCAGAATAATAAATGCTATCAGAATTTACCTCTCTTACAGAATATGAGAACTTGTTTCCATTTTCGTCATATACTGGTAAGTTGCTAAATACTGTACTCCAGTTTTCATTTGTAATTGTTATACTATTTCCAACTGCTGTACGGTTTGCATACAATTGAACATCAATTGATTCAGGTCTCTTTCCTGCTGCGTTATTATTATCATCCCAAGCTTTTACAACTGTTAAGTTGATTTTGTCGTCTGGAACGCTGAATGTATTTGTTATTGTAATCTTATTGTTTGCATCTATTGCCCCTACTTCTGCAGTATAGAAAATTGACTCGAAATCTTCTTCAGCTACATAATTAATTGGGTTGTTGTATCTATCATATTTTGGTAATTCAAACGTATGTGACCATGTGTTTGAATCTGTATCAAGCTTATCTTCTGATGTGTATGAATATGTATCTTCAATGTTATTTCCATTTAAGATAGAGATATCAAGACTTTCTGGTCTCTTTGATGCACTATTGCTGTTATCATCCCAAACTTTTTCAACAGTAATTTGTACCTTCTCTTGTGATGGTATAAATCTGTTTGTAAGTTCTATTGTGATGTTTCCATTTGCATCATTTGATGTTACAGAATCAACTAATTGATAATTTCTTTGATCAGCGTTTGACATATTTTCACTTGCTGTATACGCAATAACGTTTCCGTTTGCATCATATTTTGGTAATCCTGTAAATGTATGTGACCATTCGTTATCATCGCTTAAATCATAATCATCACCATTAGATAGCTCTACATTTAATGATTGTGGACGTTTGCTTGCAGCATCATTATTATCATCCCAAACTTTTCTTACTGTTACGTTGATTGTATCGTTTGGTACTGCAAATTCGTTTGTTATTGTTACTGTATTTGTTTCTGTATTTAATACATTTGATTTCTCGCTGTAGAAAATACTATTTGAATTAACCTCGCTTACAGTATATGAGATTTCATCACCATTTTCATCATATTTAGCTAAGTTGTTGAATACTGTTGACCAATTACTGTTTGTAATTGTTACTTGATTTCCTTGAGCAACACTATTTGCATATAATTGAACTTTGATTGATGAAGGTCTCTTTCCTGCTGCATTGTTATTATCATCCCATGCCTTAACTACTGTTAAGTTAATTTTTTCACCTGGAACGTCAAATTCGTTTGTAATTGTTATTGTATTTGTTTCTGTATTTAATACATTTGATTTCTCTGAATAGTAAATATTATTGCTATTTACTTCTCTTACTGTGTACGCAATAACGTCTCCGTTTTCTTTATACACTGGTAAGTTATTAAATACTGTTGACCAGTTACTATTTGTTATTGTAACTGCCTCACCTTGAGCAACATTATCTGCATAAAGTTGAACTTGAATTGATTCAGGTCTCTTTCCTGCTGCATTATTATTATCATCCCATGCCTTAACTACTGTTAAGTTGATCTTATCATCTGGAACGTATCTGTTTGTAATTGTATACCCATTGCCATTGTTATTACCAATAGAAATATTTTTAACATAACCATGATCTAGTCCAGTATGACCAGATGAATCCTTATGGTATACGAATGCTAAAGTATATGTTCCTGGTTCAAGCTCAAAACTAACTGGATTGAATGTAAGACTTTCATACACAGTTCCATTACCTGTACCTGAAATTCTACTTGTTGCTAAATTTCCACCTTTAACTACACTATTGCTTGAATTTCTAACTTCATAATACAAGATATCAAAGCTATTTTCTGATGAAACCGCCCAATCAAATCCTATAGTAGTTGTTTCTTTTATCGTAAATTGAGTTGATGTTAATGTTGAATCTGTACTGTTAACATTATAGTTACCACTAACCCATATTCCATCTGTGTTTTGTGTCCATGCATAGTTTCCTGTTGAACTAAATTCAACATTTGCACCACTCTCTATTCCTTCTAATGTGTATTTCTCAACCTCATCTTCCGAAACAGTATACTCAATTTCTTCACCATTTGAATTGTACTCAGGAACACTAAACGTGTACTCCCAGTTATCATCTGCTGTAATTGCATGCTCTGCTGCAACGCTATTTCCACTCATCAATTTAACATTAACTGATGACGGTCTCTTTCCAGCAGCATCATTATTATCAATCCACTCTTTAGTTACTTTAATATTTTTTCTGTTTAGTTTATTAGTTAATTCAATAACATCTGTAGAGCCTTCATCAAAGTATTTAATATTCTTTACAAATCCTTTACCTAATCCAGAATTACTATTTTTTGTGAAATAGAAAGTTATCTGATATGTACCTGCATTAGCTAAATCAATGTTTACATGTTCATATTGTAATTCATCGTATACGGTTCCTCTTGTTGTACCATACATCTTGCTACTAGTTGTATCAGCAACTGTTTGATTTGTCGCAGTATTCTTTACAACATAATATAAACCATAACTTGATGAATTCGCTGTTGAAACGGATAAATCAAAATTTAATGTTACTGGTTTTGTTGTTGTGATAGGTTCAGTTACTAATGTGGCATTCTGACCTGTTGAGTTTGTACTTTCCCATGTTCCATCATCTTTTTGTTGCCATAAAGTGTTAGTACTTATTTCTATGTTTCTTTCCCAATCTTTTGCTCTACCAGTGTTTTCATTACTCATAAGAATATAGTTTTCAACACCATGCTCTGTTGCTGTATATGTTATAAGTTCATTGTTAGAATCAAACTTATCTAAACCAGTAATAGTCTTTTCCCAATTTTCTTGAGCTGTTAATTGTACTTCTTGAACAGTATTTGAACCATTCTTTAATTCAACAGTAACACTTTCTGGTCTTGTATTTTGACTATTGTCAGAATCATCCCATGTCTTTTTAATTTTTACATTTAATGTCTTATCTTCGTTTGTTAAAGTAGCTAATCTACCATTTGAAACAACATCATATGTAATATTCTTAATAAATCCTTTGTTTAATCCATAATTTCCACCTGTACTTGTACTATATCTATAGAAGTAGAAAATAATTTGGTATGTTCCAGGATTATCAATATTTATATCTACATGTTCAAATTGCAATTCGTCATAAGTTGATCCTCTTTCAATTCCATTTATTTTTTGACTAGTTGTATCAACTATAGTTTGGTTTGTAGCTGTATTTTTTACTATGTAGTACAAACCATAACTTGATGAAACACTACATGATACTGACATATCAAAACTAATTTTTGTTGGTATCGTTGTTGTAAAGGGTGCCATTGTTAAGCTTGCTGTACCAGAGTTTGTAATTGTACTTTCCCATGTTCCATCTTCTTTTTGACTGAAGTTTGATGTTGTACTTTTGTTCATAGCTTCTGGATAATCAGCTATATCTCTGTAATTTACACTTGCTAAACCATACCCCTCAACTGCATGCTCTGAAACTGTATAATTTATTGTTTGTCCTAAGTTATCAAATTTTGGTAAACCAGTAATAGTTTTCTGCCAATTTTCTTCAGCTTTAACTTGAACTGACCTTACAACTTCATCTCCATTTTTAATATCAACATCTACCGAATTTGGTCTTCCGCCATTTTTATTATCATAGTCATTCCATTTCTTTTCAACGACCATGCTAACAGTAGCATCTTCGTTAGTTAATGTTGCTAATTTACTATTTGAAGCAACATCATACGTAATATTCTTAACAAATCCTTTGTTTAATCCATAATTTCCACCTGTACTTGTACTATATCTATAGAAGTAGAAAATAATTTGGTATGTTCCAGGATTATCAATATTTATATCTACATGTTCAAATTGCAATTCGTCATAAGTTAATCCTCTTTCAATTCCATTTATTTTTTTGCTAGTTGTATCAACTACAGTTTGGTTTGTAGCTGTATTTTTTACTATATAGTATACTCCTGCACTTGATGAATTATAGCATGATACAGACATATCGAAACTTATCTTTGTTGGTACAGTTGTAGTAAATGGTGCCATCGTCAAGTTTGCTGTTGAACCACTACTTGTATTTGTACTTTCCCATGTTCCATCTTCTTTTTGACTGAAGTTTGATGTTGTGCTTTTGTCCATAGCTTGTGGATAATCCGCTATATCTCTGTAATTTACGTTTGCTAAGCTATATCCTTCAACTGCATGCTCTGAAACTGTATAATTTATTGGTTGTCCTAAATTATCAAATTGTGGTAAGCCTGAGACATTTTTCTTCCAGCCATCTTCAGCTGTGACTTGAACTGTTCTTACAACTTCGTCTCCATTTTTAATATCTACATCTATTGAACTTGGTCTTCTATTGCTTTTGTTTTCATAATCAGACCAAATCTTTTCTACAACTAAATTTGATGTATTTATTTCATTTGTGAATTCTACAGCTTTTGTATTTGATGAAACTTTGTATGACAAGTTTTTAACAAAAGCAGCATTTAAACCACTTGAATATGAGCTGCTTCTCTTATAGAACTCAAATTTTATTATGTATCTACCTGGCTCTAATTCCTTTTCAACACTATCAAATGTTAAATTGTTATATGATGTTCCTCTAGTTGTTCCGGTTATTTTTGTACTTGCTCCTGTACCAGAAACAACTGCATTTGTATTAAGATTTGTTATTGTATATTGAGCATATGCATATGAGGTACTATTGTAACATGATACAGACCAATCAAAAGTTAAGTTTGTTTTCTTATCAATTGTGAATTCTTCTGATGTTAATGTTCCTGTACCTGATGATGTATTTGTACTTTGATATGTTCCATCTTCATTTTGTTTCCAGTTACTCATTTGAGCAATATTTAAATTTTGCTCCATATCCAACACATCGTATTCTATTTTGCCTGTCTGCTTATACCCTTCTACGTTTTGCTCTTCGATTGTATAATTTATTTCATTATCATTGTTATCTAATCTTGGTAAACCACTTGCAATAGCTTGCCATCCGTTAGCTTCTGTAAGCTGTACTGATTTTACAGTGTCATTACCATTTTTAACATCTACTGTTACACTATCTGGTCTTGTTAAATCTTTATTGTTATAGTCTTCCCAATTTTTCTTAATACGTATATTTATAATGTCATTTAATTTATTAGAAAGATTATGTTGTTTTGTATTTCTTGCCATTTTATATGTAACATTCTTGATAAATCCTTGGTTTAAACCACTTGATGAACCAGCTCTATAGAAGTAGAATACAATTTGGTATGTACCAGCACTTTCTATTGGAACTGAAATATGATCATATTGTAAGCTATCATATGTTGTTCCTCTTGTGGTTCCATAAATCTTACTATTTGTTGTGTCTGCAACTGTTTCATTTGTTTGTGTGTTTTTAACTACATAGTATACTCCATAGCTTGCTAGATTGTAACAAGATACTGACATATCAAAATCTATCGTTGTAGGTATATCAGTTGAAAACTCTTCCATTGTTAATGTTGCTGTCGAATTTGCTGCATTAGTTGTTTGCCATGTTCCATCATCTCTTTTGGTCCATGAAGTTGCACTTGAATTTGTTATTGGTAAAGCAAAATCTGCTACATATCCCAAATCTTCATTTCTTACAAGCTCATAGCTTTCAACAGCTCTTTCACTAAATGTATAATTTATTTCATTATCATTTTCATCAAATTTAGGTAATCCACCTACAGTAGTTTGCCAATTATCAGCTGCAGTAACTTCTACAGTTCTTACTACTGTATCTCCATTTTTAACATCAACTAAGATGCTTTCAGGTCTTGTTAAATCTTTGTTGTTATAGTCATCCCATTCTTTATCTAACTTAATATTAATTATGTCATCACGTTCAGTATTTTCGAGATTTACACACTTTGTATTACCATATGTAGAATATGTAATATTTTTAACAAACGCCTTGTTTAATCCGCTTGATGAACCAAACTTATTGTAGAATACAATTTGATATGTACCTGCATTTTCTATTAGCACTTCTACATGATCATACTGTAACGTTTCATATGTTGTTCCTCTTGTTGTTCCAGTTATTTTACTATCTGTAGTATCTGCAATTACTTCATCTGTTTCAGTATTTTTTACAATATAATATAATCCGTAACTTGACAAATTATAACATGATACAGACATATCAAAAGATAGTTTTGTTTCGCCAGTCGTTGTGAAAGGAGCCATTGTAAGTGAGCCTGAACTGTATGTACCAACTGTTGTCTCCCAAACATTATCTGAATTAACTGCCCAATTATTAGCAGCTGAAGACTCAGCTTCCTTAGTATAATCCATTAGTAATCCAGTTTCTTCATTTTTTGTAAGTCTATAGCCTTCAACACGATTTTCATCGATAGTGTAATTGATTTCATTATTATTATCATCATATCTTGGTAAACCAGTAACTATTGTTTTCCAATCGTCTTCTGCTTTTATCTCTGCTTCTCTTACTACGGTGTTTCCATTTTTTATTTGAACTGTTATTTTGTCAGGTCTTACACCATCTAAATTGTTATAATCTTCCCAACTCTTTGTTAATTGGTAATTGATTGAATTTATAGAGTTCGTTAATTCTTTAACTTTTGTACGACCTTCGTTAATTTCAGTCCAATTAGATGAATTTGTTAATACATAATGATTTACCAGATCTTCTTCAATAGTATAATTGATTTCTTCATTATTACTATCATATTTATCTAAACCAGTTGCTGTTCCTTCCCAGTTGTTTTGTGCAGAAACTTCAAGCTCTCTTACTACTTCATTTCCGTTCTTTATTTTTAAAGTTACTGATTCCGGTCTTAAATTATCCTTGTTATCAAAATCATCCCAGATTTTTTTAACTTTTATATTTATAATATCGTCAGACAATTTGTTTGTAATGTCAATTCCACATGTTTCCCCTGTTTCAGTAAATTTCAAATTTTTAACGTAAGCTTTATTTAACCCATCTACATATTTTATAAGATTTGAATATTTAAATTCAATTTTGTATGTTCCCTGTTGTAAACCTATATTAACATGATCAAAAAGTAGATCCTCATATGTTGTTCCTCTTGATATTCCCGTTATTCGAGTACTTTCTCCTGTACCTGGAACTATTTCCCCTGTCTCAACATTTGTTACAGTATATTCTGCATATATAATATTTGGCATATTTTGACAAGATACGGATCTATCAAAGCTTAAAACTCCACCTGTTTCTACTGTAAATTCTTCAGAAGACAATGGATACATATACATATCTTTATCACAAGATTGCCATGTTCCGTCATCTCTTTGTTCCCAATCAATCTTATATGATTCACTAGGTAGTACTAAATCAACATTAGTTTCGACTGTGTATTCACTTGATGTTTCACTGTTATAGTATAAAGGAACACCTTCCTCTTCAATTGTATAATTGATTAGGTTTCCTTGATCATCAAATTTTGGTACATTTGAAATAATTGTCTTCCAACCATTTTCTGAAGTTATTTGTGCTTCTCTAATTACTGTGTCACCACTCTTTAATTTTATATTAATTGCGTTCGGTCTTGTACCATCAGCATTATCGTTATCATCCCATTTTTTATTAATAATAATGTTTTTATTGTTTAAAGAGTTTTTCATTTCAACAAGATATGTATGCTCATTATCTAATAAAATTGGTCCTGTGACACTTTCTAAACCGTAATTATCAACACTATCCTCAGTAAATGTGTAATTAATTATTTCTCCATGTTCGTCATATTTTTCTAGACTTGTTACGATTGTTTCCCATTCTCTCGTATCAGTTAATGTAACTTCACGTACAATTTGATTTCCATTCTTAATCTTTACATTAACACTTGAAGGTCTAAGATTATCTTCGTTCTCTTTATCGTCCCAAATCTTTTTAATCTTAACTTGTATGTATTCATCACTAAGCGAGTTTGTGATATCAATAGCTTTTGTTCTACTATCTTGTGTATCATATATATCTGTTATTTCAGTAACAGTGTAATATTGTACATTTTCTTCCTCTATTGTATATGTAATTTCATCTCCATGTTCATCATATTTATCTAAACCATGTACAGTTGTTTCCCAGTTATTTGTGTTTTTAATCTCTACTCTTCTAACAACACTATCACCATTTTTTACTTTTACAAAAATTGATTCAGGTCTTAAATAATATTCGTCGTCATAGTCAGACCAAATCTTATTGATTTTTAGATTAATTACATCATCTCTTATTGTATTTGTTATATTAAATGTATCTCCGTCTTTTTGAACTAAAGAAGTATAACCATATACATCATTTTCAACTAGATTCCAATTGTACTCAACTGAATTCTCATCATATTTATCCAGAGCAAATGTTTTCTTCCAGTCAGTTGCTCTTGATATTGTAAATGGAACTGGATCAGTAATTCCATTATCGAAATAACCTGATATACTATCTGGTCTATCTCCTCGGCTATTGTCATCATCTTCCCAAATCTTATTTACATTAACTAGTACTTTATCACCAATATATCCACCAACGTTCGTTATTGTGTATACGTTACCATCAACTTGGACATTTGAATTAGCTAAATTATAATATTCATTTATTTCATTTTCTTCTATATTATATGTAATTAGATTATTATTTTCGTCGTAAACAGGTAATTCAAGCGTTTTCTTCCAGTCCATATTTGCTTTAATTGATGTCTCTTCTATTACACTTTCGCCAATCTTTATTTTTACATTTACACTATCTGGTCTTAAACCTTGATTGTTTTCATTATCAACCCATTCTTTGTAAAGGATTACTTTATCTTTTTCAGCATAATAACCTATAGGAGTTGCATCTGTTGTTTCGTTTTGCGTATAGATTGATTGTCTCTCATTGTTTGTTGTATTTGTATAATATTTTAATTTTGTATCCTTACAATCAGAGTCAATTTCAAGTGTGTAAGTATAATATCTTGGAACATTTACATAGAATTGACCATTCGTTGTTGTTACTGCAGAATAAATATTGCCCCTGCTATCCTTAACATTAACTTTTATGCCTTCCATTGGCTTATCTTTTGCTACAACGTATGTACCTGAATTATCTGTATCATAAAATATCATACCTTTTATTACTGCAGAATTGCTACTTGATGAATCCATTACAAAGAAGTCTGTATCACTTTTTACACTATTATAAGCCCAAATATTTATTACTTTTAAATCACCATAATTATTATCGAATGCGTAAGGATTAGTTGCCGAATCAACTTCTGTAGCTGTTTTTGGAGCATATGTATTTGATATATCATCATTATTATAATAAATAGTAGAATTGTTATCTAAATCAGAAGTAATTTTTATACCTTCATATACATTTTCAACGTCATTTAGTATGAAGTGATATTCACCATTTCTTACTTCCAAATCAGCTTCATATTCTCCAGCGTCAACTGGTAACATCATTGTATAATTCTTTCCATCCCATGCAATTGTATTTTTACCTTCAACAGCAGCATTACTTAACACTCTTACAACTTCTCCTGTTGATTTATTTTTGATCTTAATTACATATGTACATGGCTCTGAAACAGAAAAAGAAAATGTACCATATGTTCCAGCTTTTCCTCTTTCAGTATTTTCGTTAAATGTTAATCCCTCTGTAATTATAGTGTTCGTCTCTTTTTTGTATATTTCAGGTGGAAGGTCATCTGATGGGACATTGAAAAATACTTTACCATAATGATCAATATCAGATTCTCCATTTGATGGTACTGGCATTGTGTATGCAGCCCCACCTATTTCACTTGAAGTAACAGATTTATATACAGATTGATTATTTCTTTTATCTACAATTCCTCTTGTTCCAACGAAAAAGTTCATACCACCTGGATCCATACCATTACAATTCATTGTATATGTGTATCCATCATGTGTTAATATATGAAATTTTACATTTGCTTTTGATGGGACTGATTCAATTGAGTCTGCTGCTCTTAGGAATCCTCTATATATAGAAACCCAATCCATCCATACTCTACCATTTATATCGCTACCATTTTCATCTTCAATTTGTATATCCCAAGCTGCAATATATGAATCTCCTTGTATCTCGCTAAATGGACTATCACCTGTATTTATATTTCTTGGTACCAGTGAACTATTAATTCCAGTTAACGTTTGTGTATCCGGTTGAACTGCAACAAGTAATTGGAATGTATATACACCAGTTTCCTTTGCATCTATTACTCTGTATTTATATGTTTTATTCTTTTCTTGATTGGCGCTATAAATGCATCCAGGAGTATCTATTCCATTTGAAATAGTTATCTCTGTAGTACGTCCACTTGGAGCTGTCATTATTGCATATGAAGTAGAAGATGCGAACTTAATTTTTTCTCCCTTCTTAGCATATACCTTTATAACAGTTTTATTTGGAATTCCCGCACTATCATAGTATGAGTCGTCTTCTTCAACATAATCATCTGAATAGTCATCAAAGAACCAACGATCATTTTCTCCTGTTACTGTACTACCATTCCAATCGTACATATCGCGTGTACCTTCTGCATTAACTTTATTTGAAAAAAATAACATGCACGCAAATATTATTGAAATAATAAAAATTAGATTTCTTAAATGTTTTTTCATAAGTATCTCTCCTAAAAAAATATCCAAGAGAGTATAATCTATATTCGATAATCAGTAAAAGTTAAACATTTCCAATTTAATATCTATGCATCTTACGGATTAGTGTATTTATTAAGAACATTTCATTTATATTACATTTATTTTAACTTTATATTTCATTTTTTTTCACACAAAGATATATATATTTTTTTTAATATATATCCTTAATCTGCCTAAATAAAATTTACTATATTTGTGATTTCCCTAAGGCAATTTAAAATACTTATAAAATTAGTTACTACATTATACTCATTTTTATAAAAAAGCTCTAGGCTAAATTTCCCTAGAGTTTTTTTTATTTATTCCACACAAAAAAACTTTTGTACTATAACTAGTACAAAAGTTTTTTACAAATTATTAACTATTAAATATTGCATCAAATTCGTCGCCATCAATCTTCTCTTTTTCAAGAAGAACACCAGCAACAGCATGAAGTTTATCAATATTAGATCTTAATATTTCTTCTGCATTTCTATACGCATTATCGATTATCTTCTTAACTTCTTCATCAATAATACCTGCTGTCTCTTCTGAATATTCCTTTGAGTGAGCAAAGTCTCTTCCTAAAAATACTTCTTCTTGGTCTGCTCCGTACATTACAGCTCCTACTCTATCGCTCATACCATACTTTGTAACCATAGCCCTAGCTATCTTTGTAGCTCTTTCAATATCATTGCTTGCTCCTGTTGAGATATCATCAAGTATTATTGCTTCTGCAACTCTACCACCTAGAAGTGATATGATGTTTTCAAGCATTTCTGACTTAGACATAAATGATTTGTCTTCTGTTGGTTTATACATTGTGTATCCACCAGCCATTCCTCTTGGAACAATCGAAATTTGGTGTACTGGATCTTGTGTTGGTAAAAATCTACTAACAACTGCATGCCCAGCTTCATGGTACGCAACCAACCTATTTTCTTTTTCACTTCTAACACGACTCTTCTTTTCTGGACCCATAGTAACTTTAACCATAGCGTCTTCAACATTTTTCATATTAATTTCTTGTTGATTGAATCTTGCAGCAAGAAGAGCTGCTTCATTTAATACATTTTCTAAATCTGCACCAGAAAATCCTGATGTATTCTTTGCAATAACTTTAAGATCAACATCTGCTGCTAATCTCTTCTTTCTTGCGTGTACTTCCAAAATTTGCTCTCTTGCTTTAACATCTGGTTGAGAAACAACAATTTGTCTGTCGAATCTTCCTGGTCTTAATAAAGCTTTATCAAGTACATCTGGTCTGTTTGTTGCAGCCATAACGATAACACCTTCGTTAAGTGCGAAACCATCCATCTCAACTAATAATTGGTTAAGTGTTTGCTCTCTTTCGTCATGTCCACCACCAAGTCCAGCACCTCTTTGTCTACCTACAGCATCAATCTCATCTATGAAAATGATACATGGAGCATTCTTCTTTGCTTGGTCAAATAAGTCTCTTACTCTTGATGCACCAACACCAACAAACATTTCTACGAAATCTGAACCACTTATAATAAAGAATGGTACTCCAGCTTCACCAGCAACTGCTTTAGCAAGTAATGTTTTACCTGTTCCTGGATGTCCTACAAGTAAAACTCCTTTTGGAATTCTAGCCCCCATATCTGTAAATTTCTTTGGATTTTTTAAAAAATCTACTATTTCTTGTAATTCTTGCTTTTCTTCATCAACACCTGCAACATCATTAAATGTTACCTTATTTTTATCATTTTGAGAAACAACTCTGGCTTTACTTTTTCCAAAAGACATTGTACCTCCACCAGATTGTCTTCCTCCCATTGATAAAAACATAAATAAGAAGAATATTACTAATAGTCCTAATGGAGCAATTACATATATAATTTTAACCCATATCGACTCAGATTGTTGATTTACATTAATTTTCCCTTCTTTTACAGGAGTTTCAACATCCTTCATAAGTGTTTGAACATCCGGTATATTAACTTTTTTATCTGATGTTCCATCGTTAAATGTTACATCTGCGGATTCCCCTCCAGAGCTTATCTCAATACTTGCAACTTGATTGCTCTGAACTTTTTCCATCAGCTCAGTATATGAAAATTTTCTATCGTTATTATCATATATTGCATTAATTCCAACGGCCAGTATAACACCTATTATGAGCCACACGGCCAATGATTTTATACCATTTTTCAAATTTATTTCCTCCTTTTATCATCTCTTATTTTTGCATATAAGCACTATTAATCTATCGTATACTATATAGCATAAATCACTAAGTAATTCAAGCGTTTACACAAAAGTTTCACAAATAAAACTTACAATTTAACACTTTTTTAATCCAGTTAGTAAAAGGGGACTATCCCCATTTTTCTTGCAATCTCGAAATAATTATTCTACCTTTACCAACAAATATTTTTAAGTGCTTATTTGGCGTTAAATATTTATTTCCAATGTTATTATTGCATAACCTAATTACATCTTCTATATGCTTTTTCTCAACTCCTTTTGTACTTTCAAACAATTTTGAAACACATAACAATATAATTTTTCCCTTTATAAATTCATCCAATACATTAAATTTTTTTAAATCTAATATAATTTTACTATTATCATTCTCATTTTCATTTGTAGATATTGCGATTTCCCCCAAATTTTTTTCTACAATTTTTTCTATGTACCTATTTTCTTGAGTTGCTAGATTAGACAATCTATTTAACCCTTCAACTATATTTGGATTAAACTCTCTCTTGATAAATGGTATTAAAATATTTCTAATTTTATTTCTCGTATATACATTCTCTTTGTTCGATTCATCGAATTTTGGATTCAAATTGCAATCCTCACAATACTGCTCAATATCTTGTCTTTCCATCTCTATTAAGGGTCTTATATATTTATTCTTCCTTACTGGCTCAATTCCTTTCAAACCTAAAGTTCCTGTACCTCTAATAACATTCATTAGAACTGTTTCCGCATTATCGTTTGCATTATGTGCTATAGCAATTTTATTTGCTTTTACTTTACTAAATATTTCCTCGAAAAACGCATACCTAACATTTCTTCCTGCCTCTTCAGTACTTATTTTCTCTATATTTGCAATACTTAGTACATCAATTTTTTTTACATAACATTCAATACCATGCTTATGGCAAAATTCTTTAACGTATTCAGTTTCTTCATCTGCAACTTTCCTTATCATATGGTTTACATGTGCAACACATAAGTTAAAATTAATTTTAACTTTTAAATTAATTAGCGTATTTAGGAGCGCCATTGAGTCCGGCCCTCCTGATACTGCAACAACAATCTTGTCTTGCTCAGAAATCATATTATATTTTTTTATTGTATTTAGTACTTTATTTTCAAACACTTATAAATCCCCTTCTTTTTTATAATAATAGAACAATAGCGGACATTATGACAATTGTAAAAGATAAAATTTAATGCAAATGTCCGCGTAATTGTTCGTGCGCGAAAATTTTGTAGAAATTTTCTGTGCAATGTTAGCAAAGCCTTTATATTATAGGAATTTCGGAGGAATTTTCTATAATATAAAAAGAGAACTTTAAACTTCTATTAATTTAAAATTCTCCCCCTCATTTACCATTATGTACCTAATTAGTATTCGTAATCTTTAGCCAGATTTGCAAACTTGGTGTAGTTTCCAAGCCATGCAAGTTCCACAGTTCCTGTTGACCCAGCTCTGTGCTTTGCAATAATTACTTCTGCAATGTTTTTCTTTTCGGTATCTGGATTGTAATAATCGTCTCTATACAAAAACATAACAATATCGGCATCCTGCTCTATTGATCCAGATTCACGAAGGTCAGAAAGCATTGGCCTGTGGTCTGGACGTTGCTCTGGTGCACGAGATAGCTGCGATAGTGCTATTACGGGTACATTTATCTCTTTGGCTAATATTTTCAGCGACCTACTAATTTCAGCAATTTCTTGCTCACGGCTTCCTGCCCTTGAGCTTGCTTGAACAAGCTGCAAATAGTCTATTATAACAAGACCAATATTTTTTTCCATTTTTAGCTTTCTACACTTTGCCCTTATTTCCATAACAGAAATACCTGGAGTATCGTCAATTACAATTCCTGTTTGCGATAATTCACCAGATGCTGTTGCAAGCTTAATCCAATCATCGTCTGCAATTCTACCTGTTCTAATACTATTACCATCAACCATAGCCACACTACCTAAAATTCTGTTTGCCATCTGCTCCTTTGACATCTCGAGACTAAAAATTGCTACACCAGTATTAGCTTGTAAGGCTGCATTCGTTGCAATGTTAAGTGCAAACGCAGATTTTCCCATAGCAGGTCTTGCTGCAACTAGTATTAAATCTGAATTATGAAGACCTGCAGTTCTATTATCTAAATCTATAAAACCAGTTGGTACCCCAGTAACATGCTGTTTTCGATTATATAGTTCTTCTAACTCAGTAAATGAATCAACCAGAATATCTTTTATAGATGCATACCCCTCTTGATTCTTTTTTTGCATAATACTGAATATTTTCTTTTCAGCACCATCCATTATAGATTCTACTTCTTGGGTTGGATCATAACTCATGGTTATAATGTCGTTTGCTGTTTTTATTAGGGTTCTTAACTCAGATTTTTCTTCAACTATTTTTATGTACTTGTCTACGTTTGATGTTGTTGGAACTTTTTCTGGTAATTCAGCTAGGTATTCCAAGCCTCCAACCGCATCAAATTTTCCAATTGAAGAAAGTTCCGATTTTAGCGTTATAATATCTACTGGTTCAGCTCTGTTATACAAATTTAAAATTGCTTTGTATATTAATTTATTATCTTCTCTATAAAAATCTTCATCTGAGAGCGTCTCAATGGCTGCAATTACGGCATCTTTATCCGTAATCATACAACCCAGTACAGCCTGCTCTGCTTCTACGTCGTGTGGTGGAACTTTATTAAAATCCATTTCATACAGCCCTTTCTAGAATTATATACCCAAATAATAATGAGCTGATTTTATTGTAACAGCATGTTGCAGCATATTTTCAGCTCATTTTTATTGATTACCTTTGATAATTGTTATTATTCAGATACTACTTTAACTTTTAACGTTCCTGCTACACCTTCGTATAGCTTTACATTTACATTAAATGTTCCTATGTTTTTAATATTTTCTGATAAAACAATTTTCTTTTTATCTATATCTATTTTGTTTTGTTTTTTTAATTCCTCAGAAATTTCTTTTGATGTAACCCCACCAAAAATTTTTCCATTGTCTCCCGCTTTTACTTTTATTGTTAAAAAAATATCTTCAAGCTGTTTTGCAATTTTTTGTGCATGCTCTTTTTCAACATCTTTTTTGTATTGTTCAGATTGCTTTTTTTGCTTTAACTTGCTCATGTTTTCATTATTAGCCTCTACAGCTAATTTTTTAGGAAATAAGAAGTTTCTTGCATATCCATCACTTGCATTAATAATTTCATCTTTTTTTCCTACTCCCTTTACGTTATCTAGTAATATAACCTTCATGTACAACACCTCTACTTTTACGTCGGATTATATCATTTATATACTTCCTTTTCAATAGAAATTTTATTTTCTTCCGATTATTGACTATAACTATTCATGAAATATGGTCCTATTATTATTTCTTGTATACAATTTATTGAGAAGATATATCAACATCTACATCACTTCTGCTTATTATTTTTTTCTTTTAGCATCTCAATCTCATTGCATATATATTGCTGCGAATTCACGTACTCCTCTCGTGCAACAAGCACCTTCAAGCACTTAAATATTATTTTTATATCCTGCCATAAATTATAGTTTCTAACATATTTCAAATCATAATCTAGCTTCTCAAATATGTTTATCTTTCTCCTGCCGTTTACCTGCGCAAGTCCAATAATACCTGGCTTTACTTCAAGTCTTTGCTTTTGATCTTCATTAAAATTTTCGTAATACTCCGGTATCCATGGTCTTGGTCCTACTATTGACATATCACCTTTTAGTACATTATAAAATTGGGGCAGCTCATCAAGCGATGTAGCCCTAAAAAACTTACCGTATGTTTGTTACTTCCCCATTTTTCATAGTTGTAAACTTATAAATTTTAAAGTTTTTACCATGTAGTCCGGTCCTATACTGCTTGTATAAAATCGGGCTTTTATCAATCACTTTTATCATAATCGATATGAGTATGCAGATTGGAGAAAATATTATTAAAGCTGTAGCTGATACTATAATATCAATTACTCTTTTTATATATTTGTTATACATATCCTTATTTCCTTTTTTCTCTTGATTAAATGTGTCTATATTCTTCCATTATCAGTATTTGTGCCCTTAAGTTTGTTTTTTATAAAATTCATAACTTCGTTTACTTCTTTCTTATACGCAATTACATTTATTATTACTACAGTTACTGCAGCAATTGCCGTTATTTTGAAGGCCTGTCCAATCCATTCAAAATAATTTGTAATTTCTACTTCAGGAAGTAATCGTTTTAATAACAATATTATAAAAAACTCACTTATTATAATCAATACATATTTCCAATTATATCTTAGCTTTCTCTTTAAAATATGTCTAGCAGAATAAAACATGAATTCTATGCCTCTGATTGTCATTGCAACTAATGTTCCTATTGCAACACCCACCAAGCCATACTTCCACACTAATGTTATAGATATAACTACGTTAACAACTGCCTCTATCCATGCACCTGTCTTTGTTTGTTTAAAATGACCTGCAACTTGTATAAGGATATTATACGGATCTCTTATAGCCCAAATAAACTCCGAAATTACCATTATATACGCAAATGTTGGTCTTATATAGTTAACATCTGTTATGCCTGTGGTATATACTTTAACAAACGGTATTATAAGAAAAATAGCGCTGAAAATAGTATTGTTACTATAGTAAAGAAAAATACTTCATATAGCTTAAAACTTTTATTTAGCTTCTCTAATTCATTTTTGCAATCATCTCTCCAAAAGTTGCATCAATTCCATTTGAAAAACCTCGAATAACGCTTTTAATATTTGCTGTAATAAGTACGTATACATAATATACCGAAACTTCTGCAATAGAAGAGCACAACGTCAAAATAACAATATCTGCATTAGAATGAATTACATACGCAAAATGTTGAGCCATACCATCCCTCTTTTGATTTATTTTATGACTGCTATCTACATGCCTTAAATTGATATTATATTTCTTTTTAACATATATATTTTGAAGAATTGGCCTCAATATAAATATAATTGCAGTTGCTAGTTTTACCAAGTGGATACTTGCGCCCATTTTCACTAATACAACCGTAGCTATCGCATTTATAATAAGTGTTGAAACATGTATAATCGAAACAACATATCATTACCAATATTTGTAATAATATTGATGAAACAACATTAAAAAATACTCTTTTATCTTTCATACTCTTTCCTTAACTAAAAATAAAAACAAACCTTTTTATTGAGATAACATATATTTCTCGTACCAAAGTTGAAAAATATAATAATCCCACAGTACATCCTTATAAATTTCATCATCGGATCTATTAATTATCTTACTCAATTTTTCATAATTAAATATATTTTGTCTCTCTATAAACTCTTTTGTTGATAGTCTTTCAATGTCCTCTTTAAGAAACGTTTGCAACCATTCATACTTAGGGATACCAAAACCTTTCTTTTTGCTATCAAGTAATTCTTTTGGGACATATTTGTATAATATATCTTTTAAAATATATTTTTTTATAATATTTATACTTATGAGGTATTCTAAAAGAATACTCAATCAAGTCTTTGTCTAAAAATGGACTATATACTTTTATATCATTTTTCTTTGCAGCTACCCCCATCTTAGTAATAACACGTTCAAAACAATATGTATCCAAGTCAAGAATTAACCTTCTCTCCTGCCAATTATGACTTTTTATATTATATCCATTTTTTAACCTTTTATCTCCAATATCATCAAATAATCCATCCAACAATAAATCACTATAAAGCACGTCACATTGATCTTGGCTCTTTTTATCCGAATTAGAAAAAATATACATCAATCTTTTATTATACCTTAACAACTTTGGAGAAATATATATATTTAGTGGATTGAAAATCGTATGTAATCTTTGAACTTTGTAGATTCTGTCACATATGCTGCATCTACAAAATAACTGATCTGCCCCATCTCCGGTTATTACATTTTCTATACCGTTGCTCCTTGCAAATTCATTTAATATTATTGTTGGCAATTCCGAACAATCAGCAAATGGCTCTCCATAATATTCCGGAATTTTCTTCAATGTTTGTTTCATTATGTTTTCATCAACATATAATTCACGATGATTTGTACCTATTTTATTTGCAATTTTTTTTGCTTTTTCAGCTTCATTGTATTGTTCTTCAAAAAAACCTATAGAAAAAGTGTTGATTTTCTCTTTAGAATGCCCTGCTGTTAAAGCAGCTACGAGACTTGAATCAATTCCACCACTCAAATATATACCTACATTTTCCTTTAATTCTTTTTCATCTAGGTTATTATCTAATAGATCTATATAATCCTGATTTCTTAATGGAATTCTTTTTATATTTGTACCATGTGAACTTCTTGGACAATGATGTATTTTTCCATCCAAAATACTTGTGCACATAATCTTACAATTAGCGAATTGATCTTTTAACGCCTTTTCTTTTCTTCCTCTGTTAGTTAAATCTCCATAATCTCTCCATAATGATTCTTCCCTACCAATCTCAAATTTTATATTATTATCAACTAGTTGTTTTATTAATTCTTCTTTTTTTGTAGAATTTTTTCCATAATCACTTATAAATACATCAAACCTATTACCTTTTAAAATATTAATAATTCTATCATCATTAATTATTAATGTACCATTAGTTACAATAGTAGCTCTTTTTATCTTATCTTGCTTGTTTATATAAGTTAATAATTCGTATAAATTATTGTATAACAAGGGCTCACCGCCTAAAAGTCTTAACTGATTTATTGAATCACATACACTAACAACCTTCTTCAATGACTCAATATTTTTATCTATATTTATATCGCATCTTTTATTATAATAGTTCATTAACGCTGAACAACCATTGCATTTCGTTGTTAAAACAAGCTCCATATATCTAATATTAAATTCTTTTTTCATAAGCTTTTTTAATACGACAATCGGATGACGAAAACATTTTTTTATATAAGTTTTTCTTCTTTCTTTGCTTGTCATTTTTTTTATACTTTCGTTTTCAAATAACGTTCTTATTAGAAAAATACTATGAGTCGTTTTTATCTTTAACATATATTTAAATCTATTTATCATATCGCACTCCTATTAATCTTTATTCATCCGTATAAAAGCTCTCTTTACATCGTATATTATTATTCTATAGCTTAATCGTTTTTTTTCAATACTATAAAATATATTCTCTACAAGATAAAGAGCATTTGCTGCCTTTTTGGCTTTGCAAATGCTCTTTATTATTATTTATTAATTAATATAATTTATACATTAATTATCTTTTTTCTTTATAGCTATTACCATTACTATTCCAGCTATAGCTATACTTGCTAAGTAGTATACAGTATCATCACCTGTCTTTGTGCTCTTTGTTCCGTTTCTTCTTATTCCTGGTGTTGGTTTCTTCTTCTCGATTCCTTTTACTTCTGCTTCTGTTTCTTTTTCTATTGTTTCATCTTTACTTAATACTATCTTAATTATTGCTTCGTCTTTATTATCTTCTTCTAATGTTTCAGCATATTCAGCTCCATTCTCTGTAGCTATAATTAATGCTATATTCTTCTTAGAACCGTAATTCTTCTCTGATGCTACCCAACTTAGTACTACAACATACTCTTTACTTTCTCCTGGTAATAATTCTTCTGTTGTTAATGTGTACTTACCGTCTACTAATTCCCATTTTCCATCGCTTTCGCTAGCTACAAACTCGAATCCTTCTGGAATATTTTCTTCAACTACAGCTGTACCTGCTACTTCTTCAGTATTTGTTACTGTAATCTTGTATATAGCTTTTATTCCAACAGTATTTATATCTTTATATTTTATAGTTGCTTCAATGTTTTTCTTATCATCAAAGCTATCAATAACTTCATTATTTACCACTACATTTACAAATTCCTTCTCCACTTTCATATTAAAGTTCAATTTTCTGTAGTAATATGTTACCGTTACTTCATCTTCCCCAAATATTCCATTTGCATTTCTTGGTAGTTTTTCTTCTACTACTGCATAATATGGAATATCTCTTGGAGTTGTTCTATACTCATCATTTACATATCCAGTCTTTGTCTCATATTCTTTACCATCTTCTCCTACATATAATGATTCATTTGTTTCTTCGTCTAAATACTCAACTTTTACTGTTGCTGGGATT
>JAFRCC010000016.1 GCA_017404545.1 Clostridia bacterium
AAGTGGCTCTCTTTACATCTTTTTGTTTTAACATTAAATATTCCACCTTCCTATTTTAACTAAATTTTACATATTTATTCGCCTTTGGGTGAAATATTCGCTTATAAACTTTTAAGGTGATTTTATCATATATTAAATACAGAGCTTGTTAATTGAACTTGTTTTTATTTGGGGAGTTATGGTACAATTAGCACAAAGATATATTAACCTTAGAAAATACAATAAATAAAAATATTAAAATTTTGTAGAAAATTGGAAGGAAAAATGACAAAAGAAGAATTTATTAGTAGTTTAAGTAAATCTGATGACAAGATTTCAATAATAAAAGAAATTAAGTCAATGGGAGATGTTGGATTAAGATTTTCTTCTGAATTAACTGAAATTTTGTGTAAATGTTTATCAAAAGAAGAAATTTTTAAAATTATTACAAAAGAAGATATTAAAGAAAGAATATTAACAGAGCGAGACAAGTTTAAACTACTTCTTTCTCTAAGTAATGAAGATATTCTTGGTTTTATAAAAGAAAACGGAAATTGGATGAAAGAAAATGGGATGAATGTTTCAGATATAACAATTAGAATGAATCCTAATCAACAAGTAGAATTTGTGCGTGAGTTAACTAATAGTGATGCAGTACCAATAAACGAATTGCGTGAAGTTGTTGCTCTGATGAAAACAGAGGCTAAAAGTAAAATTAGTATAGAAGAAATACCTGATGAATGTAAAGAGGCTTATAAAATAGAAATGTACGATGTGTTTGAAAGTCATTATAGATATGGAAAAATTAAAATTGATTTAGATGGAGATTTATCAAGATATAGAGGGCTAGATAGATTAATTTGCTTGGGTGGTGATAATACAGATTTTGAAAAAATGAAAAGTCTTATAGAAGTTTGTCCTAGTATGAAAGTTTATGATGAAGATGATGGTAAAGGTTATTCTTCTACCGCAGATGAATATATTACTGCAAAAGAGTGGATTGATAAGTGTATTTCGCAAATTCCAGAAGATTATACAGCTTTGCAAAAAATTGCATTAGTTGATAATATGATAGGACAACAATTTTGTTATAGTCCAGATTATGAAACTGAAACACATAATGTAGAGGGGGCAAGGGCAGTATGGAAGGTAATTGCAAGTAAAAAAGGAGTATGCATTGGTTTGTCAAAAGTTGAAGAAATTATGCTAAAAAGATTAGGAGTAAATGCAGAGCTTATACTTGCTCCTGGTCATGCATTTATAAAGGTGAATGGATTAGAAATAAAAAAAGCTGATGGAACAGTAGAAACAGGAAATAGTATTATTGATCCAACATGGAATTTGGCAGCTCATCGATTTAAAGGAATGCCTACTAATTTCTTGGTTAGCTATAAAGAAATAAGAAAGCATGACATTTTTTCTGACGGGATAGATCATATGGGCCATAAAAATGACAGAGCTCTTTCTGATGCCAACTTTACGTTAGATGAGCATGGCTTAAGAGATTTGTATAAAAGTGTTGGATTGGCAAATGAAAATGGAATTTTTCCAATTGCTGAAATGAATGAAATGTCAGATAATATGAATGAATATAAAAGGAATAATCCACAAGAAAACATAGATGGTCAGTTAAGAATTTTAAAAAAGTTTTGTCCAGAATTTAATTCTTATATATATGAAAGTACGAAAATTTTAAGAAATAATCTTCTTAATAAAGAAAATATGGGAATTAAAAAAATGTCAATTTCAAAGATACGTAGTAAAATTGATGAAGAAACTGTTCCACTTATTTGTGTTTATGCAATTGAAAACAATGGACATGAAATTTTTTTTGTTGCAGATAAAGAATCAAATGGTTTTAAAAATTATAGTAGGGAAGAATTTTTAGAGCAGTTTGAAAGATTCCAGGCAGATATAGAAATTAACGGTCAAAGAAATCCTTGGGATAGAGAAGAAAAAGGTGAAAGTAAAATAAAAAATGAATGTGAGAGCGAAAGATGAAAATTTTAAATAGAATGTTGGAATTTTTAAAAAAAATATTTTATAAAAAACAACCTAAAATGCTTGAAGAGCCTTGCAATGAAGTTGAAAATATAGGAAACATATCAAGAAAAAAATTTTTAGAGCAGTTAAAGGTAAAGAATAGTGAACCTGTAAAAATAGAAACAACAATTTGTGTACAAAACGGATTAGGTTTTGAAGGAAAAATAAAAGGATAAAATCACGGAATATATAACAAAAAGGAGAAAACGCATGTTAAAAGAAAAGACAATAAATTTAATTGATGCAAAAAATGCAAGTTTTAAGAATCTATTTTCAATTGCAATTGGAAAGCCTTATGCATTTCAAAGGAGATTTATAGAATTTATTGGTGAATATAAAAGTTGGAATACCTCTGTTAAAGAAGGATTGCTACAACTAGATGATAGGAGATTTGATGTTGAGTATATTGGAACAACCAGTAAATCTGATAATTATTGGTATTCTTCTGAACTCGAAAGCGTAATTCCAGACCAATATGTAGATTTAATGATACAAACAAGAAAAATAATTGAAAAATTACAAATTCCAATTATTCCACAAGGGAAAATAGAACTTTCTGAAGACGTAAATGGTTATAATTTATCAATGATTTATATGGCATTTGCACCAATAAATACTGCATATTTTAATGGGAGTGGAGATACATCAATTTATATGTTTGTAAAGAATTTACCAGAAAATATTTTTGAACGATTAAGCAACGTAGAATTTCCAAATGTAGTAATGGAAATAATTGGAACTTTTAATGTAAATGCAAAACTTGTTGTTAAATCATTAGCAAGTGAGTTTGATTATAATTGTGTTGAAGAAAACGGAAATTTAAAAGTTTCGTTTTCTGAAAAATCACAATTATTATTTAATTTCAATGGAGAAAATTTAGAAAAAATAACTGGAACATTAGCATAAATAAAAAAGTACTTTCTTGTAATTAAGAAAATAGATTTTTCTGAGATTATTAATAATTATAATCTCAGTTTTTTATTGTTCAAATTTTTAAATTATAATATAATGAAGCAAACAAAAGTAGATGAATATATGGATAAAGACATAATACTTACAAATATTGATAAAGTTTATACTACTAGCTACACAATTATAACTGCATATATTAAATAAAAATAGGAGGGTTTTATGAACGAGTACATTAATTTAACTGAAGAAAATATTAATGAGGAGCATATTTGTTGTGCTATTGGAGATCCAAAACATCAAGAAGGTGTTGATTGTAAAAAAGAATGGATAAAAAATAAATTAAAAGATGGACATGTTTTTAGAAAATTAAACGCAAGAGGAAAAATATTTATTGAATACGAACCACTTGAAACATCATGGGTTCCTATTAGCGGAGAAAACTATGAATATATATACTGCTTATGGGTAGCAGGTAGCTTTAAAGGAAAAGGAATCGGAAAAGAATTACTAGAATATGCAATAGATGATTCAAAGAAAAATGGAAGAAATGGTATTTGTACTTTAGTATCAAAAAAGAAAAAACCTTTCTTAGGAGAAAAGAAATTCTTCGAACACTTTGGATTTAAAGTAGTAGATAGTATAGGTGATTTCGAATTATTAGCTCTTCAATTTAAAGATTCTGATACTCCTAAATTTAATGATGCAGCAAGAAAAATGAAAATAGATAGTAAAGATTTTACAATATACTATAGCAACGAATGTCCATATGTAGAATATGAAGTAAAAGAGCTATCTGATTATGCTAAAGAAAAAAATATTAAATTAAATTTTATAAAAATAGACACATTAGAAAAAGCAAAAAATGCACCATGTATATTTAATAACTGGGCAAACTTCTACAATGGAGAATTTATTTCAAACACAATATTAAATGCAAACGCTCTAGAAAAATTACTTAAATAAAAATAAAGGAGAATATTAATGGCCACTTCAAAAGAATATAAAGACTTTATATTGGGGCAATTAGAATTATTAAATGATATTACATGTAAACCAATGATGGGAGAATATTTATTATATTATAATGGAATTTTATTTGGTGGAATATATGATGATAGATTGCTAGTAAAGAAAGTAGAAAATAATAAAAAATACAATATGAAAGAAGAGCTTCCATACGAAGGAGCTAAAACAATGTACTTAGTAGAAGATGTAGACAACAAAGAATTATTAAAAGAAATAATTATTGATACAAGTAAAGATTTATGAGGAGATTTATTTATGAGTTTTAGTGAAAATTTGATGAGATTAAGAAAACAAAAAGAATTGTCGCAGGAGGAGTTTGCAAATGAAATTAACGTAACTAGACAAACAGTTTCAAAGTGGGAACTTGGTATATCAACTCCAGATATGGACAAGTTAGTTCAAATGGCTTCTTTTTTTGGAATAACTGTAGACGATTTAGTTAATTCTGAAGAAGCCACAAGCAAGGTTAATAATAAAAACGATGAAAAATATACAGCAAATAGATAATAACGATGATGGAAATAATGCACAGCCATCAAATAATCAAAATTTTTATAATAATGATCATAAAAATAATAGTAATAAAAATTCAATTTCTGTCAAATTATATGTACTTACAATAATACTACTTGTTATTGTAATAATTGCGGTACTAATTTTTATAACAGTAAAAGATTTAAAAAATAAAGGCAATAACAATTTATCAACAGATGGTAATGATATAAATAATATAGAAAATACAGTTGAGAATATATCTAATGAAAATCAAAGTACTAATGAGGTAAATAATATCAGCGAGGATTTAACGAATACAGTTGAAGAAAATAATAATCTAACGGATGATTCTAAAGAAATTTTAGATAATAATATAGATAATTCTAATATGCAGTCATACAATTATTCAAATAACAACCTTGAGAACAATGAAAGTGAATTTAGTCGTGGTGTTAGAGAAAAAGTTGAAAGAGAATCTGCGGAATTTGAACAAGAATATGAAAAAGCAAAAAAACATATAGAAGAAAATAGTAAATTAATCGAAGAGCAAATGAACAATATGGACTAGGGAATAGAACTTTTTAATAAAAAAAGACATAGTATAAGTAAAAAATACCCAATAGAAAAACTTTTTTAGTTTTCCATTGGGTATTTTTTTAGAATTGATAATACCATTAAAATAAGTATTATTTTAATAAATACTTAATATTCCATATTTATAAGTTACAACTATAAAGTCATGTAAGTTATCTGTAGTTTGAAGATGTGCAATTATCTTTTGCTCTTTTGTAGATAGCTCTACGTATAGAACTTTGTTATTTTCCATAGACTTAAATAAATTAGATAAATTATAAACTGTTTTATATGACCATGAAAATTGCATATCATGAACTAAACAGTGTTGAACTAAATCAATTTCTTCTTTACTATAATTTTTTTTCATCATTAGTGACACATCTCTTGATTGAAGTATTCCATTTTTATCCAAATCATATGCTGCTAAAATATCTTTTTGCTCTGAAGCTGAAAGCTCTAAATCAGGATCGTTTAAATTAACTGCTTTTGATTGAATTGTTAAAGATAAGATTGATACAAATAAAGTAGTAAATAAAATAACTCCAAATAATAATTTCTTTTTCATAATAATAAATACCTCCTAAAACATTATAAAAATTTATTATATTAATGAGTGTATCAATTGCTGTTAATAATTATTATACCAGCAAACAACGTGTTTTCAATACATTTGACGTATGTTCCATCTTTAGTTGACAATTTGCAAAGTATAATTAACATTTATTAACATTATTGATAAAACGAAAATTAATAGTTATAATAAAAAAAATAAAAATCGTAACAAAATAATGAGGAGTTATTAAAAAAATAATTTCTGATACTAGCAAAGATTTAATAAAAAAATAAATAAACTTTGAGGTAAATTATGGATAACAATTTATTGGGAGGTAATATAATGGAATTTGAAGAGATTATTAGAAAAAGAACAGCTGTAAGAAAGTTTTGTGGTAAAAAAATAGAGCAGGAATTATTAAATAAAATATTAGAAGCAGGAAGGTTAGCACCAACTGCTAAAAATAATCAACCAATAAAGATTTATGCTGTAAATAGTAATGAAGGAATAGAAAAAATAGATAGAGCATCAAAATGTAGATATGGTGCCCAAACTGTTTTTATTATATGTGGAAATAAAGAAGAAGCATATCATAAAGAAGATTATACAACTTATGAAATGGATTCATGCATAGTAGGAACTCATATGATGTTAGAAGCAACAAATTTAGGAATTGATAATATTTGGGTAGAAGCATTTGATGAAAAAACATTAAGAGCAGAATTTGATATTCCAGAGGAATTAACACCAGTTTTATTAATGCCATTAGGATACAAAACGGAGGATTGTCCAATAAATCCATTACATGATAAAAGAAAATCATTAGAAGAAATAGTTGAATATAAATAAAGGAGAAAAAGAAATGGCTTTTACTATAAACATATATTATACGGGCACAAATGGCTCTGCAAGAAAATTTGCAGAAGAAATGATTAATTCAGGAATAGTAGATGAAATAAAAAGTAAAAAAGGTAATTTAAGATACGAATATTTTTGTCCAATAAATGATAATGAAACAATATTATTAATAGACAGTTGGGAAAATCAAGACGCACTAGATGAACATCATAAATCAGATACAATGAATAAAATAATGGAATTAAGAAATAAATACGATCTACATATGAAAGTAGAAAGATACAGCTTAGAAGAAAATAATGATAAAGACAATAAATATATTAAAAAATAATTAATTAAAATGGAGAAAATATGAGAATTGATAACTTTTATTTTGTAGTAGAAAATATAGAAAAATCTATTGAATTTTATTCAAAATTATTAGAAAAAAATCCGACTACAATTAGAGAAAATAGATGGGCAGATTGGGAAAATGAAAATAATAAAATATACTTTGGAATAATAAGTAAAGAAGCAGCAGAATGTGAATTAAAAAAAGGTAATAATGGAGTACTCGGATTATATGCAGAAGATATAAACGAAGCATATGAAACATGTAAAAAATTAAATGCAAAAATATTATATGAACCATATGAAATACCAAACTCACCGGACCATTATAAATGTTTTGCTATAGAAGATATAGATGGAAACAGAATAGAAATAGCAAGTTATGATAGAAAATAGTAAAAAAGAAGAATTTATTTCTGCACTAGCATGTAGTATTGCTAACGATAAATCACCAGAAGAGATAAGAGATAGCAATTCTTTCAGCTTTCTTTGTTCAATTACGGTGATACGTTAGCAATGCTTGGTGCTTTAGACTCAAATAATAATTGTAATTATTAACACAAATATTTTTATTTACGACCAAAGAACTTTTTTATTTTATTAATAAAATTCGTAAATGTATTTTTTTTGTATGGAGCTATATCTGTTTTGTCGACATTATCTTGGATTTCTGTTTTTTCATTTTTATTTTTAAATAGGTTATTGTAACTATATTTTTGCTCTTTTTCTTCTTCTATTTTTTGTATAATGGTATTTTGTTTGGCATTTATTTTTTGTTTTTCTTCATCCGTAGCCCAATAATCCCTGTAAAATGATGCAAGCATAATTCTTCCTTCTTTGGACATAGCTTGTTCATTTAAACTTTTCCATGGATTATATAGAAAAATAATATCATCTCTTTTATTTTTTTCTAGTGCAGCAATTATATTTTTGGGAATTTTATTATAATCATCTTTTGAAATATAATTTAAAACTTCCAAAACTTCTGTACAAGCAATAGAATAATCATCTTTTTTCATTTGAACTCACCACCATTATTTATCTTTATCTATACTATCAAGATTTATTGCTTCTCTATGGAGAAAACTCATAATTTTTTCTGATTCAGCTACTTGATCTAATTCAAATTCAGAATCTTTTCCAATACTTTGGCATTTGCTTTTTGCCATTTCCTTCGATAATTCCTGTAAATATTTTATAAAAACATCTAGATATATAGTATCAAAATTCTTATCTTTGTTTCTTTTGTAAATTTCTTGGATAATGGATATAGCATCAGATCTACCTTGATTATCAGTAATAAGTGTCATTCTGTCTTTGAAAATAGGTCTACTTCTAATATGTGTCATCATATTCCAGTCTTCTAATGTAGGAGTGCTCCAATCTGTATATGAACCAAGCATCCACTTGGTTTTATGAGAAGGACCTCCTCGATCAATAGCTCTTTTCTTTTTAAAGTCTTCATCACCGTGAAAAAAGTCACTAGTTTCTTTATCAGTTCCTTCAACTAAATCAAGAAGAAAATATCTTCTATTTTTAAAATCTTCTGATATTCTTCTGAAAGTTTTATCTAATGCATTAGGAATTGTAATAACATCACCACTTGGTTGTTTTTCTTCACTAGTTATATTATTGTATTCCCATCTAATCCATACATCAATAGTTTTTAAAAGTCCTTCTTCACCTTCTGAAAAATATACACAAGGATTTTCATAATCTCCTGAGACAGCATTCTCACGCGATTCAAGGTCACTTCTTAGTCCTTCTTTTAAAATTCCAGGAATATATGATTCTCTTGTAAAATGATAAAATCTTTTATTCTTAGGTATATCAGAAAGTTTAATTTTTCCAATTCCTGAGATATCACAATTTACATTTATTTCTTCAGTTTCTTCTTTTTTAGTTTTTTCTTTTTTAGTTTTTTCTTTTAGTCTAGTAGACATAGATTGTGCTAATTTTTCATAGAAAGCATTATATTTTTTATTTGAATCATAAATAGATTCATCTATTAATTTTTTACTTCCAATATAGTAGCTAGCAAGCTCTGTGGAATAATCTTTTTGAGTATCACTAAATAAATCTGCAAAATGTCTTTGTATACTAGCCTCACCATAATTTAACGATTCAGAAATTTCTTTTAAATCTAGGATAGAAAAAAATCCTTGTGTGTAGCTTTCCAAAATGGCACTCATATCTTGTAGTTGTATATTAGTAAGCACTGAGCCAATATATAATCCTTGATTTAACAATCTTGATATTTGATTGGATATTTCAAACTGAATTTTGTCTTGCTCTGAGCGTAAATCTTTATATTTTGAAATAAGAGCTTTATTTTGTTCATCATCAAGAATTAATTGTAATTGTTTTTCTAATTTAATTTTCTTTTCAGCAATTCTATTTTGTGTTTCAACATCTGGCACATTACCATGTAAGTTCCTTAGTTGCTCTTGTAAATCTAGGTATTCAGCAATAATAGGATTGCTTTGCTTAATCTTTATACATTCTTTATCTATTTCAGCACATTTTTTATCTGCAGCTTCAATTTTAGTCTTTAAGTCTATGTAATATAATTGATTGTTTTCATCCATAGAGCTATAAGGCTGATTATGTATAAAAGATTTGCATAGTAATCCTGAATTAATTAATCTAGCTGCATACATACCAAGCTGTTTTGCATATTCAGTTTCTCCCAATTGTTGAACCATTCTTTCTCTTTTAGAATCTAATTGTTCAAGTAACATATTTATATCCATAAAAACCCTCTTTCAAAAAAAGATGTAAATTATAATTTTACTACACAATAATAGTAACATAAGTAATGTTTATATACAATTGAAATGAAAAAAGTAACTTGATTAAGTGTTAAAATAGTGAAATATGAGAACTATGACCATTAAGAGACTGAATTTTTTTCTTGTTCAAATACCTTTATTATAATATAATGAGGCAAAGGAAATGTTGATAATATGGAAGAAAAATTTAAAATTAAATAATAATAACAATTAATTCTTATAGTTACACAATAATTACAGCATATATTAAGTAAAGGAGGAAACATATGGAGAAAAAATTATTTTTTTCTGCAATAATTAAATTTATTTTAGGTCTAATTATTGTAGGAGCATCAATATTTATTCCAGCTGGTACTTTTGAGTATTGGAATGGGTGGTTATTTATGGGAGTATTATTTATACCAATGTTTATTGCAGGGATTATTTTAATGGGGAAAAATCCAAAACTATTAAAAAGTAGACTAAGTGCTAAAGAAAAGGAACCATCGCAAAAACAAGTTGTTTTATTTAGCGGTTTAATGTTTTTATCTGGCTTTATAGTTGCTGGGTTGAATTACAGATTTTGCTGGATTATGATTCCTGATTTGGTAGCAATTATTTCTTCAATAGTATTTTTATTAGCATATATCTTGTATGCTGAAGTATTAAGAGAAAATTCATATTTATCACGTACTATTGAAGTTCAAAAAGAACAAAAAGTTGTTGATACTGGTTTATATGGAGTCGTGAGACATCCAATGTATTTAGTTACAATTGTATTGTTTTTAACAATGCCATTAATCTTAGGATCAGTTAGTTCTTTTTTTATTTTTTTAGTGTATCCAATTATTATTGCTAAAAGAATAAAAAATGAAGAAGAGGTTTTAGAAAGAGAGCTAAACGGATATACAGAATATAAAAAGAGAGTTAAATATAAATTAATACCATTTGTCTGGTAAAATTAAAATGAAGTTGAGTTATGGATAGTAATTTATACAATATGATATTTAAAATCTACTTTATAAAATTCCTTACCTCAAAATACCAGTATTTTTTTCTTGCATATGTACAATGTTTTTCATTTTCTAATATAAGTATTTTTGAATTATTTATATTACTATGAAGATATTCTGCCTCTGAAACAGGAATAACATCTCGAATACCTCCATTTACAATCAACGTTTCTGCTTTTATTGATTTCAACTCATCTTTATCTATTTCTCTAGCTTCATCAACTAATTTCCAAAATTTATCGGCATTCTTTTTACCAGGATACCAAATGGTTTTGTCAAATATTTTTTTTGATTTTATATTTACTTTTCTCGCTGAACCACTACACAGTACTAGTTTTGAAATAGCATTTGGATATTTTATAGCTAAATGTAAAGCTACAGATGCTCCGCCACTAAAACCAACTACTACAGGTTTGTCTATATTTAATTCGTTTATCATTTCATAAATATCTTTTGCTGACTCTTCATAGGTTAGATTGCAGTTTTTGGTACTTTTACCACAGCATCTTCGATCTACACAATATACATTGAAATCTTGACTAAATAGTTTTGCAATAGGTTTCATAAACAGCTTAGTATGAACAGAATTCGGATTTAAGAGAATAACCGATTTTCCTTCTCCAACAGATTCATAATTTAATTCAATTCCATTAACTTTAATTTTCAAAATTTTTCATCTCCAGCATTTTAAATATTTAATATATCATTAGTTACTATTGTGTAAATTATATCACAGAGAATGTTTTTATACATTAATTATTTCATTTTGAAATTTATCTAATGTCAGATTCATATAAATCCTCCTGTAGTATTATTATTCGAAATTAAGTATAACAAATTTTATTATTAATTAAAAATTAGATAAACGATATTTGACCAACATATTGAATATAATATTGTTTAGTTTTATAATTTTAGTAGATACAAATGATAAAAGGAGGTAGAGCTAGATGAGTGAAATTACATATGCAAATCAAGGTAATATTTTGTATATTTTAAATATATTAAAAAAGCATTCTGATGAGGAACATCCACTAAGTGCTGAAGAAATTGGAGACTTAGTTGATAATGAGTACGATATTAAAATTGAACAAAGAACTATTAGACGTAATATAGAGCTTTTAATTCAGAAATTTAAATATGATATAGAAGTTAAGAGAGCTGAAAAAAATAAAAAGCTTTACTATATAAATAGGGATCCGGAAACGGATTTTGAGCCAGGTGAAATTAGAGCTATTATAGATAACTTTAACTACGCCAGCTATATTATTCCAAGTGTAGCTGATGGAATTATAAAGAAGTGTAAGAATATTCAAACTAAATTTGAGAATAATAAAATAAAAAATTATAGAATTTATTCTGCAAGAGGCAAGACAAGCAATGCAGAAGTAATTAAGAATATTGAAGATATTTCAGAGTGTATAATGACTAAAACTAAAATTAAATTTGAATATTGGAAATACAACTTAGAAGGCGATAGAGTTATAAAAACAATAGTAAGTGAACCAACTGTTTCGCCATATGCGATGGTATATGATAAACAGCAATTCTATATGATTGCAATTAAGAATGGTGAGAAGGAATTCTTTAAATATCGATTGGATAGAATAAAGAATCTTAAAGTGTTAGATGAAAAAATAACAATAAAAAAATCGGAAAAAGATATTGAACAATATGCTGAATCTTCAGTTGAAGCATTTGGTGGAAAGACTGTGGAAATTCAAGCTATTTGTAGTAAGGTTCTTGTAGATGAAGTTATTGAAAAGTTTGGTAAGAACGTAAAAATTGAGCCTCAAAGTAAAGATAAATTTAAAATGACATTAGAAGCAAACGAACTTGGATTCAAATTCTGGGCTATGAGAAATATTGACGTTTGCACGGTAATTAAACCAAAAAGTTTAGTTGCCGAAATAAAAAAAGTACTTGAAGAGGCAAGTAAAAAATATAAGTAAAAATACAATATATGACCAACTGCATATACTAAAAACCCCTTTGTTAATATAATAGAATATATTAACAGGGGGATTTTTTTATGAAAAAAGAAGTACTATTAGATGCAGCAAATGAAGAAATATTAAAAGAAGCAGAAGAAATTATGGGCGTTCCAGATTTGAAAGAAAACTTAAGAAGAATTGTAATGTATTCTAAAATGAAACATAAAAAAATACTTGAAGATGGTAACTTGAATATTTTAATTCGTAATAATTCACGTGAGAAACCATATGAAAAAATCATAAAATTAATTGCTAAGTTATATTGTAAAAACAAAATAATTTGCGATGAGAGCTATGAAACAATTAGTGAAAAGGATATCCAAAGAGAAAACAAGAAAAAGAACAGAAAAGAAGAGCTAAAAAAAGCATCTATTCTTGTTTTTGGAGAAGATAGTTTAAATTTAGGATTTTGGGGAGAAGATTCTAAAGAAAAAGTTGAATCTATTATGAAAGAATATCAAGACAAAATATTTATAATGATAGATAATTCATATCGTGAAGGAATGCTAGATGCAGCATACATAGACAAGTTTATGTGGCGAATTGCTATTGAAGAAATGACGGAAGATGATAAGAAAAAATATATTGAAAATACTTTAAAAAAATATGATTTGTCAGCTTCTGAAGTTCTAATAAATAAAATGAAAAAGTTGAAATTTTGGAAAATTCAAAGAACAATAAATGAAGCAATTATAGATTGTAAAATAAAAAAAATACAGAATATTCCAGAGGATTATATCGACAAAAAGAAAAAAGATAAGAAATATGAAAAAAATAAATATAAAAATGGTATAGAAGAGCTTAATAGCTTAATTGGAATAAAAGAAGTTAAAGCTCAAGTTCAAAAAATAATTAATTTTATTAAGGTTAATAAAGAGCGAAAAAATATGCCAATGCTACATATGTGTTTTACTGGAAATCCCGGAACAGGAAAAACAACTGTTGCAAGAATTATTAGTAGAATTTTTGCTGAAGAAAAAATTATTTCTAATAATCCAACATTTGTTGAAGCACAAAGAAGTGATTTAATAGCAAAGTATGTTGGATGGACAGCTATACAAACAAAAGAAAAAATTGAGGAAGCTCTTGGTGGTGTTTTATTTATTGATGAGGCATATACATTAGCATCTGATACTGGACACGGATATGGAGATGAATGTATTGCTACGCTGATTAAAGAGATGGAAGACAAGAGAGATAATTTATGCGTTATTTTAGCAGGATATACCAAGGAAATGCAGCAGTTATTTGAAGCTAATTCAGGATTTAAAAGTAGAATTCAGTTTAATATAGAATTTCCAAATTACACGGCAGAAGAGCTTTATGAAATATTCAAAAAAATGTGCAAAGATGAAAAATATAAGCTAAGCTCTAATGTAAAAGAGCCATTAATTGAATTATTTGAAGAGGCAAGAGATCAAGATAATTTTTCTAATGGTAGGTTTGTTAGAAATTTATTTGAAAAAATAAAATTTGAACAAGCAAGTAGGGCAGTTAATAAAAATGAAGATACAAGCTTAATAAAAAAAGCAGATGTTGAATGTGCTCTTAATCAGGCTGAATATAGCTTTCAAAAACATAGTAAAAAAATTGGTTTTGCAATTTCTTAAAATATGTGGAACTTAAACGTAATTTATTATAAAGTATATGTAGGTAATATTCGAATAAGGAGATTGAGATATGAACGAGCTTAATTTATCAAAATCTAAATACTGCAGAGGAAAAATGTGCAATAAAATGTACTGGATGGACAAATATAAACCTGAAGAAAATAAATCAAAAGTAAGTCCAAGTACATTTGAAAATGGACAAAAAGTGGGTGAACTTGCTAAAGGTTTATTTGGAAAATATGAAGATGTTGAATTCAATAAAGATTTAAATATTATGATTGACACAACTAATGAATTACTTAAGAATAAACCTAATATTATTACTGAAGCATCATTCAAATTCGATAATAATTTCTGCAGTGTTGATATATTAAAAAATGATGAAGATGGAGTTGAAATATATGAAGTAAAATCTTCAACAGAAGAAAAAGATATTTATTTAGATGATATATCATACCAGTATTATATTTTATCTAATCTTGGATTTAATGTAAAAAAAGCTTGCTTAGTTCATGTGAATAAAAATTATATAAAACATGGTGAGATTGATATTAAACAATTTTTTATAATTGAAGATGAAACAGAAGTAGTTAAATCTATGCAAGACGATGTAAAAACAAACATAGAAAAATTAAATGAATTTATGAAAAAATATGATGCAGATACGGAGCCAGATGTTGATATTGGAATGCAATGTGAAACTCCATATAAAGCTAAATGCGATTATTGGGAATATTGCACAAAAAATTTACCTAAGCCAAATGTATTTGATGTACATACATTAAAAGCATCACAAAAATATAAGCTTTATTATGAAGGCAAAGTTTCTTTTGAAGATTTATTAGATGAAAAAATGAGCAATAGATTTAAGGAGCAAGTTGAGTTTGAGGTTAATAATCTTGAACCCAAAATTGATAAAGCGGCAATAAAAGAATTATTGCAATCATTAAAATATCCACTTTATTTTATTGATTTTGAATCATTTATGCATGTAATTCCAGAATATGATGGAACACACGCATATCAACAATTATGCTTCCAATATTCACTTCATATTGTAGACCACGAAGGGGCAGAAGTGGAGCATAAGGAATTTTTAGCAGATTCTGATGACGATAATTTTATGAGACATTTTGCTGAAAGTATGCTTAACGATATGCCTAAGAGCGGAACAATGATTGTTTATAATAGAGTTTTTGAAGAAACTAGAATCAAGGAGCTTGCAGAAATGTTTCCAGATTTGACAGATAGATTATTGAAGCTATTGGATAATCTAGTTGATTTTATGGTTCCATTCAGACGAAGAGCGTATTATACAAAAGAGATGGAAGGAAGCTATTCAATAAAGTATGTATTACCAGCAATTTATCCGGATGATCCAGAGCTTAATTATCATAATTTACCATTAGTGCATCATGGAACAGAAGCATCTGAAACATTTTTAGCAATGAAAAATATGACCAGCGAAGAAAGAGAAAAAGCAAGACAAGGATTGCTTGTATATTGTGGATTAGATACATACGCACTAGTTAAGCTATGGGAGAAATTTAAGGAAGTAGTGGAGGAGTAAAATGAAAGCGTAGGTTATAAGAGCATATAATTATACGATAGTTTCAGAGTAACTAATTGAAAGCACGAATGACGGAAATAATGAGCAGGAAATAGTTTTATCCTGCTCATTATACTATTTTAAATCAAATATTTTTAAAAGCTCTTTGTACATGATTTCCTTTCTTTCCTTAAAAAATGTTTCAAAGTCTTTAAGCTCTAGTGAAACATCTTTTGGATGATATTCAAAATCATTTCCATCTGCTACCCAGGTATCTAGAGGCGTTTTGTTTTTGCTCTCATTTTCGCTTCCTTCTAGGAACTGCAAATTTGGTAAAAGATTTCTCATTTTCTTCCATTTTTTAACAGTTTCATCAGATAGTTTTAATTTTGAAATGTTCTTATTTTCAAATGAAATCCATGGATGACAATGATCTTGATGATATGCATTTTGATTTAGTTTTAGATTTGGATATAGTAGTGATAGTAATACATATGTATTGTTTCCTTTTTCTAAAGTATCAAGCCAGTGCTCTATATCAGATTTATCAATTGTAAAAGTTCTAGTGCCAGTTAAAATAACATCTTTGAAAAATTTCAAAGAAAAAGGTTCTTTTGAACATTTTTTATTTTTTAAGATATTTCTAGTTTGAGTTAATGCGTCATTACTTGCAACACCAAATAATCCTTTTGTCATTGATATTGCTAAAAATTTCTTTACTTCTTTTTTTGATTGAGAATCATTAAATTTTCCACCATTATAGATGTAGTAGGCTATCGGTATAGTAGCATTATATGAGGTTAAACGTTCATCGCACAATCCTATATCAGATAGCAAAGTTGATAAGCTATCCATTGTAGCATTTATCTTGTTCCAATTAGTACGAATTTTTTCAATAGTAGTATTTGTTAATGATTGTATTTTTAACTGTGTGCTTTCATCAACAAGCACCAGTGCTGCTCTCATTAGATAGTCTTTTGTAAAATTAAATTTGTCTCCTTTACAATTCATAGTGTCTAGAGTATTTTGAATATCATTTTTTCCACTTGTCCAACCATTAATTAGTGTAGAAAACAATAAGTCTGTTTTTGATAATTTTTTTCCTGTTGAGTTTACTCTTACAAATATATCTAATGCATTATCATAATTCTCTTCGTTTATACAATAATAATGTATAACACCATTTCCATTTTCATTTACAAGTCTTTGATATAATGTAGTTAAATCTTCTATACATTTTGTGTCATTAGTAATGCTTGATAACGAATTAATAAACATATGGATTTTTTCAAAAGCTATAATATTTTTAACTTTGTAAAAATTTCCAGATTGTGTTTCTTCAGTTGTTAAAAAACAAAATCTTTTTGTAGGATGCTCTTCATCTAAATTATTAGAGCTGTTGTAATAATCTAAATTATAATAAAGCTCTTTTACTTCCCAAGAGTTTGGGTTGTCATAAGCATATCCTTTTCCTTTTTTCTTAATTTCAAAGTTTCCTCTTAAAGCGATGTTCATTGACGTAATTCTTTGCTGTCCATCGAGAACTATATAGTAATCATCATCTAGATTAATTACATCTGGTGCTTTTTCATTTTTTGTGGTTCTTTCTTTAAAATTATTAATAAAATAATAAAGGTTAGGTTTTTCTTTGTTTATTATTTTCTTATTTGTTTTCCAAAAAATACATGAACCTACGGGATAACAATCTACTATAGATTCAAAAAGATTTTCAACATCTTCTGGATTCCAAACATAATCTCTCTGAATATCTGGCAGTAGCATTGTGTGATTATTTATTTTATCCAAAACATCAAAAAAACTCATATCTTCGTATTTACTATTTGCCATTGTATTACCTTCTTTCTTAATTTATATTTCTGCTATTATATGTACGATTTAAATTAGATAAATAACTTGCAATCAAAAATGCAAGTCAATTATTAATTTCAATGCAATCGTACCATAGTTGATAAGTAGAGTCAATTGTTTCGCATATTAATAAGCTATTTATGTTATTGATAAAATAAGAATGTACAAGAATGAGTACTTTTATTTTCCACAAAATGTACATTCTTTTTTCTTTTGTTATACTTATACGATAAAGGTATAACAAAATGTAGGAATTAAACATAGTAAAATTGAGACAGGAGTTGTTAATAATGCAAACATTAAATATAAAGCCATATTTGGGAATATCATAAAAATTTGAAGATACTGGCTATATTGAATCGTACCTAATTCCGTACGATGATGAACGATGAGAAATTCTAAAATGTATAAAAAATGAACAATTTATGCAAAAGAAGATGTGTGAAGTATTTGGCGAAGAATTACTAACATTAAGGTGTAGAACTATTTTTAAAGAATTTTATCTTAAAGATGAAGAATATACAACATATGTTTTTTATATGCCGTTTTTAAATTTTGATTTAATGCATTATATAAATTTTGTTTCATCTGATAGACGATTATTTGGGGATGTTAAGTCTAAAATGATATGTCTAGATAATTGTATTAGAAAAGCTAGAAGATATTTAGATAAGGATGTTGAGGTGATTTGTGTAGAAAAATAATAATTAATAAATAAAAGAAGCTGTAGTAATTATTACAGCTTCTACAATTTTTTAAAGTTTAGTAAAGATGTTTTCAAAGGCTTTAAGCCTAGGTCCAATACTGTCCTTTTCTTCAGGTTTCATTTCAGAAAGTGTCTGATTAGAGCCTACAGGCTTGAAATACTGGTCGAAACCAAATTCTCTTTCGCCTGCACGGGGGCACATATTTCCAAGCAAAGCTTCACATGCGAATAATTCCGTATCGCCATCGATGTAAGCCATTGAAGATACCCACCTAGCTTCAGTAGTTTTTTTATCACTTTCAGCTATAAGCTCCAAAAGGAGAGGGTACAGCTCATCAGGATTGTCTGCATTAATATTAGCACCAGGACGAAGCTGCTCGATGCAACGCTTCGTATATACCCCTGGATAACCATCTAATGCGAAAATCTCAATGCCGGAATCTTCTGCCAACACAGGCATATTAAGCTTTTTAGCCCAATATTTAGCCTTTATTGTGGCATTCTCGAGAAATGTTTTACCATTCTCTTCAGCCTGAGATATGCCTGATGCTTCAGGAATATCCTTCAAGCAAAGCACCTTGATGCATTCAGGTGCCATGCGCTGAATTTCTTCAGCTTTCTTTTTGTTCAGGCTTGCAAATACGATTGTTGTCATAGTAAATGCCTCCTTAAAATTTTATCGTTTGCAACAAGTCTATGTAGACATATAAATATATTAATATAAAATACTAAAAAAGTCAATTTAAAAAACTTATTATACTTTTTATAAAAAGTGTTGACAAAGAAAAAAATTTTAAGTATAATGCGTACATACCTACTTAATATACAAAAAATAATAAGTAAAAGGAGAGGTTATTATGAATAAAGTAAATGTTGTTTTAGGAAGCTTTTATGGAGATGAAGGAAAGGGAAAGATAATTGATTATTTATCACAAACAGCAGATTATTCTGTAAGATGTTCAGGAGGAAATAATGCAGGACACTCAATAGAAATTGAAGGAAAAAAATTTGCATTTCATTTAATTCCATCTGGAATACTTAACCAAAACACAATAGCAGTAATAGGAAATGGAGTTGTTGTTGACCCAAAAGTTTTAATAGAAGAAATTAAAAATATTGAAGCAAATGGTTATAATGTAGAAAATTTTAGAATTAGTGATAAAGCACATGTTATATTTCCATATCATGTGCAAATGGATAAATTACAAGAAGAACTAAGAAGAGAAGATAAAATAGGAACAACAGCAAGAGGAATAGGTCCAGTTTATTGCGACAAATATGAAAGATGTGGAATTAGAATGGGTGACTTAGTAAATAATAATTTCGAAAAGAAATTAAGAAACAACATTGAAAACAAAAATAAAATCTTCGAAATATATGGTTATGAAAAAATTGAGGCAGATAAAGTAGTTGAAGAATATAATGAATATGCAAAAGTATTAAAGAAATATGTTGTAGATACAATAGTATTGTTACACAAAGCTTTAGAAGATAATAAAAAAATACTATGTGAAGGTGCTCAAGCAACACTTTTAGATATAGATTTTGGAAATTATCCATATGTAACATCTTCTAATCCAACAATAGGAGGAGTATGTACAGGAACAGGAATTGGAGCAAAATATATAGGAGAGGTTTATGGAGTATTAAAAGCATATTCATCAAGAGTTGGAGAAGGGCCATATATTACAGAACAAAATAACGAAATTGGAGATACAATAAGAGAGCTTGGTCATGAATATGGTACAACAACAAAAAGACCTCGTAGGTGTGGCTGGTTAGATTTAGTAGCCTTAAAATATGCAGCTATGGTAAATGGATTAACGGGTTTAGCTGTAAACCATGTAGATACAATTGGAAAATTAGATAAAATTAAATTATGTGTTGGTTACAAAAAAGATGGAAAAATTACAATGGATTTCTCAACAGATGTAAATTATTTGGAAGACTACGAGCCTGTTTATGAAGAATTTGAAGGAAATTTCGGGGACATATCAAATTGTAAAACAAGAGAAGATTTGCCTGAAAATGCAAAAAAATATTTAAATAGAATAGAAGAAATTGTAAAAGTTCCAATTAAATTTATTGGAACAGGAGCTGGTAGAGAAGCAATGATTATTTCTTAAAAATGGAGGAAAATATTATGGAAGAATGTATGCTAAATGTTTCACCAATAGATGGTAGATATTATCAATCAACAGAAGAAGTAAGAAATTATTTTAGTGAATATCATCTTATAAAAAATAGAGTTATTGCAGAAATTGAATGGTTAAAAAAGCTATTTAGCATAGAAGAGTTAGAACTAGAAATAAAAAAAGAAGAATTAGAAATTTTAAATAAAATAAAAAATGAATTTGATTTAAATCGGAGCAAGAAGTGTAAAAGAAATAGAACAAGTTACAAAACATGATGTAAAAGCAGTTGAATATTACATAGATGAAAAGCTAAAAGATAATAAAATAGAAAAATTTTCACCATTAGTACATTTTGCTTGTACATCAGAGGACATAAACAATATTGCTTATGGAATAATGGTTAGAGAATTGGTTGAAAAAGTTTATATTCTTAATATGGAACAGCTTGTAAAAAAATTGGCTGAAAAAGCAAAAGTATATGCCAATATTCCAATGCTATCACATACACATGGTCAAAATGCAACGCCTACAACCGTTGGAAAAGAGTTTTCAATATTTGTTTATAGATTAAATAAAATTTTAAATAAATTAAAACAAGAAAAAATGGCAGGAAAATTTAATGGAACTGTAGGAAATTTTAATGCTCATGTAATTGCATACCCAAATATTGATTGGATAAAAATTGCAAGAGAATTTGTTGAAAGTTTTGGACTAGAATATAACATGTATACAACTCAAATAGAAACACATGATAATCTATGTATGATTTTTTCTGAAATAAAATTATTAAATAATATATTACTAGATTTTGATAATGATATGTGGATGTATATAAGCAGAAATTATTTTATACAAAAAAATATACAAGGAGAAGTTGGATCTTCTGTAATGCCTCATAAAATAAACCCTATAAATTTTGAAAACTCTATGGCAAATTCCAAAATGGCAAATGGGATAATTTCAGTATTTATAGACAATCTTCAAATATCAAGAATGCAAAGAGATTTAAGTGATTCATCAATATTAAGAAATATAGGTAGTGTTATTGCATATTCAATAATTGCCATAAAACAATCAATTATTGGACTTAATAAATTAGAAGTTAATAAAGAGCATTTGAAAAAAGAATTAGATGAAACACCAGAAGTATTAGCAGAAGCAGTTCAAACAATATTAAGAAAAAACAATTATGAAAATGCTTATGAAACTTTAAAAGGATTAACAAGAGGTAAAAATATTTCTCTAAATGTTATAAGAGAATTTGTTAAAAATCTGGAAATAAATGAAAGAGACAAAGAAAAGTTAATTGAATTAACTCCAGAAAAATATATAGGTTTAGCTGAAAAACTGGCAAAAAATAATTAAAACTAAAGTATCTAAAAGTTACTTTAGAGAAAAGTCTAATTAGTATTTATGTCTTTACTTATTGTAAAAATAATAAAAAGTAGGAGGCTTTTATGAATTTTTTTTTAGAAATAGGGGCAACAATTTTTGGACTAATACAAGGAGTATTAGCAATGTTAAACAAAAGAAGTAATTGGATTGCATATATAATACAAATGGCATTAATGATAGCATTTTCGTTTTCAATGCATTTATATGGAGATGTAACAAATAGTTCAATTTATTTAATTTTAGGAATAGTAGGATTTATTATTTGGAACAGAAAAGATAAAAAAGATATAAAACGATGTGGAGTAAAAGAAAAGGTAATATACACATCTGTAATAGTAGTAGCAACTTTGCTTATGTTCTTTGTTTTAAAAAGAACAGATGACCCACTTCCATTATTAGATGCTTTTACAACAACTTCAAGTTTTGTAGCAACATATTATATGATGACAAAAAAGATAGATACATGGGTTATATGGTTTATTAATGACATATTTTATGCAATAGAATATTTTATTTTGCCAAATCAAGCAATTAGCTTATTTATATTAAATATAATATGGACATTTATGGCTGTTGGTTCATACATAAATTGGAGAAAAATAATGAAGGGAAAGGAAGTTGAATAATATGAAAAAAGTATATTTTGCAGGAAAATTTAATTTAATAAAAAATAAAAAATTAAGTTTAGACAAAAGATTAGTAAATGATTTTAGAGCAATAATTTTAGGAGATTCAAAAAAATTAACATTTGCAGATAAAAATACAAAGTTAAATGAAAAGTATATATATAAAGGACCTTTCTATTGTGAACAAGCTTCAAATGGAGATTTTACCTCAACAGATTGTAATGTAGTATTAAATTCAGAATATAAGGCAGTAAGTGAAAGCGATATATATTTTGCAGTATTTGATGAAAACTTTTCAGTTGGAACAATAGTTGAACTTGGATGGGCAATAGATTTAAACAAACAGATAATAATATTTTATAAGGAAGAAGCATCTAATTATCAAATTAAGTCAGAGTATTGGTTTGCAATAGCAGATGCAATGAATAGAAGTAATAGAATAAAAGTATGTAAATTTAATAACATAAAAGAAGTAATAAGTGAAATAAGGAAAGGAAGTGTTTTAGATGAAATATAAAGAATTTGAATTTATAGGATCATCATTTAAATGTGATAAAAACTGTCCATATTGTACAGCAAAAATAACAAAATGGCCTGTTGTAGATAACAAGCTAGAGATGTTGGAAGAAAGATTAAAATATTTGAGAAATAATAATATAAATTTTAAATATTTTATCTTTTGCGGAAATGGAGAACCATCTTTGCTAAGCAATGAAGACTTTAAAAAAGTAGTAGAAGCTACGAGAAATGTAAATATATTTGATGAAAAAAGATTACAATCATCAGGAAACATTTTTTTCGAAGATGAAAAATTAGAATTGATAAAAAATGATTTTATAGTGGAAATAACAAGAGTTTCATTAAATTCAGAAGAAGATATGAGAATACTAGGATATAAAAGAGATTATATAAATACTCAAAACTTAAAAAAGGCAAGGGTTCGTTTAAATTATGTCTTATTAAAAAATAAGAACTTTGAAGATTGTTTAGAAGAAATAAAACAATACATAAAAAAATATCCAAACATAGAAACTGTAAGCCTAAAAACACTTAATCTTAATACTAGAAATGGAGAAATAGATAATCCATATTCAAAATGGATTATTGAAAATGCTTTAACTAAAAAAGATACAGATAATATTATAAAATTTATGAGTAATAATACAAAATTTGTTGTAAGTGATGAAAAATTCTTTGATAGATTTGAGTGGGTTTATGAAGGTGTTCCAATTACATTTTATGCTAAAAAATTAGATTATGGATTTTCTAATATTGTTTATTATGGTGGAGAATTGGTAGACTATCATTTAAATAAAATAAAGTTAAAAAAGGAGATTTAATATGGTAGAATTAAAGACCTTTAATTTAGAAGTCAATATTGATGTATGTATAATAAGTGCATATTGGCATGATATTGGGAGAACAAAATTAAACGAGGGTCATGAAAAATTATCTGCTGAAATGCTAAAAGAAGAAATGAAAAAGCAAAACTACGGTAATGATTTAATAAATGAATGCTATAAAGCAATAGAAAATCATAAATGGAATATGCAACCACAAACAAAAGAAGGATTAATAGTAAAGGATGCGGATAAATTAGCTTGGTTAGGAATAGGAAGATGGAAAGACTGCTTAAATAATAATCAAAATTTAGATCTTATAATAAATGGGATGCCTAAACTAAAAAGTGAATTACTATATTTTAATGAATCCAGAGAAATATATGATAGAGAGATTATAAAATTAATTAAACTAGTATATTCCTATATTAAAGATTTCAAAAGAATTATCTAGACAAAGCTAATTAAAAATGATAGTATCATAATTAAATATAGAGGAGAAAAGCATGTTATATTTATAACATGCTTTGATATAAAAATATGCCAGGATATATAATACATTTAGCAGTGGGAAAAGAATATGCTAAAAATAATGAAATAAAGAATATAGAAGAATTTGAAAAAGGAATAATTGCACCGGATTTAATTGATAAAGATGATAAATATAAATCACATTATGGACCAAATTCAAGTAATCCAAATTTAAATAAGTTCATAGAAAAAAAAGGTATATCAACAAATTATAATGAAGGTTATTTTATACATTTATTGACAGATTACTTATTTTATAATAAATTTTTAAAAGAATGGAATTTTGCTATTTACGAAGATTATGACAAATTAAATGCTAAATTAATAGAAAAATATAATATTAATGTTCCTAGCGAGATACAAAAAATAGTAAAATATAAAAATGGAGAATTAACTGTTTTAAATGAAGAAGAATTATATAAATTTATAGCTTGTGTAGGAAAAATAAGTGCTAGAAAGATAGTAAAACAGTATAATAACGTTCAAGAAGAAGTTAGCAATGAATTTGAAATATAGAGAAAAGAGGTTGTATTAATGAATATACAAGGAAATTTGATAATATTTAGTACAGATAATGAAGAGAGAAAAGATGTAAGAAAATTAAAAGAAAAAAAGTTACAAATATTGTTAGATGAAAAAAATGAGTTTCCAACATTTCAAATAAAAGATAATGAATATATAAAAAGAACAGCAGAAGCTAGAGTTGAAGAATTATTAAAAACATCAAAATTTTATATAGAACAACTTTACACATGGGGAGATCCTAATTATTATATTGAAAACAAAGGTCTTACAATTACATATTTAGTAATTATCAATAAAAAGAATATAGAATTTATGCCTAAAAATATGAAATTTTATGATATTCATATAGAAAATAAAGAAAATGAATATGTTCAAAATATAGTATTAAGTAATGATTATAAAGAAATTAAATATAAGATAGAAACTATAGTTAAAAGAGATAGAGAAAATGTAGAATATATTAATAAATTAGCTGAAAAAACTAAAATTACTGAATTAACAGCGATTATAATTCATACAGGAATAAAAAGATTAAGAAATAGAATAGAAAATACAAATATAGCTTTTAGTTTTTTAGATAAAGAATTTGCAATATCTGAATTACAGCAGATATATGAATTAATTTTAGATACAAAATTAGTTTCGGCAAATTTTAGAAAGAAAATAGAGCCTATGGTAAAAAAGACAGATAAATTGGTTAAAGAATCAGCATATAGGCCATCTTATATGTATACATTTAATGAAAAATTTATTAGAAATTGGGTATAAAACTATAAATATCAGTAAAATTGGGGATTTTCTCAATTATATTGATATTTTTTTGTTTATTTTATTCATGCATAATATATATCATAATATTTTTTATGCAAAACTATTGCGTAAAAAATAAAATAGATGGCGTACTATTTTATAGAATGGAGGAATTTGTTATGATAACAAGTTTTAAATGGAGAGATAACATCGGACTATGAAGAATTAAAGTCAGCTCTTAATAAAGTTGCATATATGAATATAAATAAAATGGGTAGTTCAGATAACACCCATGGGAAGGACCTGGACAACTATTTTTATGAATACAAAGATTATATATTTAAAGAGATTGACTTGCTCAATCCAAATGTAATTGTTGTAATGACGAAGGTGTCATGTGTATTTAGTGAAATAAAGAAGAAATACAAAGATAAAAAAATAATAGAAATGGTGCATATAGGTGTTAGACCACAATTTATAAAAAATAATGGAAGAGCGAAGAATAAAAGATAATAAATGGAAATTATTTTTGGATGATTTTATTGAAACAATAAATAGAAGTGAGGTTGACTATAAGATGAATGAAGAAATTTGTAATTGGTATGATGAGAATGAAAAAAATATAAATAATTTTTTAAACTTTTTATTAGACATTAATAACAAGGCGTATAACAAAGCCATCAATTTGGGAGAAGAATTAAGAAAAGTATTGGGTGCTAGAGATGACGAATTAAAAAAATATACAGACAAAGTTGGATGTTATCCAAGAGAATTTTCGAAAGATAAATTTTGCTATAAGAAAGAGGATGTTAGTATAAATTCCTGGATTTGTAATATTATAAATATGCTATTTGATGATGGGTATTTAATTACTATAGATAATGTATTTAAGTTAAATAAATGGAATATTCAAATTAATGTTGAAAAAGGTGCAAAAGATAGTGTAAAAAGTAAATTAAGAAAAATGTTCGAAGATAATGGAATGAAATGTAAAGATGTTGATGATAAGCATATTAAGATTCTGAAAGATTTTCCAGATAATGACGAGAGCTATGAAGAGCTGATAAAAATGAATATGAAAGTGTTAAAACTTATTGAATCACATAACTCAAAATAAAAGAGCAATGTAGCATATTTTGACCAACTGAATTTTATATTTATAGAAAAACTACTATAATTGTTATAGTAGTTTTTTGTTTAATAAGGATGTGATTGCAATGATTAAAACTGGATTCAAAGCTTTAGACGAAATATATGACATATCAAAACCAGAGCTAATATTTCTAAAAGGAGAGCATATGCATTATGTTGCAACTTTATCAGGGGATATTGCAAACAATATATGCTTAAAACAAGATAAAAATGTTCTTGAAATAGTTAGTATATTTAAGGAGTACTTAATTAAGAGATTAGTTGTTAATAATGCGGATGTAAATTATTATAAGTGGACTTTAAAGAATGAATATAAAGATAAAAAGTATTCTGATGAAGAGCTTAAACATATTGGCTTAGCAACAATAAATTTAATAGAAACAACGAGACAATTGCCAATGATAATTGAAAGAAATCTGTTAGGATACTCGTTAAAAAATATGGAAAGATTCATATTAAATTATGCAAATTCTTATGCAGATAGAGATCAAGTAGATACTTTAATTATTCTTGATGTTCATACTTTTACATTTGAGAGGTGGAATAAAAGTGGATATAAATATAATTATTTTAAGAAAAAAGGCATAGAAAAATTTATAAAAAATATAAGAAAAATATCTCATAAATTAAATTGTCCAATTATGATTTTGTTTTCTAATAATGATGTTTTTGACTCCAATAAAAAGTATGCAGATGTTGTCATGGATTTGAATTTTTCTAGAGGTAAAGAGGAAATATTTGAACTAAATATAACAAAAGGTAATGAAACAAAAAGTTGTAAATTAAAATACAATTATGAAGTTAGAAAATTTGAAGATAGTGAGGTATAAAGAATGGAAACTGGATTTGAAGAATTAGATGAATAAAAAAAATAATGAACAAAAATAGTAATATCACAGATATTATTGTTGCTATGGATAATAGTGGGAAGCTAGGTAAAATTAAACTAAGTTTGTTAGGAGAATGTGGAAAATTTGTTGACTACAGGGGAGACTAGTAGGAAGGTGGATAGTCAAAAAAAGTTATGAGGAGGCCGTAATAGATGGAAATTTACTTAATAGAAATTGATCAAAGAAAGTTTAAATATTTAAAAGCGTATTTTGAAAATGAAAATGTGAAACTTATAAATGATAGTTTTGAAAACTTTATGAAAAATAATAAAGAAAAAATAGATTGCGTTGTTTCTCCAGCGAATTCATTTGGATTAATGGATGGTGGTTATGATTTAGCTCTAACTAATTGGTATGGTAATCAACTACAAGAGCGTGTGCAAGATTATATTATTAACAATTATTTAGGTGAACAACCGGTTGCAACGAGTTTTATTATTGAAGCAAATAAGGATAATCAATATTTAATACATACACCTACGATGAGGACACCAGAAAAAGTAACTGATGCAAGGGTTATTTATCAATGTATGAGAACAACTTTAATTACTGCTATGAAGAATAAAGTAAAAAGCATTTTAGTACCAATGTTTGGGGGTAACACTGGTATGGTAAAACCACAGGTCGTCGCGAAGATGATGTGGAAGGCATATCAGCAAATTAATAACCCACCAAAGAAAATAGATTGGGATTATGCACAAAGTATAGAGATACTTCCAGAAGAAGATTTTTATCAAAATTGGGAACGCACGAATTATTAGGAGGCAAAATGGAAAGAGTCGAACTATGTTGTCATACAAATATGTCCAGATTACAGGGCATTGATACTGTTAAAGATTATATTGATGAGGCTATTAAAAGGGGTTATAAGCAAATAGCAATTACTGATAAAGATAGTACGCAGAGCTTTATTAAGGCGAATTCTTATTTAAATTTATACCATAAAAATGAAGATTTTAAAATTATTTATGGAAGTGAATTAACTTTCAAAAATGAAAAGAAATCCAGTCAATGTTATAGCATTTTTATTTATGTCAAAGAGCAAAAAGGCTTAAAAAATCTATATAAATTAGTTTCTTTTGCATATAGAAATATCGTACAAGGACAACCATTGGTATATAAAGATGATTTAGATAAATATAGGGATGGTTTATTGTACGCTTCTATAGGAAATAATAGTGAAGTTTATAAAAATATTGATAAGAAAAATATTTCTAAAATAATGAATTATTATGATTTTATTGGAATTGAACAGACACAAAAAAGATTGGAAATAAATATTAATAAAAAAATAAATAATTTATGCAATAAAAATAATAAAGTACTTGTAGGATCATCAATGTGCAATTTTATTAATAAAGAGGATTATATCTGCAACGAGATACTAAATATGTATAAAGAGTCAAATGAAATTGAAAGAGGAAATAATAAGTATTTACATACTGCGGATGAACTAATTGATCAGTTTAACTACATAGAAAACGCTAAGAAAATTGTTATTGATAATCCTTTTAAAATTGCAGAGCAAATAGAAGATATAACGCCAGTTCCGGTAAAAGCAAAGCTACCTAAAATAAGTTTTTCCGATATGATAATTAGTAAAAAATGTTATGACAAAGCTCATAAAATATATGGGGAAAAATTGCCAGAGAATGTAGCTAAAAGATTAAAACTAGAGCTACATTCAATAATTGAAAATAATTTTCAAAATATTTATCTAATATATAGTGAATTATTTGAGTATACAAATAAACTTGGATATAAAGCAGTCTTCACTGCTGCTAAGGCCGGATGTTCTTTAGTTGCATATCTGCTTGGTATTACAGAAATAGATCCTATAAAATACAACTTGCCTTTTGAGATATTCGCAACGAAAAATTATGATATGCTTCCTGAAATAGAAATGAATGTATCTAGTGAGATTAGAGATAAAATTTTCAAATATTTAAGAGAAAAATATGGTGAGAGCAATGTAATTTTTTGTAATAGCGAAGAGTATTCAAATGTAGATAAAATTTCGAAGGTTGTTGATGAATACGTAGAATTAACAGAAATTGAAGATTTGAATAACAGGGAATATGTGATAAAAAAATTAGTAAATGTAAAACGAGAGGTATCAGGATTAGCAAGTCCAACAGTAATTATAGTGGGAGATGGTGAGATATACGATTTTTGTCCAACAGAAATTGGATATAAAAATCAAATAATAACACACTTAGATAAGGATTCAATAATGGATTTAGGGTTCTATAGATTTTATATAAGATGTTCAAATGTTTCAACTTTAATACATAATTTAGAGGGCTTAACTAATACAAATTCAGATGATATTGATATAGATGATGAAGATACTTTAAATGTTTTTCGTAATGCATTTGATACTTCTTTTGGAATTAGTATAAATGGCATTTTAAGATTTGAAGAGGAAGATGTTAAGAAAATAATAGAAAAATCAAAGCCACAAACCCTAAATGATTTGGTATGCGTATTGACCCTTGTAGAGAGCACTGGTGCATGGGGAGGTAATGCAGATAATAGAATAAATGAGGGTAAGAAATTAACGGAAGTTTTATCAAATAGAGAGGACATGTATAACTATCTAATAGAAAGTGGCATTGATAAAAGTACAGCTTATGATATTGTTACATTTGTTAGAAAAGGAAGAGCTTCTAAAAGGCGATTATGGAAGCTAGATAAGGATAGATATGAGGAATATGAAAATAAGTGGTCAGAATATAAAGAAATGATGAAAAATTATAACATTCCAGAATGGTATATAAAATCAGCTGAATCAATTGATTATTTATTTACAAAATCTTGGGCTTTAGAGAGAACTATAACTGCGATTAAAATTGCTTGGTATAAGGTACATTATCAAGAGGTGTTTTACAAGGAATATTTCAAAGTTATTTCTAACTTGCAATTAAAAGATTATTATTGTAAAAGACAAATACAAACCAAGATCAACAGATTGTATGATGAGGAAGAAATTGAAAAAGCAAAAAATGCAAGAAGAATTATACTCCATACCTAAAAAGAGAAATTAGAGAGCTAGAGCTTGTTTTAGAAATGTTTGACAGGGGAATTTTAAAGGGAAAGAAGAATTGAATATATCTAAAAAGAGGTGAAGTAGAAATTTGGCACTATGACCTCATACCAACACGAGAATAAATCTAGCAAGTGGTCCTGCAAAAAGCTGCGGGAAAATAGCTTTGTATTGAAAATCGAAGTATGGAAATTTGGGGGCAAAGTAGAGAAATGCTTTGGGGGCCAGAGCTTTTCAAGCTCTTTATAAAATGAATAGTAGGTTAGAAGAAATAGAAGATATCAGGCGAATGATAAAGGATGAAGAAAACAAATTAAATGGATTAAAAGTCAAAGCAAATAATATAATAATAATTTTTATAACAAAAAGAAGATATAAGAGCTTTAAATTACAGATATTAATGCATTTCAAAAAGAATTTTTTTGATGGAGGAGTATTCTGCGAGAAAATAAATTGCTAATATTCATAGGAAGGAAACGGAGATAAGAATGAAGCGTAATATAATAAATTGGAGAAGTTGTTTAAAAAGTGGGGGACGTACGTAAAAATTTATGAATATTTCTCATAACCCGAAGGAAATTTTAATAATTTTATAGCATATAAATATTTGTGAATTACTACAGCTATAATGGTTGTAGCGATTTTCTATTATGGAAAAATAGTTTACAATAACTATAAAAATGAGCTATTTTATGTAGATTTGGGAAAAAATTGGGAAAAATAAATTCATCAAACCCAATAATTTCTAATAAAAATACATAAAAATTCATTAAATAATATTGTTAAAAAATATAAAAGGCAATGGGAAACCTAAATTTATTTTTGATTTATAAAATGTTATAAAATCAATTTAGTTGCCTTTTAATAAATTTATAATCGCTTGTCTAAAATAAAATGTTTTTACAGCGATTTATTTTTTATCGTGAAAAATTTAATGGCTTTTTAAACCTTTGTGAAATTAGAAAAAAGATTATTTAGGATTTTGCTCCTAAAAGTAAATTTTCTAGAACATTTCCAGCTTTCCTATTATGAGAAATAATTGGATGCACATAAAAATTAAATGTTGTTGTAATTTGTGCATGTCCTAGTCTTGCAGCTACAACTGCTACGTCAACATTTTGCGATATTAACAAAGTAGCATTTGTATGCCTTAATCCGTGAAAATTAATTACAGGTAATCCAATTTGTCCAACATATTTTACAAACCATTTGCTAATTGTAGACGGATGCATTGGTTTGCCATCAGATTGAACGAATAACCTATCTGATTCGTACCACAATTCACCGTAAGCCGTTTTTTGAGCTTCATACCATATCTTATATTCCTCAAGTAAAGAAATTACAAAATCAGGTATTGCCACTTCTCGAATAGAGCTTTCTGTTTTTGGTGATTTTGTAAATACACCTGTGTCAGATAAATATTGACTTGAACGATTAACACTTATAATTCCATCTCTAAAATTAATATCTTGCCATTCTAGTCCCATTAACTCACCAAGTCTTACTCCAGTAAATATTGTTAAAGTAATTGCAACTTTGTATTTTATTAAATCATCATTTAAAGTTGCTAAGTTTTCGAGTAAAACTTTACATTGAGCATCATCATAGAATTTTCTATGAGGCTTTTTTGCTCTTGGTGGTTGAACACGTTCAGCAGGATTAGATACTATAAGTTGCCAATATACTGCTTTATGAAGCATTGCACGAAGTAGTCTGTGATGCTCTAAAATGGTTTTGCCAGATAATGGTCTTATTGTTTTTGTGTTATTGTTATCTTTTTTGCGAATAATTTGTGTATCTTTTTCAAGTAAATCGTAAAATTGCATAATATCTGTTGCCTTAATTTTATTTATGTAGAAATTGCCAAAGTAGGGGATAAGCCTAGTTTCTAACATTCTGCAATATCGAGTATATGTGGTAGGACTTAATTCTTTTGAGCCATATTTTTGCTTCCAAAATTCCACAAATTCACGAAATCTTAATGATTTACCATCAATAACAAATCCATTTTGAACTTCAGCAACAAATTTAGCAAGTTCAATTTCAGCATCTTTTTTAGAGCCGTGAATTGTCTTAGTGTGTCGCAAAGATTTTCCGTTTAAGTCAAATCCATTTGTTACGATTAGTCTGTAACTATTTTTTCCTCTTTTTTCTATACTCCCAGCCATTGCTATTTTTCACCTCCTTTCAGCATGGATATGGGTGGGAGAGGATATATTATTAATAATACTTTTTTATTATAGCGAAGATTTCATTCAAAGTTGGATATAAATCTTTATCCTTAAAATGCTTTACATAATTGTTGTACTGATTTTTATATTTTACATTATCGAGCGGCAAAGAATTCCAAAAAATATTAAAGTCAGAAGGATAAAGATTTTCTGAAGGAAATAAACTTCCCGAGGGAAATAATGCAAATGTTTGCAAGGTATATCGGAAGAGCGAGGTGCTATGTTTTTTGATATTGTTAGCAAATCGAATACCGCTTATTTTTTCATCTTCAACTTTGTCTAAAGTAGTAATTTTTTTGAGACAAACTTCAAACCAGCCAAGTATATCGTATAGACATTCAGTAAGCTCCATGTCGTTGACTGAATTATTAAGTTTTGAGGTTTCGTACAATTTGTTGAACGTATTTATTTTTTTTTCTAATATTTGGATATTTTCGTCCATAAATGCCTCCTAAAAATAAATGTATCGATTATGATTTTATGTTAATTATATATTAGGTTCATAAATAAAGCCAGTATTTTTTAAATAAAAATAAATAACATAAAAAAACAAATAAATACATAAAAAATAGCAGGAATTATGTTTCAAATTCCTGATAAAATATTTTCAATAATTATGTTTGCAAGCTAATTTAAAGTAACTCTATTAATTTTATAGAATCACTTACAGTAATTGGACCAGACTCATCAAGTTGCTTAAGTAGATCTATAATAATATTCTTTCGTGCTTCCGTATCCCAATTATTTAGTTCGCATTTAATACGTTCCAGACCATCTAGCTTACTAATGTAGTAATCTTCTAATGTATTTATAAGATGATTATAACTATTTTTAGGAAACATTTCTATTATGCGTGCATCAATACCTGCTGATTTCATGGTTGAAATAATATCTGAAGTATCTACATCTTCAATTTTTATTGATTTCATTTTTAGGTTTTCTAAATCCATAATTTTTCCGAGTTCCTCACCTGATACTAATTCTTCAATATTGCAATTAAAAATATTACATAGTGTAGGGATGTTATTCCACGCTGGAAAGGCTGTATCACATTCCCATTTTGAAACACTTTGCCTTGATACACCTACTTTTTCAGCTAGCTCCTCCTGTGATAAGTTTTTAGATATTCTTAGATTTTTTATATTATCACCAAATTTCATTTTAATACCACCTCCTTTAATAACTAGATTTTATTTTTTCTATTTGACAAAATCCACCAACTTTTAGTTGCGTTTTATATCAAACTATAAATTCTTATTTTCAATCATCCAATTTAAAAGTTTTTCTTCCGAAATTTCTTTATTATTAAATTCTTTTATTTTTGCCTTAGCATCTTTTTTCCATTTTTCAAAAGCAGTTTTTATTTCAGCACTACCAGATTTTTTAACCTGCATTAATCTTCTCTGATAATTATTTCTATAATATTTTATAGCTTCTACAGAAGCTCTTTTTTTATTATACGAATTATTTGCACCAGTTTGTTTGCAAGCAATTTCATCTTTGTAGTATTTAATATCGCAGTATTTTTCTGTTTGTTTATTAGGAATAAAGTATTTGCCACAATTTTTACAAATTTTTATTTTTACATCAGCATTTGATGATATTTCAAATAAGCAAACATATAAAATATTTGAAAGAAATTCAGTAGAGTAAATAGGGGAATCATCAATATTAATTATGTCATCTGCTATATAGTTTCGTACCATTTTTGGTGTTATTGTACATTTTTGAATATTAAAATTATCATAAGCAAACTGTTGAAAATATGAGACTTCAATATCTCTGGAATATTTAAAATAATTATTTCTTATTACATATGTAAGATATTTTTCAAATGGCGTAAATGCAGAATCTTTAGAATTATTATTTAAATTATACATATAATCTACGCAATTTTTTACCTTTTCCTGCATATGTCTTAATTTGGTTTTCACACTACGATAAATAGGTGTATAGGCGTTGATAAAATCATCTTCATTTTCGTATGAAGTAGTATCAGGAATATCCAAATTAAATTCATACAAAATTTCAAATCCATAAAAACAGATAAAAGTAAAATAAAATGATTCAAATGTAGAAAAATCAGCATTTAAAAATCTAATTAAAAAAGTACCATATTTTTCTTCAAATGGGGAATAGACATCTGATTTTGTGAAATATATTGGAGATCTAATTTTATCTTTATCGATAATAATATTTTGAAATCTATTTGTATTTTTGTGCTCTAAAGAGGTTTTGTACATTACAACTGAAGATGTATAGAACTCTTTTTGTTTTTTTCGATTAAACCAAATGTTAAAAAAATTGCTTTTTATAAATCGATTTCTTTTTAACATAGATGTCCTCCTTTGAATTGCAATATTATATTTAATACAAAATTGCTAACATTTGTCATATATTATACAAAAAATACAGAAAAATACAAGCTGAATCCATTGAAAATACTGAGAAAATAAAAAATAAAATAAATTTCAAAAAATACCTTGTCAAAAAGCAAAAAAAATTACTAATAGTATGAAAAGGAAACGAGGAGATTCTTTTCAATAAGACGAAAGGAGGAATGGATATGGTTAATACACAAATCAAAAGAACAACGCTATCAATGAAAGAAGCAGCCGAGTATTTAGGAATTTCATATTGGTTAATTAATCAATTGGTTAGAAAAAGACAAATACCATGTTCTAAAGTTGGTGGAAGGTTTTTGTTTAGAGTACAAGCTCTAGATGAATATTTAAGTACAAAAGAAAAAGAATCTATGTGCAATTATGAGAAAGGGGAATAATGAAATATGTACGAAATTCCTTGGTTTAAAGTAGAGGCATCTATATTTACAAATAGAAAAATCAAAATATTATTAGGGCTTCCAGATGGAGATACATATTTTAGAGCCTGGATTCAAATTATTTCAATAGCTGTAGAATGTTGTAACCAAGGAAGGTTAATAATTGGAAATAAACCAATGACAATTCAAGATTTTTCAAAGATTATGGGAAAATCTAAGAAAAAAATTGAAAAAATAATTACAAAATTTCTTGAATTAGAAATGTTAAATTTGGACGGAGAAACATATCTAATTAAAAATTGGGACAAGTACCAAACTATTGATAAATATGAAAAATATTTAAAACAAAATAGAGCAAGACAAGAAAAATATCGTAAAAAAAATAAAAGTGAAATTAGAAAAAATAACGTTACAGAAATGTTAGAAAAAACAGAAGAAGAGAGCAGAAAAAATAAAGAAGAAAATATAATAGAAAAAATAAAAACAGAGGAGGGAGAAAATGGATTTAAAGAATACAAATTATGAATATTTTATCAACAATGAGTATAAAAAATGTGAATTTTGTGGTCAAAAATTAACTCCGAAAGGACTGGATTATTTGTACACAAATATAACCCCAAAATCAATAAAATATGAGAGATGTAACTGCAAATTATCACAAGAATATTGGAAAAACAAAGACGCAGAGCAATATAAAATTGATAAAAGAAATTATTATAAAAATATTATAAATAAAATTTATAAAGATAATTATTTAAATAGAAAATTATCAAATTATAGTTTCGAAAATTTTATAGTGAATAAAAATAATAAAAATGAAGTGGAAATTTTAAAAGATTATTTGAAAAAATGTTTAGAAAATAAGCAGGAAAAAGGAATGATTATTACAGGAAATTTTGGTACAGGAAAAACACATTTAGCATCTGCAATTACAAACAAAATGATAGAAAATGGACAAGTTGTTTTAATGGGGAGGTTAAGTTTTTTATTAGATATGATTAAAGAAACTTATTACGATAAGGAAAAATCAGATAAAGAATTGATAGAGCTTTATTCAAATATTGAGATGTTAATTATAGATGATTTAGGAATGGAAACTATTAGTAATTGGGCTTTGGAAAAGCTATATAGTATTGTAGAAAATAGAAATGAAAATAAATTACCGATAATTATCACAACAAAATTTAATAAAAATAATTTATTGGAAAGATTAAAAGAATGCAAAGATAAGAGCTTAGCCGAGGCGATTATTTCTAAATTATATTTAATGTGTTATGGAGTTAATTTAAAAAAATAATAAATATTTTAGATTAGTAATTGAAATTTTATAAACGTTATGTAATTATGTTACCACATAATTATTAGAGTAAATTTGAAAGGAGAAATGAACATGAAGGAAATAACTTATACAAAGATTGGAGACTATTATTATCCTAATTTAATATTACCAAAGGGAAGATATGACAATGTAAGATTTGGTTATTATGGACGATTAAAACTTAATTATTTAAGGGAAAAAAAGAGAGGATTTTTGAAGCTTTTAGAGATGAAAGGAACACTTCATGATTACTTAGTAGAGGTAGATATTCAAGCTAAAAAAAGAGAAAAGTATATTATGAAACAGATGATAAAGAAGCAAAATATTACAGAAGAAATGAAACAAAAAGAGCAATTAAAGTGGGTCGGATTGATGAATAATATTAAAAATTGTGCGAGAGAAATTGTAAAAAATGAATTAATTTTTGATTAAGAATAAAGAAAAAAAGTATCTGAATTTTGGAAAAGTTCAGGTACTTTTTTTGTTGGAAAATTAAAATGTTTTTATAAAAATATGCAATTATTTAAAATTTTGAATTTTATATTTACGTATAAGCAAGCAATGAATTTGTATATACAAATTCGATAGGGGGATTCCCCAAGCCCCAATTAGTATAAAAAGGTGCAAGTGAAATATAGGTATTTATGGTGCAGATTTTACAACTTAAGTTAAAAAAATAATTAATCAATACGCATGAATTTTTTTTTTGAAAAATACAAATATAGAAAAATTTTTTGGGGGTTGAAAATAATTGTAGAAAAATATATACTAATATAAAATAAAAGAAGGAGACTTATTATGGATAACCAAACAGTAATTAGTATAATAAGTGTTGTTGTAGATACTATTGCAGTTATTGTTTCAGTATGGTCTTGCATTATTGCCAAGGAGGCTAATAAGAAAGCTGATGAAGCAGTAAAGATTACGCAAGCTTATAAAAACGAAATATCACAAAAAGGAAATAATAACTTAGCAAATACAGGAAGTATGTCGGGAAATATGATAGGAGTACAAAATGTTAACAAATAATTTAGATAATAAAGGTTTGCTAAAAGGCAATATGATAGGTACGCAAATTAACAATTATTATGAAAATAACTATTCCAAGATACCATCTTTATTATCTCAATTGATAAAGGAACTTTCAAAAATTAGCCAAGAACATGAATTTGAAGATATAGATACTATACCATTTAACCCAGAGGAAAAGATAGAATATAACAATGTAATAAAATATAAATGGCTCTTGATAGAATATACAAAATTTTATATTAATTGTGATAATATTTTGAATTCATTGGATAATTTTAATCCTGGATGTAAAAAGAAAATTCTAACGAGTATAAAGATTATCTATGAAAAAGTGGTAGGTAATTTTTTATTATTAGAAAATAATAAAGATAGACTAGCTGTCATTAGGAATAATGCAGATAGTTTAATTGATAAGATTGAAGAAAAACTTAGAGAAAAAGTAGAGAATAATAATTTAGACTTGTCACAAGAAGATATAGATATAGGATTATTAATAATTATTTGTTATGCCTTTAACGAATGTAAAATTTTAGATAAACCTAAAAAGGAGTAAAAATGTTAATTAATACAGATAGAAATCCAAAGTATTCATTGTTTTACGTCGGTTTTGAAATATTAAATTATATAAAAAAAGGGAAAAATGGAGTATCAATTGACGAAATATATAGGTTGATTCAAAGTAAAGTTGATTCAGATATAAATATAACTTATGTATACTATACACTAGATTGGTTGTTTATGATGTCAACAATTAAAATTGAAGAGGAGAGGGTTTTTATATGTTATTGAAAAAAATGATAATATCAAAAACTTATCCAGAATATGAGATAATAAGAAATATTAAGTTTAATAAACAAGGATTAAATTTAATAATTGATAACACTACAGATAATTCTGAAGATAGTGGTAATAATGTAGGAAAGACCACATTTATTAAAATAATAGACCTATGTTTAGGTGCAAAATCAGTGAAAACAATATATCATGATAATGATACTAAAAGCGATAATGAGATTATAAAAGATTTCTTAAAAGAATATAAGGTAGAGGCAGAATTAGAAATTGAGGATGAAATTAGCCAAGAAATATATTTAATAAAAAGACAATTATATGCTAATGGAAGCAGATTCATAGATAATGTATTGTATACTAAAGATGATTTTGATAAAAGATTAAAAGAAATAATGTTTAATTCTAATGAAAAATATCCGACATTAAGAGAGTTGATGCCAAAATTCATTAGAATTGATAATAATACAAATGATAACATTATTAAATTCCTAGGAAATTTTAGCAAAAACCACCAATATGATGCAGTGTATCAATACCTATTTAAAATTTTGGATGAAAAATTAATAAATGAAAAAAACGAATTGAGCAACAACAGAAATACTTATATTAATAGAATAAAACTACTGGAAAATGACAATAGAATAGATTCTCTTGATATATTGAAACAAAAACAGAAAATTATTATTAATGAGTTGGATACATTAAGTAAAGAAAGACAAAAGCTAAATTACGTAGAGACATATAAAGATGAATTAGACAATAAAAGAAACTTAACGATTCAAATAAATAATTGCGAGCAAGAGTTACAGTTATTAGAACTAGATATAGAGCTATTAAATAAAAGTATTGATGAATTAAGAAAAGATAAAACTAATATTGATATGGAGCAGCTTAAGCAAGTATACGAAGAGGCAAAGATTTTTTCAAAAGATATACAGTTAAAATTTGAAGATGTAGTAAATTTTCATAATAGTATGATAGAAAATAGAATTAGTTTCTTTGTTAAGCAAAAAAAAGAAAAAGAAAAAAGAATACAGGAAATAAAAAAGACAAGAGATGATTTTATTGAAGAAAAAAAGAAAATAACAGTTGAATTACTGGATGAGGGGTTATTGACAGATTTAAATGTCTTAAATTCTAAAATAGAAAAACTTTCAATTGAAAAGGGTGAAATAGATAATTCAATAAGGTTATTAGAAGAAAATATTAAAGAAAGAGAAAATATAGATAAAAAAATTGATGAACTTCATGTTGCTCTGAAAGCAGATAAAATAAATGATAATATAGAGCTCTTTAATAAGTTTTTCACAGAATACACTGAGAATATATACGGGGAGAAGTATTTATTTGCATATAATAGTAATTGGGATTCTCAAAAACAATTCCCAGTTCAAATATCCAATTTCAATGGAATTGTTGGAACTGGAATGAAAAAAGGGATGATTGTTGCTTTTGATTTTGCATATTTAAAATATTCGAATGAATTGAGTATGAATTGTCCAAAGTTTATAATTCATGATAAACTTGAGACTACACATATCAATCAATTAAGAACAATATTTGAAATGAGTTCAAATATTAACGGACAATATATTGTTCCGATTTTAAGAGAAAGAATTAAAGATGTAGATTCAAATATAATAGAAAAAGCAAAAATATTAGAGTTAAGTAAGAACAAAAAGCTGTTTAAGATATAGAAAAATATGTAGTATAATACAATTCTCAAAAGAGTTACAATTTGTTATACAACAAAAGTGCTTTATAAAAGATTGAGCAAAAGCTTGATCTTTTTTTCATTTCATATTATAATATTTTTATAAAAAGATCTTTACAAATGATAAAAAAAATATTAAAATATGAAAGAACAAAAAGACAAAAGAGAGGACATAAATATGGAAAAAACAGTATGCGAATTATTTGCAGGGGTTGGGGGATTTAGAATTGGTTTAGAAAACTCAGATTCAAGTTGGAATACGGTTTGGGCTAACCAATGGGAACCTGGTAAAAAATCTCAATATGCATTTGATTGCTATGTAAATCATTTTGGAAAAGAAGATAAATATGTTAATGAAGATATAGCTTCAGTAGATAAAAAAACAATACCAAATCATAATTTACTAGTAGGTGGATTTCCTTGCCAAGATTATTCTGTTGCACATTCAGGCGCAGAGGGAATAGAAGGAAAAAAAGGTGTTTTATGGTGGCAGATTAGAGACATATTAGAAGCAAAATCTCCTAAATTTGTATTATTAGAAAATGTTGATAGATTATTAAAATCACCAGCTAGTCAAAGAGGTAGAGATTTTGGTGTAATATTAGCTTGTTTTAATGATTTAGGTTATACAGTTGAGTGGAGAGTAATAAATGCTGCAGAATATGGATTTGCACAAAGAAGAAGAAGAACATTTATATTTGCATGTAAAAATAATACAAATTATTACAAGAGTACGGAAAAGTATTCATTGGAGAATTTAATTCAGGAGAATGGATTCTTTATTAAGGAATTCCCAATAAATGCCAATGGAAATGGAAAAGAAGTTGAATTTAAATACAATGATTTAATTGATGTATCTGATAACTTTAAAATGGAATTTAAAAATTCAGGTGTTATGAGAAATGGGAAAATATATACTACTGAGGTTGTTCCAAAACAAATAGAAGCTAAACCATTAAGTAAAATTGTTGAATACGAAGGAGTAGATACTAAATATAATTTAGGTAACAATCTTGAAAAATGGAATTATTTGAAAGGTGCAAAAGATATTTTAAGAAAAGAAGGAACTCCTCATGAATACCATTTTAGAGAGGGAGCAATTGCCTTTCCAGATGGACTAGATAAACCAGCAAGAACAATGCTTACAAGCGAAGGTAGCTTAAATAGAAGCACACACGTTATTGAAGATCCAAAGAGCAAATGTTATAGAATCCTAACTCCAGTTGAAACAGAGCGTATAAATGGATTCCCTGACAACTGGACAAACACTGGAATGCCAGAAAGATTCAGATATTTCTGCATGGGAAATGCACTTGTAGTTGGATTAATAGAAAAAATGGGAAATAGATTGAATAAAATATTTGAAAGCGAAGAGGATTAATCTTCGCTTTCTTCGATTTGTTTCTTTATATAACTTGCATTTAGCCAAAAACATTTTTTTATTGCATGCTTTCCGTCTGGTGTAGGGTAGGTATCCTGTGCATTTTGTGCATGAGGTCTAACATGTAATATTGGACTTTCTTTAATTCTAGGTAGGCTATCGTATTCATTATTTTTAATTTTCTCTACAGTTGTTTCCCATACACGTTTTATTTCTGTATTTAAATCTTTTTCTGGAACATGCCAAAACATAGACTTTTTAAATATTAATGTATCATCATCTGTATATTGATAAATCATAAATAAATATTTAGTAGTTGAGAAAGTTTCGTATAATTCAGAGTCAAGCCAAGTTTCATTAATTATATCCAAATATTTAAATGCAGGAAATGACATACATTCTTTTGGCATACCATCAGGGCGTAATCGAATGGCTTTAATTTTTATATTAGCTTTTTCAAATTCTTCAATTTTATCATTAACAACATTTAGCATACCCTTGGCTAATAAATATGTAAATGATTTGTTTGAAACTTGATAAGGAATATCAAATTTATGTTTTAAATATTCAATATCTTGATTATAGTAAGGTGCTAATCTGTCAATAATATATTGCTCTAGTGTTTGTTTCTTCAAAATATTGGCGTCTTTGATAACAGATTCATATCCGTCTGTTTGATTAACAATATAATGATTCAAAATATATGTCATATATGAATTCTTTAAACAAAAGGCTCTTTGCATTGCATTAACATTGCTAAAAGGTTGTTCTCTTAATGAATTTGCATTTGCACCTTTAGTACAAGCACCGAGGTAGTTAGTATCACTTTCGGATATTTCTTCAGCTTTACCATTTTTAATCTTATCGATTATTATTTTATAGTCATTTTTAATTATTTCTAAATCTTCCTCTGGAAATTGAAAAAGCTTTATATAGTTAATTAAATAATCAAGTCGCTCTTTATTTGGTTCATACAAATAATAAACCAAGAGCATTAGAGCACATTTTTCATAAACATGACTTTTTAAAAAATCTTCTTCTTTATAGTCATTCATATAATTAATAATTGTTAGAACAAGTCGCTCTTTAGCACGAAAATCTCCTTTAGATTTTATTAAATATGGTGTAACTTTTAGTTCAACACCTGCTTCGTTAAAATCTGCTTCAGAGCTACTGTTGGGGTTGTAAAAAAAGAAGTGTTTTTCAATTAATTGACCCAATGAACCTTTTGACCTGGGGTTATTGTAGTATTCAAATAAAAGAGCTCTATCTTCATCAGAAATGTTAGGGTCGTTTAATAAGACATCTTTAAATGTTTTTTCTTTTAAATTAAGAGCATATTGTGCAATTGAGCTTTTTGAATTTCTTTTATAAGGTAAATTATCCATAACATTCTCTCCCTGAGGTTATTATATAAGAAATTAGAAAAATGAGCAATGTTAAGTAGAAAAAATGTAAAAAATATGATAATATGCAAGTAAAAAAAGAGGAAAATAGTTATGAAAATAAAATGCTTGATATGTGGAGATATAATTGAATCTAAAACTACTCATGATTTAGTAAATTGTAAATGTGATAATTGTTATATAGATGGAGGGCAAAACTACTTGCATTTTGGAGGCAACAACTATGAAAAGATCTTAATTATATTTGAAGACGGTACAGAAATATTAGCAAGTGATGATGAAGAATATAGAAAAAAATATGAAGAATGGGAAGAAAAGAAGGTAAAGGAGGTTGTTGAAAGTGAAAGTTTTAACAATTAAACAACCATGGGCAACTTTAATAATGCAAGGTGACAAAAGATATGAATTTAGAAGTTGGCAAACAAAATATAGAGGAGAATTATTAATACATGCAGGTAAAGGAATAGATAAAGGAGCAATGAAAAGATTAGAAAAATATCTTCCTGAAGAATTACCATACGGAAAAATTTTAGGAAAAGTAAAATTAGTCGATTGTATAAAGATGTCTCCAGAATTCAAAGAATTGTTGCTAAAAGAAAATAGTGATATTTATACTAAAAGTTCTTTTCAAGAAAGCTATGGATGGAAAGTCTCAGATGTTGAAGTTTTTGATAAAACAATAGAAGCAAAAGGACATTTAAGTTTATGGGAATATGACATATAGATAATACTAGAAAAGAGCAAAATAAGAATGTAATTATATTACAGAATTATTTTGCTTTCTTGATAATAAAAGACAAGTTTCGACAAATTTTTTTATAATAATGTAGTAAACTAAAATAGGGGTATGAAGATGGTAAAAGAGATTACATATATAGAGGATTTTAAATTAGTAGACGATTACCTTAGTGGTAATACAGATAGTGGAGAAATATTATATGCTAAAGTTTATGTAAAATTACTTGGATATGTATATAATTATACATCCAAAAGTATTCTGACTGAAGAAGATAAGAATGAAATAATAGAAGAGACACTGAAAGAGAGCATAGAAAAAATTTATAAATATGATGGAAGTTGCCAATTTACAACATTTGTGCTGGGATTTGCCAAAAACAAATGTAAGGAAAAAATAAGAAAGAAAAGTAATATTATAACAATAGAATATGATGAAGAAAAAATAACTGAAGAAGATTGTAATATTTATAATCAAGATCCTGCAATAATAATTGTAAATAAAGAAGAAACTGAAAGAATTAATACAACAATGTCAAAACTCCAGGAAGAAGATAGACAAATAATTCAATTAAGAATTATAAATGAAATGACAGCAAAAAAAATAAGTGAAATAACAGGAGAAAATATAGAAGCTATTTATTCAAGATGCAGAAGGGCTATAAAAAAGTTTAGAAAAATTTATGAAGAAATGTGACCAATTTTTGTAAAAAAAGACATATATAAATAGGAGGAGAAAAATGATTAGTATAGAATATGCGTTAGACAAATATACTGATTTAATAAATCAAAAACAAGTTGTAGATTTTAATTATTTTAAAAATGAATTAAAATCAAATGATTTTATAGAGTTTATGGAAGAAATAAAATATATAAATAAAATAAAGTCAAGTAGTGTAACGAAATCTTTTAAACAGCTATTTGAAAAGATAGATGAATATAAAAATGAATTATACACAGTTGACAGTGTTGTTAATTTTAGAACAAAAGAAAAAAATGATGAAACCACAAAAATGATAGATGAAATATTCAAAGAGGAATTTAAAGATGAATAATCCATATAAAATAATAAACGAATTGATATATGAATACAATTTAAATACAAAAGAAGCAATTGATATAGAAAATCTTATCAAAAAAATGAATATAAGGTTAGTTATTGCAGACTTACCACTAGGAGTACTTGGAGCTTGTAAAGTAGAAGGACTAAAAAGAATGATAGTTGTTTCATCAAATGTATACAATGAAGAGCAGAAAAGATTTACACTTGCTCATGAATTAGGGCATATATTAATACATAGAGGAACACATTATTTTTCAAAAGAGGACTTTAACATAATATATACTAATAAACAAAAAGAAGATGAAGCAGATAGGTTTGCTGTAGAATTGCTGTTGCCTAAAAGCTCTATCATAACTATCATTAACGAAAATGATGTTAGTTTTGAATTAATAAAACAAATAGCTCAAAGATATAAAATGTCATTAACTGCTACAGCAATTAGAGTAGCAGAATTAATAAGTGAAAACATTATTATAATATATCATAAAAATAACTTTATAAAATGGTGGTACAAGTCGAATGGGGATATTTTTTTTTATGAAAAATATGAAGGGATAAACTTAACAAGAATTGAACAAGAAAAAAATATACCATCAAGAAAAGTAGAATTAAATTTATGGTTATCTGAAGATGAGGATTTATACTCATGTTATGAAGAAACTATATATTTTAATAAATTAAATGAATATATAACTTTGGTTCAAATTATATAAGGTACAGTTTTAAACTGTACCTTTATTTTATGAGAGAGGGAGAAAAATGAAGAAAATATTAAATTTTAACAAGAAAATATATTTTATATTAAATAAACTTTTAATATAAAGATAAAAAAATAAAATATTATATGAAAGGAATGAGTATGTAAAATGAAAATAAATAAAAAAAAGATAAGAAATCCAAAAAGATACCTATCAGAATTTAAAGAAAATGAAAGGCTAAGAATTGGAATAAAAATAACGGAAGAAAATAAAGAAAAAGTTGAAAAATTAGGATTTGATTCAAAAATGATAGTTGGAGAAATAATAGTACCAAACTCTAATATTTCAAAAAGCACATATGAAAATGCCGAAGGAAAATGTATTATAAGAAAAGATTTACCAAAAGAAATTGCAGAGAGATATTGGGAGTGGTCATGGGAGGACAGGGGTCATAATACATACACTGATTATAAATATATTCCATATGAAAGATATCAAAGAGAATATGTAGCACCTAGAGCATTAGAATTTATGATAGTGGAAGATAATGAAAAAAATAAATGGGTAACTTCAACAGAAATTGAAAATTCACAGGAAAATTATGAGGACATTAAGTTATCAATCAATATCTTATTAAGTGCATTTGGTGAATGCGAGACAATAAATACTAATATGGAAGAACCAATAAAGACTGTAAGAGCAGTGAAGTGGGAAATACTAAGACCAGGAAAGCAAACTAAAGAAAGAATAAGGAGTATTATAAAAGAAAAAGTAAGTCAAAATAGAGAAAGTTTGTATATTAGAAATCTAGATAAGCTTATTGAAAATAGTGACGAAAATATAGCAGTTGGAACACAAGAATTTAAAGGATATATAGTCTTTATTTGTGGTAAATATGCAATTTTAGAAAGTTTAATGCCTAATAATGCTACATATATACTGGATAAAGATTGGGAAGAAATTTCTAAACTTACAAAAACTGAAGTATTAAACAATAAATTACATATTGAAAGAATTTATCATTATTCGAATTGGGAAGAAAAAATGAATAAATATATGAAAGGAGGTGAACAACATGGCAAAAACAAAGAGTAGTAACTCTGGAAAACAAGAAAAGAAGATAGTACCTGTAAATGGATATACCAAAAAAGATGGAACAAAAGTAAAAGGGCACCGTAGATCAACACCTAATTAAAGTAAATATATAGCCAAAGCAAAAAAGCTTTGGCTATTTAATAAAATATATGTATGTGAAAATATTATTCTCCAAAGCTTCGACCAAGCAACTGCACTCCATCAACAAAACCATTCCTATAATACTTCTCATTCCAATAAAAAATATAATCTATAAAATTCTCATCCAATTTATTTAATTGTTTCTTCACATACTTTTTATTTTCCTTAGGAACATTCCTTAAAATATTTGCACTAATCTCATCAAAATAAACAAAATGCTTTCTATCTTCATCACATTTTAATGACGATAAATCATCTTCTCTAAACATTAACCATTCCTTCAAAATATCCTCATTAACTTCTCTAAAATTATTCATAAATAAAAACCTCCATAAAAATTAAAATTTTAATAGAAAAAATTGCTTTTCAAAAACTCAGCAAATACTAATTCTACATACGAACACACGTACATTACAAATTGGGAAAAACTTGGGAAAAAAATCCTCAAAAAATGCCCTAAAAATACACAAATGTTCGACAAACAAAAACTCTCGAAAGTATTACCATACCAACGAAAACCTAAAATTTCACAAAAGCTCAAAAAGCAGTCAAATCGCCCTCATAACCCGAAGGTATTCTTTTTTGTTAATAATTTCTCTAAATCCCATTGGCAAATCCCTCCAATATGTGATGAAGTAATAAAAAACAACAGAATGAAGAGATTAGATGAATGAGATTAAATGTCCAAGTTGTGGTAATGTTTTTCAAATAGATGAAAGCTCTTATGATTCAATTGTTAAACAAATTCTTGATAAAGAATTTGAAAAAGAAATTTCTTCTCGTGAGGAACATTATAAATCTGAAAAAGAGAATGCTGTTAAAATTGCTGAGGCTCATTTGCGTGAGGAATTAGATAAAACTATTAAAGACCAAGAGATGGAAATTAATAATTTAAAAAATGAGATTAAAAATAAAGATGAGAATATTAAGAATAAAGATGAGTCTATTAAGAATCAAGTTGAGAAAAATCTTAATGAGGAAATTAATAAAAAAATTCTTGGGATTAATGAACTTAAAAATAAATTAGAAAATCAGAAAACTCAAAATGAACTTGATATTCAAAAAGCAGTTACAGAGCGTGAGAAACAAATTGATAAATTAAATAATGAACTTAGTCAGAAGAGCACTGAGTTTGAACTTAAAGAAAAGTCTATGAAGGAGACATATGAATCTAAATTAAAAGATAAGGATGAACAGATTTTATATTATCGTGATTTTAAAGCTAAACAATCTACTAAGATGATTGGTGAGAGCTTGGAGTTTCATTGTAGTACTGAGTTCAATCAAATTCGTCCACTATTTGATAATTGTACTTTTGAATAAGTAAAGAATTAATTAGTTTATATATAATAATGGATGCATGAAAGTAAAATGTTATACTTTCTAATATGGAATGTAAATATAAAATAAAAGAAATAAAACTTTCTTTTTTGGAAATATTATGATATAATAATAATATAAACAAGAAGGAGAGTTTTTTATGTTAGCAGATAAGATTAAGTTATATAGAGAAAATGACTCAGAATTATGTAGCAGATGTTTTGGAAGTGAGCCCGGCAACTATTTCTAAGTATGAAGCAGGAATGCTAGAGCCAAGTATTGAATCTGTAAAAAGATTAGCCGATTTATTTGAAATAACAATTGACGAGCTCTTAAGAGATGAGAGCAAATTTGATATATCTAAATTTAATATATTAGATGTATTAAGAGAGCAAAAGGAAATGAAATTGAAAGGAAATTTGTATCATCGAACTCAAATTTCATTTGCATATAATACAAATCATATTGAAGGAAGTACATTAACGGAGGAGCAAACCAGGTACATCTATGAAACAAATACTATTTTGTTTGAAAATAATACGATTGCAAAAATAGATGATATTATAGAAACATCTAATCACTTTAAACTAATAGACTATATGCTAGATGTAGCTGATAAAAAACTAACAGAAAAGATGATAAAAGAATTTCATAAGATTTTAAAAGAAAGTACTTCAGATAGTAGAGCGGAATGGTTCAATGTTGGAGATTACAAACAAAGAGCTAATATGATAGGAAATGGTATTAAAACAACATTACCAAATAATGTTGAAAAAGAAATGGCAAAATTAATGGATTGGTATAATTCACTTAAACAAGTTACCATGAAAGAGATAATAGAATTTCATTATAGATTTGAGAGCATACATCCATTTCAAGATGGTAATGGCAGAGTAGGAAGGATTATTATGTTTAAGGAATGTTTAAAAAATAATATTATTCCATTTATCATACAAGATGCAGATAAGTTATTTTATTATAGAGGATTGAAAGAATATAAAAATGAAAAAGAATATTTAACAGATACATGCTTAAATGCACAGGATCAGTATATAAAAATGATAGAATATTATTTAAAATAAAAAAAGTATGAGAAATATGAATAATAAAAAATTAAAACTATATAAAGAAGTATTAGATTACAATCAAGAATATAAAAAAGCAATAAAGGAATTAATGAAATTAGATGATGTTAATAAAGTATTATCTCCATTGACAGCATTAATAATGCAATATATAGAGAATCATTTAAAAGCTATTTTACAGGATTTTTTTGAGATAGAAAAGACAGCACATGATTTAAATATTGATAATCATAAATGCAAAGATTTGTTAAATAGAGCAAAAGAAAAATACCGTAAATATTTGGAAATTGATTTTGTTAATAATCAATTTTCAAGAATAGAGGAATGTATAAACTATTAAATGAAAATCAAAAAGAAGAAATAATTCAATACATCGATAAAATCAGAAAAAAGATGCCTTTATGGAAAAAAGGTGGAAAAATAAAATTAGACATAACAAAAGAAAAGGTTGGAAGAAATGAACTTTGTCCATGTGGTTCGGGCCAAAAGTACAAACAATGCCACGGAAAGTAAGATATAATAAGGCATTCGAGAGCTTTAAGAAAATTTAGATGTTTACAAAATTTAAAAAAATGTTTACAAATTATAGTTTAAATGTTGCAAAACATTTGAAAAATAAAGGAATGTTTACTTAAAAAAGTTGTAGACATTCCTTTTTATAATTTAATGATATAATATAAATGATAGAGGTGATGATATGCGAATTGGTGTTGATATAGATAATGTTCTTTCTAATTTTAATGAAGTATTATTAAATGACTATTTAAATCATGATAAATCATTAAGAAATAATGGAATAGTTAATAAAGATGTATATATTAGAAAAATGTTTGATTGGCCAGAAGAATATGAAAAAGAATATTATAAAAATAATATTGAAAGATTAGCGGTTTTTTTTGAGCCAATAAAAGATTGCTCTAAATATATAAAATTATTAAGAAAGGAAGGAAATAAAATCTATATAATAAGTGGAAGAGATAATGGTGAATATTCTGATCCATATAATATGACTATAAACTGGTTAAAAAAATATGATATTGAATATGATGAATTAATTTTAACAAATGCATATAATCATCAAGAAAAAGCAGATATATGTCTAAAAAATAATATTGATATTATGATAGATGACTCAACTAATGTATGTAGTAAATGTACAGATAATAATATTAAATCTTTACTATTTGATACTGAATATAATAAAAAAGAAAATAGATTTGAAAGAGTTAATAGTTGGGAAGAAATATATAAGTATATCAATAATCATGAACAAGAAAAAATAAATGTAATATTAGATACAGATACTTAAATGAATGTGATGATCAGTTTGCTTTATCATATTTAATTAAAAGTCAAAATTTATTTAATATTGAAGCAATTACTATTGCTCCTTATTCACACAAATCAAGAAATGTTTCTGTTATAGAAGGACAAGAGTTAAGTTATGATGAAGTTTTAAAAATAAGTAAATGGCTTAATTTTGATACTACTAATAAAGTGTTTAAAGGTTCAATTGATTATATTTGTAATGGATATAATGAAAGTAATGATGCTGTAAATAAAATAATTGAAATAGCACTTAAAAATAACAATACATATATTTTAGCAATTGGTGCAATAACTAATGTAGCATTAGCTATAAAAAAAGAACCTAAAATAATCGATAGAATTGAAGTGATTTGGTTAGGTGGTAATGAATTAGGATATGCTGATAATATGGAATTTAATTTTAGACAGGATATTGAAGCAGTAAAAATGGTATTTGAATCTAAAGTAAATCTAACAATATTACCATGTAAGAATGTTATTTCAAAATTAAGAATAAATATTAACACATTAAAAGAAAATATTGAAAATAAGTCAGAACTATGTAATTATTTAATAGATAGATTTTATAATGATGGTTACCATGGAATTCAAGAAGAAAGAGTTATTTGGGATATATCTGTTATTGCCTATATGATAAATAAAGATTGGTTTAAAGTAAAAGAAATAAGTTGCCCAATTATGAATGATGATAGTTCATATAAATTAATAGATAATAATCATAAAATAAAAATAGTAACTGATGTAAATAAAGATGAGATATATAAAGATTTATTTAGAAAGTTAGGTGAAGTAAATGAGATTAACTAGCAAAGAAGCAAGAGAACTTTTAGAACATGAAAGAAATAATTCTGAAGATGATAGATGGATAAATCATTGTATTTGTGTTGGAGATAGTGCAGGTAAAATTGCTAAAGCATTACAAGATAAGGGGATAGATGTAGATGTCGATAAAGCAATTACTTTAGGATATATTCATGATATTGGTAAGAGATTTAACGAACATGGTGGTGTTTTTCCCCATGCAATAAATGGATATAATTATATTAAAGAATTAGGATATAATGAGGAATATGCTGGTATATGTATTAAACATTCTTTTTTGAATAATGATATTGATTGTATATCTAATGACAGAGATGAAACAGATAAAACAAATCCTAATTATAATTTTGTCAAAGAGTATATTAAAAAAGAATACTCAATTGAAGAAAAAATAATTAATTTATGTGACTTGATGTGCACAACTAAAACTTTAACTGTAGAAAAAAGAATGATAGATTTATTATTGAGACATGGTGTATTTGCTAAAACTCATTATCATATTGCAGAAACTATTAAATTAAAAGAATATTTTGATAATTTATTAGGTTATAATTTATATGATTTATTTCCAGAGATAAAAGAAAATTTATAATTAAATTGATAAAATGTTAACATATTTATGTTAGCATTTATTTTTTTTTTATTTGAAGGGAGAGGATATATATGAAAAATTTAAATGTAACAAAAAGAGGAAATGTTTATCAATATAGATTTGAAATAGAGAAAGTAAATGGTAAAAGAAAGTTTATAACTAAATCTGGATTTAAAACTAAAAATGAAACATATGTTGAAGGTCAAAAACTATGAATTTATACCTTAATGGTAATATAACAAATGAATCACAAATGAGTTATTCTGAATATTTAGATTATTGGATGAGTGAGTACTTTGAAATTAATTATAAATATTCTACAGCAAAAAGATATAAAGAATCTTTTAGTAATATAAAAAGAGAGTTAGGTAATTTTAGACTATCTGCAATAACTCCATATATGTTAAATCAGGCATTATTAAGATTGTATCAAACATCAACAACTAAAGAAGCATGGTGAAGTATTTGCACTAACTTGGGATGATATAGATTTTAAAAATAGAATTATTAAAATTAGTAAAACTGCGTATGCAAAAGATAAAGAAGAAAAAGATAGATGGTATTTAGGTACTACTAAAACAGTTGGTAGCCAAAGAGATGTTTATATTTGTGTTACTTTATATAAAATACTATTAGATTATAAAGAATTACAAGATAATTATAAAAAGCAATACGGTAAAAATTATAAAAAATATGCTTTAAAGGAAGTAAAAAATAAATATGGTAAGTTAGTTGAATATAAAATTGTAGAAAGTAATTCAAGATACAATAAAGTAGATATGATATTTACTAAAAAAGATGGAACATATTCTGGAACAGATATTATTAAATATCCTTTCAAAATAATTCATCATGAACTGGGAATAAAATGTAGATTTTATGATTTAAGAGGAAGTTTTGCTACTATTAGTTTAAGAAATGGCTGTGAAATCAAAGATATTGCTGAAGTATTAGGACATAAAAGAATAGAAACAACTGAAAAGTATTATATATCAAGTACAAAGGAAGATAAGAAAAAAGTAAGTGAACTATTTGAACTAAAATTTATTTCAGATAACAATAGTAAGCAATAGATTGATTAAGAAAAAGTTAAAATATGTTATAATATAAATTAAGTTATTACTTATGAACTTATGAGAGGATGTAAAAGTTATGGATGAATTTGTGTTTGAACTAGATAAAAAAGTTAATATGGGTAAAATAACAGATAATGATTTTAAAGAAAGTAAATCAATTTCGCTTATTAGAGATTTATTAGAAAAAAATAACAAAATAAAAGTAAGGACAACTGAAGCAGATAAAATACCTGATTTAGATGGTAGAGTAAGCATTTTAGATACAAATAAACATGATAGAATTATTGTAGAAGTCCAAAGTAAAACATTGCCAGAAGAATATAATGAAGATAACCCATATCATTATGACTGTGATACTAAAGTTTTAAATGTTGTAAAATATAATAAGTCTTTTAATCCTGTTGTGTTATTTTTAAGTGATATAAAAAATAAAAAATTATATTATAAGTTAATCACTAAAGAATATATTAAGGAATTAAATTTTAGTAATCAAGAAAATAAGAGAATAAAGTTTGATGACAATGATTTATATGAAGAGGAAAAATTTATAAAAGAGATAGTTGAATATGCTAGGCTTAAAACATTGATAATTAATAGTGGTGAAAATGCATTAGTAACCTCATATATTAATGGCCCTAATAAATACTATAATTTAATGCAAGAAGAAATTGATAAAGTTAATTATCGTTTTGATCACGATTTAAAGGTAATAAAAGATACTTTATTTCCTCACGTATGGAAATTTGGCATTGCCTATAATAAAACAGAAAAAGGTTTTGTTTTAGGTATATATAAAGTATATAAAGGAAGCAATGATACTTTAGTAAAGAATTTTGATATTGAAAGTAATTATATGTTGTCAACTTTTTCAAATGCTGATGGTAATATTTCAGATGTATTGAACGGGTGGACTAATAAGTGCATAAATGAGTTTTACAACGTATATACATTACATCCAAATTTTTGTTGTGATGATGCATTATCGGAAATAATTTTTAATTTCTTGGATAATATTACTTATTTATCAGATAGAATTAAAAATAAGAATAATTGGGATTATTATAAAGATAAAGAAAAGGTGAATGTAATTCATTCCTATGTAAATGGATTAACAAAATTTTATAAAACTATTTGGAATGATAGAGAAAAATATCCTGATGCTAAAATTTTAGAACCTTCATATAAAGTTATAAATAAGTTTATAATTTTTAATCCATTTGTAACTTTCCCAAATAGTAAACAACTTTTAGAAAAATGCATTTTTGAAAAAGATGACACTCCTTTTCAAGAAAATGTTTTTTACAATAGTCATATTAATATGGATTTAGTAATGTCAGCTATTATTGAATTGGAAAAAAGAGGTATTAAAGAAATATCTAGAATTCATTCAAAATATGATAATAATTTAGTAGAAAAAATTTTTATGAAATTAAAAGAGTCATACGAATATACACAAAGAAAACTAAAATTAGATGATAAGCAAATGATAAAAGGTCAATATACAATTTATTATTTTGAAAAAAAACAAGATGCATATTGTCTTAATTATAATGATAATAAATCATTAGAAATTATTTTTAAAAAAGAAAAAGAAGATAAGTATGAAGATATAAAAAATAATTCAATTCAATTTGGGGTTTTTAAAGATTTTTCAAGAATTCAATGTCCGTTATATAATTTGACTAGATTATTAATTAATAAAGGATGTATGGAAGCACAAGGGATGAACTTTAAATTTATATCGGAAACATTAGATATTTTTAACTTGAATGATTTTCCTATTTTAACAACAAATATTAAACGAGATTAAATAATTTATAATTTAATAATAATAAAAATATTTAATTATATATTTGATTACAATTGGTAATTATTATATACTTATAATAAGTGAACGAATGTGGTCAATGTCCACAAATAGTCCACAGTAGATAAATACTATAAGTACAGATAATACTATAAATACAATAAATACAGATGATACCTGATACCGGAATACAATAAATACAAATTAGATACAAACACTAGAAAAGTACTGATACATAAGGAAAAAGCACATATTTTGAACAATTCTTTTTGGAGCAGATATAGAAAATTTGCTCCTTTTATTATATAATAAAAATGGATTTAGTATAAATTAGAAAAGAGGTACAATGTATGATAGAAAAAATTATGGAATTATATAAAGAAAGAACAAAAAAAGAATGTTATAGGATTGAGATTGAAGAAGGCATTACACCAAGTATTATGGATGATAAAATTGGAGGAATTCCTTATTTACCTGCTGGTGAAGAGTATCCGTTAGATAAAAATAATAATCCGATGATTCTACTAATACAGATTAATTTGGGAAATATAAAATTGGATAATTATCCACAAGAAGGTATTTTAGAAATATTTATTGATAAAGAATGTACTTGGCCATGTGACTATAAAATAAGATATTATAGAAATATTACAGAATATAGAAAAAATCTTACCCAAATAGATTCCGAAAATTATATTTATGATAAACCTTTAAAAATTAAATTAATAAAAGATATAGAACATATGCCATTATCTGATTACAGATTTTCTGATGTAATGTCAGAAGTAATTAAGGAAGTAGCTGGAGTTGAAATAAATAATTATTCTGAAGTAGAAGAATTTTTCAACAAAAACGGATATGATATGTATGACGAATTATATAAAATAAACATATTCCCTGGAAATATATCTGGATATGCAGATTTTACTCAAACAGATCCACGACCAATTAAAGATGCAGAAGGGAAAGTTGAATGCTTAGTTAAAATTGATAGTAATTTAGGTCATGGGATTATGATAGGAGACAGTGGAATAATATTTTCATTTATTTCAGAAGAAGATATTAAATCTGGAAATTTCAATAATGCAATAGTTGATTGGGATTGTTGCTAAATAATTAAGATTTAATACAAAATGTTATCATTACCAAGACTATCAATATAAAGAAATCGATAGTGTTATAGAGTTAGAGAATGGAGAATGATGTGCATTTTAAATAAAAAATGAAATATAATTCTATTTATCAAAACATCTTACAACAAGTTGAGAACTATCGTCAAGATATGTTTCAATTAAATTAAAACATATCTTGACGTAATCATGGATTTAACAATAATATATTACTTACCATATTTTTCCATAAAACGAGCAAAGTTTTCATTATGATATGGAAAATCATTTTCTACTACATTTGCATATAACTTATGAGATTTACCATCCAAGGTATTTATTTCAATTCTTTTTGTTTTAGAATTTAATAAAGCAAAATTCTTAATCTTTATTCCCTTTATGTTGTTTGTTGGTATAAATATATGATTTTCTTTATCTAGTGTCATTTTTGATGGCTTAGAAAGTGTAAATAAACCACTTAAAGCTCCAGCTTTTAAATAAAACATCGCAATACCATTTTCAGTAGCATTTATTAGTAAACCATCATATGGGTATTCCATACCGGCGACTACACCACTAACTTTTTGTTTATCTTGGCAAGCAACAAAAAATAAATTATTATTTCCTAAAGCATCTATGCTTGCAAATAATTCTTGAACCTTTTCAATTGTATTAAATTCTTCCATCTTTTTCCTCCTAAATAGTTTATTTGCGTCCCATATTATAATACAAAAGAAAAAAATTTAAAATATATTTTATTAACTTTTTATGGTACAATATTAATAATAAACAAAAAAATCCTAATAAATAGAAAAAAATGAAGATGTATTAGAAGATACACTATTAAAATAATTGTGGAAAAGTAGAGAAAAATGTTTAAAAAACAACAGAAAGAAGTGGTTAGATGAATGAAATTAAATGTCCAAGTTGTGGTAAGGTTTTTCAAATAGATGAAAGCTCTTATGATTCAATTGTTAAACAGATTCGTGATAAAGAATTTGAAAAAGAGATTTCTTCTCGTGATGAACATTATAAATCTGAGAAAGAGAATGCTGTTAAAATTGCTGAGGCTCATTTGCGTGAGGAATTAAATAAAACTATTAAAGACCAAGAGATGGAAATTAATAATTTAAAAAATGAGATTAAAAATAAAGATGAGAATATTAAGAATAAAGAGGAGTCTATTAAGAATCAAGTTGAGAAAAATCTTAATGAGGAAATTAATAAAAAAATTCTTGAGATTAATGAACTTAAAAATAAATTAGAAAATCAGAAAACTCAAAATGAACTTGATATTCAAAAAGCTGTTACAGAGCGTGAAAAACAAATTGATAAATTAAATAATGAACTTAGTCAGAGGAGCACGGAGTTTGAACTTAAAGAGAAGTCTATGAAGGAGACATATGAATCTAAATTAAAAGATAAAGATGAACAGATTTCTTATTATCGTGATTTTAAAGCTAAACAATCTACTAAGATGATTGGTGAAAGCTTGGAGGTTCATTGTAGTACTGAGTTCAATCAAATTCGTCCACTATTTGATAATTGTACTTTTGAAAAAGATAATGATGCGAAGACTGGCTCTAAGGGTGATTTTATTTTTAGATATTTTGCTGATCCAGATCAAACACAAGAGATTGTCTCTATTATGTTTGAAATGAAAAATGAAGCTGATACAACAGCTACAAAACATAAGAATGAAGATTTCTTTAAAGAGCTTGATAAAGACAGAAAAGAAAAAAATTGTGAGTATGCAGTTTTGGTATCTTTATTAGAATCAGATAATGATTATTATAATAATGGTATTGTTGATGTATCATACAGATATGAAAAGATGTATGTAATACGTCCACAGTTCTTTATACCATTAATTACTTTAATAACTAACTTAGCTAAAAAATCTATTGATTATAAAAATGAGCTTGCAGAAATTAGAAATCAAAATATTGATATAACTCACTTTGAAGAAAATATAAATAAATTTAAAGAAGGATTTGCTAGAAATTATAGACTAGCAAGTGAGAGATTCCATACTGCCATCGAAGAGATAGATAAGACAATAGATCATTTGCAAAAGACAAAAGAAGCATTATTATCTAGTGAGAATAATTTAAGGCTGGCAAATAACAAGGCAGATGATTTAACTGTTAAAAGATTAACAACAAATAATCCAACAGTAAGAAAAATGTTTGAGGATTTGAAGGAGGAATAAAAAAGAAAATAAAATCTTTATAGGGAGGTTCATATGAAATTAAAAGTTTTGGTTGATAACAACACAATTATAGATGAAATGACCATACAGGTGGATTAAAAACAATAATATAGAATTAGTTGCACATCCAGAATGTTTTGAAGAAAAGTATTACGATGATGAGTATATTGGAACATCTATGAAAAAAGAAAAATTAGACATAGTATGTGACTTAAACCTAACAAAAGAGCCTGTAAAAGTAAGTGACAATATAGTATTTCTTGGAGAGATTCCTCAAATAAATGATTTTGAGAAAAGAGCAGCAATAGGAAAACAAAACAGTGGAGGAAAATTTGAAGATGATTTAGTAAATGACGATAGTGCAATAGTTTACAAAAGCGAAGATGGACTCTTTATTATAACTGGATGCTCTCATAGTGGAATATGTAACATTATTGAATATGCCAAAAGAGTCACTGGTGATAATAGAATCGTGGGTGTAATTGGAGGAATGCATCTTTTTGAAATAGATAACAAACTGGAAAAAAATATTGAGTATTTTAAAAATAATAAAATAAAAAAATTATATCCATGCCATTGTGTTTCTTTAAAAGCTAAAATTGAAATGGGAAAAAGAATAGAAATACATGAAGTGGGAGTAGTGACAGAAATTTGTATTAACTAAAAAAATTGAGAATAATAAGGCATCTAGCTTTAGCTAGGTGTCTCTTATATATGATTCCTACAGTCTGGAAAATTTACCAGGTTAAATACGGTAAACTTTGAATGTATAGCTTATTTTACGTATAAAGTAATATGTACTTAAATCGCATAAAATCTTTAGAAATAGAATAAAAATAATAGAATAAGCAATAATATATTACGAAAAAGTTACATATATGGAAAAAATTCGTAATAAAATTTGACCAAATCATGATAAAATGTTATAATGTATTACAAAAAAGTTACGTATATGGAAAAAATTCGTAATGGAGGTTTGACATGGAAATTAAGAGAGATTTTTATTTAAATAAACTTATTGAAGGACTAGATAATGGGCTAGTAAAAATTGTTACAGGAATAAGAAGGTGTGGTAAATCATATTTGCTCGATCCGATTTTTAAAAATTATCTAATAGACCAAGGAATAAGAGAAGACCATATTATAAAGTTGGATTTAGATGAAAGAGATAATTATGTTTATCATAACCCTGATGAATTAAACAAATATGTAAAATCCAAAATTATTGATAAAGATAAATACTATGTTATTCTTGATGAAGTTCAAAAAGTAGAAGATTTTGAATCTGTATTAATTGGATTTTTACATATGAAGAATGTAGAAGTTTATGTTACAGGAAGTAATTCAAAATTTTTATCGTCGGATATTATTACAGAATTTAGAGGTAGGGGATATGAAATAAAGGTGTATCCTTTATCGTTTAGTGAATATTATTCTATATGTGAAGGGTCAGAAGAAAAGGCTTTGAATGAATATTATACTTATGGAGGATTACCATTATCTGTACTTGCTAAATCTGATGATGCAAAGATTAATTATCTAAAATCGCAAACAGAAAATGTTTATATAAATGATATAGTCGAAAGAAATAATGTTCAACACAAAGAGGAATTAGAAATGCTTGTTCAAATAGTTGCATCTAATATTGGTGCTCTTACAAATCCGTTAAAATTATCTAATTGTTTTAAAGAGAAAGACAAATCATCAACTATGACAGATAAAACTATCTATAATTATTTGGGTTACCTACAAGACGCTTTTATGATAGAGAAAGCAAAAAGATTTGATGTCCGTGGTAAGAGGTTTATAGAAACTCCTCAAAAATACTATTTTACAGATATGGGAATAAGAAATTCATTTTTAGATTTTAGACAAAGTGAAGAAATTTCGCATACTATGGAAAATGTAATTTATTTAGAATTAAAAAAGAGGGGATATAACGTTGATGTTGGTACTGTTGAAATAAGAGAGGGCGATAAAAAGAAGCAATTAGAGATAGATTTTGTTGCTAATAAAGGTAATAATAAAATATACATTCAATCTGCTTTAGAAATGAAAACAAAAGAAAAGGTGGAACAAGAGCAAAAATCCTTATTAAATGTAAATGATTTTTTCAAAAAAATCATTATTGTAGGTGATAATATACCAAAATCTAGGTATGAGAATGGCATAATAATAATGAGTATATATGATTTCCTTTTAGATATAGACAGTTTGAATTACTAAGTGTTGAGCCAACAGAAGAAAATATATTATGAGATATAATAAATTATTCACAAGATTTTAATGGATTGGTTGAAACGAATTTATCCACAAAAGAAATTTTATTATAGCAAGTTTGAGTAAAAATACAACAGATATGTTAAATAATAATAGTAGAGGTGTTAATATATGAGTATTTTAAACAGTGCAAGCAGTCAGTCTGTATATCGAGGATATGATTATTACAAAGAGTGTCGCGTAATTTCTTATGTACAATTGTCAAATAAAATTTTTGAGGGAGAAGTTGAAGGAACAAATAAAATTCCATATCATGTTACAATAAATACGGAGCATCCAAAAAGTTCAACGTGCAATTGCCCATATGCAACCGGAAGAACTACATGTAAGCATATGGTTGCATTATTCTTTGCTGTTTCACCAGAAGACAGAAGAGAATATGAAGAATGGGCTAATGCAGAAGTCTTCGGACGGTGCCTAAGAGGAGTAGATTTTTAATCTACTCCTCTTTTAAAAATAATTATAATTCCTTTATCTGTTTGTGGACAATTTCAAACACTAAGCTATTTACATATACAACATCATTTATTTTATTATCAAAACAGTATTTTAATGTAATATTAGCATATGAATTTTGAGGTAAAGAATATGACGCAGATTCTAATAAATGTTCGTATTCTTCTGTGGTTAGTTTGAGAGCTAGTGCAAGCAGAGTAACTGTTCCAAATGATGGATGATATTCATAGTTAGATCTTATTTTAGAGAATAGTCGCTTATCTATTGTAGCTTTTTTATATATTTCTGTGTCTCTTATGTTTGAATTGTCCATATATGTAAATAATGTTTCTGTAAATGTTTTTGTATTCTTTTTTTCATTTAATATTTTATTTGCTATTATATATTTTTCTGGAAATTCGTTAATTGCTATAATCGGTGTTTCAACTTCATAGTATTCAAATAATTGTATGAGTTCTTCTGGAATTACTAATACACTAGTAAAAGATGTTCTTTGATAAAACATAAAAACTCCTTTCCATATTTAATTGATGACATTCTATCACGATTCTCTGGGTTAATAAAGAAAAAAATAAAAAGTCGCTTTCAAGGCGACCAATTTTAATTGGAAAAGTGGTATACATTAATAAACTAAAAAATGTATTTAGTATATGCACGATGCAAAAAAATCTGAGAGGAGGTATTGTGATGGAAGAGTATCACAAAATAGTAGGATTATTCGAAAGAGATCATAGTACAAAAAAGTTAATAGAAGGTAAATATACGAACGAAACGATAGAATATCTAAAAGATAGTATATGGGAGTTTACCGAAAAAATAGATGGGACAAATATCAGAATTATATGGGATGGTTATAGGGTATCTTTTGCAGGAAGAACTGATAAAGCACAAATACCTGTTGAGTTGAGCAATAGATTATTTGAGCTATTTGGAGGAGAATCAAATGAGCAATTATTTGAGCAAAAGTTTGGACAAAATCGCGTAATGCTTTGTGGTGAAGGATATGGCAAAGGAATACAAACCGGCGATGTATATTCAGATAAACAAGATTTTATACTATTTGATGTAAAAATATGTGAGCATTGGCAACCAAGAACGAGTGTAGTTGATATTGCAGATTATTTTGGCATAAAAGTTGTTCCAATATTATTAACTGGAACACTAAATGATGGAGTAGAATTTGTAAAAACTAAACCTTTAAGTAAGGTAGCAAAAAATGAATGTGTAATAGAGGGAATAGTAGGTCGAACGAAAGTTGAATTAAATGACAGATGTTCAAACAGAGCAATTGTAAAAATTAAAGTAAGAGATTTTATATAAAAATAAAAATTGCCGATAGTGTCGGCAAAATTAAAGGAGGAATTATATATGAAAACTAACTTAACAAATTTAATGTCTATAGTTTCGGAAGAAGAGAGAAAATTCTCAAATTATGGATATAGTCTAAGGAATTATGCATATACCACATCTATCCAGGAGCTTAGTGGTAATGTAAATATAACAGAAGATTATAAAAAGGATTTCGATAATTATTATAAAGAGTTGAAGGAGTCACAAGAAAAAATAATTAAATATAAAAAAACAATTTATGAAAGAAATAATCAATTTACTTTACCGGATGGAAGAACAATACAAGAAGCAATTGTGGAAAATTCTATACTAAGAAAAGTGAAAAGCTATTATGAAAATCTATTAGAAAAAAGAAATAGTAAGCAAAGAGTTACAGAGGTAAATAATTCATATTTTTTATGTAGGACTTTAAACTATAGTGTTGAAGAAATTCAAAAAAAGTGCAATGAACTTGAAGAAAAAATACAGAGTACAGATTTTGAGATTTCCAAACTAAATTCACAAGTATTTGAAATATAAAATATTGGTGCTTGCTAAGTTATTCTGCAAGTTAAATGGAATGAACATTTTCAGCCATAGCTATTTAATTGGTATAAAAATACAAAACAATTTCAGATTAAAAAGTGGATAAACTATGGTTAGTAGTTTATAGTATTTTAAATTTACAATTTAAAACAGTATTTATTAATTATGATTTATAAGAAAATTGCATAAAATGCATCCAGTATCAAATATTAGATACATATTAAAAAAATGAAGTAATACCAATTAAATGGCGAAAGCGATACTTCACAATTGAAGTATCGCTTTTTATGATAAAAGGAGGAGATATGATATACGTAACAGGAGACTGCCATTCGGACTTTACAAGATTTACAGAAGATATTTTTCCAATACAAACAGAAATGACTAAGGATGACTATGTAATTATTTGTGGAGATTTTGGAGGAGTGTGGAGCTATGAAAAAGAAAGTGATAGAGAAAAGGATGCTCTTGATTGGTTAAATGATAGAAACTTTACAACACTTTTCGTAGATGGAAATCATGAAAACTTCGATAGATTATATAATTATCCAGTTGAAGAGTGGCATGGTGGAAAAGTGCATAAAGTTAGAAATTCTGTACTACATCTTATGCGAGGTGAGATATTTGATATTGATGGAAATAAAATATTTGCATTTGGTGGAGCTAGATCACACGATATTCGAGATGGAATACTAGATTTAGATGAAGAAGAAAAAATATATGAGTATAGTAAAAAAGGTGCTATATTTCGAATAAGAAATTATTCTTGGTGGGATATGGAAATGCCTGCTGAAGAAGAAATGCAAAATGGAATTAATAATCTCGAAAAAGCTAATTGGAAAGTGGACTACATTATTTCACATTGTTGTCCTACTAGCATACAAACAATATTAGGAAACGGTTTCTTTGACAAGGATTATCTAACAGATTACTTTCAAAAAATAATGGAAAAATGTGAATTTAAAAAGTGGTTTTTTCGGGCACTATCATTACTATAGACAGGTTAATTCACAATTTACTGCAATATATCATGATATAATCCCGATAAGCCTTGATATATACAATGTTTTGAAGTAATTTCAATTTGACTTTAGATACAAAATGTGCTAAAATTAAAAGTGGGAAAAATGAGAAAAAATAAAATATCTCAAAAATCCCACTGGGGTGATGTAGATGAAATATGAGGAAATGGTTATTAAATTAAGGAATGAGTACATTCACGGAAAAGTTTCAAGAAAAGAATTGTTCAAGCTATATAAAGATATTTATTCAAATGACAACGTAAAAACGTTTGAGAATGTGATTAGTTTATTAAAGCAGTATGAGGTAATTACAGATTATTTGAATTCATATTTTATGATAGTCAATAAACAATTGTATAAAACCAAAGAAGAAAAGGAACTTATTAAGATAGATAAAATCATTTCAAAAGAATATGAAGATATAAAGACAATTGTATGGAGTACGAAAATACTAAACGAATTTACACAACATTACTCTTTTAATAATCTTATTGTTGTTGAAACAGAGCGATATGCTATTGAAATGATATTAATGCTACTAAAAGAAAAACTAATGAAAAAATATACTATAGTTACAGAGAATATGTATAAAGATAATGAAAACATGTTTTTAAATGACGAGAATGTTTTAATTGTTAAGGCATTAAACTCAAGAGCTCCTTTGGAGAAGGATAAAAATGGAATACTAGAGCCTACTATAGAAAAGATAATGATTGATCTATATAAAGATAAGTTATATGAGAGATTTCAAGGTAAGGAGCTAGAGCATATCTACAGTAACATATTTGAAAATTATAGTATAAATCTAAAAAAATTATATTCATATGCAAAGGATAGAGGTGATTTAGAAAAATACAAGAAGTACTTAAAGAAAATAAAAGTTCTAGAAAAAGTATAAGGAGAAAGAATTGTTAGCTGAGCAAATTAAAGACAAAGAACTGTTAGATGGTTCAATAAAAAAACTAAAGAAAGAGAATCCAAGAGCAGATTTACAACTATTAGAAAAAACTATAGGTGCATTATTTTTACTAGAGAATCTAGCGAATAATGGATTAGATTTTATTTTTTTAAGGTGGAACATCACTTGTTGTACTATTAGATGATTTAAAACGATTTTCAGTTGATATTGATATTATAACCGAAGAAAGCAAGGATACAGTATTAAAATGCCTTCAAGAGATAATTGAAAATCAAGACTTATTTACAAGACTAGAAGAAAATATCAGAGAAAATTCTGCAAGCAAAAGAATGGATTTGCAACATTATAAACTTTTTTTTAATTCTGTGACAGATGAATCAGAAAAATATATTCTATTAGATGTTGCGTATGAATAAAATAAATATCCAAAAGTAATAAGTAAGAAAATAGAATCCAGCAAAATTGAGGTATCAAGCGATGTAAAGATTAAGCTTCCAAGTATTGAAAGTATCTTAGGAGATAAACTTACTGTTCTTGCAACAAGAACAACAGGAATTAGTTTTAATTCCGAAAAAGAGCTGGAACTTATGAAGCAATTGTATGATGTGGACAAGTTGTTTAATAGAGCTGAAGATGCAAAAATAATAAGACAAAGTTTTATCAATATTGCAACGAGAGAGCTTAAATATAGAAAAATGTTTGATTATTCATTCGAAGATGTATTAGAAGATATTAGGGATTTTTGTCTCGATATAATTTTACTAAATCAAGATCATATGAGAAAAATTGCTACAGGGATTCGTAAGTTGTCCGGGTACATATTAGAAAGAAAGTTTTCTGCAGATCAAGAGGTATTAATAGCAGCTAGTAAAGTATTATATCTTGTTGATCTTATAAAAAACGGAAATGAAAAGATAGAAAGATATACTGAAAGTTATGAAGATTTTACGGCTATCATACCAGAAGAATATAAAAAGAGAATGAAAAAGATACAGAAATATAATAAAGAGGCGTACTACTACATATTAAAAAGTTTAGAACAAAAGGAGGAATAAAATGTATTATCAAAATTTATTTAATCAGGATTATATAAATGAAGCACAATATCAAGAGGTACTCAAGAAGACTCAAATAGAGCAACAAATAATGTTTGATCAAGAGCAAAAAAAAGAGATAGCCAAAATGCTAAAAGCATTAGATGATTATTTTAATGCTGCGCAAAAAATTGCTCCACAGTATCAAAATGACGCCTTCAATGCATGTGTGTTAAAAATTAGTCAAAAACTATATAATAAATAATTAGAAAAAGTTAAGTGTTAGCTTAACTTTTTTGTATTAAACAAAAAATTAGCACTATTGCACAACCAATAATTAGATGATAAAATCTCTTTGTAATAAATAAAGGAGACAAACTATATGAAGGATCTATTAAAAACAAATTGCTTTGATGTAGAAGAAACAATGATAATAGTAGGAAGTTGTTTGGAGCAAATGCAACCAAATGCTTTTTTAGAGCTAAAAAATATATCGAATAATATTTATGAGGTATGTTTAGAAAAAGATCATTTAAATATGGTCGTGACTAAAATTATCGGTATGCTTGCTCGTGGTAAAGTTAAGAAATTAATATTTGCTACAGTAGATAAATCACCTCATTGTGTTCAACTTCATTATGTTGTGAAGGAATTAGAAAATGCAATTGATTTGAGTAATATTGAAATTGTTAATTACGTGGCTGTTGATAATAAGTTAATTGATATACCAATAGAAGTTATTAGCTTATCAAAAAATCTATCTAAATTAAAAGAAAAATTAAATTAGAGGAGACAAGTTATGAAGGTATATAATAAATTAGTTCGTGATAAAATACCAGAAATGATAGTAAATGAGAATAGACATCCAGTAACTCGTGTATTAGATAACGATGAGTATAGGGTAGAGCTTAATAAAAAGCTTCAAGAAGAAGTTAAGGAATACATCGAAGATAATAACGTTGAAGAGCTTGCAGACATTGTAGAAGTTGTTTATGGAATACTAGACTCTATGGATATTTCTATTGAAGAGTTTGAAAGTATTAGAAAAGCTAAAGTAGATAAAAGAGGGGCTTTTAAAGATAGAATATATTTAGAAAGTGCAGATTAAAATAAAAAAGATATTAATTTTTGGTAAACACCAAGTATTAATATCTTTTATTTATTTTTACTATTTAATTTAGAAGCTACCGCTAGCTCCGCCACCTCCGGAAGATCCTCCTCCTCCAGAAGAGCCACCGCCTCCTGACGAACCTCCATGGAATCCTCCTGAAAGAAGTCCCCAGATTCCAATTAGTCCACAGACAGCAGCAAAAAAATTTAAGAAAAGTACACTAAAGAAATCAGACATTCCACTATGTACACAGTCAGCAATTGTAGTAGCTATAACTGCAATACCAGCAGCTGAATATCTCTTAGTAGCACTTCTTTTAAATACATGCCTTATTACCAAACATACAGCAAATAGAATACCTACTGCTGCAAATTCAAAATCACCTTCATCAGATGATTCATTTTCTACATCATCAAACCATTCAGAAGGATTAGATCCTTCTACACTAATTCCATATTCAGTACATACTTTTTCAAGAATAGCATTAAAACCATTATTAACACCAGCATTCCAATTGTCATCCTTAAAATATGGAGTGATTTGATGTGAAATAATTCTACCAGCTTCACCATCAGTAATAGCACCTTCTAAACCATAACCAACTTCAATTCTAACTCTTCTTTCTTCAAGAGCAGTTATGAATAAAACACCATTATTTTTTTCTTTATCACCGATACCATATTGTCTAAATAATTCTACTGCATAATCTTCAATAGACATACCTTCAAGATTATTAACAGTAACAACAACAATCTGTGCACCAGTCTGTTCATAGAGCTTTTTATTAATATTAATAATATACTCCTCAGTAGATTGATCAATGATGTTTGCGGTATCATTTACATAGAACTCTGTGCTTTGTTTAACAAGAGCACTAGATTTGTTAACTATTAAATTAAATATAAGCAATAATAATACAAAAGAAAATATTGCTATTAATTTTTTCTTAGAAGTTAACACTTGGAACCTCCTGAGCTTTTTCATTTGCTTCGAAGTATTTTTCTTCTCCGAAACCAAACATACCAGCCATTATATTAGATGGGAATTTCTTAATAGAGCTATTGTATTTATTTACTGCATCATTATAATCACGTCTTGCAACAGCAATTCTATTTTCTGTTCCTGCAAGCTCATTTTGAAGATTTAAAAAGTTTTCAGAAGATTTTAAATCTGGATAGTTTTCAACAATAACCATTAAAGATTTTAATGATTCAGATAATTCTTCATTAGCTTTTTGCTTGTCTTCAATAGAGCTAGCTCCTGCTAATTTTTCTCTAGCAGATGTAACTTTCTCAATAACTTCATTTTCATGATCTGTAAATCCTTTTACAGTATTAACTAAGTTAGGAATTAAATCAGATCTTCTTTGTAATGCTGTATCTAAATCAGATAGTTTTTGAGTAACAGCTTCTTTTTTAGATACTAAACCATTGTAGCTTCCAATCATAGAGAAAACTAAGATAGCAATAACAGCTACAACTGATAATAAAATAATTGAACTTTTTTTCATAATTAATTACCTCCTTGAGATATTATAACAACAATTCTATTAGTTGGTAAAGAAATAAATATATAATTTGATAAAAAATAATAAAAAAAGAAGGTACTAAATAATAGTACCTTCTATAAGTTTTATAATGGATGAACATCAATATATCTAATTAATTTATTATATGATCTTAATTTTGATTTAATCTTTTTTTCATATGCAATATACTCTTTTATTGTCATTTCATCGCTTGTTTTAATTTGTAAAAATACACTGTAGTAAGAAGACATTTTAATTATTTTAACTTTCTTTAATTTAATATCTTCATACTTTTGTAATTTTTGTTCAATTTGTTGTTTAAGTTCCTCGTTTTCAGTATCATTAGCAAGTAAACCTTTTACATTTAAAACCATCATTTTTATAGAAGTATAAAAAACATATAATGCCATACCAAAACTTCCGATCTTATCAATATTAATCCATGAAGGAATATATTCTTCAAAAAATGCAATTAGTAAAACACCTAGAACAACAATCGTCGAAATAAAATCTGCTTTAGATTCTTTAGCTGATTCAATCATAAGCTCACTTGTATATTTTCTTCCATAGTGATTAAGTAAATATACGACTATTGACTTTAATAACAACACAACTAATAACGCAATAGTTATTTTTATACTTGGTGTAAATGTACCAGTAAAGAAGAAAAATTGATATAAAATAAAAACTCCAATTAAAAATAGCAAAAATCCCGTAATTAAATTTGCTACGTAATATACTTGTCCGTATCCAAATGGATATGTTTTATTAGCTCTTCGTTTTCCAATTCTGTTAGCAACAATACTCATAATATCTGTAAAAAAGTCTATAAAAGATTGAATGGAATCTGATATTAATGTTGAAAAAGAAAATAGCACACCAAATGTTATTTTTAATACTGCAACTATAAAATTGATTATAGCTGTAATAGTTATTATTTTGTTTTCTTTTAATTTCTTTTCTTTCATTTAATTGCTCCTTATATTAATATGTATAGTATAAATAAAATGTTTCATTATTTGTACATATAAAGTATAGCATTATGAATTTTTTTACACAAGTAAAAGATAAAATGTTAATAAATGAATACCTACTATTAAAATAAAATTTTTATTGTTTAAAAAAAATCCTTATAGTATAATTAGATGGAAATTAATTAATCACAAAAGGAGAAATAAGATGAGCTTTTCTGAAAACTTAATGAGATTAAGAAAATCAAAAGGACTATCACAAGAAGAATTTGCAAATGAAATAAACGTATCAAGACAAACAGTATCTAAATGGGAACTTGGAACATCTACACCAGAAATGGATAAGTTGGTTCAAATATCAAAGTTCTTCAATATATCTGTTGATGATTTAGTAAATAGTGAAGATGCAACTGGTAAAGTATCAGATACTACAGAAATTAATAGTCAAAATCAATCAGTATATAACGATACAAATATTAATGCAGTGCCTAAAAAATCATCAAGTACATCAGCTAAAATATTTGCTGTATTATTAATTGGAGTAATAATAACTATTATAACAGCATTAATAATTTTATTAATTAGAGATTTTAATGAAAAGAAAGATACAAAATCAACAAATAATAAATCTAACAATACAACTTCAAATATTGTAGAAAATAAAATAGAAAACAAGGCATCGAATAGTGCTGAAAATAAGGTAGAAAATAATATTATACCTTCTGAGTTTAATTCTGGATATCATAATGGAAGAACAGAAGGCGAAGATGTTGAAAAAGATTTAAGTAAGATAATTACAAGTAACAAAACAAATAAGAGCATAAAAATTAGTGTTGAATACGATAGCAGAGCAACAAGTAATCCAGAAGAAATTACAGAAATAAAGAAAGGCATAGATCTTGACAGCTATTATGAAATAGCTCTAGATTATGATAATGATGGATATATTTCAAAATATAAAATTGAAGTTGCTGAAAAAACGCAAACAGAGAAGATTCAGGACGCTAAGGATTTTAATTTTTATTTCAACAGAGGATCAAGACATGGGTTTCATATAGGATACGACTTAGAAAGAGTCATTACAAGTAATATGGAGCATCCAGATAAACAAATATATGTTAAATATAATGACACTGAAACTAACGAAAAAGAAGGAATTAAAAGTATAAAGAGCAAACTAGAAACACATACTCAATACAACATAGAATTTGAATATGATTCAGATGGATATATTAATAAATATATTATTGAAAATGAATAAGATATAAAAATGAGGTTGAGAATAATAATATAAATTGAACAAATAATACAATTGAAGAGCAACAAAAACATATACAAAAAATGTTTTCTACATTGAGTAGGAGACATTTTTTGCTCTTGACAAATCAATTAAAACAATATAAAATAGTATCAATTGATACTAAAGATTAGAATTATAAAAATTACGAACGGAGGAAGTTAATGCCAAATACTAAGAAATATACTAATCATAGTGTTGATGAGATTGATATATATTTATGCAAGATAAAGAAACAAATAGAAAAAGAAAATTTTATTGTTCCAGCAACAAACAAAAGAGCAGACAATCAAAATTTTATTAATAACTATCATTTAACAACCAAAAAGCAAAAGAATATGTTAATGCAGTTAGAAGCAACGGACTTTTGTTACTCTGCTGATGATTATAATAACAAAATAGAAAAACATTACATATTTGCCAAAGAATATGAGCTAGATTTTTGGGGAAGTATTAGTAATATATTAGTTTATATAAAAATTGTACAGAAAGAAGATAACTTTGTTGTTGTGATTTCATTTCACGAAGCAAAGAAAAATGTTAAATATTTATTTAAATAAGAAGGAGAATTTTTTATGACGAAGAGCGGGTTTTGTGAAAATTGTAATAAGTTAGTTAGCTATAATACAATCGAAAAAAATACCTATCAGATTATTCGTGAAAAAAAGTACTATTATAATAAGCTATATGCTTTTTGCAAAGAATGCGGAGAAGAGCTTAGCGAAAATAGTATTACAGATGAAAATTTAAGAAGATTAGATATAGCATATAGATTAGAAGAGCATATAATAAGTGTTGAAGAAATATCAGAAATACTAAGGAAATACAAAATAGGTAAAAAGCCGCTTGCAAAATTATTAGGTTGGGGAGAAGTAACTTTAATAAGATATTTAAATGGCGAAAATGTACCAACTAGACCATATTCGGATGAATTATATAAAATATTAAATGATTCAAATTATATGTTAGAAATTTTAGAGAAAAATAAAGAGCGAATTACTGAAAAAGCATATAATAAGGTAAAAAAAGAAATTAATGCAATGAATAGATGGAATTTAAAAAATGGAATAGATAGCCAAATAGAAATAGTTGTTGCATATATTACAAATAAAACAGAAATAACACCACTTGCTCTTCAAAAAATACTTTATTATGCACAGGGGTTCTATATGGCATTTTTTGGAAAAGAATTATTTCATGAAGATTGTCAAGCATGGGTTCATGGTCCGGTTTTTTCAGATATATATAATAAATTTAGACCATATGGATACGATAGCATAAAATTTGAGGCAGATTACGATATAGAAGATATTCTAGATGAAGATAGAAAAGAATTATTAGATGTTATAATAAATTATTTTGGATATTATAATGGAAAGGCATTAGAGAAAATGTCTCACATAGAAAAACCATGGTTAATGGCAAGAGCAGGTCTTGGACCGGATGAAAATTCTAATAATATTATTAGTAAAAAATCTATATTAGAGTATTTTAAATCTGTAAAAGAAAAATACAACATGGTTAATATATTAGATATTAGAAATTATAGTGGATATTTATTTAATGAAATTTCAAAAATGTAGGGAATTTATATATAAGTTCATAAAAAAACACGCATTATGTATACAAAAAGATTGACTTTTTTCTGATTTTATGATAAAAGAAAGAAAAATCAGATAGGTAGCAAGAGCAATTAGGAGTGGGTACGTCACTATCTAGTGGCTCTTTTTTTTGTAGTAAAGCAAGAAAAACTGTACTAACAGCAAAAGTTGGCTACCAAAACTTTTCTAAAATAATTCGAATGATTATTAAGTAATGAACTAAAAATTGCTATGGTAATAAAATTATATAAGAAAAGGAGTGGTGTAGTATGGACAAAATATTAGTTACTTATTTTTCAGCAACAGGGGCTACAAAAAGATTGGCGGAGAAAATTGCAGGTATATTGTATGCAGATATTTTTGAAATTAAGCCAGAAATTACGTACACAGAAGAAGATTTAAAATGGCCAAGTAGAACAAATAGGTCATTTATGGAGATGAGAAACAAAAGATTTAGACCACTTATTAAGAATAAATTAGGCAATGTAGGTGACTATAATATTGTCTTTTTGGGATTCCCTGTATGGTATAATACAGCACCTTCAATAATTAATTCATTTATTGAAGAGAATAATTTAACCGGCAAAGATGTTTATATATTTGTAACAAGTGGTGCACATACGGCAGATAAGAGTATAAGAGATTTACAAAAAACGTACAAAAATATTAATTTTATAAGTGCCAAAAGATTTAGTGGAAGATTCCGCGAGAAAGATTTTTTAGAGTGGGTTAGTTAATGTGAGATGGCCCGAGTTTGTTTGAATTTTAATTAGAACAAATTCGGACCATCCTTTTTCTAATATTATAAGAAATTTTTACGAAATTCCCATAATATAATTATTCGTTTTTAGCTTTTTGTCAAAAATTATGCAATTATTTGCTCTTCATCTCTAATGTCATCTCTAATAGTTTGAGTTATTTTTGGTTCCATTTCACCAGTTATAATGAATCCACTTTTTGTTTCTTCAAATTCTCCATTTTCAAATTTATAGTGAACAATAGGGGCAATTGATTCTTTTATTTCGAATTCTTGCATATAGTCGGTATTTATCAGTAATTCTTTTGAGTCTCTTTCATCGCATAAATCAACACTTTGTATAAAATGCTGAAATGCATCTTGACTACTGAAAATTTTATCAGGAAATATATATACAGGTGTACCTTTACGTAATTGAATTTTATATATTGCAGGTTGTTCACCGCCAAAATAAGATGCTATTTGAGGATTTAATGATATTGACATAAAAACACTATTTGAAGGTTTTTGTGGATTTGTTAGTTTTTTGGAATCAATGCCACGATATACGATAACGTCTTCGGGAAGAACAACTGCATCTTCAGGGATACTTTTGATGGTTTTTATTGTTTTTTTCATTTTTTCAATAATTCCATACATCACTTCAGAAAATAAATCTTCTTTTTCTGGACTTATTGTAACCTTAGAATAAACATCACTAATATATATAGCCGAAAGAAGTTTTTGAGGTGTTTGCTCTGAAAATATAAATCTCATCAAATTTTGTAAATGATAATCATATTGTTCATCTTGTCCATAAGCTCTTCTTTGTATCATCATGCAATAAGAATGAAGAACCTTTAGAATTGTTCCAAAATTTGGAGACAATTTAATAATATCTAGTATTTCGTTATTGTTCATTGTTTCGTAATCGGGGATATTTAAAATTTCACCAATTAACCAAAATAATTGAGAATTATATATTAATGATGCATCTTTTTGTTCATTTGTTAAATTCTCATTGTATTGTTGACTTAAACATTTTAGTAAATTTTCAATTTTAGATTCCTTCGATAGAGTGGTATTTTCTGTGTTTAACTTTAAAGCTTTATCCTCGGCAGACTTAGCAATAACTTTTAGTACTTTAAGTTCTTGATTAATTGCTGATTCTACAGAAAAATTTAGAGAGCGTGAGTCAATGTCCTTGAGAAAGTTCAACAATTCAAGTAAAAATTCAGGAGATTCTTGAACAAAAGAGGCATCATCAAAATAATGTAAAAGTTCATATAATTTTCTTTCATCTTCTAATATATCCGATTCGCTTTTTGCTGGTGTTAAATTTGTTTGAGAATCAATTTCTGTAAAAGCTGCATCAATTTCTTTTTGAGATGATACAAGTTTCTTAAGAAAACTCCTATGGGAGAAATCCCTTAAAATTAATAATTTTCTTTGTAACATTTCTCGTTGCATTTTTAAAATTTCATATTGTATTTTTAGTTTTATAAAGTTTGACATTGATACAGATCCACTATCAATAGGTAATTCCTCAAGTACGTACCCTTCAGAAGAAGGAAGTGGTTGATTATTTTCATCTTTCAAACTATTCTTAAATAGAAGTGTTCCTTTTTTTGTTTGTGAATTAATGGTATTTTCTAAATCTGATATTTCTTTCTGGATATTCTCAATTCTTTGAATTAATACTTGACCTCTACGTGAACTATATGCATGGTATTTATGTTTGGCAGCATCAAGTGTTTTCTGTTTTTTCTTTTCAGCGGATACGATATGTGGCGTTAAAACATTTCCACGTAATAAAAATCGAGGCTCAGAATTAACCAAATCTCGTTTATCTGTTGTAACTTTATCTGCAAATTTAATTTGGTCTACAAATCGAGCAAGTTCCGAAATATTATCGAATATTGCAAGTCTTGGTTCTTTTTGACCATAATCTTCTATTTCTACTTTATAAACAATACCAATACCATTCGATCCTTGATATGGTATTAAATTTTGTATGTTATTTTCTTGTATATATTTTACAATTTCATCATATGTAAGCATAAAATCGCCTCCGTATTGAATTTAATTTTGCAACTATAATTGTAACATAACAAATTTTAATTTTGAATAGTATAAAAATTTATTTTTTGGGTTAAGTTTGCAAAGAAAAAGATGGTTGAAAAATAATAAAAAATGTAGTAAAATGGCAGTGTTTATTAAAAATGAGATTTTATAATTTATGAGGAGAAGATAATAGGTGAATATAGAAAATCAAAAGGAATATTTAGATAAAGTAAAAACTCTTAATACAGGGAAAAATTTAAAATATGCAATTTTTACAATGGGTTGCCAATTAAATGAAAATGATTCAGAAAAAATATCTGGTATGCTAGAATTTATGCAGTATACAAAAACCAATAATATGGAAGATGCAGATATTATTATATACAATACTTGTTGTGTCAGAGAAAATGCAGAAGATAAGCTATTTGGTAAATTAGGAGAAGTTAAAAAATTTAGAGAGCAAAAAGGCACAATAATTGCGATATGTGGTTGTATGATGCAGGAAAAGCATATAATTGAAAAGATTAAGAAGAGTTATAATTTTGTTGATATTATTTTTGGAACTCATACAATTCACAAGCTTCCAGAAGATTTATATGAAGTAATTTGTAATAAAAATAGAATTATGGATATTTTAGATATTGATGGAGAGGTAATCGAAGGACTTCCAATAAAAAGAAATGATACTATAAAGGCATCAGTTACTATAATGAATGGATGTAACAACTTTTGTTCATTTTGCATAGTACCATATGTTCGTGGCAGAGAGAGAAGTAGAGCACCAAAAGATATAATAGAAGAAGTAAAATGTTTAGCCAAAAATGGATATAAAGAAATTACTTTACTTGGACAAAATGTTAATTCGTATCTAAGAGTTGAGAAGGAAAAAAATATCCCTTTTGAGGAATATGAAGGTGTTAATTCATTTGCAACATTACTTAGAGCAATAAATAAAATTGAAGGTCTGGAGCGAATTAGGTTTGTTTCACCTCACCCAAAAGATTTTACAGATGATGTAATAGAGGCTATTAAAGATTGCGATAAAGTATGTAAATTAATACATTTACCATTGCAATCTGGAAGCTCAAGTATTTTAAAAATAATGAACAGAAAATATACAAAAGATCAATATATAAAGTTAGCAGAAAAAATGAAAATGACGATACCAAATCTTACATTATCTACAGATATAATAGTAGGTTTTCCAGGTGAAACAGATGAAGATTTTGAGGAAACATTAGATGTTGTAAAAAAAGTGGGATTTGAGCAGGTATACATGTTCATATATTCTAGAAGGGTTGGAACTCCGGGAGACAAGATGGAAAATCAGATACCAGAAAATATAAAACATACTAGGTTTGATAAGCTAAAGGCTTTAGTTGAGCATCAAATTGATGAAAATAACAAAAAATATGTTGGAACGGTACAGAAAGTACTAGTTGAGGGAAAAAGTAAAAATAATGATAACATGCTAACTGGTAGAACAGATTCAAATAAAGTTGTTAATTTTGAAGGAAATGAAAATCTAATAGGAAATCTTGTGGAAATTCCTATTATTTCTGAACATATGTGGTATCTAAAAGGTGAAATTTAAGGTGAAATTTTTAATAAAAAGAATTCTTGATGAACTCAAGGGTTCTTTTTTATACTTATATGGTACCAAATTCCTCCGGAATTCCTATAATATAAAGGCTTCGCTAACATTGCACAGAAAATTTCTGCGAAATTTTCGCGCACGAACAATTACGCGGACATTTGCATTAAATTTTGTCTTTTGCAATTGTCATAATGTCCGCTATTGT